>JBEKIG010000016.1:0-95087 GCA_050011875.1 Nitrososphaeria archaeon
CATCCAAATAATAGGATATAGCTGCAAAAATGTCCATAGAAAAAGAAAGATGTAGGCCAAATAGATTGGACTTCCCATGAGTTTCTTTTTAATACCTATAGAATATCTATCACTCAAATTAAATCTCACCAAACCTCGAAAGCTTAAGAGAAGCTATTGCGATGGGAAATATTATTAAAATCATAAGAACAGCTATTGCTGCAGAGTACCCGAAAACCGATCCTATAAAAGCTTCCTTGTATAGGTATACTGCCAAAACTTGAGTTGAAGTACCTGGTCCTCCTTCGGTCATTGTCCACACTGTATCAAAGACCTTAAAGGAAAATATCAATTGTAAAGTCAATGCAATTGCAAAGACATTTCTGATTAAAGGAAGTTTTATATGTCGAAAGATTTGCCATTCTGTAGCTCCTTCAACTAATGCTGCTTCTGATACTTCGACTGGTATCGTAGAAAAACCTGCGATAAATATAATCATTGGAAATCCAGCGTACTGCCAAATATCTTTTAGAATAATTGAATATATAACAATCTTGGCGTCTGAGAGCCAATAAATCACCGGTGCATGTAATTTAACTAGTCCATAAATAAAAGTCAATAGAGGCTGGATTAATCCAACATTTGGGTTGTACATAGTAACAAAGAGTCTACCAGTGACTATTGCTGGTAGTAAAACTGAAAGGTAGAATATTGCTCTAAATGTATTCCACCCCCGTACTCTCATATCTAATAAACTTGCCAAAACAAGGCCCACTAGTACGGTGCCTAAGGTAGTAAGTATCATATATATAAGAGATAATTCAATAGCATTGATTATATCAGGGTCTATTAAAAGACGACCAAAATTAAATAATCCTATCCATCTGATAGGTACACCAAGAATACCATTCCAACTGGAAAAGCTCAAATAAATAACCATCCCAATTGGTATTAACATAAACAGTATTACCAAAAAAAAAGCGGGTGCCAAGAATAGATAAGCCGTCTTGGCCAAGGCTAATCCTTGCTCTCCATTATTTACTATGAACTACTATGTTGTAGTTGTAGTAACTGCACTAGCATAGACTGTCTCTGCAGTTTTTTCAAGATCAGCTGCTACCGCAGCTGCTGTCATTGAACCTGACATCAGTGAACCAACATCACTTATAAACTCGCTAGCAAGATCTGCATTGATCAACAGTTGTATGACCATGTGTGGGTCATATTTAGTGAATAAACTAGAATTAGTTACCATGTGTGGGTCTGTATATATCGATGAAGGTAGGTCATTCCGGCACGTGAAGGCTCCAGTATTGGCCATAAGTGTTTGTTCAGCTTTACTTATAGCAAAATCCATGAATTCTAAGCAGATATCTGGATAATTGGTTTTAGCACAAATTGCCAGACAATTATCTACACTAGCTATAGCCGGAGGACTTATTACACTCCAGTCTGTCGGCATTATAAATGCGTCGAATGTAAAGCTCGTAACTAAGCTGTCTAAGGTGGATGGCCCCCAAGATCCTGTCTGATACATTGCTGATTTACCTGAGGCGAAGAGACCTGATGCATCATCATCTGACATACCTAAAAAGCCTGCAGCATAGATTTTACTAGCGATCTCTTGCTCGAGAGTGAATGCCTGTATAAATGTTGGGTCGGTCCAATGGACTGTTCTGCTTTTAAAGGAAGGATTTCCAACTGTGAGAGAATAGCCATACGCGCTTAGGAAGTTATCATAGTCGGTTGCGTCTAATAGGTTAGCAAGTACGAAGGTGTAAAGATTGCAAGCCCACGCGGGTGCTGTATTGTATCCAAAGGTAACAGGAAGGTATCCGGCTGAAACGGCTTTACTGCAGATTGAGTAAAGTTCATCAATCGTAGTAGGTACGGAAACTCCAAGTTTGGTGAAAATTGTGGGATTGTAGTATATGAATGGATATGCTACATAGTCTTGTGGCATACAATATGCATGGCCATTAGGTGAAGGAGAATTAGTTGTAGGATCAAAGAGATATTTTTCGTATCCGGGATCAAAACTCCATCCATATTTCTTGATAGCGTCGTCTAAGTTGTAAAGGTATCCAGCTTTCGCAAGGGGATATGTAAACCAGCTTCCGGGATAATGGAATGTAAAATCAGGAGGAGGGGCAGTTGCCATCCTAAGGTTATATGTAGCTTCGAATGTAGATTCATCACTTTGTTCAACGAGAATGGTTACGTTTGGATGTGCTGCTTCGTTTTCAGCTGTACTCCCATTTTCAAAAAGACCTGCCTCACGTGTGAATGTAGTATATGTTGGACCCGATATACCCCATAGAGTTACTACCTCAGTCCCAGTTGTTAAAGTCGTTGCAGTAGTAGATGTGGTCGTAGATGTGACAGTTGTTGGAGCAGCAGTAGATGTGGTCGTAGATGTGACAGTTGTTGGAGCAGCAGTAGATGTGGTCGTAGATGTGACAGTTGTTGGAGCAGCAGTAGATGTGGTCGTAGATGTGAGTGTGCTCGTAACTGTTGTGGCAGGCCTCGTTCCAAGATAAACCGCTGCACCAGCGACGATGATGACAGCAGCGCCGACACCTGCCCAGACGAACTTCCTTCTATCCATCTTCTTAGGTTCTTGACTCATGATGAATATAAAGAATCGTATCCTATTTAAACTTTTTTTTAAAATATTATAATTATTATTTGATTTTATTCCTAATATTTTTTAATAATATTTATATATATTAGAATGATGATAGATAGATATGATATACTTAATGGGAAGGAGAGAGGAAGTTAAAAAAATACTACAAATGTCTTTAGAAGAAGTTGTGAAAAAGAGTGGTAAGCACCTTATACTGCTAGAGAATATCCAAGCCCTTTATGAATATTATGCGAGATCTATTGCTGATGAAATCCAAGGGAATAATAAGTCTGAGAGAATAACAAAGCTCATTTTTCCTGTAGGGCCGACTGATCAATATCCTATTCTCAAAGATATTATCAATGATGAGAGAATAAGTCTTAAAAATTGTTGGTTTTTCTTCATGGATGAGTATTGCGATGATAATGGAATAGAACTTCCTGAAGAACATCCTCTTAGTTTCAAGGGAACCATGAAGAACTTATTTTTTGATCACATTAAGCCAGAGCTATGTATTCCTAAAGAAAGAGTTATATTTCCGAACCATAAAAATTTATTTTCTTTAAAAGAAATCATTTCAAAACATGGAATCGATACCTGCTATGGTGGAATAGGTATACATGGGCACGTAGCATTTAACGAGCCTGAAACAAATATCTTGGAAACAGATCCTAGGATAGTGTACCTTAATGCGTACACTATAACTAGTAACACTTTGCATTTAAGAGTAGGTGGAAACATTATAAATTTTCCTCATAAAGCGCTAACGATAGGCATGAGGCAAATAATGAGTTCAAAAAGGATTAGGCTCATTAGTTTAAACGTAAGTCCTTTTGACTGGTCAACTACAGTTCTTCGAATAGCCTTATTAGGTAAGATTGGAGATGATTTTCCTGTAACATATATTCAAACACATGAAGATTGGAAAATTATATCCAACCAAGAAACTGCAGGCTGCCCAAAGTATATAATATAGCGTAACAGAGTGGGGTACTAACAGATACTTTTAATTGTTATAAAAAATTTTTATGCGTATTAAAAACTGAGTGTACTGCTAAGTTCTTGTGTGTTAAACTGATATACATTAATGTCATAATTCAACCACGAATCCGCAGCGAGCCCAGCTCTTAAACAGCATTCTGAAAGATAATCATCAACGTTCCACCTCTTTTCTAAAGCGAATCGTGGAAGAACAAGTCCCTTATAAAATCCGCGTTCAATAAAAAGGCCTTTGTGTACATCAACGATTTTTAGGTAATCTAGTTTACGCTCAACCTTTACAGAGTATAAAGGTGATAAAATGTCTACAAAGATAGTGTATTTATTTGCTCCTGAAAATTCTAAGCCCGAATTGGAAAGAGTTCTTATAGCAACATTGCAGGCAGCTTCAAAAGCAGATTCAATAAGTGGTTTGTCGGAAAAAGGGTATCCTGATGATATAGTAATGTCTCCTTTATTCATTGATACATATATACCACCGGAATGTGACAGTTCTGTGGGAAACTTAATATCTTGTTCTAACCATTTTCTTTGTACTATGATACTTTGAATGTATAAAATTATAGTCTCTAGCAATAACTCACCATTTTCTTGTGAAACACTCCACATCTAATATCTACTCCAAACTAATGAGATAACTTTTTAAAGTTTACGATGATTCGGCGGAATATTATTTTACCTAATAATAAAAATCCACATCTTTTATGTAGCCTATTTACATTCTCCTTGTTATTGGATTATAACTAACTACTCAAGTTTGCAACTTTATAAATCAAGAAAATTTAGGAGATTAAATATTTATATCAAATCAACATCTGGAGCAAATAGTGTATTAAATTTGAAGCTTGACATACTCTTTTTGCATCCGCCCTCCAAATATGATTTTAGGAAGAAGGCTATTTTTAGTGGCCCAATTGCAGAAACAGTTCCCCATAGTACCAATCAATTCATAATGTTTCCAGTTGGTTTGCTTAGCATAGCAGAATATCTTGAAAGAAATGGCTACAAGGCGAGAGTGATAAACTTGGCTGAAGCTATGATAAATAACTCAGATCTAAATGTTGAGACTTATCTTAGGGAGTTAAAGGCTTCAGTATATGCTATAGATTTACATTGGTTAGTACATTCACAGGGCTCAATTGAAATATCACGTTTATGCAAAAAAGTTCATCCAAATTCTATAATTGTTCTTGGAGGGTTAACAGCAACTCGATTTTCTACAGAAATTCTTAGAGAATTTGACTTCATTGACATTATAGTGCGAGGTGAAAGTGAAAGACCAATGTTAAGTTTTATGAGAGAACTTGAAGGTTCAAAAAACTTTGATAACGTACCAAATCTGACTTATCGAACTAAATCGGGTGCAATAAAGACCAATGAACTCGAAAAGCCGCCTGAAGATCTTGATTTATTTGACTTTACAAGACTTGACCTTGTTATACCAAACGAACGTACAATCAATTGGGGTTATCCACCCCAAAGAACTTGGAATATCCCAATTTGTAGAGGATGTATCTATAACTGTATTACGTGTGGTGGTTCATCTTATAGTTATAGAACATTTTTCGGCAGAGAAAAACCTGCATTTAGGAGTCCGAAGAAGATTGTAGAGGATATTGTAAAGTTAAGCGAACAGAAAATAAAATTGGTTTTTGCCTTCCAAGATCCGAGAATGGGAGGAACTGAATATCAAAGGAATCTGATTGAAGCATTAAAAATGGAATCTCTAGACACTCACATCGCGATGGACCTTTTCACTCCTACCGATGATGCATATCTCCAAGACTTAAAAGAGACTAAAGTGGATATAGAATTAACGTTTTCAGTAGAATCAGGTGTTGATCATGTTAGATATGCTCAAGGTCGAGATTATTCAAATAATGAAATCATAGATACATTAAAGAATTGCCGAAAAAGAGGAATTCGACTTCAGCTATTCTTTATGATCGGTCTTGCAGAAGATAATTGGCAAACACTATCTGAAACGTTCAAGTTTTGCGAAAAAGTCTATCAAATGGACAGAGAAATGCGCAAAGGATACCAAGAGAACAATGTCCAAGTTCCTCTATGGTTTAACCCTGTCCTAGGCCCAATGGTACTGCTAGATCCTGGCTCACTAGCATTCGATTTTCCTAACAAGTATGGTTATAATGTCTTCTATAGAAGTTTCATGGAAATTTATTCTTCTATGTCGATGCCTTCTTGGCATCAATGGTTGAATTATGAAACTAAATATTTAACAAAAGCAAAAATAATACAAGCTATCCTTTTAGGACTTAATATTAATTTGACACTACGTGAAAAGTACGCAGTCATTCGTGGAGAGATCGAAAATCCATCATATAGAGCGTATTTGAATGCTAAACGATTTGACTTGTCTGCAAATTATATCCTAAATGATGAAATTGACAAAATACTTCAACTTGAAAACGTCGAAGAAAGAGAAAGAAGATTAAAGGCTCTTGAAGAAAGCTTTAGAGATTACAGTAATAAACCATGGACAAGAGAAACCTCTGATACATTTGGTTATAGACATAAATTCAGTGAATTAGTTCATAAAACGATTGGTCTTCTCACTGGTAATTGAGATAAATATATAAATTTTAATTCTTACTCTGAAGGAAGAGGGGTTTGAGGAGATGATTATTTTAAGCAGACTTCTGAGAATCAACTTTTTTATGCATAAAACATATCATCTATCAGTTTCTTTGCTTTATTTGACCTTGCATACCCGTTCATCAAAAAAGCACGCTATAACAGGTTCTTGTATTCTGTAACAACTGCTTTTACTAAAGTTTCGAACTCAGCGATATGATGATTTGAAACTTGTCAATATCCTTTGAAAGTAAGCCAATAAACAGCTTAATCCGCTCGAAAATAGAGGCAGTTTCTTTCATATATAAATCTAAAACTATCCTTTTATTTATTTTACAATTATTAAATTCTATACTATCTTCGGAAGTTCACTTAGAGAGCTTAGAATGTGTGTCGCTAACGTTCTCTTTTCTTCAACCTTATATTTTGCTGCACCTCTTAAGACTAATGCAGAATTAACACCCAGTTCATTAGCAGAATTGATTTCACTTGCTATACCAGATACAAGAAGCAGGTTTTTTTTGTCCACATAAATCTGTTCTATAATATGCCCTAAAAATCCTTTCGAAAAACCGCTCATGACATCTGTTCTCTCTTCAATGAAAACGTTATGAAATAGGTGACTTAGTTGAAGAGCTAATATTTTTTGCCATTGTTTAACTGATGGACCCGACGTTATTAAGTATAGTTTAGAACCTTTATCTCTTAAGCTAATTAAAGTTTCAAAAACATCTGGATAGGGTTTAAGGTATACGTTGCTTGCTTCCCTGTAAGCTAATACGCCGGCTGCAACTATTTTTGGGGTGAATTTCACTCCAAGTCTTTCTGATAAGACGTCAAAGTGACGCGGATAATGTACCCCATATTCCTTAACTATATCTTCCAGCATCATATAGGTCGACTCCTCATTTAAAGGAAGACCTTCCGCAATCATTGCCTTAATGGCATTCATTCGAGCCATCGACAATTGTAACTCAGTATCATAGAGCGTATTTTGCAGACCGAAGAAGAAATGGTCAACTTTCATTTTACCACCTTGCTTAACTTTTCTGGAGCGTCAGGGTTTAAACCTTTTGATAGTGCTATAAAATATGCCAGCGTTTGAAAGACTGGAGCGAAGACGATTGGGGATATCTCGTAGGGTACCTCGATGTTGATCTGATCGTCAATTTGAACATCCATGAATTTGTCGCTAACTAGGAACACCTTTCCTCCAAAGTTCTTGACTTTGTTCATCACATCTATGTAGAGCATTTCGTCCAACTTTGAATGCCCTAATATTAGTGTCAGACTCTTTTCTCCTGCCAACTGAATTGGTCCGTGAAGGAATTCTCTTAGAGCAAAACCCTCAGATGGAGTCGTGCATGTCTCCTTAATTTTTAGAGACCCTTCGATCGTCGACGGATAAAGAACACCTGATCCAAGTACGAAAGCTCTGTTGATGTTTCCAATTTTCTCAACAAAGCTTTTAATTCTATCAATATTTTTTTCGATAACTTGCTTAACAAGTATATGAGTATTTTGAAGATCACTCATTAAAGAACGATAGAAATCATTTGAGATTTTTTCCATTAAAAAAGACAAGTTCGTAGATAACATCAGTAGGGCAAGAACCTGTGTTACATAGGTCTTAGTAGCAGCTAAAGCACGCTCTTCACCAGCATAAGTGAATATAACGTCGTCTACAATTTTTGTCAGCTGACTTTCTGGCTTGTTAGTGACACCTACTTTATGGAACTTTAATTCTGACACCCTTTTCACAGCATTTATTATGTCAGTGCTTTCGCCTGATTGGCTAATAGCTATGAGCACTGTAGGAAGGACATGATCTGAAATCCACGTTGGCAGTTCTGAAGCGAACATCGCTGTAGGATAAACGCCAGTTAATTGAAATAAAGAGTATTGAAATGATAGACCAGCATGAAAGCTTGTTCCAGATCCTGTTACATATAAATTACCTTTATAATTCTTCAGAATATTATCTGATATTACCTTCATTTTTTTCTTGTTTTTTTCGTAAGTTTTGGCTAGGGCATCTGGCTCTTCCAGTATTTCCTTTAACATGTTATGTTGAAATTCTCTTATTATCGTTTCTTTTCTATCTCCTCTTTTTTCTTGTTCGGTTGTCGTATTTCTAATTTTTGCCTAAAGCATATTATATTAACATGTTATGTAAATAAATCTTTAATTTAAATAATATGATGCTTTAAAAAAGAAAAGATTGTTTAAGTGCTCACTACTAAAAACAAAACGGGGAATGGAATAAGCAGACTTCACGCGAGAAATTTCCTTCACTAAAACAATAACAATCAACTTGCAGTCATAAGTGGCATAAATGATGGTTTTGAAATTCTATAACAAATGGAGGGGGTAAACAACTTTCTTATAGATCTTTACAAAAATCCTGATTTGATAAAAAAATTACTGAATCATCGGTCAAATATCCTTATAAATAAAAAATATTTTATTTTTATAGATCATGCAAAATCCTTCCAGTGTTCTGCATTTGCTTCGATCACTCTATACGCATTCTTATAAGAAAGCATGTCAATATCATCCTCTTTCATCCCTTGCTCAATAAGAATCCTCCAGAGATTTTCGAGTTTAGAAATGTCTTCGATTCCACGTGGAGCAGTGATATCTATAAGACCAAAGTAGTCGCTCCCTATAGCCAAGATATCTGGTCCAAAGTTGTTGTACACATACATTATATGTTTTGCAAGTTGATTAACATCTTCAGTTCCACCAATCATTGGTTTACCAAAGATAAACCCCATTACACCTCCATTTTTGTGTAAGGTTTCAAGAATCTCGTCATCTAGGTTTCTTACGCTATTGTATATTGACATAGCAGCGGTATGGCTTACAACAATAGGTTCTTTTGAGACTTGAAGAACATCCACGCAGGTATTCTTACTACTATGTGCCAAGTCTGGAATTATACCAAAATCATTCATTTCATGTAACAAATCTTCTCCCTCACCAGTAAGTCCATAATCCTTCCTAGATGTACAGCAAGCAGCATACCTGTTATCGAAGTTCCAAGTGAATCCTATTGCTCTTATTCCTATATTATATAGAATCTTAATATCTTCCACATCTTCTACTGCATCAGCTCCTTCTAAAGAAATTAGGATGCTGGTTCCATTCTTTTTAATAGCATCATCCAAATCCCTCTTCCTTCTAACTATGTACAAGTCTTGAGGGTAACTGTTACAGAGATTATAATATACTTTCACATGTTCAAGAAGGGCTGAAGACGATGATCTTGGCGAATATGCCCTACTATATTCTAAGGGAAAGCTATATTCGTTACTTAATTGCTTGCTGACTCTAGGATTAAAGGTATAGGTTATGGGCGACGAAGAACCGAATACTACTTTCACATTTCCCTTTTTGAACTTAGGAATATCGGCATGTCTTCCAGGCATATCAAAGCTAAACTGCGATAGATCAAATCCCAAACCACTTGCTCCTGTAATATAATAAAATGAGATATCCTCATGCAAATCAATTACTGGCCGAGGCATTTAAACGTCGGGTATATCTCTTACTGCTTATATTTTAATGTATCTAAAAAATAAAATAATGTAACATAAACAATACAATAAATAACTTATCTTTCATTTAATTTTGTATCCGTCTTTGATTTAATTCTTCTTATCCTTTTAGAGAACCTGCTAATCACCTTTAACTATTTGTTTTTGGAATATTATATAAAAGATTATTAGTGGTATAACAGATATTATAAGTCAAGCAAACATATAATCATATCGGCTGTGGTATTGTCCCACATATCTCATCAAGCCCGGACCCAGTGTCTTCGTACGATTCACCTGCATTATAACGGGTGCGAATACAAGTTCATTCCAGATCCCTGGGAAGTTTACGATAGCTAACAGTGCTAGAAGGTTTCCTGAAAGCGGAAAAATTATCCTTCTAAAAGTGGACGCTCCACTGAATCCATCAATTTTTGCCGAGTCTTCAAGCTCATGTGGAAAGGATATGAAAAATGAGCGTGCTATAACTATCTAGAAAGGTAGATTGTATCCTACGCACGTTAAAATGGGAATCGTGGACCATAAGATTATTTAATTTAGTTAAAGAAATAAAAGGAGAAATTTAGATATTTATTTTTTATTTTATCATTTTTTCAATAACTGGAACAAGTTGCTTTAGGATGTTTTCTTTTGGAAAAGGATGGTCCTTGTGTTGTCTAAAACCTTCAGCATATTTAACATTAATTTCTTTTCCTCTTTCTTCAGACCATTTTAACATAGTATTGATATAGTCATCCATGCCATGCTGAGCTTTCAGCCAAACTGATCTGCGTAGTAAAGGTGGGGGATCCTATCCATAGCTTTGGAAGGATTAGGCTGTCTTGTGTCATAGTTCGGCACTGAAGCTAAAAAGCATGCGTCGAAAGTCAGATAGGAAGCTATCTCATGATCGGGCATATAATCAGTCGGAGACGTCGTTATTACGATGTCTGGGTCAACTTTTCTGACTGCTTCAATTACTTTTGCTCTTATACTGTTATCAAACACTGCTTCGCCGTCGGGTACGCCTAAAGTTTCAAAGACGCCATCTAAAATTTTTGCTGATAAAGTAGCCTCTCCAAATCTTTTTGACGCGATCTCCCGTGGACTTAGGATCTTTGAACCTTTATCACCCGTGCAAACCGATGTAATGTAAATCCTATATCCTTTCTTATGAAGTAAAGTGAGGGTTCCTGCCATCAGGGATTCGGCATCGTCTGGATGTGCTTCTATAGCTAGAACCTTCTTACTGCCACCTGAATGGGTATTCATGTTATGGAACCAAAGACTACTTTATATAAACTTTTTTCATGTAATTACAAGAGAAGGATTAATATATCTAATTTAACGAGAGATGGACGTAATAACTAAAGTGAATTATTTTTGGATGTAGACTTTAAAAAAATAAGTCTGGTTGCAGAAGAGATAGTAGAAGAGACTGCGCCCACAATAAAAAGGAACTTGCAGATTACATGTGATGAATATGAGTTGAGATGGAAGAGGGTTCAAGACTCCATGTCTAGCAAAGGCTACGACTTTCTATACGTCTGTGGAAGCGAGTTAGATAGAAGCGATGCTTCATGGCTTGCGGGCACCTTTGATCCTATTATAGAGCGTTACGGCGTGCTTCTGCCTCTTGAAGGAAAACCTGTAATCCTCGCTGGATCTGAAGGAGGTCACGTTCTAGAGGAGGCTGCAGAGATGTCTACTGCGGAAATAGTTCTACTAAGGGAATTTCAGATTTCTGACGAAGAATATAGATGGGCTCATTTTGTAGGGCTTAAGGAGGTTCTCAGTCGGATTCGTGCATCAGGTGACATGGGAAGACTTGCGATCGCTTCACCTACTGAAGTTCTTCCCTACGGTCAACTTTCTATCCTTAAATCGCAGTTTGGTAAGGAAAAAGTCGTCTTTGACACAGAATTACTACAGCTGATTAAGTATGAGAAATCTGACGCTGAGCTCGCTATTATGCAAGAGGCGAATAAGATAGCAGATGCTGCTTTCAGGGGAATGTTGAATGCGACGGTTCCCGGCGTAACAGAACTCCAAATAGCCTCAATAGGCGACTTCATAACGAAGGCGTTGGGGGCTGGAAGAACAGGTTTCCCAACAATTGTGACATCAGGTGATCGAGGCTACACAGTAATAGGGCCAGCCACTGGCAGAGTAATTCATGAAGGCGATGTGGTGTCCATGGGTGTCAGCCCCACTTTTAACGGATACCACGGTGTCATTAGAAGGACTGTTATTTCAGGAAAAAAGCCAGACGCTAAAGAAGCGGAGTTCCTTCAGGCAGTTGAAGGCCTTTATACAACTGTGATGGATTCGATCAAGTTAGCCGCCAAGGATAATCTTCCCTCGAACTTTATAGATCAGCGGGGGAAAGAATATCTGGAAAAACTAAAGATCCGAACGTTAAAGGGTGAAGCTCTAACACCCCATGAACCATATACATTCATCCACAATATGGGATGCTCCGAATGCCAAGAAGGGTATGGCGCGGTGAGTCCCCACACTTTTGCTCCCTTAGGGAATACTGCCGCTTTAGCTATAGACGTAGCATTACTGGGCTTCAATGAGAGAGGTAAACCAGTTTTCCCAGTGCTCTATGCTGTAGTAGAGGACGCCTTCTGGAAGAAGAACAATGAAGTAGGTGTGTACAATAAACTCCCGCTGAACGTACAACATCTAGTAGGCAATATAGAGTCGACTCAAAATAACATTAACCCATATCATAGGCAATTCGGCTAATAAATGGAACAATCAATTATATCAAAAAAAGGGCTTTGGGGACAGACTTTTGCTTAATTTTGTTGAACAAATTATGAGAGGCCTTTAAGAGGATACTTGCCATACTTCCTTGAATACTTTATCAACGCCTTTATGTTTGGTAACTTGGAGTCGGTCATCGCACCCGTACAGCTAATTATGTAACCGCCACCTACAGCAGCGCTTCGCATGCATCTCTTCACCTCAGCTTCTACATCACTCATGTTTTTGCTGATAAGAACGTCATGGCCCACGTTTCCTATCAGGCAGATTCTATCTCCTATTTCTTTCTTAACGTAAGCCAAATCCATTCCCGCTATCTTGTCTATTGATTGGTATGCATGAAAACCTGCATCAACAAACATGTTCATTAGCGATTTGACGTTTCCATCGGAATGGAGTACAAAATAGGCTCCTTTGCGTCTAAAAACCCTACTCATCCTCTTTAAATTAGGAAGCACAAATTCCTTGAAATGAGCGGGAGAAATCCATGGCCCATTCTTATATCCGTAATCCTCACAGATCTGTACTCCATCTGTGCCACAATCTATTGCTACCTTACCAGTTTCTATCGACAGATCTGCATACAGTTTGTAAAGAGATCTTATGACATCTGGGTGCGTATAAAACCACTTCAATGCTTCAGAAACACCATACGTATCTGAAACAATGTTATTGGTGCTCCCTACATCGGTTAATATGAACATCTTTCCCTTATTCAATTTAACAAGATGTCTAACGTTGTCTAAAGGTGCATTCTTGACTTCTTCAATCATCCGTCTTCCTTCATTTTTGACGTAAGAACGAACATAATCTGGCCCCTTCATAACTATCGAACTTGTAGGCTCCCAGTTCCAAAAAGAAAGGCTATCGTAGAGCATTCTTTTTCCATCCACTACCCATTCTCTGTCCGACACTTTCTTTATAGACGTGGGTGGCCTAATTTCTCCTCTCCACCATTCTGTAGGATCCATTCCGACAGCGTAGAACCGAATCATATCTAATCCAAGTTTTTGATAAGTCTCGTAGCAGTCTTCAGTAAAGCGTTGGTTTAATCGATTTACAGATTCTTTATCTATCATTTTTCCTTTTGACCAGAGCTCGTACAGGTACTTGTAGTTGTAAAATATCGGCTCTCTGCCAATTATCTGTTTTATGACACTAGGCGGTGAAATTAACATCTCGTATGAGGGGACAATATCTGGCTGCCCTAGGTTTAATGCTGTAATAATCCTTTCCCTAGATTGCATCAAAAACTCACCACATTATATTTAGATATAGTAGTTCATATACTCTTCCATGGCCTGGCATAGTGCTTCAACGTTTTCAAGCCTCGCATCCGGATAGATTCCCGCTCCTAGCATCAGACCGCCTTTCTTAGAACCGAGCTTTAAAATCGCTTTTTTGATGTGATCTCTAATTTCATCAGGTCTTCCAAAGGGCATTAAGCGCTGTCGGTCTATATCTAGAGATATACAAATTCTACCTTTGCATTCGGTTTCAATATTATCTATTACATTGACAACATCTTGAATGTTCAGAATTGAGGGACCTGCTTCTATGAGGTCTTCAACAACTTCCATCACATGCCCGTCTGTATGAAAGTATGGGCGAACTCCTCGATCCCTCACCTTTTTGAATATTCTATAATAGTGTTAAAATAAAAATTCCCTGAACGTCTTCTGGCTAATAGGCATCCTGTCCTGCATGCATAGGTCATCTCCAAAGTTTATTGCGTCCAAATTAAATTTTAGAAGTTTGTCTACCAATGCTTTATTGTATTTGGTAATGATGTCTATTAGCTCATAGAGCTTAGGAGGCTTAATAATGAAATCTCTCATCAAGTTTATGTATCCCCTAAGATAGTATAGTCTCTGAAATAGGAATCCATGTGGTAGCCCACCTACAACAAGGTAACCTTTTTTTCTAGCATCTTTAAGATCGTCTTCAACCTCCTACCAGTCCATTATAGAACCAATTCCTTGCAAATATCCAAGCTCTTGTCCTAGGATGGTTCTGCCTCCGGGTAGTCCCAGCTGAGGATCCGGTATATTGAGGTTAATCAAATCGCTCCAGTTCTCTAAAGGATGCAGGATAATCAACCCTTCTAAACCGCTCAAATTGTAGGACCAAAGATATCCCCATTCATCTTCGAATGTTTTTCCTTTTATCCTAGGCCCCTAAGTCATTAAGGTTTATGTCCCCTTTCTTATACTCCGGGAACAATTTAGGGTGTCCCAACATAATATTCTCAGCTTTTTTTCCAAATTTATTAAGGGTCGCTGGAAGAAAAGTAATTTAACAAGGAACCCAGCCTGAACCCTTCGTTTCGAGGGCTTTCAAAATTTCTTCTCTTGGCAAGGATGTTCATAAGTCTTTTCTACTAGAATTGTTTTATTGAAGTTGAATTTCCATCTATCTTTAGGGGTTCGCACCAATGAATGGATGGAATCTCCTATTCCGCTTTTACTGCCATAATCAGATCAGTTGAAGCAGGAACAGGAGCCTCTATCACTTAGAGCCTATGTGTTTATATCTGGGCCGAATATTTTGAAGAAAACTAGTTCGTCTTTTCCTTCATTGACTATCTCATGTTCCGTGGCAGCTTCATAACTAACGAATAATTCATCAGTCTTCGGATTACCTCCAGCTACCTTCACACCATTTACTGTTCCTTGACCCTTCCAAGCAAGAAGTAGGAAAGGCCCTTTTTCACTCATTTTGGCCTTCTTCTTCGAGGTAACCTTAACTTCTTTACCTGTGAACTTCTTACATATTTTTGGATTGTATACCCAGTATTCCTTCACAGCCTCATCTTCATTTATCATTTCAGGTACTATATGGTACTTTGTATAGAATTTTGGATCCGTACAGACCTCCCAGTCTATAAGCTCTATTGCCTCTTCTTCCGTCTTCGGACCATTAAGCAGGGTCTGCTCTTTTGACCGTACCTTTCCATATACCATCGGCTGAAAAGAGCTGCCCACATCTGATTCTTCCTGAGCTTCCAAGGTTAGTGCAGTACCAGGTGCATGTATGACACCAGCCAAAATAAGGAATCCTTCCCCTACGTTCAATCTATAAGCAGGGGAAAGATCCAAAACTTTATCATCATTCCATCTTTTCAATATCGGCAAGAGGTCACCTTTAGTCGTGTCAGGGTGCATCCCCAAATGAGAATAAGGAAGAGGACCCTTGTTTGGGTGATCTAAGAAATAGTACGCTTCTTCTTTAGGATTCATATTCCAGAACTTTTTCGCCTGCTCTTTCCTAGGATGCACGTGCCAAGCTATCGGTTTTCCTATATCCAAAATCTTCGTTAAGACACCGAATCTATTGTTGTGCAATTTTGCATAATTTTTACCAAGCATTCTTTCAGGAGATAATGCTAGAACATCGTTTAAGAACAATTTAACACCATCTATATCTATTTCACTTAATCCTTCATTTTCTATTTTGGTTTGTCCCTTTGCAACTACTGATGAAGCCATCCAGCGCTCGCATAGCCAGCCTCTTTTACCAGCAGAATAATTTCTTATGCCGAGTCTGCCTAAAGCTGGGTAGTTTCTAGGAACAAATGTCGGCTTTAGTCTTAGAACACCTCTTTTTTGATCTAGCTCTTTATCGAAAATATTTTCTAAATTCATGACTGTGATTAATCATCGCATATATTTAATTTTTGTGCTCTCCTTTCTGACCTGTTTCCTATAATAGAATTTTAGCGGGTTTTGCAGCTTTAAGCGCGTAAAGCAGTGCCTCAAATTTGTCTATCGTTCCAGACACGTCTGCTATATTCAAGCCAGCAGCCGATATCCAGTCACTCCTAACATGCATTAGCTTTGTGGTCACTCCTATATTTAGGAAATAGTCTCCAAGTACGCCTTTAGGCCCAGGTGTTTTAAACCTTGCAGCCGGTAGATAGTCTCCAGGATATGTTGAGTCCATCCAGTCATAAAACGGCGTAATCTCGTCAATGTATCCTAGACTGCTCCAAGTTGTAAGAGCAGGAATAAATGGACTCCAAGCAAAATCAAAAGGTACAACGCCTAACTTAAATTCCGCACCAGCTTTTGTTGTCAGCTCTAATTCCGCCATACTTTCTACCTGCAGTGGTATCTCAGGATGTGCAGCCTGAAAATCTGAAATTAGCGTTGTCCATGCTGTTTCTCCTTGGGGTGTCAAATTTATGGTTCGCCAAAAT
Source organism: Nitrososphaeria archaeon (assembly GCA_050011875.1). Taxonomy (GTDB): domain Archaea; phylum Thermoproteota; class Nitrososphaeria; order JACIWG01; family JACIWG01; genus JBEKIG01. The sequence goes on from JBEKIG010000016.1 coordinate 16,715, forward strand.
AACAGCTTTTCAGGCGAAGTTGTGATCGGCGTTGTAGCTGTAACTGTGGAAGTTATGGTAGTGGGAACTGTAGTTGCTGACGTAGTGTAATAGTAGTGGGAACTGTTGAAGTAACGGTCGTTGTCGGTCGGGTACCAAGGTAGACTGCTGCACCACCGACGATGATAACAGCGGCGCTAAGACCAATGTATATAAATTTCCTTCTATCAATTTTCTTAGGTTCTTGTTGACTTAAATTTATTCGCTTTACTTTATATAATGTCGTACCAGAGAATTTGTGCCAATAAGTACCTTTTCCTGAGGCTTTTCCAAGAGCCCCCCAATTACGATATGTTACCGGATAGCTTTAAAACCGTCAACGATCATCAACGTCCGTCAACACCCATCAACATTTATCAACAGCCATCAACAGCAGCCGTCAGCGACCATCAACAGCCTCCAACTTACGGACGAAGGCCTACAAATGTTGCATCAAGGAAAACATCTTAACGTTTGACAGATGCCCCAGACAAGTCTGCTGGAAAATCATGAAGTAAAAACCGGACACCGCTTTTGGCGTTAAAAAACCTAAATTTAACGGCAAACTTGACGCACAACTTAACAGGAAACTTAACGGCAAACTTAACACCGACTTAACGGACTTAACAGCCTAATTGTCCATAATCGATACTTACCTTAACAAATCTCAGGGTTGGACCCCATTTTTAAATCTAAGATTATCATATCAATGTTGCAAGCCAAATTCAGGAGACCCACAAATCTTGAGAATAGAATTATTGAATTAGCTAAACAAAACAATTTGCCTTATAAATATACTGATAATAGCGTATTTGGTATTGGTGGAAAGTATCCTGATTTTACTAATAAAAACCAGAAGATTGTAATTGAGATTGCAGATAAGGAAGTAAAGAAATTTCGAAAAGGTTATTCTTGAACGAATAAAGCATTTTGGTTTCTATGGGTAAAAGTGTATTGTATTGTGGTCAGATATGACTGATAAACAGATACTATCTCTTTTAACAAGACGTAATGCCGACGCGAACGCGGGGTTCAACATAGCGTTGCGTTCACGAGTACAAGTATGTAGTTCTTGGGCTCATATTTCTAAGATATGTTTCCTTTGCCTTTCAAAAGAGAAAAAGTGAGCTTGAAAAAGATCTTTCAAATCCCAACAGCGGCCAATTGATATCTTCTGGAGAATTTAGGACGCAGGCGTTGGAAGATAGGGATAGGTATCTTGCTCAAGGCGTTTTATATGTGCCTAAAAAGGCAACTTGGGATTATTTAACCAGGAATGCCACACAGCCCAATATTGGAGAACTTCTTGATAATGCAATTGAAATTTTGGAAAATGAGTATCCGAGACAGTTAAAGGATGTCGTACCGAAAATTTATACAAGCATAAATCTAGACGCATTGGATTATGCATATGTGATAAACCTCTTTTTGAGTATACAGTTTAGTTTAGAATCTAAAAAAAGAGATGTTTTTGGTGGGATCTATGAATATTTCTTGGGTAAATTTGCTGAAGCAGAAGGGAAGAAGAGAGGTGAGTTCTATACTCCTAGATCCCTCACAAAATTGATAGTTGAAGTTCTTGACGTAAGAGGTGGGACAATATTTGATCCAGCTTGTGGAAGCGGTGGCTTCTTTGTTTCTGCCTTGCAAAAGATGATCGACGAAAACTTGGATAAGAACACTTTGACAATTTATGGCCAAGAATCAAAACCGATGCCTTGGAAGCTATGCAAGATGAATCTCGCTTTAAGGGGAGCTGAAGGAGACATAAGACCTGGAGATTCATATCATGATGATAAGTTCTCTGGTTTAGGAGCAGATTATGTAGTTTCTAATCCTCCATTCAATGACAGCGGATGGGGAGCAGACAGAGTCAAGTACGACGATCCAAGATTCAAATATGGGATACCACCTGATAACAATGCAAATTATACATGGATTCAACACTTCATTTTTTTAGGATTTTTAATTAGTTTGACTGACCCAACGGTAACCCATCCCCTCTTATATCGCAGCTCGCCCATTTTGTGCTGTCACACACCTTAACACCCTGAGCAACACCAAGGCTTGAAGAAAAATTAATTCTTTTTATGTTATATCTTTCCGCTAATCGTCCAGTATCTATGCTATCTTCTAATAGAAGTAGTTTTTTGCCTTCAAGAACGAACCTAGGATTCTCAATTGCACCCTGTAGTCCTAAATCAAAATCAACATAGTTTGCTACAAGTTGGGCGTATATCTGCGGGCGAAGGTCACCTGCACTCGAACCCAGCGCAACAACCTCCTTTTCGCTGGTCAGCAACATGGCTGAAAGTGTGTGCAGTGTTCTTTTTCCTGGTTGAAGTTTGTTTACTCCTTCGAACTTAAAGTAACTAGCTCTTGAATTAAGAGGAATACCATATTGGGGCACAGTCAGTCCTGAGCCGAAGCCTAGAAACAGACTTTGAATCGCGGAAACTACATTTCCTTCTCTATCTGCTACCGCAAAATATGTGGTGTCCCCCATGACATTCCGAGGCCTTCCCTTTTGATTATATGATTTAAGCAGTTCAGATGAATACTCCTTTGATAGAAGCTTCTTGAGATCTATCTTAACAAATCTGGGATCCGATAAATGTTCATCTCTAACATGATAAGATATCTGAATGAGCTTGAGGAATAATTCAAGATATCTGTAGTGTATTGCCCTTAAAGGTTTTAGATCGTATTTTTCTAACATGTTTAGAAGTATAAGTGTTGTGGCACCCATGCTATTTGGTGGAACTTCATAGACGTTATAATTCCTATATGTTGTCCTTATTGGAGTTACCCATTCGGGTTTAAATTTCTTCATATCTTCCTTTTCTAATACGCCTTGCTTAGATTGGACGTATTCCACTATTGATTCACAAACTTTTCCATCATAAAATCCTTTTGGACCTTCATCCCTGATGATCGATAGTGTCTTAGCTACTTCAGGAAATTTAATGATCGCTCCTTCAGATAGTCTTTTTATAGCTCCTAGAAAAATTTTCGATCCACCTTCATCTGATTGTAATATATTAAAGTTCGTATTAAGTGCTTTATAGAATCCAGCGCTTATTGGATATCCTTTTATGGCTAAATTGATGGAGGGGCTGATGATTTCAGTAAATTTTTTTGAGCCAAATCTTTTATGGAAGTTGAATGTGCCGTAAACGTAACCTGGAACACTTATTGCGAGGGGTCCTCTTAAAGGCATGCCATCTGTATAGCCGCTCGCTTGAACTTTTTCAATAGTTAGTTTTCTTGGAGCGAACCCTGAAGAGTTTATGCAGTAAACCCTTCCAGTTTTCTTTTCGTAATATAACGCGAAAAAATCTCCTCCTAATCCACCCAAATGTGGCATCGCCACCGACAAGGCGAAGCTTGTAGCTATTGAAGCGTCTACAGCATTTCCTCCTCTATCTAATAACTCTAACCCAATCTTTGTGGCAAAATAATTCTCGCTTGCAACCACACCCCCTCTAGTAATAAAAGGAGACTTTAGTTGCATACTTTTTTTGCCCATTCTTCTTCCTTAAAACCTTTTTTATCTGATTAATGGTGGAGTCAGCATTTGCATAATTTATTTTATTCTATGTGATGTACGGACCTTTTGGATGAGCTATCTGGTCAATTCTGTCTAGATCCACTTTGCTTAAAGTGAATTCAGTTGCACCAAAGCATTCTTCAAACTGCACCACACTTGATGCAGCAACGATAGCTGATGCGATAGCAGGATTAGTAAGAAACCAAGCTAGGGCAACTTGAACAGTTGGCCGTCCAATCTGCTTCGAAAAATCTTCCAGCTCCTTGAGCTATCTTGAGGTTATTAGACCCAAGCAGATTTCAGATACGTTAACGCCGCATTTTCCAAGACCCTTATATCTCATCAACATCTACTAAATTAAATGAAATTCTGTTATCTTATATATGTCTTTCCAATCATAAACAAATCAAACCAAATGTAGGATTTTCTATAATAAGGTTCAATAACTCACTGTTATTAGCTTATTTAGAGATTTGTTTTTTTATCAAAAATAAAATTTAATTGAAAAGGAATATCTTTTATATTATCTGTAAACTGGCAGTAATCTAATAAACCCTTTTTCTTATTGAATTCGTCAATGCTCCATTGAAACCTCAGATTGCCATTTATTGAAAAATATGGTGAAGTAGATTATCATGACAGCTTTGTAATCTTTGTCGAAACTTATGAGACTGCAAAGACAAACTTTTGTAGTATCGCTTCGGAATCCATGATATATTTAGATTCGATTTCGCCACCAAAATTACATATTAATGATCATCGCGGCCTCCAAAATTATGGTGGACTGTGATACCGTGAGAGCCCGACTTGAAACCTTTTTCTCTCCAATTTCTACTGAAGATTTAGATAAACTTGAATCTTTACAGAAATATTTAGAAAATATTGAAAGTTTTGATGTAAATTAGCATAAACATATAATCTATGCTATAAAAGAGTTAAAAAGCACATTATCTTGCATCAGCTTTATTAGCTGGTAAGGTATCACATTCCTTCTTTCCCTTTAACTTCAACTAAAATAGATATATTATTGGATCTAATTATCAAATCTTTAGATTCTTTTTTTCCGAGATGCTCAAAACATCAAATCATAAACACTTAAGCGTAAACTCCACCGCTTCGACTAATCTACTTCCTGTCTGCCAATGATTGTGCTATCAGAAGCTCATCTTTTCTAAGTGGAGTACGAACTAGGTTGTTGATAGCCTTGCGATGCGTCATCCTTAAAAGTTCAATGTTGTTCATGATGTTCTTATGTTCCATCGTACTCCTTCAAAGACTTCTGGATGTAGCTTCCTAAAACGTGCGAAAGCAACTTCATTATTTGGGGAAAACTTATTCCTTGTCACGGCAAAATATCGATTATTGGTTATATAATGAGTAATCAGACTTAAAGTGTTTGCCTTTATCTCTCTGTAACTATATTGTATGCTTTACTTATGCTATCATAAACTTTGTTGTACTTTTCATGTATTCGAGCATAGTTTTCATGATGTTCTGACCTAGGGCTATAAACATCCTTGAAACGAATACACCTTTTCACACCCTCCTGTACATTCTTATATACTCCAGAGCCTACGCCTGCCAAAATCGCAGAGCCCAACGCTGCAGCGGCATCTTCAACTATTGGAACCCTAATATCTATGCCGGTTACATCTGCCTTTATCTGGTTCCAAACTCTGCTCTTCGTTTCTCCTCCGGTCATTGAAGCATCCTTCACCCTGACGCCTAATTCACCAAGTAACTCTATGATACCAATGTACTGGAAAGCAATTCCTTCAAGCAACGACCTGACAAAATGGGGTTTGCCGTGCCATAGGGTAAATCCAAAGTAGACCGCTTTAGCTTGAATATCGAATTGTGGGGCACCTGCGCCCATAAAATATGGATAACAGAAGAGCATATCCGAACCTTCATCAACCTTCTCAGCAAGTTCGTCAAGGTAATGATAAGGATCGCCATTTTCCAATTTGGCTTTTTCAACTTCTTCATATCCAAATTTATCTCTAAACCATCTCAGACATGCGCCCGTAAGCAGTCCCACTTCGTACTCCCATGCATCTGGGAAAATATTGCAACAACAGTCAATTCTGTCCTTATAGTCGAGGTGCGGTTCACTTAGAGGAACTTCAAAGGCGGTACCGGTACCTGAACCAATATTCATTTGACCTAGATTAATTGCGCCTCCACCTAACGATTCACATGGCCTATCACCGCCTCCGCTGACGACAGGTGTGCCTTCAGCAAGACCTGTTATCCCAGAGATTTCTTTGGTTACCTCACCGACAACTTCCCATGCACCTTGGACATCTGGCAGGATGCTGATAGGAATGTCAAGGGCATCACAAATGTCTTCATCCCAAACCTTTTTTCTGATATTAAATAATCTAGTGCGTGAAGCCATAGAATAGTCTGTGGCTGCCTTATTCGTCAACCTAAAGACAATATAGTCCTTAGAGAAGACTATCTTCTTTGTTTTACCGAATATCTCGGGTTTGTACCTTTTTAGCCAAATGATCTTTGGAGCGGAAACGACATGATCAATGCGTCCTCCTGTTATATCCCTTACTTCGTCTGCTGGCAGGATCTTCTTGATTTCTTCGGCTAATGGTATAGTTCTCTTGTCAAGCCATATGATACTGTTCCAAAGTTTATTGCCTTCAGCATCCAAGGGGACGAATGCTTCCCGTTGCGAGTCTGCTCCAATGCCAACTATAGACTTGGAATCAATCTTTGTCTTTTTTATAACGTTCCTAACGTTAGTGACTGCCGCGTTCCACCACCAGTCAGGGTCTTGCTCAGCCCAACCCTCTTGCTCTTGGTACATACCGTATTCACTTTTTTCCATTGCAACAACATTGCCGTCTAGGTCAAAAAGTACACATTTACATAAGGTTGTGCCACAATCTATGCCTAAGACGAACTTCTGCATATTCGGAGATAATCGTGTACGTTATATTAAGTTTGTATTTAGGAGTAAATCATAATAATGTTATAAGAATGCGCTTGTAATCTTCTTAAGCGAATCAGTGAGCTTTTCGATGTCACCTTCATTATTATAAAAATAGGTCGAAGCCCTAACTACTCCTTCTCTTTCACCTAAAACACTTCTCGTAGTAACTTGCGCACACATATGCCCACTTCTTACTTCTATTTGGCCAATAGAATCAAGCATCATGCCCACTTCCATAGAATCAATGCCTTTCAAGTTGAAAGTGAAAATACTTGTCTTTTTATCAACGTCAGGACCGTAGATTTTGAAATTCTTTATGCCTGACACTAATTCATGAGCCATTCTTATCAACTTCCTATCATGATCTAGAATATTCTGTAAGCCGATTTTTTTCACATATTGGAAACCGTCAGCCATCATCATCACTTCACAGAATGGAATGGTTCCTGCTTCAAACCTGAAAGGGGGCGGCAATAGTTTAAAACTTGAAACATCAACTGTATAGCAAGCGCCACCGCCGAAGTTAATTGGTTCAATGCTTTCAAATAAGTCCCTCTTAACGTAGAGTAGTCCTGATCCAGTTGGACCACATATCTTATGTGCACTTAGGGCCAGAAAGTCTACATTTAACTTCTTGACATCAATAGAGAGATGTGGTGCAGATTGTGCTGCATCTAGAAGGACATATGCACCATTTTCGTGCGCCACTTTAACTACCTCCTCTACTGGAGATATTGTGCCCAAAACGTTACTAACATGAGTCAGAGCAACAACTCTAGTTTTTTTATCAATTTTTTCGGCAAAATCATCAATAGTTATAATACCATCGGCCTGCTTCGGAAAGACGACCCTAAACTCCTTCCTACTCCTACGGCACCTAACAAGCCAAGGAACATAGTTGCTGTGATGCTCAAGAGCGGATACTACAACATTCCCGTCTTTCGCAATTTTAAGACCTCTAGCGATAAGATTGAGCCCCTCTGTAGAGTTCCTCACAAATACGATCTCCTCCGGTGATGCATTTATGAAGCCAGCCGAAATTGCTCTAGCCTGATTGACCTTTTCTTCTGTTCTGGTTGCTAAAGTATGGACACTCCTTAATGGATTTGCTTTAAATTGCGTGTAATATTCCACAATCCTATCAGCAACAGTCTTAGGTGTTAGAGACGTTGTTGCGCTATCCAGATAGACAAAGCCTTGCCCTAGAACGGGAAAATCTTCTCGGAGTGTATCTACATTCATTAATTTTTAAAAAACATGTTACAATTTAAGTCTTTCTTAGAAAAGCTACGAAAAGTCATGTATTTCAATTTAAGGCAGCTACTGATTATCTTGACGACCGCCTAAATAGAAAGAAAATGGGAAGCCTCAATCAATTTTTATGCAAATATATTTTTCCAGTCATAGTCAGAAGTTACCATTATGTGAACAGCTTTCCAAAATCCTGGCCTATTGACCAACAAGGACTCCACTATCTTTGCATTAATCGGACGTGCCGCGACTCCTTTATAGAATTCATCAGGCCACAAACCGAACAATCCAACTTGATTATCCTCAGATATACTAAAGAGAAAACCAACCCTACGATAGAGATACGCGTCGCGTTGTGTGATCTTGAATGTGCCGTCAGCAAAACTTTGAATATCATCTCTTTTCAAGGCTAGAACAGCTATCATCGCGTAATCTGTCATGTCTTCTTTAGTGGGCGAAATGATACTGTTCACACATTTGTATAATTTATATATCGGATATCTAAGACTATTCATTAACATACCGAGAGACTTGATAAAAGAATATGGAAGAATTTTGCCAGTTACATCCTTGAAGTCTCTTGTAGCACCAAAGTATATTACACTCTCGTTTATTGGTGTACTTGTTTTATCAAGCCCGATGTACCATACGCCGGAGCCTCTACCTTTTTCAGCTGATTGCATATATCCTTCTCCAATTCTAAATTTTATTAGTTTTTAAATGTTTTGTTCGAATATAACTGTATACATTTCTTTAAATACTTGAAACAATAAAAAATAAGAAGAGCTCTTATCCTAAACGCCGGTGCCATGCCATTCCGGTCCTGGTACATGCCATTCTGGCTGTTTAGTTTCCTTCGGCCTGAAGGTGCCTTTGGTGAAGACTTCATCTACTCTAAGGACCATGATCGCTGCTTCTGTAGCTGCTGAAAAAATTTCCTCTTTAACTGACAGCGGTTCATAAACCCCAAACTTAGCAGCATCCTCGATCTTACCTTCTTTAGCGTTCACACCAACGGTCTTTTCCCCTTTGCTGTGTTTAGCTCTAAGTTCTACCAGTGTATCAATTGGATTCATACCTGCGTTTTCAGCAATGGCCAGAGGAATTGATTCTACAGCTTCAGCATACTTCTGCACTGCAAGCTGTTTTCTACCAAAAAGTGTCTTAGACCACTTTAGAAGTTTGGAAGCAACCTCTGCTTCTGGAGAACCAGCACCCAAGACTATTTGTGGCTTTAATAATACATCTTTTACTACACTGAGCGCATCATGGACAGACCTCTCATCTTCATCGACTACTTTCTGTGTCCCGCCTCTAATAAGTATCGAGACTGCTTTTGGATTTTTGCAGCCTTCAAAGAATACCAACTTGCTTTCTTCAATCTTTCGTTCTTCAACAAGCTGACAAAAACCGAGATCAGCTGGAGACAATTCTTCCAGACTAGTAACGAGCCTGCCGCCTGTAGCTTTGGAGAGCCAGCCCATGCCAGCTTCGAGATCCCTATGCGCTATGGCAAGTATACCAGCTTTCCTTAAATAGTGCTGTGCTATGTCGTCGATACCTTTATTGCAGACAACGACATTTGCTCCAACTTCAACTATTTTGTCGACCATCCCCTTGAATATGCTCTTTTCTTTTTCGAGAAACATTTTCATCTCTTCAGGATTACTTATAATGGTTGTAACTTCTTTTTTTGTTTCATTTCTAGTAAATTTCGTCCTTTCGATTTCCAGTGGATTCATAAATAATGCTATCTTTGCATTCTCAATACGAGTAAGCATACCAGGCATATTGCTTGGCATACCGCTGCTAGCAAGGCTCTTCTCTATGATCAAACCTTGTACCAGCTTCGAATCCCTTATTGAACCACCAGCTTTCTTCTCCACTCTTATATTATCCATTTCAACTTTAAATTTTCCATTCAATTCTTCGGCAACAGATAGTACTGCATCGACAGCAATCCTGGCTAAGAAGTCGCTTTCACCAACGAGTTTTGTTGCCATACTAGTTTTTGCAACTCTAGTTAGCCATTCCTTATCTTTTGGATCCACTTTTATTGCGAGATCATTAAGAATCTCCTTTGCCTTAATAGCAGCTCCCCTGTAGCCATCGGCTATTATCATGGGGTTAACCTTTTTATCCAAAAGTTCTTCTGCCTTTTCGAGCAATGCACCCGCTAAGACTACTCCCGAAGTTGTACCGTCACCTACTTCGTTGTCAATAGCTTTCGAGATTTCAATAATAGCCTTTGCCGCAGGATTTTGAACGTCAAATTTCTTTAGCATCGTGGCGCCATCATTTGTAATCGTGATGTCTCCTGTGCCGTCAACGAGCATCTTGTCCATTCCCCTAGGGCCTAAAGATGCACTAACAATTTTAGCAATTACTTTTGCTGCGATGATATTGTTTCTCTGAGCAATCCTGCCTTTTGTCTCATAAGATTCCGCACCAGGTGCAATACCTACATGTTCTCGATTTGACGTAATAAATCACCTAATGGTAATAACCTGTCTATTGGAGTTTTATAAGTTTTTTTTCCAACTTTTGCTCAAAATATTTCATTTACTTCGACATATCTGATATCAGTTTTTATATCAGTTTTATTTCATCAATTCATAACATTCCTGATAGCGATCGCCATTAGCGTAGGCATAAATCCCAGGCCTATAACAGAGCAGATTTCAGCCTTCATAAAAAACCTCTTCAGGTAGTTCAGACCCTTTTCTTTTAAACTTGATTCCCTTTAATATGTACTCCTTCCCCTGAACTACCTCCAAGGCTACCTCATAACATTTTGGGCATTTGGTCAACGGTATATATGTGCCACTTCGAAGAAGGTATAGCTTCTTTGCCTTGCCTATGTAACCACATTTTTTGCATGACATTACGCCTGGAATCTTCTTGACAAATAACCTTGCGCCCTCAGCAATTGTTCCCTTTGCCAATAGTTTGTAGAGAGCGCGCACATTTTTAGGTTTTGTCATTGCGAACTCGCCTATCTCTAAGTGCACCTCAAGTATCTTTTCCACATCGTTCTTCTTAGACCAAGCTATCAAAATCTGTAGCGTTTCTGTCATATACATGCCATAATGCCAATACTCGATGCCCATCCCGAATTATTCTCCTTCGACTCCCTAGCTAACAATAAGGATATTTATGAACCTATAAATTACATCACTCCTTAATATGCTACAAAGGCTTTAAAGAATCATCTTCTGAGGCCTCTGGGGCTTTGTCAATATATTGTGCTGTCATATGGCCGTCAGCGTCAACAACTGCCATCAACGTTAGTCATCAGCCGTCATCATAAATCATCATCAGTCATCATCAATCATCATCAGTCATCAACATCGATCAACACCCATCATCAGCGGTCATCATCCACCATCATTTAGACAATTGCCATACTTAACAATAGGGTACCCTATCTCCAGAAAAACCCCTGCTAAATGCCCCAGAGCAATAGAGAAATAGAAAAAAAGCATTGTACATGTGCGGATATTTTTGGGTATTAGCCTTTTTTTGGGTATCAGCTTTTTTGTCAAACATTATTATAAAATGTTCTTATATAACGTTATTATACCAAGGAAAAGATATGACGACGACGAGCTTAGAAGTAATCACCGTACGAAAACCATCAGCCAAAGATCACGCAGGTCGCAGAGCTAAACGGTAGAATAGCCCAATTAAATTCCAGGATAAACGAGCTCAACAAAGTAGCTGACGATATAAGCGCTCAGCTCAAGAAAGTGAAAACAATAAAAGAGACCGTTAAAAGGGTCGTATATAATCCTAAATTTTCATATAATTGTAATAAAATGTATATATCAATTAATACGTTTCCTAAAAGAATATTAAACCGGATCGGTAATTTAAGAATCTTTACTTGAAAAGTTATACACGGAAGTTTATAAGAAGAAAATGGAGATATCAAAAAGGATGGAGAAATGAGATTTGAAGATAGGTCCGTCTCACAAAAAGAAATATAAGCGATGATAATATAGGTCAAATATAAGTTAAATAGAATAGACAGGAACAGCATGACTTGATATAAGTCATCGTAAACCCTTTCTTGATCCTCACCACACAGCGGTTTTCTCTTGGAGACTTAGATAAACTCCCTTATTGTCTCTTCGATCTCAGTATTCATTATAACTTAAAAAGTATGTTGGCTCGTATAATTAAAGATTAGCAGGTACAACGGAAAGTGCAATATTAGGAACAATAAGGTGCATTGGTAGGTGCAATAGGGTGCAATAATAGGTGCATCATGGTGCAACTAGGTGCAATCGCCAACAAATAATTGGATAAAATAATGGACAGGATTTCTCCCTGTTATTGCTCTGGTGATGTTTGCCCATTTTTATGCCTGTGCAGATGTACAACTACTGGACTAAAGGATGGAGATTGTCCCAGATTGCACCAGTCAATGTTCTGAAATGTACTTTGATGCGTCGCTAACTATCCTACGATGGTTAATTGCTAGGTAAGAGAACTAAAGTGATAGTACAATAGATAAATAGATCAGGATAATCATATATTGTGAGATAGCTGTAAAACTCGAAAAGGTCTCGTGTAAGGAGTCAAAGTTAAACATATGAAATAAACAATAAAATAAAGGTTCTTAAATAATATCCCCCCACACTTATTGAAATTCTCTGACAATTCTTTTAGTCTGACTTAAATTAATGCTTAAAATCTAATCAATGATCAGCTAGATATCTAATTAAAAGCCATAGGACACCATGCCGCAACCCTCAAAACCCCAAACATAAGAAAAAGTGTGCTTTATGTTGTTCTATTTTGTTGTCTTTATGCTTATGAATGTAGTTATTTGTTTGCATTTTGTATAAATTAATAAGTGCAATAATTGTCGTAGCTGTAGCGTAAGCCTGTACGATATTTTTGCATCTTGCTTACTCGATTAAGTAAAGAAGTGTTCATATTGGGTTGTGATATTCAAAAAATAATGATTACGGCGAGAAATAAGACAAGATAAGTGGAGTTGAGAGAGTAAAAACTTAATAATAGATGGGGGTTTTTCTAATAAGGGAGATTCAGAACGGGTCTAATAGGGTTAGCTATCGTTGTTGTCGGAGTTATAGCCTCCATCATAGGGTTCTTTCTGCTTCTTGTGGGCGTGAAATCGCGTGGATCAATGGATATACAATACGGCAGATTCAAAGGGCCTGTTTGGTTTACCCTCTTAGCTTTTGGACTGGTTCTAATATTATTCGGCGTGCTCTCGCCAATTTAAGAGAACTAGCCATTTCAGCATTTACATAGGGAAAGCGTTCAAGTATGAAGATAGCGAGATAGTGATTCGTTTATACAGCAGTATGCATACTGTAAGGGTTTGAACATCTTGTATGTCGGCATTATCTATAGGGGATATAGGTGGACATACTAAAGGGTCTTAACGTCTAATCTAAAGGTCAGATTTTGGGTAGTATGAGGTATAGACATATACACATCTTTATGGTTATTGGATATCAAAGAGATATGAGAGAATTAAAAAGGTGTTGTTAATGGGTAAAAGGTAGATAGGGAAAGAGAAGAATAAATCTAGAACGATAATGGTAGTAGTGAACATTTGATTACATATGCGTGCAGAAAAATAGGGCGATTAACTGCATTGTATGACGGGCTAATTTTTGGGGAGTATACTCCACTTTATGCTCACTATATTAGCAAGGGTTCTGTCAAGTCTTCGGTTGATTCATAATATTTTATAATTAGGATATATTTATGTAAGACTTGATATCCTGTTAATCTTTCTTTAACTTATTATTACTTATTTCTAAATTGAAGAGCGGCAGTATAACTTATTTCTAAAAGGTTGGTAGCCAGGAGGAAGATGAAATTTACTCAATTTCTTTTTTTGGTTTATGTGCGTGGAATACTTTATATGTAGAAAACTGTCCCTAAGCGTCTATAATGTCCAACATTGAACAGAAGTCGAAACTCACGCTTTTTGATGTGACAAATCTCGTAGTAGGAGCCATAATAGGCGCTGACGTTTATGTGGCTTCTGCGTTTGGAGCACGTCTTCTGGGACCGTTCTCGTTGGTGGTCTGGGTTGCAGCCGGGATTATAGCTATTGTGATCGCACTGTGTTTTGCGCAGTGTGCCGCACTGCTTCCAAAAGTGGGTGGGCCTTATGCGTACGCACATGCTGCGTGGGGGACTTTTGCAGGTTTTATCGTGGGTTGGTCGCTTTGGCTCGCTGAGTGGCTGTCTCTGGCGGTTTTTCCGGTAGCGTTTACGCAATACTTGATGTTTTTCTTTCCCGGTCTCAACTTGATCTCTCAAGTTGTCGTAAAGGTGCTTTTCGTGACTTTCCTCATCGTCACCAATGTCGTTGGGACCAAGGCTGCTGGGAGAACAAACGATGTGCTCACCTTGGTCAAACTTGTTCCACTGATGTTCTTCGCTGCAGTTGGCTTGGTATACATCGCTTCAAATACTGCCAGGGCTGCGACGAATTTTTCGCCGTTTTCGCCGCTTGGTTTTGGTGGTTTCGGGTCGGCGCTTGTCTTAATCTTTTGGGCTTATGCGGGTTTCGAGATCTCCACCATCCCGGCGGATGATGTGAGTGATCCCGGTAAGACTATTCCGAGAGCTATTGTGCTCGGAATTTTGATCGTGACTATTTTCTATTTGACAACAAATGTTGTGCTCTTCGGGGTAAGACCTTGGACTTTGTTAGCTTCGGATACTGCACCTCTGGCTGTCGCGGCGAATATAGCATTGGGTTCCATTCCTGTGCTCGCGCTGGTCAGCGCTATCATTGTTGGTGGTGGAGCTTTAGTTTCCGTTGCTGGTTCTGATGAGTCGGGGATGATCGGGACGTCAAGCCTTGGATACGCGCTGGCTGTCGATGGTTTGTTTCCCCGTGCTTTCGCTAAGATTCATCCGAAATTTAAGACACCTTACTTGGGGATTATCATCCAAGCGGTCACCGCTTTAGTGGCGGCGATCATCGGCAACTTAGGATTGCTGATTACCACTTCCGTATTTTTAATGTCAATCGCCTATTTAGCAACTAGTGGATCGATCTTTTCTCTACGCAGAAAGGGTGTTAAGGCTCAGTTTCATATTCGAGGCGGCTTGCTCATCCCGAGCTTAGGAATGATTTTTTCGGTCTTTCTAATTACACAGTGCACACCAATTCAGATCGCATTAGGCCTAGTCATGCTTTCTATAGGAGTGCCCATCTACATCAAATACAGTCCGAAGAAGGAGATCCCTGAACTTAAAGAGGAACTGCTCTCGCGTGAATCTAGACTAAGAAGGGCGGCAAGTCAAGAAGAGAATTTTCTTGCTCACCTGTTGTGGCACATAAAGATATACTATAGAAGAACCAGAGGCAAAAAACAAACTGGCAAGCAGACCGAATAACAGAAATTACAAATATAACCGATACTCATATCCTTTTTCCACATTGAATCCTCTATCTCCAGGGCAGCCGTGTACACTGGAAAGAACTATCCAGTAGATAAAGATCTTAATGATTTGATAAGGTTCACATTGTAGAACGATAAGGAGAGATGATTTAAACCCAGAGATCAGAGACTCTTTAACATTTCACGTGCCTTTATTTCTGACCGTTCAAGATATAGATAAAAATAATATCATATCTTTTGAAATAGATCCTAGCACCTTTGATCATTGGACTACTCCGTGATAGTCGAATAAAGTCTTTTTAAGTTCATTAACCGTTAAAGATTGCATATCAAATATATGTTAATCTATATATTTTAGTATATATCCCTTAGTTGATCTCTAGCCTTTTCTGTTTGAGTTCTTTAAAGCGCTCTTCCACGTCCTGCTACTCTACTATAAACTCTAGAAAGATCATTTATTGGATAAACTCCATCCTCTAAGCTTTAGGTATTCTGGTAAAGTTTCATTTAACTTCACAACTGCGTTGTCTGATTTCTTATTTGGTTCTTTTAACAACCTTTCTGGTAAAGTATCTTCTTCTATCGTAACACCATGTTTAATATTAAATTCTCTCTTTAGATTGTATATTCTTTCCCCAGCGAGTCGCCCGTCTTCAATTGTCAGATTTTGACCAGTGACAGCATTAAATGCACGAACAAACCTGTTCAAAGCACCATATCTAGAGGAACACATAAGACACCAGCCTGCTGATGCTAAGAAAGCATACCAATCTTCTATCATCTTTGCTATGAAAGCCTTCTTCTCAGTCACATATCGGGTACCATAATCACCTTCTATTCCAATTTCCGGAAATCTTTGGCCAAAGCCTTCCACGAAAAGAGAAATGCCTTCCATATGATCTGCACCAACTGGGCAGCATGCGTAATGTGGGCCGCCTCCTTGAAAGGTTCTGGGATCATGCGCTGGAAACTCCATACCTTTGGCATGGATCGAATATCTTCCAGCTCCTTTTCCTATAATTAGACCTGCTCTCCTTGAGCCTTCTGCAAGTAAATTACCAATTCCTTCCCTCTTACTAATCTTTTGTATTAGAGCTATCCCAGCATCGGCATTACCAAACTTTAATTCGATGCCTTCCGTATCCTCTTTGCTAAGTATTCCCCTTTCGTAGCATTCCATGGCAAAACCAATTGTTCCACCCGTTGAAATAGTGTCTAAACCTAGTTTATTGCACATGTCATTCATTAGATTGACAGCAAATATATCGTCGATGCCTAGGTTTGAGCCGAGCATCGATAAAGACTCATATTCAACGCCCTCAACTTCTCCTTCTTCTAGTATGTATTTTCCTTCCCCCTTTTTTGAAACACGCCGACAAGCTATTGCGCACATGTAACATGTATTGGTCTTAGCCAGTATCTTCTCGTAGCCTCCAGGATATGCAAGCTTCTTAGTTCTTTCTTCATCGAATTCACCAAATTGTTCATTCGCATAATTGTACGTAGGACTATCACCAATACCCATATTAGCTTCGTAACCACCCATCGTACCCGCTTCATGAAACCTCTTCACACCAGGAGATGTGCGGTAATTCTCAAGGACTTCACGCATTACTTCATTCAACGCGTTAGGATTAGCTACGGAGATTTCTCTGCTTCCTCGCACAGCAACCGCCTTCAAGTTCTTATAACCCATAACAGCACCAACACCGCATCGACCAGCAGCACGTCCAGCATCATCATGCATTATGCATGCATATCTAACCAAATTTTCTCCAGCCGGACCTATACATGATACCTGAACCCTTCTATCCCCCATATCCTTGCGGATGGCTCTCTCGCATTCCCTTGTATCCATGCCCCAATAAGGTGAGGCATCAATAAACCTGACATCACCATCTACAACGGAAACCAGAACAGGTTCCGTACTTCTACCAACAAAGATAAGCATGTCATAACCTGCACGCTTCTGTTCTACGCCAAAATATCCTCCAACACTGCTGTCACCAAAGCAGCCAGTTAAGGGTGATTTTGTGACAACAGAATGTCTTCCAGCAGTCTGTGTATTAGTTCCAGTTACTGGTCCTGTGGCAAAAATCAATAGATTAACTGGATCGTAAGCAGATGCCCAAGGAGGAACTTCATCAAACAGGACCTTTCCTGCGATTCCGATAGAACCGATATATTTTTCTGCCAGCTCTTTGTCCAAATCTTCAACCTTAAAATTTTTTGTAGATAGATTGATTCGCGCGATCTTACCTGTATATCCGTACCACATACTCGAAAAACCCCTTTCTAGAAAATATAAAGGTTACGAAAGTATTCTTTTCTTTAACTCCTTTAACTAAATAGCCTGTCAAGTGAACAAATATTAAAAAACCTAATTTATTTGAAGATAAATAATTCAGAGAATAGGCCATGTAAATTAAAGCACCTCCAATTTATTTGCAATAGATCATGTAAGGTTTAAATATAAGGTCATCGTATTTACAACGATATTATTGTCACAAGACGATAAAGTATTAGAAGAACTTCAAAAGATACGTCAACTGCTTGAACCAAAACCCACCCCACCTGCTCCTAAGGGCATGTGGAAAGAATTCATGGACTTTATATCAAAATATAAGGTGATGGGTCTTGCTGTTGCTTTCATCATCGGCCTTTACTTAGGTGGTGTAGTGCTGGCACTAGTCAAAGATTTGATAATGCCACTAATAGGTCTTGCAATACCTGGTCTTGGGAACCTTGCAACCTACGTTGTCACGTTATCTAAACAGAACTTCGGCATAGGGGACTTTCTAGTGGCCGTGATAACCTTCATCATCGTGGCATTAGTGATCTTCCTGATCGTGAAGATCACCAAGAAATGGGGCATTGAATAGTCATCTCTTACCATACTTTTTTTGATTTGCCCATCACATAGCGCGTGCTATAATTAATCAAGATTGGGATTTTGAACGACAGCAATAATCCCCTATAATTAAGTGGCGTGTAAATGGGTAAGAAATGAATCATTAAATTTTTTCGAAAGTCGCACTTTAAGGAAAATTATCAAGAGAACTATTGAGGGGGGAGAAGGCGATTCTTGCCATTAACCCATGCACAATAGATGCATAAAAACCCCATTGAAGGAAGCTTAGCTTCCGCAAACAAGTTCTAGCTAACCAACGACGATTACGTCCTTTACCATACCTCGACAATCCGCCATCCGACGTACACGGCGAACGTTACAACAGCAATCCACAGAATCAAGTCGCCAGTAAGATTGAGCCAGCCAACGTTGAAGGGTGAACCAGGGTAAACTACCACATACAGCCAAGGGAGAGGCCAGCCATACCACGACGCGCCCACAATACCCTGCGGCGTAGTTTTAACTAGACCCGTGAGTAAAGTGATTATTGCACCACAGACAGCCACAATTGAGAATAGTTTCATGATCATATTTATGGGATATACGCATCTTCTATATTACTTATCGGTTTTGGTGTTGGCCTTTACAAGGTGATCTCCAAATTTGTTCCATCGTTACCTGCAAAAGATGAAATAAGAAGCTCTAATCTTTAGTGGAGGTACAACTTAATGTTAGGGCTATATTTTCTACAACATGTTATTAATGGGAGGTGAAAAGAATGGAAGAAATATTTGAATTCATAGCCTCTAATCCAGCAACAATACTTATAGCAGTTGGTTGGAAGACCTTGGGATGAATAATAATACAGCCGGATCAAAAAATATAAGAGCCCTATTAAGCGCGATAAGAAATATGTCTACAGACGCGGATTCAATAAATGGACAGGAAAAAAACGAAGATAGATTAAAAGGTGAAGGACTGTTGCTTGGTAAAAGGGATTATGACATATTACAGATTGCGATTGACGCCCTAAATCAGGGTTACATGTGCGATAGATGTTTGGGAAGGCTGTTTGCAAAATTATTGCATGGTCTTTCAAATGAGCAGAGGGGGAAAATAGTTAGAGATGCTCTCGCACTCGTAATCGAATCAGGTTGCGAACCTGACCTTTACAATGGCAACTTCCAATCAATAATTATGGAAAGCACTAGTGCTTGCACTTTTTGCCTTGATATCTTTAAAGAACTGATACCGTCTTTAACTTTAGAAGCTATGGCAAAAAGCAGAAGTTATGAATTCACAAGCTTTCTAGTGGGCACCAGATTAAACAGTGAATTATTTAAAAAAGATATACAACTAAATCAGATCTCTCCAGATTATTCAGAATCCATAAAAGAAGAAGTAAATCGTACAATCGGTAAGCGAATAGAATTGGTATATCAGAAACAAGTTGAACACAAGGAACCGGACCTCTTCTTTCTTGCGGACCTGCAAAAAAATATTGTCTCCGTCGAATCCAAGAACGTCTACATCTACGGAGGATACAAGAAGCTCGCGAGGGGAATACCTCAGACAACTTGGAATTGTAAGGTGTGTAACGGCAGAGGTTGCAAGAAATGTAAATGGACAGGAAGATTTTATAGAACTTCTGTGCAACATATAATTGAGAAACCTATACTTGATCAACTTTCTAGTGCCCAAAGTAGCTTCCATGGTGCAGGTCGCGAAGATGTAGATGTCAGATGTTTAGATTATAGACAGTTCATCATCGAGATCTTTAATCCAAAGAAGAGAACAGTTGACCTAGAGAGGCTTTATAGAGAGATCAACAAATCAAAAAGCGTTCAAGTTAGTAAATTAAAGCTTGCTTCAAAGGGAGACATAGCCTCCCTCAAGGAGGAAAGATGTGATAAAACATATCATGCTGTAGCAACCTTTGTTAAAGATGTTGGCGAAAGTGATTTATTGAAGGTGTTTTCCCTTAAAGGGACTTTAATCAGACAGAAGACCCCCCTTAGAGTAGTCAATCGAAGAGCGGATATAGTAAGGGAGAGAAAAATTAGGGACATCGAGGCAAAAAAGCTGAGCGCACGAAAGGTCGACCTTCTAATAGAATGTGAAGCCGGAACATACGTTAAGGAACTCATCAGCGGAGACAAAGGTAGAACAAGGCCAAGTATATCTGAAGTTTTGGACAATGATGTTAAGAAGATCGTATTAGACGTTGTAAAGATAGGAGGAGGAATTTAAGGACGTTCCATTTTTCCCATTTATTGGTTCAGATTTTTAAAATTATCACCGTCAACTTTTTGATGATCTTACCTAAATCGTTATGATCTTGGAACAAGTGTAGCTCTTGAAACTTCAGAATTTAAGGCGCGGACAAAATCGTAAAACTTATCAAACGGTACTTGGGCGCCAGCCGCTTTAGCATGCCCGCCACCTAATCCTCCGAAAGTTGGCACAATTTTATTAAGGATGTAATCAAGGTCTACGTTAGAAGTAGTTCTCAAGCTCATTTCTACTAAACCTTGTCTAATTTCACCAGCTACCCCCACAACCGCTTTTGCGTAAGCTCTTGCGTAGACCGCTGCTTTTCCGAGAGGGCCATCGGGTTGCAAGACGTAACCGATGTTTCCAACTATTGTGACGTTCTTCATGATTAAGTTCCTCATTTCTTCTTCCCTTCTGAAGGCGATAATAGCATGCTCTAGCAAGGAATCTATCCCTGAAGGGGGAACATTATTTGAAAGTTCCTGTAATATTCTAATCTTTATGTCGTCATTCCGAACAATATCTTCTAATGCTTGAACTAGGACGCCTGTTTGAAAATATAAAGTTCTTTTGTCCCAATTTTCAAGCAGAGACCCTATTACCACAGTGTTATCTAGATAATCGCCTATGGCGCCATATACCGCAACCCGACTCATATCTACTGATAATGTCTTTGCAAAAAAGACATATGTGAGTTCGGAAGCGCACTGATCCTCACTTTTTATTAAGGTCAAATTACGATTAAATTTGCTTTCGATATTTTGCGGCAGAGGATGATGGTCGATGTATATGATGTGAGATGAGAAACTATTAAGAGTTTGGATAATTTCATTGAAAGTTGATTTGTTGATTGCTATATCGCAGATTATCAAGTCTTCGTCTTTAGATATGCTATTGAGAGTTGTGGAAAGTTTGACAGGATTGCTGAAAACGACTCTTGCACCCTTATTTGAGTAAAGGGCTATTGCGCCTGCACATATCCCATCGCAATCGCCATGTGTTATAATGTGCACAATATCACACAAAACTATAAATAAATCGGTTATATAAGTCTTGTCTATGGATAGAATAGGAAAGTTCCTAGAATTATACAGCTCCAAATATACTAGAAGCTCTTATCAGCTAAGTCTAAAACATTTCTTTAACTTCATATATCAAGAAGGAAATCTATCTTTAAACGATCAAGGAGAAAAATACTTCACAGAGAAAAGAAACTATGAGGAAGATATAGAAAAATTCTCCCAGAGCATAAACAGTAAACCACCTAAAACAATTAGATTAATGCTTTCCACCGTCAAAACATTCTTCATAGAAAACGATATAGAGCTATCAGATAAGTTTTGGAAGAGGACAAGGAGAAGAATAAAGGGGTCGAGAGCTTTAACGCTTGACAAGGTCCCTTCCAACGAAGAGCTTAAGAAAATATTATCACACATGAGCATAGAGGGGAAAGCATTATTCCTAGTCCTATCAAGTTCTGGGATGAGAATAGGGGAGTCTCTCAAGCTTAAGCTTTCAGACCTAGAAGATGGCACACCATATAAGGTTAAGATAAGAGGGGAATACACGAAGTCGGGAAACTCAAGGATAACCTTTATTTCAAAAGAATCCGTGCTATTCTTAAACGAATGGCTGAAGGTAAGGCAAAACCATTTAAATTCTGAGAATGGTAAGACAAGACTACACGCCTCAAAAGAAGACGAAAGGATATTCCCTTATCGTGTTCAAACAGCATACTACATGTGGAGAAACGCTTTAACACAGTCGGGGTATATGAAGAGAGATAGTTCAACTAATAGGATGACTATACATCCACACGTTCTAAGAAAGTTCTATCGGACAAGACTAGGATCCATTATACCCGTTGACATAGTTGAAACTCTTATGGGGCATGAAGGATATTTGACTGAAGTATATCGCAAATATCAAGATGACCCTGACGCTCTGGGAAAGTTCTATATGCAAGGAGAACACACTTTAACCGTTTTTGGTTCTGGAGAAGATGTTAACAAACTGAGAGAAGAAATAAGCGAAAAGAATAAGGAACTCCAAACCCTAGTTAATTCTCTAGCTACTGAAAATATTAGTTTAAGAAATAGATTAGAAGTAGTGGAAAAGGAGATTTCTAAGATTTCAGAAATAGAGAAGATAGTTAAAGAACTTCAACAGAAAAGGCTAGAGGTCAACTAATTATAAAAAATAGTATATCCGAATCTGACAACAGCCCCTATTTACTAAATTCTCTATTTCTTCTTTTAATTTTAGCAGAGCGTCGTCTAAGACATGAGATTTACTAGGAAACCTTTTTATTGTGTTGTGAATATTTAATCTAAGAAATGATAGTAAAAGATGGCTGATATATATTCTATTTTTGCAGGAGCATTATTAGGTTTAGCTTCCTCATTAGTCGGTATAATATTTTACCATCTTTTATCTGAAGAAGAGGAAAATGAAAGACGCTTACTTCGAGATTGGCAAGATACGGTAGATAAAGTCTATTCCCCAATAGCTTTTACGTTATATGAAATAAGAGATAATTTTGTTATAAGATTTCATGACCTTGATATATCAAAACCTCCAACGGAAGTTGAAAAAGAAAATTGTCTACTTTTGTTAAATCATATCAAAGAAGGCATGCAATACACGGAAAAACTTGCAGATATTCTTAGAAGTGGATTATATATTATTAAACCATTTACTTTAAGGATTGATTTGTTACAACTATATTCGTATATCGAAATGCTCAAATCAGATATGTTAGTGATTCCATTATATTCGTCACTAGCTGGAAATATCAAGAATATTTCAGAGCTAGCAAAGGAACTAGATGAATTTGATATTGCATTATTAGAAAGTGTTATGCAAATAGGTAAAATGCTTGAGAAACCAATAAACGATATATATTCCCAAGTTACATTTTTGGGAACTCTGCGAGAACGAAAACCAGCAAAACTATTGTACAATAAAGTATTTAACGATGAACTCGTTTCTGATATAAATAAAATAGCTAGAAAAAGTTTCAATCCTTCACTTGATAATTGATTTAGAATAGACTCGCTAATTCTGGCGGTGTAGTCCAATGGTCGAAAGTGCTAGGGTCTATTTCAAAAGAAATGATCTTACTTTTATCAAGTATATTCTGAACGGTTAGGAATAGAGGCACATGATAGGTTAATGCGTCCCTTATCTCTGGCCCTAGATCTTCTCTTTTAATTGTTCTACAATGTGATCCTGACCTTCTTTGTTTGTCTAATTTGAAGGCTTTAAAACTCTCTACTTTCAAAAGTTTATCCTTCATGTCATATATTAGAAGATCGCTTTTATCATGCACATAACCAGCTATCACCTTATAGCCTAGACTCTCCCAGAGTTTAACTCTCTCATTCTGCAAAGAAATACCATCTTGATAAAGTTCTTCTCCATTAGGCTTTCTGGCTTCTTTTTCAATTATTATAGCCTCATTCTCGTACTCATCTGGGAAAAGGTTTTGGTGAACAGATAAACATTCTTCTTGAGATAAAATCATCTGGCCTACATCTTCACCATTCTGGCCAATAAAAACCAGTAGACCTTTACTCATGTCTGGCTCATGGAATAAAGTGTAAGTTGAAGCATGAAATTCTATAATTTTAGGAATAATCTTTTCAACCATAAACTTATTAAAATCAAATTTAGCTATCTCCATAAATACAGAGTGCAACCATGCACTTATAAGCATAGTGTTGGCTAAACAATGAGGATACAACACTAACATAATCCAAAAGCACACTTATCTGCAGTTGTGGGGGTTGGGTGGCGTGCGTGTGTGGGGAAGTTGAGGGTTCATAGGGGAAAGAGTGTCGAAGATACAATGGTTTAAGCTTGTTATATCATGGTGTCCTGG
Source organism: Nitrososphaeria archaeon (assembly GCA_050011875.1). Taxonomy (GTDB): domain Archaea; phylum Thermoproteota; class Nitrososphaeria; order JACIWG01; family JACIWG01; genus JBEKIG01. Next base: position 40,898 of record JBEKIG010000016.1, read on the forward strand.
GCCTAGATCTATATGTTTGCTTTATGCTTGTTTCTGTCAAGTCACAGTCTAAATGTTTAATTCAAATATAGAATATATGAAGTAATATCATATCTGATAAGTGTGCTGGTAGGGTTGGAAATTTCACTTTTTTGACGTTTTATCTTTTGCTTTTAGTCTATCTGATAGCGCTTATTCTATTAAGATAAGGCTGTAATAGTTGCCTTCACATGTTTTATCTTTGACTACCTTGATCGGGAATCCATTAGCTCTAGCTGTCTCATACACGTCTATGCCTGCAGCTTCCATAGCCATCCAGAAATATTTCACGTTCGAGTGTTGGCACGATTTTCTTGGTAACTTCCTCGCTTTTACTATGCATCAATAACGCGTACTTGTAATCGTTTATCGCCTCTTGTGTCTCATTTGGTTTTGGGGAGTATGGTGGGCAACATAGATAACTGCCATAACTGCTGCATCCGTATTGGCATCTCAAGCGGGTCCACGCTGCCGTCTTTATAGTGGAAGCCTTTACGATTTTCGCATCATATGCTCCTAATTCTTTGGAGCGATCGACGAACTTTACAAGTTGCCCTCTCCCAGAGTCTTTCATTGTCCTTGTTTAATTTTGGCTGATTTAAAAGGTTATTATTATTAAAGGTCCAATTAACCTACATAGAATATAAAGGATTCAAAGAATTAAAGGCAATATATGAGCTATCAAAAACATACTCAGAAGATTTTAAAACTGATAATCAAAAAAATAGGGGAAAGGCATGTTTCCATGAGCTTCGCGTTTTCAGCAACTTTCTCTTTTGATGGCATCTGCCTGAACTTCGCTAGACTGATAAAGATCATTTTATTACTTAACCATTAGAAAGAACCTTCTCCCTTATAAGATTATTAAATCTTCACAACTAGCTACTACTTTCTTTTTTTGATTTGTATATTTCTATAATATAGCTATAAATATATTATAAATAAGATTCTAACCTACTATATCTATATCTATATTATATCTATTAGATATTTTAGTTATGTTATTAGGTGTTGGAATTTTTTTCCTTTTCCTGTTTGAATACTTCGCATTGAGGTAGGTGTTCGCCTAGAGCTTTTAATCCCTTAAATTCTTTCCAGCAGTAAGGACACTTTGTCAAAGTTATTTTTTCTATCACTTTCACGGTTGGTATTTGAACGTTTTTCTCTATGATCTGCTTCTCATGTCTTTTGTTAAAGTCTTCCATGTATTTTTCTAGTCTTTTTTGGTCGGCCAAAATATATAGAACCATATCTGAAAGGAACTGGTTTGAAGCTAGGATGTTTATGTATGGTGCCCAAAGTCTTTCTATTAGACTTTGGTGTTCGTGAGAGAACCATATAACATTCGATTTCTGGGTATATGGCAGGTGTTGTTTAACCTTGATTTTACCCAACTTGTTCACCTTCTATCGTTTAGGTTTTCTTCCTATCGTTTTATTATCTGAATCAAATATCCAGTAGAAGAAACCTTCCTTAACGATCTTACCTTTATGATTTTCTAGGTCCTTGAGTAAGTTCTGATATTCTATGCTATCGTTTTTTTCTAATTTCTCATATAAACCGTTTTTCCCTTCTGTTTGAACCCACTTATTACATTCGACCTTCTCAGAAATCTTATTGCCTTTTATTTCTGAGCATATTTTTAAAATTTCATCCAATTTCTTATCTAGAAATTCCAAGAAATCTTTTTCATCCATTCTTATCCCTCTCGATATAAGGCTTGATCTTGAGCTCGCCGTTAACTTCCATCAAAACTTTCTTGATCTTATGCCCTGTTTGGCTTTCATAAATTTCGAGCCAACTCTTAGGCAGAGTGATCGCTCTGCTATATTTACCTAGTGAGATGACAGCTTTTTTAATTGGCATGATTTCAGCAAGGTATATATTTCTATTATACTTTAAAAAATTAGAACGTAGATTGGTCAACGATTCTAAAGGTCAAAACGTGGACGAAGCAAAAAAGGTAAAATCGAATATCAGAATAGGGATATTTCGTGGCATAAAATCGGAAAGAAATAAGGTGATATTAAAGAAAATAATGTTTGAAAAGTATATCAATAATGAGAAAAACTTGACCACTAAAAAAATAATTGAAATTATAAGAAAAGAAGAAGGGGATAACTATAAAACTGTCCAAAAATGGGTTTCATTGAGGCTAAAAATACTTGAGGAAAGGGGATATATCCATAAGAAAGAAAATGGCTCTTGGTCTTTTTCCTTTAAAGGTATATCAGTCACTTTGACTTTGTTAGACAATATACAACCGTATATTCCATTTCTTAAAGAAGAAATAATTGAAGTTATTGCAATTGAGGAGGCTAAAGGAGGATTATATAAACCGAAAAAGATGAAAATAAGTGAGTGGAACGCTCTTAAAGAAAAGTTTAGATCATATGAATTTTTTAAATTTTTAAGAGAAAAAACAAACGAGTGGATTCTTGATCATTTTGACTTGGATGAATGGGATGACAGAAAATTTATATTGCATCTAGTAAATGAAATTGAACTTCAAGCCCTTGAGAAAAAGCATGGTATTTTCAAAAACTATGATCTTCAATCGAAGTTTTATCTTGGTAAATAAATAATCAATAAAGTAAAAGTATTCTTTTTTATTGTGTGCATAATTTAATAAAAAAGTTGATGATATATATGGCTTTCAGACTGTGAATTTTCTTGAATAGGGTGCAACTCATTTGATGTCTTTATTTTATAAAAATACTCAAAGAAAACAAATAATTTATTTTGTCTATTTACGCAGAAATATTCGACCATTCATCCCGCAATATGCTGTAGAAATAAGTATTGTGGAAGGAGCCGTTTCTGAATAAGGCTTTTCTCATCTCTCCCTCCTTCACAAAACCATTTTTTTCCATAACTCGTTGGGACGCCAGGTTTCCAACATCTGTCGTTGCTTGAATCCTCTGCATATTCCTTGTTAAAAAGAGGTATTCAACAATGAGCTTAACTGCTTCAGTGCCGTATCCTTTATTCCGTTCATTCTCAGAGTGTAACTGGAAACCGATTTCTATATTTTGCATAACGGGATGAACCGTGTAGTACACCACTATGCCTAATTTTGCTTTATCCTCATTTCTTTCAATAATGAAGACTGTAAATTCATTCGGTCCTATCTCTTCCCTAAACCATTTTTCTACTTCACCCCAACTTGCCAATTGAAAAGCATCAAACTCACCTGCAATATTAGGATCATTTACCATACGGTAGATGTCACGAACGTCATCCTGTTCGAGTGGGCGAAGACGTATTTTTACACCTTGTAATAGCACCATTGAGATTCCCCCTTGTTATGATGCACAAGGCTCACATATAACGTTAAAAGGAAAAAATTTCTGTAATATTATTTAACGGATTTATTAGGTGCCAAGAAATCGAACTGAAACTACTTATCTCAGATATTCTTACAGCCGTACCAGTATACCTTATAGGCAGACGCTTCCTTAGAGAATGATACGCCTTCCTCGGATCCAGCCTATTCTCACTGGCGCCGATAAACTTGGCTTCCGTAGACAATTGATGCAAAAGCTTTTAGAACAGGCGTAAACCTAAACTGTGAACTGCAGAGGTTGATGCGTTTTACATGACTTACATAGTTCCTTTGTTGGTTGGAGCAGCGCTTGTTGGAGTTTTGCATATGTCAGCTCCAGACCACTGGGTTACTCTCTGCATTCTTAGTCGGGCATCAGGTTGGAATAGAAAAAAATTGTTCGGCGTATCACTTGCAACAGCGACAGGCCATGCTGTCCTTTCGGCGGCATTGGGATTTGGAATCGCTGTAGCAGGACTATTGTTCTCAAGGCTGATATCTTCCTACATTTCATACGCTGTTGGATTTGTAATGCTTGCAGTTGGTCTTTTCATTGGTGCCAGGGCTCTTGTGTCTAAAAAGAAAAGAGAGGTTACCCCAGAAGAGAAATTACTTGAGAAGAAGGAAATAAAGCATGAGTCGAGACTCAATGGAATTGGTTACTTTGCTGTCCTTGGAGCAGCACTATCTCCCGACCTAAGCATCACACCTATCTTCCTCGCTTCCATTCCAGTTGGTCTGGTATTTGCATTCTATCTTCTCATCATCTTTGTGGTAACGTCAATTCTCGCTCAAGTGGTTCTCGTTCAAGTTGGCATCAAAGGACTTGCTAAAACATTTGAGCATATTCCTGAGAAATACAATGATTCTATTGTAGGCTTCATTATCGCTGCCATCGGAATCTACATCATATTTGCTGGCTAGACAATCAAAATCAACGAAAGCAAACTTGGAAGGCACCTTCGCCTCTTTGATTAGAAAGTACCAAACAAACAGCGGGTACAGCCTCAGGAATTGGCTCTCCAAATCTTAGCGCAAGATGGTAGGCCACATCATCAGGCGTGGACAGACAAACGGATTCACCGTGTAACCTATCAAAGAAGGAATGTTCTTGAACAAACTGACGTGCAGCTTGCCAAAGCATTCAAGTTCCTTAGGTAAGGTTTCTTCTACATCGCTACCTAAAACTACTTTTTTTTATCTTCTATATAAGTCATAGGTGTATCACAATGAGTAGGTAAAGGCATTGAACGATCACATGATTGACATTCGAGCCTGATCACCTTCTTCTTGATAAAACCCTCTTTAATAGGTCTCATTGGAACACCATGATGGGTTGGCACAAGCGTCCGATAACCACAGACATGGCAAATCAATTCCACCAAATCGATGACCCACTTAACTATTGCCTTACTTCCTTTAAAAACTATTTTTTAAGAAAAAGATTTACATACAGCGCATAAGTGACCAGTTGAAGAATGAACAAAGACATCTTACTTGGAATCGATATTGGCACAACTGCCGTCAGAGCGTTCGCCTTCAATTATCAAGGCAAAATTGTCAAGGAGTCAAAGATAGAAGTAAGAGTTGAACATCCAAAACCAAGCTGGGCTGAGCAGGACCCAGACGAACTTTACGATTCCACATGTAAAGCAATCATTGATGTAGCTAAAGCAGTTGGTGACAGGGTGAAGGCGATCGGATTCACTGGACAGATGCACGGCCTATGTATTGTCGATAAAATGGGGAGGCCTTTGACTAGACTGATTCCATGGGTCGATGTTAGGGCGGCAGAACAGGTTAACAAACTCGAGGAAAAGATAGGCGCGGAAGAATTGTACAGGAGAACAGGGTGCCCTCCATTGTTCATTTATCTTGCACCAAAGATACTCTGGATGAGAGAGAATATGCCAGACATATTCTCAAAATGCCATAAAATAGTAACAGCTCAAGACTATGTTATTTTCAGGCTCTTTGGAGACTATTATACAAACCCGTCTTTGGCATCGGGGTCGCAGCTACTCAATATAACATCGATTAAGTGGGATAGCAGGTTGCTCGAGGCTGTTGGAATCGATGAGTCGATGCTACCAAATCTTGTTGAAGGAGACACCGTTTTCAACAAATTACCGGGGAGTGCGGCTCAAAATCTGCATTTAGCGGAGGGCCCCCCCGTCGCATTAGGAGCTTCTGATGGGGCTCTATCAAATGTTGGCCTTGGAGCTGTAGCAGAAGGCGTCGGCGCATTCAGTCTAGGCTCCAGCGGCGCAGTTAGGACAGTTTCAAAACATCCAATCTGGGATAAGAATATGAGGTTCTTCTGCTACTATATAGCTTCTCGAAATTGGCTTACAGGTGGGGCTGTAAATAATTGTGGCATTGTCTTAAGATGGTTCAGAGAAAACTTTGCAGAAAAAGAAGTGGAAGAAGCGAAGAAAAGGGGGGTAGATGCTTACACTCTTCTGGATGAGCAGGCAGCTAGAGCACCGCCAGGATGCAACGGTTTGATGTTCCTGCCTTTTATGTCTGGTGAAAGGTTCCCCATTAGGGACCCTTACGTAAGAGGAATGATATTTGGTTTAAGTTTAGGTCACGGGAGGCCACATATCATAAGGTGCATGATGGAGGGTGTAACTTTCACTTTACGATGGATACAGGATGCCATAGAGGAATATGCCCCCATCGAATCTTTGAAAGTAAGTGGAGGAGGAGCTAGATCAAGTTTATGGAGACAAATTGTTAGCGACGTCTGTGGTAAAAAAGTCATAAAGACCAATGTTGAGGAAGCATCATCTTTAGGAGCAGCTATTTTAGCTGGCATAGCTATTGGCGATTTCAAGGATATGAAGAGAGCGTCGGATGTGTTGGTCAACAACGTTGGAGAACATGAGCCTTCATATGAAAATCATGTGCTCTACGACAAAATATTTGAGCTGTACAAAGACACCTATACAAACTGCAGAAACTACTGCCAAAGACTTTTGGAGATTGCAGAACAAAAATAAGGAACATCCATTATCTTTTTCATGTGATATTTCTAAACGTGAAATGTAAATGTAACACAATAGATTTTCACAATTTGTAAATTTCTTTGTCCAGTTTTCATATTAATTCAAGTTTTCACTCTAGCTGTTGCATTAGCCGCAATACTTTTCTTCCTGTTGAAAAAAAATAAAATCAAGATCTGATCAGTACAAGAAGCATCTTAAACCTATTAGATGCCCTAACAGAATGAGGAGTATTTCCGGGTAACGTGACCATTTGCCCTATTTCTAATCTGAACAAATTATCAGAAATGGTTACGGATGCTTCACCTTCAAGAATATATATCAACGCATCATATGGAGCTTTATGTTCATTCAACCCCTGCCCCTTGTCAAAGGCAAAAACAGTTATTGAACCCGCATCGTTATCGATTACAGTATGACTCACTATTGCGTCCTTCTGATATGATACTAAATTAGCTAAATTGACTGCTTTCAAAGGCAATTTATCTTTGCCGACATCTTCTTTTATCATATATTCAAGGTTGCACAAATTATTGATATTTAAGAATTCTTAATAAGGTAAGCTCGAAATTTTACATAACTTTTTTATCCCCTTAACATATAAAAGTAGCATGGCGACTTTAAATGTGCCGACAGGATTACTTAAAGCAATTCTACTCAAAGAAGCTTCAAGAGCGCCTCTCTCCGCAGTAACGCTCATAAAAAGAATATCTGAGAGAACCGACGGATTATGGCAACCTAGCCCTGGTTCAATATATTATCTTACGAATGAGCTTGAAACCAAAAACTATTTAAAAAAACTTGAAGTGGAAAATGAGAGATATCCAAAGTATATTATTACTCCAAAGGGTCAGGAAGAATTCAACAATATTATAAATGGCTCAAACAAAGACATACTAAAGCTGGTAAAAATCTTGATATTATACTCAGATGTGATAGAAAATAGATTTCTTAAAGAAGAACTCGATAAGTTATATCAGAACTTTAATAAGTAGATTTTTAGTTATTTTAGAGGCCCACACGCCCCTTTTTCCTTCAGAACTGATCTTCTTATCCTCTCACCTCCCACTTTCTGCTTTTAACCGAAAGTTTCAGGTCAACCCTTCGACTTTCAGTAGCTAAGTTACCCAAGCCACAGATCATGTTCGGTTCGATGACTCGAAGTTCATTTCCTCGGGCGCAAACAGAATCTTCAAGTGCTCCCGAACAGCGGATTTCCGACATCCACCTCCATGGTGGTAGATGCACGCGCATGAACCGTTCGAATGCCATTGATTCAACTGTTCGCTCAGGACGTATGAGCTTAATACTATTAATATTACCGTGTTTTATTATTTGGAACAAAAATTTTATATGACTTAATGGATAAAATTTGTTGACTGTTCGTCTCATAGATAGAGGTTAAATAAAATATATCATTAACAGTACAATATCTGTTTAATAACTGCCAAGAATTAGCATTTGCGAATAGCAGATTCTAACATTGACAGTTTTACCGGTGAGAAATGATGAGTAAGATAGATATATTAGAACGGGAATTATAAATTGACCTGAAACACAATTTTCTCATTCACATTGTGAACTAGATAATCTAAATATGAAAAAAAATGGAGATAAATTCAAAGCTTAAATCATACACCTACCCATTCTTGGCTATGGTTAACCTTTTTGGACGCGCATATAAAAAAGAAGACTTACTTAGACGCATTGGAAACGTTGATCAAGTTGGCGGCGTAAAGATTATTGAGCTTACGGAGAGTGTTGAACGCGGTGTTAGGACAGCTATTGTAAGAACAGGTGAATTGAACTTTCTCGTTGCAATAGATAGAGCGATGGACATTGTTAATGCCGATTACAAGGGCATCCCATTAGCTTTTATAAGTCCGACGGGAATAGCCGCGCCTAGCTTTTTTGAACCGGAAGGATTAGGATGGACTAGAGGTTTTCCAGGAGGACTTCTTACAACATGTGGTTTAACATACGCTGGGGCACCCACAATTGATCAGGGTGAACAACTGGGATTGCATGGAAGGATTTCATACAGTCCAGCTAAGCTGATCTTTGCGGGCGGATATTGGAAGAACGATGAATATACAATCGCTTTGGAAGGGGAAGCAAAAGAGGCCGTAATCTTTGGAGCTAACCTCACTATTAGGCGAAGATTAGAAGCCACGTTAGGCGGGAAACGTATAATTATCAAAGACAAGGTGACCAACGAAGGATGGAGTAGGCAACCCCTTATGATGATTTATCACATGAACTTTGGCTTCCCAGTTCTTGATTCGAATTCTAAGCTGGTCTCTACATCGCATCTATTTTTCCCGAGAGATGGGGAAGCAAAAGCTGGGGCTGAGAAATTTAATGAATTCCAGAATCCAACAAAAGGCTTTAACGAGAAGGTCTATATCCACGACCTGTTAGCGGACAAAGATGGATACGCATACTCGGCTGTAATAAACAAGAAATTGTTGGGTGGTCTTGGCACGTATATAAAGATACGGAAGAAGGACCTTTCCAAACTTATCGAATGGAAGATGATGGGTGAAGGAACTTATGTGCTCGGTATGGAACCGTCTAATGGCTTTGTTATGGGAAGAGACAGAGACAGAGCTCTGGGAACACTGCAGTACATAGAACCTCAAGAAGAGAAAGAATTCTTTGTTGAGACAGGAGTTCTTGAAGGAGAAGAAATAAACTCGTATGAAGAAATGGTCTATGGCATAACTGGGAAGGAAAAACCTGAGATGGTGGAGGACGTAAGAGAATTCCTAAAAAAAGTAAAATAGGCGATTCAACTACAGTTGAAATAAGATGTTAGATGGATAAACCAGTCCTTCAGTTAGTTCTTTCATGGAACGAAAAAATATATCTTAAAATTCATATACTCTAGGGTAATATATAGCACGCTCTGATTTAGATTCGATGATTTTGAATGCTTGCTATCGATTGTAAGGGTTATATGCGAGGAAATTGAACGCTCTTTGGGTAAACATGTCTGAAAATAAGAAACTGGTTGTAGATATTCTCAAATGTGAGAAACCCTTGCGTGTGCCTCCTGAAGTCCAAAAAGAGCTTAAGGGTACAGTTAGCGGCAAGCTGATTGCTGCTATGAAGAAAGAAAAGATCTGTTGTCCAATAGAAAACGTGGAGAAACCATTTCTTATCTGCTTTACATGCAAGAACTTCCATAGCAGAGTTAAAGGGAAGGTCTACTGCTCTGGCTTAAAATAAGCAAATTCTTCATTCCATTTCCTACACATGTAATAGCATATCCTCCAGAAACCTATTGCCGGAGGTTTGTTAGGTATATCAAATATCTGTATCTGGTACACCTTTAGCGTCCTCTTTAATCTATCATCCCATACTGGAGCGTTTCTCTGAAGAAAACCAAGTCTAACAAGGTTCTTGATTATTGTTCCATATAGATTTCGTCTACTATATTTAAAAGGAGTATTGTTGTAAAGTAGTTCCTTGCCCTCTAACCTCTTAGTAAAGTTGTTCAATGAGTTCTTTGTCGCCCGACCTTTGTTTTCTTTCATCCAATCAAGCAACAGTTTTGCGGCTACCCTAGTCTTTCTATTCGGAAAAAGGATTTCTAGAGCACTCTTTGAGTTAATGACGCTCTCTTCGGAAAGATTCAGTCTCATTATATACACTATTTCCTTTTGACACAAAATAAATGTTTCCCTTGTCAACTGTAGGTTTTTAGAACTGCTCCTATCCCCCTCGTTCTTCCCTCCCTGAATACAAACGTCTGGTCCTTTTCCAGATATTCTGGTCTAATTAAAAATTCGAACATAGCGTCGGCGATATCTCCTGTTCTTAGCACCTCTTTGCTCATTTGAATTATCCTCGCAGTCTGTCTTATCGTATGTGAGTGTATAACAGGTGTGTACCCGACCTTCACCGTTGTCGGATGATGCAAAATTTTTACTGACGCCTCAAAACGACTCACGGGTCTTGGTACCACTCTTTTGTCAAGTAAGACCATTCCCTTTCTTATCTGACCAAACGTAATTTCAGGTACTGCAAATGTCGCACTTTGCCCTGCAAAAGCTCTGTTAACAAAAACCCTGTTGATCTGAATTCCCTTTATCTTCACCTTTTTGAACGGCTCTTTGATATCTTCAAAAGGCCCAATAAACGCCTCATCTTCCACAGAAACCGTCCCTTCATCTATGAGTCCGCTAACTATAGAACCTACTCCCGTTACGTTGAAAATTTCATCAACATAAAGTTTGAAGGGTTGTCCTGTACTTTCAACCCAATTTATCCTAGGGGGGATTATATTTAAGAATTCTTTCAGTTCTTGAAGGCCGTTGCCTTTGATATTTGAGACAGAAAAAATAGGGACGATACGCCCGCTTTTAATATGCCTTGCTGCAAGCACAATATCATCCCTTGTTTTCACATTGAAAGGTATTCGATTTATTCCAGGAAGCTTAAGCACTTTAACTATTTCATCAAGTGTTTCTTTGGTTTTCCTTTCAGGGGCTAAGTCTATCTTTGTCAGACAAATTATAACAGGAATTTTGAGTGCAAGTGATAGTCCAAGGTGTTCTTTAAAAGTTCCGACTATACCCGAATTTGCCGCAACGATTATGAATGCGTAATCTGGTAGACTTCCTAGAATTCCTCTAAGAGTTGTTTTAAGATATTTCTCGTGACCCGCTAGGTCTACTAAATTTATTACCTTCGAAGACTTAAGGTAAATTTCACTTTCGTTATAGTTTAATAAAATCGAGTTAACATCTTTACCTTGAAGATCGAACCCCAATATATGAGTATTTACGGCAGAGGTTCTCCTCATCTTTATTTCATGCATGTATCTAACCACCTTACTCATGGCAAGACCGTTGCCGTCGTCTAGCATATTGTAAACAAGAGTGCCTTTAATTGTCGATTTTCCAGCGTCAGCATTTCCTAACAGTACAACCGATATTGAAATAGGTAAGGTTTCAACAACTCTTCTGATAAGAAGTTCGTAGACTTTACCTTTCCTTCCATCGACTGATCTTATGACCCTATATGATACGTTTATCGCTCTACATATTTTATCAAAGTTTTTAAAAGATGTTTCAGTTTCCGACTGATCCAGTCCCAAGAGTTCACCATCATCCGTTACACCAAGCTCGTAGAACGCTTCACCTCCGCCTTCGTTTAATCTATAGTTTAGTTGTGTAGCTAATTCGTTTATTCTATCTTTATCGACTGACGTAAGTTTTAGTTTATACTCGATATTTCCGTCTCCGTTCTCAGATCCAAGAAGCATTGATCGTAAACTGTATTATCTATGTGCTAATAAGTCTTTATTACCTTCTAGAATAAGCTAGGAATACCATTCCACCAATGAGTGCTTCAAACCACATCATAACAAGTCTTATCATAACAGTTGCTGCAACGCTCAGGCTTAGAGGTATGCCTGAAACTACATAGAGACCAAACATCACCGTTTCCACGATGCCGACCATTCCTGGTATCCCCACTGGAACCATCTGAATCGAAATTCCTATAGTATATACCGCGATGATGATGCCTAAAGGTACTGGGAAATTCAGTGAAGTAAACACTAAATATGCTACAGCGATATCGAAGAACCAATACACAAATGCAAATAAAATTGAGAGCAACAAAAGTAGCTTTCTATTTTTTAATATCTTTAGAGAAGCTTCGAATTCGGTGAAGCCTTTGGTTGCAAGCTCAGTAAGCTTCAACGGATTACTTCTTTTCTTAAGGAAGGCCCTGTCCAGAAATCTGGTTATCCTTAAAGCTATACCCTTTGAAATCTCCGGCTTTACAGAAAAAAGTAATAATATTATAAGAGTTAAAACCAACGCAGAAGAAATCAGTATCAATATACTTGACAAATAAGTGGGAAGATTATAGAAAATGACGAGATACGTAAAACCGAAAACGGAACCAACTATAAAAGGAAAGAAGTTAATAACCCTATGAAGGAATACAGTAGCAGAGACATTGCCGTAACTATCTTTGGTTTCGTTAACAACGTACATTACCCTCACTACTTCACCTGCGACTGAAGCCGTTGGAACCATTATGTTGAAAAAGACACTTATCCAAGTGCTTTCAATTGCTTTGAAAACGTTCAATCTTATACCTGCTGACCTTAACAGAAAGATCCATGAAGACCCATAAGCGAAGACACCCAGGACCATGGACAAAAAGGCTAATGAATAAAACATCTTATTTGCGAGTGAAATGTACCCTAATACGCTTTTGAAGTCAGAAAATGATATAAACAAAACGAGGGCAGAGATCCCGATCACAAGGAAGACGAGTTGCCTCTTCTGAAAGACCTTCTCCACCTTCCTTGGACCTGCGTTAACATCATAATTCATTTCTGATCAAAGACTCCCTTGCACTATGTTGATAGCTTGCAGTAGTGAACTTCAATTTTTTATCTATTTCTATTTTCATTGCAAAAGGTTTGGATCGGAATGTATCAAAAATAAATTGTTAAATAAGTATTTTCTCGTACAAAAACGTTCAGAATGAGTTTAAAGATAGTTGTCCTCATAAAGCAAGTTCCAGATATTGCTAAAGTGAAATTCGACGTCGAAAAAGGGCGTATAGATAGAAGCTCTGCAGAAGCAGAAATAAACCCCTTTGATCTGAACGCTTTAGAGGCAGCTGTCCAGGTTAAGGAAAAGGTTGGTGGAAGAATTACGGCTATAAGCATGGGCCCCCCATCGGCGGCTACAGCATTAAAGGAGGCCATATCGCGGGGGGCTGATGACGCGATACATCTTGAGGATGTAAAGTTCGCTGGGGCCGACACATTTGCTACATCATACACTCTAGCAAGAGCGGTAGTGAAGATGGGTAAGCCTGACCTGATTTTTTGTGGAGAAAAGACCGTTGACGGCGATACGGGGCAGGTCGGAGCTGAGGTAGCAGAACAGCTTAATATACCGCACGTCTATTACGTCTCGAACATTAAAGAAATTTCAGATGACAAAATCACTTTAGTTACAGAAATGGAGGATGCATCATATTTTGTTGAATCATCTTATCCTGTATTGATTAGCGTCACAAAAGATGTTAACAAGCCTAGGCTTCCGACGCTTAAAGAAAAGCTCAAAGTAATGAGAACGAACATACCGATTTGGGACGCAGATTATCTATCAGATGTAATAAAGTTAAACCAGATAGGCTACTTAGGTTCGCCTACGTCGGTTAACAAAATTGTAATACCGAAGGATAAAAGTAGAGAAGGAAAGGTCTTCAAAGATGCTGGAGAGGCGATTCCGGTTATTCTAGAAGCTCTTGAAAAAGAAAAGGTGATCTGATGATTAATGAACCAACGATGGATGTACACAGGAAGGTGATGGTCTTTGCTGAACAAAGGGGGGGAGAAATTCACCCCATTTCATTCGAGATTCTAGGAAAGGGACGGGAAATTGCTGATAAGCTAGGCGCTGAACTCTCAAGCGTAATTTTAGGTGACCAGATCAGCCGCAAAACGGCTATGGAACTTATCTACTATGGTGCAGATAAAGTCTTCCTATATAGCCACCCGATCTTTAAAGTCCCAGATGTAATCCAGTACAAACACAATATTACTAGACTTGTTGAAGAAGAGAAGCCTGAGATATTCTTGTTCGGCGCGACACATTTTGGTAGATCACTTGGACCGAGAGTCGCAGCGGCAATAAAGACCGGGCTGACGGCTGATTGCATAGATCTGAAAATAGATGAAAATGGTGATCTCATCCAGATTCGCCCTGCGTTTACAGGAAACATACTAGCCCATATTAAAACGAAGACTAGACCTATCATGTCGACTGTCAGATACAAAGTTATGCAAATGAATGAGAGAAACATAATGAGAAAAGGTGTTATAATCGAAAAAAATGCAGAAGTCTCAGGTTTAGCTAGTCCGATTTTTGTAGGCAAAGAGAAAGGAACAGGTCTTAACATTGCTGATGCTAAAATAATAGTCTCTGGGGGAAGAGGTTTGGGTAGACCCGAAGGATTTAAACTCGTTAAAGAACTCGCCGATTTACTTGGAGGAAAAGTAGGTTCTAGTAGAACACCTGTTGACGAAGGATGGATAGGAAAAGAACATCAGGTCGGCTTCAGCGGCAACACCGTTAAACCAAAACTGTACATTGCTTGCGGTATATCTGGTTCACCCCAGCATTTGGCTGGAATGAGAGATTCTGAAATCATAATAGCGATAAACACAGACCCGTCAGCTCCAATATTCAAATATGCAGACTACGCAATCGTAGGAGACCTTTACCAGGTGCTGCCTCAGATAATTAAAGAATTAAAAACAAGAAAAGTGAATCTAAATTGATGGATAACATCTCAGAAAATCTTGAAAAGATAGTTGGAAGAGAACTTGTAGTAACAAAGAGGGAACAGATGGAAAGCTATCTATCCGACGAGACAAGCAATCCTGTAAAACCTAGTTCTTCCTCAAATTGTATACTCGTTAAACCCCTAAGAACTGACCAGATATCCCGGATCTTGGAGCTTGCAAATGAAAAAAAAATACCGGTTTATCCTCGGGGAGGAGGAACAGGATTAGTGGGAGGAGCTATACCGACTAGAGACGGTATAATTATTTCGTTGGAGAAAATGGATAAAATAGAAGTTGATAAGGAAAACATGATGGCGGTTTCCGAAGCAGGTGCTACACTGGGCAAGCTGCTTAATGCGGCTGAGGAAGCCGGGCTATCATTTCCACCTCATCCCGGAGATGAGAGCGCACAGATAGGAGGACTTGTCGTATGTAACGCAGGAGGATCCAGAGCAGTCAAACACGGTGTCATGAGGAACTTTGTAAAAGGATTGGAAATGGTCTTGCCAACTGGAGAAATAGTTAATTTCGGCGGTAAACTTCTCAAAGACAATATGGGATACAGCCTAATGCATCTAATAATAGGGAGCGAAGGAACACTGGGTGTTGTAACAAAAGCCGTCATCAAGCTCACTCCCAAACCGGAGCGCACGCTTACACTTCTACTTCCTTTTAATTCAAGACATGAGGCACTTAGCACTGTCCCAAAGATCTTGTACAGTGGAATAGTTCCGTTGGCTCTCGAATACGTTGAGAAGGAGGTTATGGAAATATCTGCAACCCATTTAGGCGAAAAGTGGAACGTGGAAGGAAAGGTCTTTCTTTTAGCGATTTTAGCAGGAAGCGAGAATGAGGTTTTTAGCGATGCAGAAAAAATGTCCCATATCTGTATTGAGAATAATGGACTTGAGCCTTCACTCGCTGAAAGGCGGGACGAACAAGAGTCAATTCTGAAGATAAGAAGCAATATTTACACGGCACTCAAATCAGATTACGTAGACATCATGGATACTACAGTGCCTCCATCAAACATTGGAAAGCTTGCTGACATTATAGACGGAGTCGCTGAAAAATATTCCGCATACATTCCCGTATACGGTCATGCTGCAGATGGAAACGTTCACTCGCACGTGATGAAAAAAGATTTTGACAAATACGAGAAGATTAAAGGCGAAATATATCAGGCAGCTGTTGATTTGGGTGGAGTTATTACTGGAGAACATGGAATAGGAAAGATTAGGGTTAAGGAGCTTAAAAAATTCACCTCATCCAAAAATATCGAGTTGATGAGAGGAATAAAGGAAATCTTCGACCCAAACAAAATCATGAACCCTTCAACAGTGCTAGATTAAGAACTTAAGGTTCATAATTTAAAAAAGACTGAATATTACATCTTTATTTATTTTGACCTTAATATACGACGCATGAACCATAATGATCTCTAGAAAAGACTATATGACTGTACAAAATGGAACAATGAGGCTGTAACTTTGGCGCTTTTAGAAGATCTTATAAACTTTCTGATTCATCTGGACCAAAGTTTGGCATTTTTAATTCAACAATTTGGTCTCTGGACTTATGCGATACTTTTTTTAGCTATATTTGGTGAGACAGGGCTAGTTGTAACCCCTTTTTTTCCTGGTGATTCCCTTCTATTTGTGTCAGGAACTTTTGCTTCAAAAGGCTCACTCAACGTCGAAGCTCTTTTTGGACTTCTCGCTCTTGCAGCAATAATGGGGGACACGGTAAATTACTGGATTGGGTATATTGTTGGTCCAAAAATATTTCGTAAAGAGAACAGCCGCTTTCTGAAAAAAGAGTATCTAGAAAGAGCGCGTGATTTTTATCAAAAATATGGAGCGAAAACGATTATTATAGCAAGATTTGTTCCCATCATTCGAACCTTTGCACCCTTTGTGGCTGGCGTGGGTAAAATGAGTTATAGGAGATTTCTCATGTACAATATAGTAGGAGGTGTTTCCTGGGTCGCTATTTTTATTTTTAGCGGTTACTTTTTAGGAGGCTTCCAGATTGTAAAGAATAACCTATCCTTATTGATCTATGTCATTATCATAGTTTCTCTGATACCAACTTTTGTCGAAATATTGAGACACAGAGCTAAACGAATCTGAATAACATTTGACATCGTTTTTAATATTTATCTAAGAGTGAGCGTTCATGTTTTAACGGAGTTTAGTTCTACACAATTTTCTAACTTTGTATCTTAATGAGTTTTGCCCTCTTTTCTTTAGAGACAGATTTATATATATTATCTAAAAAAAACATTTAGAGAATATATGGAACTTTAAACTAAATGAAAAGCATTTTATAGTTATCTAAATTCACTTAAAATAATGATTAAAGAAGCGTTCGATATTTTTAGTAAAGAATATTCCGGAGAAAGAGCGAAACAAGTTATTTGCCAAGTTGTTAATTTCCACAGAATCCAAGCAAGTCCGGGGTATAGGGCTGCAGTCGAATGCGTCAGAGGCATGCTTTCTGAGGCAGGATTAGATTCCGAGGTACTAGTTTACCCTGCAAAAGAAGGAATATCATTTTGGAATTATTCATCTTTTCAAGAGTGCTCTATAAATGATGCCAAGCTGTTCCTCATAACAAATGATGGCGAGGAGAAGATCGCAGATTACGGCGACAGCAAGCTTAGCGTTATACAGCGCAGCATTTCCACACCCCCTGAGGGTATTGAAGCAGATCTTATCATACTTGAAAAAGGGGAAACCGAAGATGAATACAAAAAAAATAAGGTGGAAGGAAAGGTTGTTTTCACATCCGGTGATGTAAGCAGTGTCTACTCTCTAGCTGTGGAGAAATTTGGTGCGGTTGGAATATTGACGGATAGGTTAATGGAATGGCCTCCTGTCAGAGAGAAAATAGACCTGCCTGACGCATTACAGTATACAAGCTTTTGGTGGTATCCGAAGGACAAAAAATGCTTCGGTTTTGTAGTCTCTCCTCGAATAGGGATGAAAATTAGAGCACAAGCTAAGAAAGGACCTTTGAAAGTCAAGGCCTATGTATCAGGAAGCCTCTACGACGGTGCTATTGAAGTTGTTTCAGCAAAGATTCCAGGAGAAACCGATAAAGAAATACTTTTGACAGCACACTTATGCCACCCTCAGTCATTTGCCAACGACAACGCTTCAGGTGTTGGCGCACTAGTTGAGGCAGCCAGAATCTTGATTAGACTGATTAAAGACGAAAAAATAAGTAGGCCAAAGAGAACTATACGTTTCCTTTTCGTACCTGAGATGATAGGCACGCTTGCATTCCTTTCAAGCAAGGAGAAGGAACTTGGAAATTTCATGGCCGGAATAAACTTAGATATGGTAGGAGAAGACCAGAAAAAATGCCAGAGCATCTTGATGGTCGACAGCACTCCTTACTCATTGCCAACCTTTGTTAATGCCTACATAAAGTACATCTTTGAGTTCCTTCCCAAAAAAATCAGGACTCTAACGGGCTCAGAAAATATATCAGATTTTAGATATGAATTTGTGAAATTCTCTGGCGGCAGCGACCATGAAATTCTGTCCGATCCCAGTGTCGGTGTACCAACACCTTCTCTTACAAACTGGCCGGATAAATACTATCACACTTCAGAAGATACGCTAGAAAAAGTGAGCACTGACACGTTATGGAACATCGGAGTAGTAGCTACAACATTCGCATATACTATGGCGAACCTTGATCGTTCTGATTTCAATCTACAGGCTATTTTGACCCAGAGATATTGCGAAGAAAAAATTGAACACATTTATAATCAAATAATTTTTGCAATATCCAACACGAACAAGAGCGACTTCAAGAAAAAAGTAGGTCAGCAAATGAGGAGATGGAGTATCAACAAAGAGTTTTGGAACATTTGGTTAACCCAAGCTATATTAGACTTAAAGAGATTTGATGAATTCGGTGACTTTGAGAAGATGGTGCCTTTTTATGGCAGCAAATTTAGAGCGTTTACAGATGTTAAACATTCTTTGCTCGAAGATTATATTACAGAACAGGGCAAGAAATTCGGTGTTCCTAAAGCAGTGCGGAAGAAAAAAACGATAACCGAATTAGAGCGTAAAGCCTCTAAGATGTTTCCTTTAAGGATTAAACCTGGACCGATTGACATCAGATCAAGGGTTTATCTTCTCAGCGAGAAAGAAAAAAAGAAACTGAACGAACTCGATATGAGACCACATTCAAGGCTACTGCCGAAACTTGCACTCTACTGGGCTGATGGAAAGAGGAGCATAAGCGAAATAGCTGAAAAAATTGAATTAGAAATGGATCGATGCAACCTACAACGTTTAATCGATTGGTTCCTCATTTTTGAAAAGATTGAATTTGTAAGAATTCAATCGACCTAAATTTAAAGCTCTCTTAAAAGAAGTAATTGGAACTTGAGTCACTTAGATAACACTGAAAATACGGGTGCATCAATCTTCAACTCATTCTTCAGTCGCGTCATAACTTTATCCACCTCTATGACAGAGAATACACCGGCGAGAGTCGCTCCACTTTTACTAACGATATTTAAGAGGGCTTTAATAGTGTTCCCACTCCGAATCAGATCATCCACAACTAAAATGTAATCATTCCTTTTTAGGCTAACCTTTGGAACATAAAGTGATCTTATAACGGGTGGAACAAATGAATAGCGTTCCTCATAATATTTTTCCACACCAACTTGTCTATCCTTCCTTGCGATAATGACGTCAACACCAAATTCGCTTCCGATTTGAATTGCGATTGGAATACCGTTAGTTTCAACAGTCAATATTTTTGTGACCGTTACATCTTTGAAGTAATTTAAAGCATGTTTTGATATAACCTTCTGTAAAATAGTATTGTAGGTGAGCGACGAGACATCTATTACACCCTCGTTGCTTACGTATATTTCCTGTCTTAGTGTCTTTTTAAAATAATTCTCTTCATACCATTCTATGATCTCTTCTGCTCTATCCAAGTTTGGCAGAACATGCCCCTTTACATATCTGCTAATAACGGGGGTTGGAAGATGAAGTTCCTTAGAAAGCTCCTTATAGGTCAAGTGCTTCTTTATTTCATGCAGAATCTCAATTGCATAAATCTTAATTTTGACCTCAGACAGTTTATTCATGTAGCACTACAGTATGACCTGTAGAAGTATTAATTTATTAAGTTAATCGCAGATCAAAGTTATCAAGATTCTATTCTACAATTTTGTCGAATTGTTTTTGAACTTCAGGGATAGCTTCTATGAGATCGGAAGCTGTAATGTGCAGTCCCTTCTTTTGAAAAGCAGTTTCGCCTGCTTTTCCGTTAAAGAAAACAGCAACGGCAGCAGCTTCACAAGATGGAATCCCTTTCGCTACAAGCGTACCGACGATTCCGCTCAATACGTCCCCTGTACCGCCAACGGTCATAGCCGGAGTCCCAGCATAATCTAGATAGGTGGTTTCGCCATCACTTACTACGTCTATATAACCTTTCAATAATATGGTCAAATTAACCTCTTTTGCTTTAGACTCAACTAAACGGTACCGTTCCTCAATTTCGTTCGATGGCATTACATTAAAGATTCTGTTAAATTCCCCAGCATGAGGTGTAATAATGTTCCTCCTATCATTCAACAAGCGTATTATATCGTAATGTAAGGCATCCGCGTCTAGGACCATGGGAATATCCTTCAGCTTCAATTCTTTAACAAACAACTTTATTCCCTCCTCACACCCCTTTCCGAGCCCAGGACCCATAACTACACAGTCAACCTTAGGCATCCACTTCAACAGTCTCCTTGCACATCCAGTTGTAAACTTCAAATCAGGAAGAGGCATAATAATGAGGTCAGGGGAAATAGATCTTAAAGACTGGGCAATTATTTTAGGAGTAGCTAGGTAAACTAGATCTGCTCCAGTCCTCAAGGCCGATGTCGCAGCTAAAAATGGCGCACCATGGAACATCCAGCTGCCCCCAAGAACTAGAACTGTTCCGTTATCACCCTTTCTCGATGATTTAGATCTTGGTTTTATAACCGCCTTAACAAGTTCTGGTGAAGTTTCCTTCAATATGGTCATAATATCAGATGCGAACTTTCTTACATTTCACTTAAAAGCTTTGTGCAACTTTCAATTGCAAGCTTTTAGACGGTTACCCTTTTAAACGATTACGATCCTTGCACTTACCACAGACCGTGACGTGGAACATCATGTCTGAACCCGGAAATATTCGGATTCGTGCGGAGTTGGAATGCTTGTAATTTAAAAGACAAATTTGTTTGCAGACTTTACAACCAATACATAATTAAGGGAATACATGTAGTTTGAAAGACACATTTAACTAATATAAAATAGTATACAAACCCCCAATCGAAGACTATATTTACGACATGTCATTTAAACATCTAATGACTTCTAATGGCATCTGAAAATTTTACCAGCATGAAAAAATTTGCTGACATATGTGAGAGAGTTAAGGGAACTACGAGTAAAAATATGAAGATTGAAATTCTGTCAGAATATTTGAGGAACTTGGACGATGTTTCCCTTAGGATAGCATGCGGTTTCCTTTCAGGAGAAATCTTTCCACCTTGGCAAAATATCGAACTCCAAATAGGATACTCCACTCTTGTTGAGATAATAATGGAACTAAGTGGTAAAGACAGAAGAACGTTAGGAAATATCTTCATAAAATATGGCGATCTCGGTGAGACAGCTGAAGAAATTCTGTCAAAAAAAACTGTAACCCCCCTTTTTAATGAAGAGTATACATTGATCAATGTGCACGATCAGCTAAAAAGAGTAGCTCAGAACACGGGGAAAGGATCTTTGTCAGAAAAGAAGAAAATTCTTACTCGCCTTTTTTTGAACATGTCTACAGTTGAGGCAAAATACTTCATAAAAATTCTTATAGGTGAGACAAGAATTGGGCTTATTGGAGGCTTAGTCGTCGAAGGAATTACAATCGCTTTTAGAAGAAAACCGGAAGACGTAAACGAGGCTTATCTGCTGACGTGCGACATAGGCGAAACGGCTGTTCTGGCAAAATATGATCGTCTAAAAGATGCAAGACTTGAGCCATTGCATCAAACAAACTTTATGCTTGCTGAAGCCATACAAACACCAGAAGAAGTCGTAGAGTACTTTGGAAAGCCTATCGTCTGCGAATACAAACTTGATGGCGTCAGAGCTCAATGTCATAAGAAATTGGAAGCGGTAAAAATATTCACGCGCAGAGGCAATGAATCTGGAGATTCTTTCCCAGAAATAGTTGAAGCACTTAGCGAGATAGACCACGATTTTATTATTGATGGCGAAATAGTGGCTTTTAAGGAAGGAAAGATACTGCCTTTTTCACTCTTACAGCATCGTTTACAGAGAAAGATACTGAGCAGAAAGTTAGTTGATGAAGTGCCTCTTATTATCTTTGTCTACGATATCTTATATTTAGATGGAGAGCCCCTTTATAAGAGGAGCCTTATAGAAAGGAAAGAAGGCCTAAACCGACTTCATTTTTCTGAGAAAGTCAAGATGCTCGATTATATTTTTGTTTCAAAAAAAGAGGAAATTGAAGTGAAATTTGACGAAAGTGTAGAAAAAGGATATGAAGGTTTAATGTTGAAGGACCCTAATTCGATTTATACAGTAGGAAAAAGGGGAAAGAATTGGGTTAAGCTTAAAAGGGAGCTTGACACCTTAGATGTAGTAGTTGTAGCTTCTGAGAGAGGACATGGTAAGAGGTCAAATGTCTTCTCTGATTACATTTTCTCAGTTTGGGACAACGGTGAACTTAAGACTATAGGCAAAGCTTATTCAGGTTTGACGGATAAAGAGATCTTGGATATGAATGGAAAGTTAAAGGAAATTACGGTCAGAGATGAAGGATGGAGGATAGTAGTTAAACCCGAAATCGTAATAGAAGTCGCCTTCAATGGAATTCAAAAAAGCAGCAGACACGAAAGTGGCTTTGCACTACGTTTTCCAAGAATAAAAAGAATAAGAGACGATAAAAGCTCGGAACAGGCGGATACAATTGATAAGGTTAAGGGGATATTCAAAAGACAATTTATTAAAAGATAGTGGTAAGACATATTAGATATTTCTTTATACGACTAAGGTATGGTGATTGTTTCAGCTCTTGTTGCAGCAAGTCTCCTTGCGGGCGCTGTCCAAGACATAAAGGAAAACCAGATCAGCGACCTCACTTGGATTCCTGCAATCATCGGCGCAATCGTTATGGTGTACCAATATATCATTCAGAGTAGCTATATCTTTTTGGCACTGAAGTTTGTTATGGTTGCTGTGATATTATTTGTCAGCTACTTTTTCGGGGGAGGAATGGCTGATATGATTGGACTGGCAGCAGTGGTTATTGATGATGACCCTTTTGCGCCGATCGGGACACTTGTTGTCTTCGTCGCGGTAACAGGCCTTTACGCCATCTACAGTATTTTAATAAAGAAACAAAGAAGGAGGATGATACCTTTGACGGATTTTTTGAAAAAAAAGAACGTCTATCCAGTAAAAGTCTATGTGGAAGGAAAGGAAGAGAAGCTACCAAAAACAGCGGACAAAGCATACGAAGCGCTTGAGGCAATACTTAAGGAGAATAAAGAAGCCGTTGTCGAAGCGGAAACTGGAATACCTGCAGTTGTTCCCATATGCATAGGGTACGTAGTGAATATGATGATTTTCTTTTATCTTGGAAGGTCTTGGTTCAGCATTTTGTTTAAACCTTTAACAGGCTAATCGATATTTGAAAACACTAGTATTAATCGAATCTATTTCTATTTTCTTTTGTCTAAGAAATTATATTAAACGTCTAAGAAAGAAGAAAAGTAATATAAGACACCTGTTTTGCAGACCTTGGTGAGATAAAGTTGATAGAAATCAGATGGCATGGAAGAGGTGGTCAAGGTGCAGTAACCGCCTCCGAGATACTCGCAAACGCAGCACTAAGATGTGATAAATACGCGCAGTCTTTTCCAGCTTTTGGACCGGAAAGGAGAGGAGCACCTGTTATGGCTTTTACTAGAATAGATGATAATCTTATTGAGATAAGATGGCAAGTAACGGAACCAAATATCGTTGTTGTATTAGACACTTCACTGCTGTCTGTAGTGAATGTTACTTCAGGACTTAAGAATGATGGGACAATCGTTCTAAATAGTTCAAAGGATAGCTCTGAACTCAAAAAGCTTTTTCCAGCCTACAAGATTGCTAAGGCAGACGCTACAACTATAGCATTGAAGAATTTGGGTGCACCAATCACGAACACGTCCATGTTGGGTGCTTTGTTGAAAGCGAACCCGATTGTCCCACTAGAAGTAGTTTCCAAGGTTGTTGAAGAAAGATTTGATCCGAGGAATGTAGTATCTTTAAAGGAAACATATGATAGCACAGAGGTGCTAAATTAGATGTCGAAGAAAGCTTCTGAACTAGAAGAAGGATTTGTAATGAAGACACCAAAGAGCAGCATGAACACAAAAACAGGTACTTGGAGAGCTTTTAAGGCCGTCATCGACTACAACAAGTGCATATCTTGCGGTATCTGCTGGAGCTACTGTCCAGAACCAGCAATCCCGCTCAAGGAAGGAAAATATACTATAGATTATGATTATTGTAAAGGATGCGGTATCTGTGCTCAGGAATGTCCTGTCAAAGCTATTACCATGGTAAGGGAGAGTGATTAAGATGAAGAGATTACTTCTCTCAGGAAATACCGCGCTGTCTTATGCTGTCAAACAACTTGATGTAGACGTCGTATCCGCATATCCCATAACACCTCAGACAACGATGGTGGAAAAAATATCTGAATATGTAGCCAACGGGGAACTAAATGCAGAATTTATTCCCGTAGAATCGGAGCATTCCGCACTCACTGCAGCACTCGCAGCTTCAGCTTCGGGAGCGAGGGTATTCACCTCGACAAGTTCCCAAGGTTTGCTCCTAATGCATGAAATAATGTTCATAACTTCGGGTCTTAGGCTTCCTGTTGTAATGGGAATTGCCGATAGGACCATTTCTGCTCCATTGAATATATGGAATGATCAAAGTGACATAATGGCGCAGAGGGACACTGGCTGGATAAGCATATTCGCTGAATCAGCCCAAGAATCTTATGACAAAACCATACAGTCATACAGGATAGCTGAGGATGAGGATGTTCGCCTTCCTGTCAACCTTAACTTTGACGGATTCATACTTACACATACATATGAACCACTGACAACAATAGATGATGAGGAAGTGCTAAAGTATGCACCTAAAAGGATAAAATCTGTTCTCGACCCCAAAACACCTGCGACAGTTGGGGGACTAGCATCACCTGAATTTTACTTTGAAGCCAAATATGGGACTGTAAAAGCCTTAGAGAACTCTTTCCCTACCATAGTTACGGCTGATAAAGAATACGAAAAAGTGAGTGGTAGAGGATATGGAATATTCAACAACTTTATGACAGAAGATGCGGACACAATATTGATTTCGATGGGGTCTATAGGGGGTTCAATTAGAGAAATTGTTAGAAGAATGAGAAAGGAAGGTGCGAAAGTAGGATCGTTAAGTCTTAAACTCTTTAGACCTTTTCCTGCTAAAGAGATAATGCAAGAATTAGCTAATGCAAAATCAATAATCGTTTTAGATAAGGCAACAAGCCCCGGAGCAATCGCAGGACCCCTATTCCTCGAAATTCAAGCATCGCTGAAATCATATGATACAAATATTCCTGCAATGGATATAGTAGCAGGACTGGGCGGAAGGGAAATAGGCCCAGAGGATATTCGTACAATGTTCGACAAAGGCCTCAAAATTGCTTCAACAAAGAAGGCTGATAATATCATGGAATATGTGGGGGTGTGCATCTAAATGCCATACAAGACAATTAAAGACCTACCGCTTGAAGAGCACTTCGGACCTGGACACAGACTCTGTCAAGGATGTGGAGCAGGAATAATAGTGCGACTTGTAACAAAGGTATCCGGAGACAATACAATAATAGTTAACGCAACAGGATGCCTTGAAGTATCCAGCTCATATTATCCAGACACTGCCTGGGGTGTACCTTGGCTTCACGTTGCTTTTGAAAATGCTGCTGCCGCAGCCTCAGGTATTAGAGCAGCATATAACGCGTTAATTAGAAAGGGACTGAAAGATAGTAGCCCAAATATCATAGCCTTCGGCGGAGACGGTGGGACAGCGGACATAGGTTTACAAGCGCTTAGCGGAGCGTTGGAAAGAGGAGACCATCTTACTTACATATGCTACGATAATGAAGCCTACATGAATACTGGGATACAAAGGAGCAGCGCTACACCATACGGTGCTTGGACAACGACTTCACCACCTGGAAAGTTAAGCCCAGGTCAGAAGACCGGCAAGAAAGACCTTATTGCCATCGCTGTAGCACATAACATAAAGTATGCCGCAACCGCGAACGTAGCCTATCTAATTGATGCCGCGAATAAAGTAGAAAAGGCGCTTAACGCGCCTGGAGCAAGCTTCATACACTTCCTGAGCCCTTGTACGCCAGGGTGGAGAATAGATACTGCAAGCTCAGTGAAAGTCAGTAGGCTCGCAGTTCAGACATCTCTTTGGCCACTATACGAAGTTGTTGATGGGCAATATATTCCGACTGTAAAGGTTGCGAAAAGATTGCCAGTTACAGAATATCTGAAAGCGCAGGGAAGGTTCAGACACTTAATAAACAAACCTGATGAAGTAGCAAAGATTCAAGCAATAGCGGATAAGTTGGCAGAAAGATTCGGTTACGGACCCTTAGCACCCTAAAGGGATCCACCTTTCTTTTTTTGTATAAGATCTATTTTGTTAAATAAGAATTCTATTTTACAAAAACTTTTATAACAGTGTTATATTATTTAATTGGATAATACATGGTAGATAACCCAGTTGTCGTAAATAAGGTTGACACCACAGAGCTAAACTTTTCGGAATCTGTTCGCATACTTAAGGAGTCTCAAAATGCAGGGTATAAAAGTGAATACTTAGAAGGACGTGTATTTGTATATGCAATAACTTTAAATGATTTGATGTTAAACTCCAAATCGGCTTTGGTGATTTAGGCGATCGCATATGGAAAAGATATTTCTAGATTATGCATCGGGATGTCCAGTAGATAAAAGGATCATTCCGTCCATTGTGAAATATTATACAGAGGATTATGGAAATCCTTCTTCATTACATTCGTTTGGATTAGAAGCAAAAAATGCTGTTGAAGAGGCAAGACAGAGTGTCGCGAATCTAATTAATGCCCAAAAGAAAGAGGAAATCATTTTTACAAGCGGTGCTACAGAGTCAAACAATCTAGCCTTATTAGGATACTCTCTAAGAAACAGGGGGAGCAGAAATAAAATCATAGTTTCTAAAATTGAACATATGAGCATAATAAATGTCGTCAAATACCTTTCAAAGTTGGATATGGAAGTAGTTTATGCACCTGTGGACAAAGATGGTAGGTTGATCATTGAAAAACTCGATGAACTCATTGACAATAACACACTTCTCGTATCAGTGGCTTACGCCAACGGTGAAATAGGAACAATTCAAGACATTGTTGGGATTGCAAGAATCGCCCACAGCAAAGGAGCCATACTTCATTCAGATGGCGTTCCCGCAGTTGGTAGAATGGATGTAGATGTAATAAGAGATGATGTTGACATGCTTACCATTTCCTCGAATGATATATATGGACCAAGAGGAATGGGGGCATTATATGTAAAATCTGGAACTAAACTTCAACCAATTATCCTAGGAGGTGGACAGGAGAGAGGGCTTAGATCTGGTACAGAGAACGTACCATCAATAGTTGGGTTTGGAAAAGCCGCTAACTTTACCCTAAAAGAATGGAAAATGGAAAGCTCGCGTGAAAAGGTTATCCGAGACAGTTTGATAAATGGAATTCTTTCGAACATCGAACAATCCTATCTTAATGGACATAGAACTCTAAGACTTCCTAACAACGCATGCTTAAGATTCATAGGTATAGAAGGTGAATCGCTCATTCTTAACCTTGACGAATATGGTATAATGGCTTCAACAGGGTCAGCATGCTCTTCGAAGACACTTGAGCCTTCTCATGTCCTTATGGCAGTTGTCCCTAATGAAGTTGAAGCACATGGTTCACTCATGATGACTATAGGAAGAGAGAACAGTGAAAAAGATGTGGAAAAAGTAATCACAGCTTTAACTGAAATCGTCTCCAAACTGAGACAGATGTCGCCATTGTGGGGAAAGCCTTTAGAACTAGATAAGTGGAGGGCTAAAATGGAGCGCTCGGAGGGGGAATAAAATGGGATATTCTGAAAAAGTCCTAGAACATTTTAGACATCCCAAAAATGTAGGCGAAATACCGGACGCAGATGGAGTAGGAACCGTTGGCAATCCGGTTTGCGGAGACTTGATGACCATCTATATTAAGGTGAAAGACGACAAAATTGATGAAATAAAGTTCAAGACTTTTGGCTGCGGTGCAGCAATCGCGACTAGCAGCATGTTAACAGAACTTGCAAAAGGCAAAACTTTAGAGGAAGCTATGAAAATTTCAAGGGACGACGTCGCCATTGCTTTGGATGGTCTTCCTCCTATCAAGATGCACTGCTCAAATTTAGCGTCCGATGGCTTAAAATCTGCAATCAAAGACTATTACTCTAAGAAAGGGGATAAGACCCAAGAGAAATAATAAATAAACACTACTCCTTCAGGGAAAAAAATCAGTAAATATTTTTAAAAATTTATCTAAGAACAGAAACATAGCGGAGGTAATGAAAGTCAACGTGCTTATTCTACCCAACCAAGAAATACAAGAAAAGATACTATCAGGTAAATCTATGATATCAGTTCACGGCTTCGGACACGTTGGCTCGGCTATTACATCCGCATTTCTAAGAAAGGGATGCAGTATAGTAGTTCATGACGTTAAAAATGATGTTGTTGAAAAACTAAATTCGGGAAATTGGAAAACACCCGATGATATAAAAATTACCGAAACCATTCAAAAAGGGTTTGTTGACAAAAAAATTTTAGCTACAGAAGACTATGAAAATGCTGTTTCCAATTCGACCTTTCATATCATTACCGTTCCAGTTTCAGTTAACAGAAAAGGTAGAGAGGTTCAAGTTGATTTAAGTCAGATAATCGATGCATGCAAGAAAATAGGTAAGTTTATGGCAAAGGGAGATGCTATCTCAATAGAAACGACGCTTCCTCCGGGCACGACTGAAGGGATACTTAAGGAAGTGATTGATAAGGAAAGTGGTTTAAAAGCAGGATCCGAATTTGCATTAATATATAGTCCCGAGAGAATTTTTGTGGGTAGAGCTTTAGACGATATAGAGTCAAATTACCCAAAGATTGTGTCCGGCTTCGATCAAAGGAGCCTTGACATCGGCATAGCCTTGTACTCTATCGTATCTGGTAAAGGAGTCCTTGGACTATCATCAATTAAAGCCGCAGAAACAGAGAAAGTTTTCGAGGGCATCTACAGGGACGTAAATATCGCGTTAGCGAATGAGCTTTCAGACTATTGTAGGCAGGAGGGATTAAACTATAGTGAAATATTGGATGCCGCAAACAGCCAACCATATAGCCACTTGCATAAACCGGGAGTAGGTGTAGGAGGCGCGTGTATACCTGTTTACCCTTACTTTATTCTTACAAAAGTCAAAAAGCAACTCAACTTGACCCACACTGCTAGGAAGGTTAATGAGAGAAGGCCCTTACAAATCGCTGAAAACGCGCTTAATAAATTTCTAGTAAAATACGGTTCCATCAAAGAATTAAATGCAACAATTCTAGGCCTCTCTTTTAGAGGAGACGTTTCTGATAATAGATTTTCTCCAACAATAAACTTAACAAAATACCTCCTTAGCAGAGGATGCAATGTTACAGTACACGATCCGTTTACTTATGCAAATACGGGTCTACCTAAAAAGGTTCGATTTACTAATGATCTAAATGAATCAATAAAAAATTCGAACATCATCATATTGGCGACAGATCACAGTATATATAAGAATCTTACAGTGGAGCTGATTATGAGGATCTCATCTGACAAAGTTGTAGTAGAAGATCCGAAGCAGATTCTAGGCTAGATCTTTTTTTAAAAAGGGTCTAAGCCAAAGTTTAATAGCACATTTTATAAAACTCACATTGATGAAAGGGAAGAAGAGTACCATCGTGGTTAAGGTCGGTACATCTGTCCTCTCCGATGGCAAAGGAGTGAGCGAAGAATCGATAAAGAACATTGCATATCAGATTTCTGAATTAATCCAAGATGATAGAGCTTTTGTGCTTGTATCATCTGGTGCAATTCTTTCAGGTATAACCATTCTGAGGTTAAATGTTAATCCACACGATTTAAGTCTAACTGACAAGCAGGTTTGCGCATCTATAGGGCAACCTTTTCTTATGAGCCTATATGCCAAATATTTTAGGGAAAAGGGGGTCACAACCGCGCAGATGCTTTTTACAGAAGAGGACCTTGCGAACAAGATAGCCTACAAGAACGTTTGGCGCACTTTACACGCGCTGTTAGAACGTGATGTTGTCCCAATAATTAATGAAAACGATGCTGTTTCAGTCAGAGAACTTCTTCCCATCAACCCATATGTGCCAGACGAAGTCAGGTTCGGAGATAATGATAGACTTTCAGCCATCATAGCATCAAAACTCAAGAGCCAGTTACTTGTAATGTTAACAGACGTCGAAGGTTATTATGAAGTAACAGAGAATGGAACGAAAAAACTTCTAAGAGAAATAAATTTCTTGAACAGTGGAATCATGAAATTTGCACAGGGGAAGGGAAAATTTGGAAGAGGAGGAATGAAGTCAAAACTTCATGCCGCAAGGATAGTATCCAGAACAGGAATTGAGGTCGTAATAGCTAACGGAAAAAAACAGAACATACTTCAGGAGATTTTGTCAGGAAAAAAAACAGGAACAAGAATTTTGCCAATATCGCGAAAGAAAAAATAGAATCCGATCTTTAAAGCTGTATAATATTATTAAACAAAAAAAGGGACGTTTACTTGCCTATCTTCTTAGGCAAGTATTTCTTAGGGAATGATGCCGCAACACACCATCCGTTACCGTCTTCAATGTTACTTAAAAGACTGCAGAGTTCCCAGATATCCCATCTTTTCATACCGTAGTCTTTTTCCATCCAGAGAGCAAGGTTTACAAACGCAAGCCTTATCGCGTCGTCGGAACTTCTACCTGTTCCTGAGCAAGCGACGGACATTATATATTCGTCATTTTCAAGTCTTGGCCAATCTATGTCTTGACCTTTTATTAAGTCGGTTTTGAATGTAACTTCAGCCGGCATCTCTAACCCAGTTCCAGATATCTCACATTGGCCTTGCAGTCCATGAACATCACCCAAGTGAAGAAGGGCACCTTCAACTTTAACCGGTAGGTAAATTTTACAACCTTTTGTAATCGAAGGCAGATCCATATTCCCCCCATGTGGGCCAGGAAGGAAACTTAAAATGGATTCTAATTCAGGAGCCGTGCCTATTGTTCCCACCATCGGTTTATAAGGTAATGTGAGACCATCGAAGTACACTTTCCCATCCTTTATAGGTAAGATCTTAAGATTTAGGTCATCAGGTAATTTGGGTTCAAGAAAGCTTGACATTATCCTATTTGTTTTCGAATGACCTAAATAAAGCCACCATCTTGAGACCATGATGTACCCCTGACCTATTGTTGGAACAATATCTCCAATGTCTACCACCAGCGTATCCCCTTTTTCGGCACCGTTAACATATACAGGTCCGAATACGGGGTTTCCATAAGGCATCTTCTTATAGTCTCTCTTGTCACCTATTCTTCTGAACTGTCCTCCAGCAGCATCCTCAGTCTCTACCACTACAGTCTCCCCTGGATTTACTTTCAGTCGTGGCTTGTTGTATTGACCTATAGAAAAGCAAAATTCCCCCTGATCCTTAAGACTTAACTTTTTCATAATACGAACTAAAATCTACATAATTAATAAACTTATTAAACGGTGGAGAAACTACTGTGACAATTGCAGGAAAATCAGTGAATGGGGGAAGAAACCAAGAGATGGCGCTTTTGGCAGCCCAAGATATTGAAGGCGTATCGAATATTGTCATAGCATCTGTGGCGGCTGACGGAATCGATGGACCTACAGAAATCGCCGGCGCCATAGTGCACGTCTCAATTATGAAGAATGTGGAAGAAAAGGGATTGAGCATGATGAGAGAATTAAGTTACCATAATTCTTCGTATGTGCTAGAAAAAATATCTGATGCAATCTATACGTTTGACACGGCAACGAATTTAATGGACCTTATATTGGTCTACATATCTCCATAATACTCAAATCCCGTAAAGAAAGGGTTAAAAGGTAAAGTATTTATTTGATAAAAAAAATTAAGTGCACACCCAAATGACAGAGCTTATAGAAAAAGCTAGAGCAGCCAAGATGGTATCGTATGAGCTTGCACGGTCAAGTGACGAAACTAGGAAAAAAGGATTGACTTTAATGGCTAAAGGCCTCCTTGATCGATCTAAAGAAATTTTGGAAGCTAACAAAAGGGATGTCGAAGAATTTAAGGCGTACAATCCGGGCTCTCCCCTAGTTGACAGACTTCTTCTAAACGATGAAAGACTTAAGGAGTGTGCCGATGGATTAATTAAGATCGCTTCTTTACATGATCCAATAGGGGAAGTTGTTGAAGGATGGAGAACTAAGGTTGGACTCGAAATCGTTAAAGTTAGGGTTCCAATCGGAGTTCTTGGCGCAGTATTCGAAGCTAGACCTAACGTTACGGTTGACATCAGCGGATTAGCTTTAAGATCAGGGAACACCTGCATACTAAGAGGTGGGTCAGAAGCTCTTAATTCCAACATTAAAATCGTTGAAGTTTTAAAATCTTCACTTGGAGATGTACTACCTAAAGAAGTTATACAAATAATCGTATCAAAGGATAGAGCGATTGTTGATGAGATGTTAAAACTGAATGATTACATAGATGTCATCGTGCCAAGGGGAAGTGCATCCTTTATAAAATATGTCAGGGACAGAGCAACGGTTCCAATTATTGAGACCGGTGCCGGCAACAACCATATCTTTGTAAACTGGGACGCTGATTTCGAGGTCGCTAATAGAATAATTTTGAACGCGAAGGTTCAAAGGCCAACTGTCTGTAACGCGGTTAGAAAGATACTTGTTCACGAGCAAATAGCCGAAAAGTACATTCCTCTCCTTGTCTCGGAAATGAGGAAACATAGTGTTTTTATCAAAGGGGATAGTAAAACACAGGAAATCGTTAAAAACGTGGTGCCAGCCACTGAGAAAGATTGGTATGAAGAATATATGGACCTCACTTTAGCTATTAAGGTCGTTGGTTCAGTTGAACAGGCCGTAGAGCACATTAACAAATACGGTACAAGACATTCTGATTGTATTATAACAAAAAACATTGATGAAGCAAAATATTTTACTTGGAATGTTGATAGTGCATGTGTATACGTTAATGCTTCAACAAGATTCACAGATGGTGCAGAATTTGGATTTGGCGCAGAAGTTGGTATAAGCACGCAGAAGATACATGCAAGAGGACCTATGGGACTAAGAGAACTTACGACTACTAAGTATATCATCAACGGTAGTGGTCAGATTAGGGAACTCTAGGAACTGAGCAGTGAAGCTTTATCCGCCCCCGCTTTGATCGCTTCTATTATTGACCCTTTAACCGCTTTTCTCTCGAGAATGTAAATACCTTCTATGGTAGTTCCTCCAGGAGTAGCTACTCTCTCAAGTATTTCATCAAAACCTTTCTCTTCAAGTAGCTTTGAAGTACCGAGGAACACTTTTAGGGCGACCTTCTTAGCGGTATTATGGGGTAGCCCCAGAAGAACCCCAGCTTCATAGAACGATTTGATCACTTCAGAAGCGAAGGCAACCCCACTTCCTGACAACGAGGTGAACGCATCAATAACATTTTCTTCGACAACAAAAACATCACCAAGTCTAGACAGTAATTGTTCAACTTTCATTCTTTGTTCGATACGGACATCTTTCAGGCTTGCCAAAGCTATCGAAGCCTCGCAAACTTCACATGATATGTTTGGCATAGCTCGAAAAATTCCTTTACCTTGAACTCTAGAGGATATAACTTCAAGCTTCAACCCACCAACAAAGGAGATAAGAACCTTATCTTCTTCTACTCCGCTAAGTTGGGAAGCAACGTTGTTGAAATCTTTTGGTTTAACACACAAAAGGAGTATATCTGTATTTGATTGCAAAACTTTAATCGACGGAGCAGATCTAATTAAAAGGTTTTTGAACGAGTCGACTTTACCCTTCTCAACGTCAAAGACAACAATATCTTCTGGAGTAACACCCGACTTTAGAAGACCTTTTGTAACCGCACTTCCCAGACTTCCAAGACCCAATATACCAACGTGCATAGCCCAATTCATCTAGAAACATGTAATAAACTTTACCGTCATGGTATCAGATAGTATAAAAAATACTTCTAATACGGTGATGAAGACATCCCAAGAGAAGTATGTCTCCTACAATATTGATAGGGCATGGAGAAAGATAGGGGAAAGCAAGACAGTGGAACGTTTTATCAGAAAGATCGGGAAGCCCACCACACAATCTTCTTATCTCATAGCACTCTCAAAATACTTTCAATGGCTCCGAGAAAAAGGCGCGGACATGGATCCCGATCAACTTATCAGAGATAACCTTCAATGCATATACGGATCCGGACCTTCGGATGTGGAAACAAAGAGAAAGCATACGGACTGGCTTGATGAATACGTTAACCGAAAACTCCTTGAAGCTGGATCTTCAGAGAGCTCCAGGATGATTGTTTCCTCAGCGATCAAGCAGTTCTACAAGAGAAACGATTCTCCTCTGTTCGGGGATTTCAGTGTCTCAATTCAGCAAATGAAAGAGCCTCCTAAACCCTTGGAAGCTGACGACATAAGGAAGGTGTTGAAGGCTCTTCCATTAAGTTTGAGGACCCCTCTGCTCTTGGCTTGGCAGTCTGGGATAGAAATAGGGAGAGTTCTATCTCTAACATGGAGACAAGTAGAGAACATCGATTCAGGAGAGTGCCCTCTAAAGATTAACCTTTACGGTAGAAAGAGGCATAGGAAAACGTATTTTTCTTTCGTGGGAAAAGACAGCATCGAACACCTTAAAATGTGGCGTGGGAAGTGGCCTGATCTGATGGGGAGAAACGCTAATCCTGAAGACTTGATCTTTGTCGGCAAGCAGAAAGCTTCCCTTAGCTATACATGGTTAGAACTTCTTGTGAGAAGAACAGCTTCTAGCCTTGCTGGACAATGCATCATAAAAAATGGTAATATTGGAAGCTGGCATCCGCATGCGTTAAGACATTCTTTTGAGACAGAAGCTTCACATGCTGGCGTAAAATCTGAAATAAGAGACTACTTTCTAGGACATATTACAGGAATACAGTGGACATACAACCATAGAGATGAGATTCACCCTGAAGACCTTGTAAAGGAATATTTGAAGATAGAACCATACGTCAGCTTAGACTATACTGATAAAACATTAAGAGAAGAATACGATCAGAGGGAGAAGAACCTTATCGAGAGGATTCTGCAGCTTGAACGCCTTTACAGCGATTTGAAGAAAGAAGTTCTTTCAAGGCCTTAAACTCCTTATCCATCTGCTCACAGATCTTCTTTACTTTATCAATATCCAAACATTGACACCTCTTCTACTTTAGAGAAGAATTTTGTCGATTTTGTAGGTGCTTTTTGTCTGCTTAGATTGAGTGGTGTCGAAGGATTTTGGAGGTAAATATATACTGCGGAATTAAGTTTTGGGGCAATTTTTGACAGCTCTATGAGCGTTAATGCGATAACCCTGTGTCTTGTTAGGGCATCGCTCCTTTTTCTGAAATAGATTTCGGACTGTTGCTTCAGAATCTGTCCGGCAAAATCTAAAACCCTTTCCGGCAAACTATAGTCTTCTAAAATGCTTCTTAATTCAGTTCTGCATTCAGTGTAGAATCTGTTAAACCCTTTAAAGCTCACCAAACCTTTCTCTATAGTTTCCGAGTGGAAAGAGTTGAATATCCACATTATAGACACTTGGTTGAGAGATTTTAGGAAAGTTATATGTGTAGCCACATTTCTGGCACGTTAATTCACCATCTTCTAAGAGAACCATTTTTTTAAGATCTTCTGGGCACAGATAGCTATGATTTGATTTTTTTAGAAATCTTTGTTTAAGTGCACTTGCGTTATCGTACTTTATTTTCAACCTTTCGCCTATCAGATTAGGTTTATCTAATATTGTCCATCCTTCTGATAGAACAAGGGAAGCGAGCTTTTTCATCTGATTTGGTGGTCTTCCTCTTATGATATTTTTCAGCTTATCTTCTGTGAGAACAGTTTTAGTCGTGAAGACCACCTTTTTTCTTCGATAATTCCTTTGCCAATAAGTCGACTACTTTTTTTAGCCGATTTAGGGTAGGCTCTTCCGCCAATAATATGCTCTTACTGCAAACGGGTTTATGTTGGACACTTTTAGTCAAAGGATTCCAGTAATATTTGATGATCCGTATTAGATAATGTGTCATTTTGATGCACTCACTTTCTGTATGAAGTAGGGGCATATCCGAACTTCGATAGAAGTCGGAATAATGATCAAATTCGGTTTCTTTAGACAGATATTATTTTGATAATGGAAACAATCAGAACATATTACTTTTGTTTTTGTTGCATTTGTTTCACTTGTTACACTTGATGTGTGTGCTGCGTCTTCATCACCATCTGTCGAGCCTACATGCTTATTACATGCAACATTTTCTAAATTAGTATTATTTGCTACTAACTTTCTTTTCTCTCCGTCTAATATTGGTTGAAAAAGTAGGTATGTCTCCAGAAAGGAGATCGCGTCTTTAACAGCTTTAGGAGATAGGAGAACCCAACGTGCTATAAAGGAACTTATTGCGAAGGGACTTTATGGCAAAGGTTCAAAGGGAGGCTACTACAAGAATTTATCCACAGAAATAGGACCAACATCCGCTTATGCGGATAGGGTAAACACCGGACTAAGCTTCTATCAGCTTGGCATGTATATTGAGGAGGAAATACTTGGGAAATTTGAGTCGGTCAAAAATGATCGTAAACTGGCAGAGTTTTTTTTAAGATACATGTTCTACTCCATCGCTACAGATATTATTGTAGCCTTGTCCTACTATCAAGGTTTCAAGGCCGAACAGAGACTGAGAAAGAAATATATTACTTTGACAGCAGGTATAGAAAAACTCTCGGAAGCACTGAACAAGCTTAGTGCCAAGGAAGATGGGGTATGGAAGGAAATTTTTCTAAAAATGTTCATGGAATCGGCTGGCGGCGCCATAGTCAGATTCAACGAACTCCAGCTGAAAAGGAAGATTTCCTTCGATGAGATGAAAAAGTATAAGGAGGAGAAAAAGTTTAAGGAGGATATAACAAAATCTTTCTATGAAGCAAGACAGACGCAGCTTAAATTAATAAAGCAATTCATTGATAGAAAAACGTTCGACAAGTAGCCTAACCAATATCCGTGAATTGTTTAAGAACAGATGCTCTTTACTGAATTTTCTGCAGCAAAAAAATGTACAGAGTTTCCTGATTATAACAAGCTTTTTGGTCTTAAACCTGATCCGATCCTTCATGCTGACAAATCCGAAATCATATAACCTTTGCAACTAGTATCTCTTTAGTATTCATATATGAGGTATTTTAAAAAGAATGATGGTTCCATCACCTTCTTTGTCTGGATTACCGGGGTTGGTTCCGTACTCGTACTTATCTGTGCGATAGCGTACTTCCTGCTATCGGTACGGGGCAAAAGGGGATTTTAGGATACTTTAATATCACTTGGTGAGCTATTTCCCAGATTGGTAAACATTTTTAAAGGTCGCTTCATGACCTAATTTAGCCAAAAAAAATAGTGGTAAAACATGCGATTTTTTTGTCATGAAACGAGTCTGGCGCGGCGTCGACGTGCCATTTACTAATGTGGTAAAGTAAGGGACGAATCAGTTTGGTTAAATAGCGCTCTTTCGATATAAATCTTGTTTTAGATTCTTTATCTCGATCAAAGTAGTCTGTATGTTCTTTTGCATGGCCTCCTGGTTCCCACATACCTGCTTGAACTGGGCCTTCTGATCTGAGAATAGAAGGTTTACTGTCTTGTTCTGCTCGCTTATTGATGCCAGAATCAGGAGCTCCAGCTCCCTGTCGGTCAGCTTCCCCTTATCAAGTATCTTCTTTATGACTTCGACAGACGAAGGCGCAATTAGGTTAATAATAAATTAAAACTGATTGAGCCAAAAAATAATAAACTAAATTAAAGTGGCTCAACACGTTTTAAAACAAAATGCTATCGATAACTTTTTCCTGTTGGCTCAACTTATTATCGTTTTGCATGAGAGCGTGTTGAGGTTCGATATTGCACAGGGGGATCTGTCCGAGCCAACATGCAGAATGTCTATCGATAGCGTTTACGATTTTTTTTGATTGAGCCAGATCTAAAAATTTTAAAACGCATCCGCTCAACACGTTTTTTTGTTCAACTATGATAAAATGGTTGATGCCATCTAAATAGAACATAGTTATGGAATCATGCAATCAAATAGAAGCATATATAATGCAGTATTAGTTAGGAATCTGTATTCCAGTTGCCTAAATGTGACTTTTGTGGAAAAGATATAGGTCTATCTTTTCAATGCATTTATTGTAATCAATATTTTTGTGACGAACATAGGCTACCTCCTTCACATAAATGTTCAAATATAGAAAAAAATTTACCTGAAATGCCTCCTAAATCCTAATCTTATCAACTTAGTAAGACATCTATATGATATACTCCAATTCTGAAAGAAGAAAAACAATTAGAAAATGTTTGTATGGGATATTATGAACGAAGTTTCTTTTTTGATACTTTCATTGCACCATTCGGTGTAGAAAAACTAGTTTCTATATCTGATTCTAAACAGGAATTGTCAGAGCAAGTAGGTGTAGTATTTTACCAAAGGACAGAAAATGCATACGAAGCACAACCAAAATTACTATCAAAATCGAATTTGGGATTTGATTGTAGAAATTCAGTCAAAATCCTAAGATTTTTATGGGTTTTATGGCTTTGAACCCATATGGGTATAAAGCCCACTGGCTTTATCCATCGCTTATACCTTGTAAAAGCGGACTTGAACCGTTTCTGGTATAGGTCCGACCTGGCTCACTTTCTTTAATATTGTTAGGTTTCTTATATTGAAGAAACTCAGATGTTAGCATACTGATTATAGTAGCACTGTTGGCAGTCAACCTATTACGTAAACGTAAAATCTCTCTGAAGGGTAAACAAAATTGAAGTTTAATGATTCCTATGTTTTTTTAACTAACCTTTATAAATGTAGTAAACTTTAATAATCATAAGCAAGAATATGTTATAGTTGAAATTCCTTATTATTTGGTGGCTGCAGATAGGGCCCCAGGTTACTCCTCAAATGGGGCAGGCCGTCCTTAAAATGGCGGAGTATTCGAAAGAGCTTATAGAAAAAGGCAAGTTGGAAAAACATTACCACATCGTAGGCAAACATGGTGCCGCATGGATATGTGATGTGGAGTCAAATGACGAATTAGAGTTGATATTGGCCCGTTCTCCCGTCTATAACTTTGCTCAATACGAAATTTATGCTCTAACTGAAATGAAGTCGGGCGTTCTTTAGTTCCGTGACATCTTTAGTTTTTGATTCAAATCTGGAGCCAAAAAAAACATCTGTGAACCTTGAACTGAAAACTTTTTTTCGCGCCTCCTATAATCGGTTCACGGAACACCAGACGCATTGCCGATTATGAAGAAAGGACCTGGAAGTACGCGTAAGTAGTCTGGCTCCACGCGTCGAACACGACCACCGTATAGCTGCCTTGAGGGAATGTTTGGAAGGTGTAGTTCTGCTCAGAGCTGGTCCAATATCCGTCTATGATTGATGTCTCGTTGACCGGGCCAGTTGTGCTCGGCCCGCCTGGGCCTTGTTGCACGGTCGCGACATCGCTAAATGGATAGAACGAGTATAGGAAAACGAACACTCTCGGACACAAGTACGTCAGGTTAGGATTGTAGAGCAGTAGTTCCGTCGCCTTTGATAGGTTTGCGGCCGTGTAGTGGCCCTGAAAGACCTCAACCCCCGTTGCAAAGCCCTGCTGGCACGGACCGTCAGCTAGGTTCGTCATCGACGTGGCGTTTACCTCGACCTCGCTTGAAAGCGTGTTGTAGACTTGGGCCGTTACCGTAACACTTTGACCTTGGGGGACGTCAATCGGCTTAATCATTGCGGTTAGCTGGAGACCATTGGTCACGTTGGAAGATACCGTGGCGCTATTGCCCAAGTAACTTGTGATTGAAGTAGTGATAGTCGTGGTGGCTATTGACGTCCGTGTCACAGTCGTCGCAATAGCTGTGCTTATAGATGTAGAGGTAGAAGCCGTAGCTGTAGTTGTAGGAGTGATAAGTGTTGTGGATGTCGTTCGCATTGGCTGCAGTGGAAGAAGGTAGATTGCTCCGCCTGCCAGAACCAACGCTAATACAGCAGCTACGAAAACTCCTACAACTATTTGCCTTCTATATTCCGACATTATGCTCATCAGTATACTTTGACTTGGATATAGCGCTATTAATAGAAAGGCTGGAAAGCGCGGTTTTCTAATTTTAGAAAGCTATTATATTAGAAATGCTATACTTTCATAAGTTATTCAAAAAAACTATTGATCAGAGATTTCTAAACGTTCTATTTTCTCTCTCATTCTTTCGTAAATGCTCTAACAATCTTTATCTACGTTGGTTTTGTGAAAGTAATAGAATGTTATCCGGCATCATCAAGATGGTGTTAGTTGAGTGAGCTTAACCCACCCACCAAAAAGATGGAAGAGACCCCAAACAAGGTAATCCAAGACCTCGTTTTGGTTTTCACAATTGTCTTCGCAACTGATTTCTTAATGGCTGATTTCTTACCTCAACTGTACCTCTTCACAATTCTTCTTTGGGCTGCACTGCCATTCCTCGTTGAATTGGTCCTGAGGAAAGGAACGATCAGAAACCTTGGATTCCTTAGAACCAACTTTCGGAGAAGTCTGCCTCTTTACTTTGCCCTAGTAGTTGGTTGGATTTTGATAATCTTCGGGCTTCTTGAATCAATCACTCCACATTCCCAATCTTCATCATTGATCGAATATTCACTCTATTTTGCCACTATCTTCTTTCATCCAGCTTTTGTTGAAGAGCTTAACTTTAGAGGCTTTTTGCAAACTAGGCTTGAGCGCTTGTTCTCCGCAAAGCAATCAATAATTATTCAGGCAGTAATGTTCGCCGCGTATCACATCCCGGCCGCTTTGCCAATATCTAAACTAGGGTTCTCCCCTGGCGGAATTTTCTATCCTGTGTTTGCACTTGCCCTAGGCATCGCAAACGGAATAGTGTACGCCAAGACACGAAATCTATTTGCTGGAATGGCAATCCACGGAAGTCTTCTCGCGGCCTTTGAGCTTCTGACCTTGCTGTATATGCATTAGATAGCATGATGGAAGCATAGACAGTGGTCTCTTTGATATTCGCATCACAATAATTACAAAATTATCTCAAGCCTGTCTGTAATAGTTGCAGGCTAACTGATTTGGAAGTAGCCGATTGCTTCCTGACCCCAAGCATCGAACACAACTACCGTGTAGATGCCTGTGGGGAATGTGTGAAAGACATAGTCTTGTCCAGAGCCTGTCCAATATCCTGCTAAGATTGATGTCTCATTGACCGGGCTTGTGGTGCTCTTTGGCTCGAATGCACCAAGACTTAGTTGAATCGTCGCTATGTTACTATTGGGAGAAAATGTGTATTGGAACGTGAACACGGAAAGAAAGGGGGAAATGTTTTCCCTGAGGCGACCACCTGAATCTTAATGCGGATGCAAACGTGTAATTAAGCCTAGCAACCCGTTTCTTTTCTTAGCTAACAGATATCCCACCGGAACTAGAATTATCATTGCAAGCATTAGAGACAGCAAAGCTGAGGGCAAAACTGAAGGCGCTATTACTCCACCAACCGAAGCAGAAGCGAAGGTCGCAGTTATGGACTCGTTAGCAAGGACATTGGTAATGTTAACTGTTTGGCCAGCAGGCGAAGTAACCGTTACTGGACTGCCATTAACCGTTATGCTCGCAATATAGTAACCTACATTAGGCGTAACCGAGAAACTCTGGCTACCACCCAGAACAACCGTCGTATTACCAGGACTAATAGTACCACCGCTAGATTGAGCAACCGTAATATTGTAAACTGGCGCTGCAATAGTGTCGCCAATTAATGTAACCGCGGCCTGTGCCAACAATCTACCGTTCAGCGTCGCGCCGTCCTGCATCGCAATGCTCGTGCCATCCAATATTATTCCATTGAAGGTAACCCCCGCGTGAATGGTCGTTTGGCCGCCGACCACCCAGAAGACGTTGTTGTATGTTGCGCCACCGCCCATAGTAACAGTGACATCTGTGTCCACGTCGAAAGTTCCCGGTATCTGGAAAATCCAGACGGCACTTGGGCCGCCCGAGAGAACGATATTACCGGTTATAACAACATTAGGAGAAGGAGAGGTCCATTTATAGATGCCTGGGGTGAGGGTTCCTGCCGGAATAGTTCCGGCTGGGGTGCCGAAATTAGAAAAAGTGACTGGTGTCAGACCATTGGCGGTGGTGTACGCGGACCCCATGGCGCCTACGGCCGTGCTCAGATTAGTTGGAGTGGGAGAGGCATAGTCGGATGCATATACCTTTCCGATCACCTGAGATGATGTGGAAAATTTACCCGAGCTATCCAGTACTAACGCAAATCCAGTGATGGCAGCCGCTTTGCCTGTACTTATTCCAAGATTCCCAGTAATTGAGCTGGTATATGTTGGATAGTCGTTTGTGATTGTTGTTTCTGCTAGAATCACGTAATTGCCGGCTGTTCCAAGATTCACTACCGTTGCGGCATAAACCTCATGAGCAGAGTAGTAGGGAACCCCCGCCACCGTAATCAGGAGTGCCAATATCAAGAAAAGCCCTATCTTGTAAGTTTTATAGCCCTTCGCTTGATGATCTTTATGATCCATTTTAAATCATAATGTTTATCCCTATAGTAAGTATATAAGGAAATCGTTTTCCTGCTTTATGTCCCAAAAGTTTGTTTCATCATTTTGTCAGCCTGTTTTGATCTATGTGATA
This sequence comes from Nitrososphaeria archaeon, assembly GCA_050011875.1. GTDB lineage: Archaea > Thermoproteota > Nitrososphaeria > JACIWG01 > JACIWG01 > JBEKIG01. The sequence continues at coordinate 83,843 of JBEKIG010000016.1, forward strand.
TGAGCTCTTTGACAATCATACTTGCGAGGAGGAATAGCGGGAGAGTAATTGTACAAGCAATCGAGGACGAGTCTACTTTCAAATTACATCTTCGGTCTAGACCAAAGACAATGAGTATTCCTGGGATTTCCTTAATATAAACCCCTTCTTTGTTCTTGAATAGTGCAAAAACTTAAGAAGATAAAGAAAATACTTTTTGTTAAAACTTCAAATAGATAATGAAGGATCTACTACTATAGCTAGCGACGATAAACTGCTATGATAACAATATCTGTAATTGTCTGCATTTTATTCATCATTATTCGATGTTGGCGTACCTCTTACGCATCTCTGCCTCTTCAACATTAAGTTGAGCCATCAATGATGCTATGACAGAATCAAGAAGCAACATTGCACTATCCTCAAAAACTGTGCCAAGAGGAGCTAGAGGTTCATGCAAACCTAATATCTGCCTTGCAAAATAGTCTTTTGTAGACACTTCCATTCTTCCTTTAAGAAATACAGTATGAGTTGATAACTTAGCAAGTGGAGAAGAAGGATAAGACGTTAAGGATACAATTTTAGCACCGACTTGTTGAGCTGCTTGAGCAGCTGTAACAATCAATTTCGTAGAACCAGACCCAGATATAGCAATAACGAGGTCGTCCTTGTCTATTGAAGGCACAATTGTATCTCCAAGTACGAACGCATTAAAACCCAAATGAAGCAGGCGCATTGCGAAGGCACCGCCGACAAGTCCGCTTCTTCCTGCGCCCATAATGAGGAGTTTGTTACTTTTATGAGATTTTAGAATTTCGATGAACTGTTCGACTTCTTTTTCTTCAAGTTGAGATAAATTTTCTTTGATTACGTCTAAGAGGATCATAGCTTTGTCTTTGACTTTTATGCTATTACTCATGTTTTCATCTAACCTCTTTAGCTGCCATCATTTCGTTTTTAAATTGGCGAGCGACTAAACTCGGTTCAGCTGAATTTGTTAAAGCTCTTCCAACGACAATTATATTTGCGCCAGCTTCAACCATCTGCCCAACATTTCCAATGTTTAGTCCTCCAGCTGCAGAAACAACGAGATTTTCCTGAGCTATACTTTTAACCACGCGAAGTCTATCTTCAAATCTGATATTGCTTTTTTCTTGGTCGATTGCTGTATGAACGCAGACAATGTCGACTCCAAGCTTTTTTAATACGAGTGCTCTATATAATTGGTCTTCTACTCCCAAAAGGTCTGCTTCCAACAGCACCTTTTTCTCTTCAGCTGCTGCTAAAGCTTCTACAATAACTTCATTTGGTGCCAAAGCTGAAACTGACACTATGTCAGCTCCCGCATCAGCTGCCATACATACTTCAATTCTTCCAACGTCCAAAGTTTTCAGATCAGCAAGCACAATCTTTTTAGGAAATTTTTTCTTGAGTTCTTTTACTGCTCCTATTCCTACAGATTTAATCAATGGCGTACCAGCTTCTAATATGTCAACTCCAGAGTTTTCAACTTTATAGGAAATCTCTATAACTCTATCTATTGTAAGAATATCAAATGCGATCTGAAGCTTAGGCGCCCAAATTTCCAGAATATCCGGTAATTTATTCTCACTCATTTTAAACTGCCACTTATGTTAAAAATGTATGCTATAAAAGGGAAGTATTCTCTCTGGGTTTGATGAGGACGATTGACCTACCCACTTTTTCTACTTTATAGCCCAATTCAGTAGCCAGCGCGGTGATAGCGCCTGCGAGTATCCCCCATTCTATCCCGGTGACCCCACCGAAACCTAGACCCTCAAAAATGAGGGTGAGTGGAATGATTGGGCTTCCAATCTCTATGAGCAACTTCTTTATCGAATGTGTATCTATTTTATCAAGTTCTACTTTCTTCACTTCAGGCACGCTTAATATATTTAAATATATTTGAATATAAAGTTTTATACCCCTCAATCTGTACACTCAGCCTAGGAGGCGAAGAATATATGTCCGAAACTATAGTTTCCAGCGACAAAGATGAGCTTAGGAGGGAGAAGCATAGAAACTATATGAGAGGCTACTATCGTAGAAATAAAGTTCGTTTCCACGAATTGGGTAGGAAAAAAAGGTTAGCGGAAAAGATGCCTAAAAAATGCCCTATATGCGGTGAAACCAAAGTTTTCGCCCCCAAACATAGGAAATACTGTTCAAGTGAATGCTCGAAGAAAGTTTTCAACTTAGCGGTCAGAAACTATCATAAAAGGTGGGAAAGTAAAGAGTTTTCGACTTTGGTGCCTAAACGACCTATTCTACTAGATCTTCTGCAAAAATTTGAGCAAGAACGCCAAATAAACCTGTACTCAGCATCACCAATTAAATTGACGAACCAAAGTTTCGGAAGAATTTCTAGGAGAAAGGATGGTAGATACTTCCTATATCTGCCAAAGAAGTTGGTTGAAGACACAGGCTTTCCATTTAAAATACATTCGTCGGTTAGGGTGAAGGTTAGTTTTACTAAAGAAAAGAAGTTAATCATAGAAGATTTGTCAGACACAAGATATGATTAGCGACATCGGGATAAAGGCTGTATTCAGCCTCACCAACATCGACGGTGAAGTGAGTGATTCGTTCAATATGCTTTATGCGTACTTTCTGGCTGGCATTGTAAAGATAACGGCGCTCTGGAGGGCGATCAAGGAAGGGAAAGATGACGACGAACTGAAGAGGGTGTACCTTGAATCTTAGACATATCTGTCCTATTTTGATTCCCATGCTTTTTCCGTCGTATCGAAGTTTAAGGGGAGAATAAAGGATGCAATGTATGTCGCTAGTCGGAAATTTTCTACAACCCTGTCAGATTTTCTTGGAAGAACGCTTGAAAAGTATGCTGGATTCTATCAGATGTCTAGAATCTTTGAGGAAATGGAGCCTGTAGCAGTATCTTCAGACTCCCTATTATGGGCGAAGGAAAAAGAGTTGTTGAAGGACAGCGACATCGATCTGATAAAATCTTTTTTCCGTATAGAATAAGGATTTTAATTTTCTATGAAAAAATCCTAATAAAACAAAGCCATCAAAAAGCTGTCTGCAAAGAGTTATGATGGGGTCCTACAAAAACTCGCAGCTGAGAAGCTAAAGTTTTCTACATCTATGTTCGGTTCAATGCGAGTTAAGCCCGGAACGACGTTGTACACTTGACCGCATGAGATAATTTTCTATCTAACCCCAAATTAGAGCGTATATAAGGTCTGAAAACTTTTATTAGCTCTTTTGGTCTAACCGAAGCTATGAGTTCACCGGATGAAGTCGCTGAATTCACTCGTAAGAATACGTACGGCACTTGGCGCTCGCAAAAAGGATGGGTACCCCTATATATCGTTGACGCTGAGGGGTGCTTTTTCGAAGACTCCTCTGGAAGGAGGATCCTCGACTTTTCGTCTCAGCTAATGTGCTCGAACCTAGGCCACAAGAATAGAGCTATAATAGATGCTATAAGCAGACAAGCTGAAAGGTTAGCGTACGTTGCTCCATCATTTACTTCAAAGATCAGAGCTGAAGCCACCAAGGCCCTATTGGAGGTCTTTCCTCTTGGATTGGAGAAGTTCTTCTATTCAACCTCTGGAACCGAGGCCAATGAGGCTGCCTTCAAGATGGTTAGGGCTTATACCGGGAGGTACAAGATTATTTCTACGTATACAAGCTATCACGGAGCAACAGCCGGCTCTATTGCTTCAACCGGCGAATTCAGAAGGTGGCATGCTGAACCTATGGGAAAGATGGGTGGCGTCGTCTTCGGGCCAGACTGCTACTGCTACCGTTGCCCCTTCGGCCTTGAATACCCCAAGTGTGACGTAGCCTGCGCTGAGTACGTAGACTACATGATAAAGAAGGAGAACAACGTGGCAGCTATGATAGTTGAACCGATAGTTGGCACAAACGGCGTAATAGTGCCGGTAAAAGAATATCTACCAAAGATAAGGAGGATCACCAAAGATAACGATGTAATCATGATCGATGACGAAGTTATGAGCGGGTGGGGGCGCACAGGCGAATGGTTCGCTGTCAACCACTGGAACGTTAAGCCTGACATCATTACTACGGCCAAGGGCGTCACGGCCGCTTACATGCCTTTAGGGGTCACAGCAACGACAAGGGAGATCTCAGACTACTTTGAGGAACACTACTTTCCACACGGCTACACCTATGAAGCTCATCCAATGACGCTGGCACCGGTCCCAACGGCCATAAACGAGTACAAGAGAATGAACTTACTGGAAGGAGCACGAACGAAAGGCGAATACCTGATGACGAGATTAAAAGAACTGAAACAAAAACACCTCTCCGTCGGAGACGTCAGAGGCTTAGGTCTCTTCTGCGCCATAGAACTGGTTAAGAATAGAGAGAAAAAGAAACCTCTGAACATTATGAGAGACAAGTACGAAGGGAAACCTTTGGTCGTAGATCGGATCACCATGGACCTAATGAGGCAGAACGTTTTCGTAGTCGGCTGGGTTAGCCACCTGATCATAGCTCCACCTTTAATCGTCTCAAAGGAGGAAATCGACAAAGGAATTGAAGCTCTAGATGCGAGCCTCAAGATAAGCGACGAAGTTGTGGAAAGAGCATAAAGAAAACGTCCTAGTGAACTTTGTCAGCAGCGAAAAAACAATTATCCGAATCGGAAACATTTACTGGATACTTTTCACCCAATTAATTGGGATGAATCACCCCCAAGCCCGCTTCAACCCTTTGAGAGAGACTCATTTTTCCACTCTATCTATACTATATTCCTTTTTCTTGATTACAGTAATTTCGTAATTGTCGAAGAAATCATCTTAGGAATAGGTTGGCGCGTGCAGGTTAATTCATAAGATTTGATCTAGCTTCAAAAAGACTCGTGGCAAATTCTTCATCTAAAAGTTTGAATTTTTCTAAATCTAATTTGTCGGACATTACATTTAAACTATTACAATCTTGAATAGCGCCTCAAAGGTTTGAGTTCTTTATAAAACTTTTCTAACCTATAAATGACATACTTTCTTGGCCAAAACCTCTTACGACCGACGGTTCGCTTGGAGAACGACTTTGAAGAGGATTTCGAATGCTGAAAGTGTGTTCTTGTCATGTACATCCTTATTTATTAGAAACATCGAATGGGTTTTGGAATTGGCGATTATATCTAAAGCGTGCCTAGTTGCTTTGTATGTTTGCTCAAAGCTGGTCAGAAGAAGGACATCTGTAAGGCTGTCAAAAATTACTGCTGAAGTTTCATCGCTATTTTTTATTGTAATCAGTAAACCTAGCATCTGTGATAAGTCACTTACAGGAACGATTCTCTTTCCTTCACTCTCTTTTAAAATTTTCGAAGTTGATGGGGAAAGGAAAAGAAAGTCGATTCCAGCGACATCCTTTATATCCAAATACAAATTGCTTTCCTTTCTCGTAAACACATACAACTTTTCACCATTGGCTATGCATTCCATCACAAAATCCTTTACTCTTTCAGGGTAATTACTTCTAGCGGAGAACATTAGAAGAATCTGCGATTCTTTAACATCCTCGTGAGTCATTTTTTCTCCGATTGAGAATCTTTCCATATCCTTCTCTGTGTATCCTGTTGGAACAAAGAGCAATTTTAGCTTTCCTTCTGAAGCCTTGGAAAGTATTTGTTTTTCTTTGAGATAGTTTTCATGTTTTTTGAGGGCCTCTATCAGGTCACCGCCCAAAAGGTCGAAAGTTTGGTCTATGAAACTAACTAAGCTTTCACTAAACTTAGGATCAAGTTCTCCATTTTCAAGGAGAGTTAAAGAAACGTCTATTAGGCAAGTTACATTTTTCGCTTCGATGGTCCCACCTTTTATGCCAATGTTTAATAAAAGTTTATCATTATCAAAACTTATTTTCTCATCAAGTCCGCACGTCTTCAAATAAGATAGCAGCTTGAAATATTTGCTTCCGAGTGCGTCCATAGGAGCTGTCATATTGCTGTAAAAGGCTTCAACAAGTTTAGCTACCTTAGGGGATATTTTGGTGTAGCCGATTGGTATCAACGCAAATTCTTGTTCAGGTGGGGTGAATATTGCATAAGAAACTGTTGCGAAAGTTGCTAAGTTAAGAAACCCTCCCAAAGGAGGGAAGTTAGGATTAATTTGTATGAGATAAACATTCGTTATCGTTATACCTACTGCTTGGAATGCTATGAAAGCCAATAATATATACAGAAATTTTGTTTTAAGGCTTCTACTTGGAGCCTTCACCAATAGGTATATCAATATTAATATCATAATCCCCATATAAATAGGTGTACCAAGCAAAATTACCTCATAAGTGTTCAATTGAACAATTGAGGAATAGCTCCACCCGAACACTCCCAAATGCATTTGATACTTTGTCAGAAATATGGAAATTAGACTGCCTGTAATACTTGGCAGGAGACACAGAATATTAAATATTCTGAACCTCCAAACATTAAGAAATGTCAAAAAATAGAAACCAATTGTAAAAGGATAAACAATTCCAATGATACCAAATATTGCCATTGCATCCATCGGTGTTTGAGCAGTCCTATTAAAGAAGACCAAAACTTCCCAACATGAAACAATTATTCCAAATAGGGATAGTGAAATCGTCACTGGATTAGCTTTGAACTTGTATAATAAAAAAAGGCTAGCTGCCGATGTAACAATAGTGCATCCAATATACTGGATAGCGAGAAAAAGTAGAGAATAAAACGATAATTCAATCATGTAAGCTACATTCCCTTAGCTCTTCCAAAATATCAGATTTTTCAGGTGTTATGATCTTCGGTGGTTTGAACTGTCCTAAAGGCACATTCTTTCTTGCTTGTCTCATCGCGTACCTTGTGAACGTCCCTCTTTCTAGGAATTCGACTTTTACCGCTTCAGAAGGTTTTTTAATATTAAAATCATGGACGTAGCTGCTGAACTCAGGCTGCACTGAAAGCATAGAATTAAATATCGCTTTTTCCGCTTCCCTCTCAGTTAAAGGCCACTCCCTCTCAAACAATATAATTAAAACCTCATTCGGTTTAATAGTCTTTGTAGCTGCCCACCGATCGCTTGCCTTGAAGCCTGCATTGACTATGACTTCTGCCATAAGATCTTCGGTTAGACGGTAGTAGTCATAGATCATCATCATAGTTTGTGCTCTTCCTTCGAATGTAAAAACTGGCATTTCATCGTAGAAGTCAGAGACTCTAAAAATGTCGCGAATTCTATACCTTACAAAGATAGAGTAAAACGGTGTGGCGACTAGTTCGTACATTTCACCCTTCTTAACTTCTGAAAGCTTTCTGACTTCGCCTTTCTCATCTAGGAATTCGAAGTAGTTAGTCTTGAGATTGGGAAAGAAGCCTAGCTTCCTATCAGGTCTTCCAAACATGCAACTGCCAAGTTCTGTTGCCCCATATGAATTGAGTGGTTCGACTCCAAATTCTTCTTTGAAAAAGTCTGTGTAAAATCGTGCATCGGTACTGCCTATTAAGACCCCTCTAAGTGGCATAATCTCCCTCAGATCTTTCTTCCCACTATTCCCAAGTTTTAAAGAAAGTTGCTTTAAGAGTATGAGGAACTTCTTAGACATGCTAGGAGTAGCATTGTAAGACATAGACAAAAAATACTGCGGATCCGAGAAATACTTACATGCCATATAAAGTAAAGCTCCGCTGCCCCCTATCATATGTATCTTATTGCCCTTCTCGATCATTTTAAGTGAAGTATAGAATTTTTTCCCCATATCGGCTACGTTGTCCGTGTAGCTAATGGGGGGTATGAAGTTGATTATTTCATCCCAGAATCTGGTCGCCCAGCCACTGATATAAGGAACAGGTGCTACAAGATTAAGGGTATTTGGCTTCTCCTCGAGGACCTTTTCACCCCACTCTTTGGAAAGGGTCATTAAAACTAAAGCAATACTACTTGCCATATATCCCTCGTTGAACTTCTTGGTGTGAACTATCCATTTGCTTTCCCCCGTTGTACCAGTTGTTTTCATGCATAAAACAGGTTCATCTGGCAGGTATCCAGCAACTAAGCTAGAAGTTTTATTGAAGAGCCTTGTGTAGTAATCGTGAAGTAGCTCCCCTCCAGCTCTGGCCTCTCTTTTCTCCTCTTCCTTAATTTCTTGGCCAAATGTTAAGAGAATTGGATAATCATCGTACTCTGTGATTGGTAAATCATCTATTTTATTTGGTTTCTTTCCTTTGGCGATTGATTTCGCAGTCACCGTCCTACACCAAGCATCTAGGTGGTCTAAAGCAAGCCCCTCATTTAGATTTGCCTGCGTGTTAAAATCTTGTTTATAGAAACTGCAATATTTTTCCCACAGGGAGCTGCTGTTCAATTTAAGCCATCTCTGGATAGGGGGTAATTATTATTCCATCCTGTGCACCTATTGTGTACTGGTAGAACTTCATGTCATGGTTTGTGCCTCTCATTTTCAGTGCGACCATCCTCCTTTTTAGTTCACCTTTAACTGGTATTGTCTCGAATCGGATAATTCCGTCCGCGGTGAATTCTTCTACGCCTGATCCTAGATTGTCCTCTCCCCAAGGTGTCTCGGAAATAAGTATGCTTGTGCAGTCCAACTTTCTTAGTAATTTTTGAATTACTGAAAGCGAACTCCTAATCTCCATCTTCTCTCCAAATGCAGCAGTTATTGCAGTTACAGAGTCGATGACTATCCTTTTCGCTCCGAAAACTCTAGTCTCCTCTAATATCATGTCGAGTATGGTTTCCAAGCTTCCTTTCTTCATCGCCAAAAGGTCGAATATCTTGATCATCCCTTGATTTTCTAAAGTTTCGAAGTCCCATCCAAGTGCTAGCATCAAATGCTTGAAGACCTCCGAGCTTTCATTGAAGGTTACAAAGACTCCTTTCTCAGAGAAACGTGTAGCCCCGTTGTAAATGAACTGTGCAGCGGCAATGGTCTTTCCTGTTCCAGGGCCGCCCGCGAGCAGAATTACGGAATTCTTTGGAACCCCCCCGTTGAGGATCATATCTAGCGTGTCTATGCCAGTGCGGACTCTTTCTATTGAAGCCAACTAAGTCGTCCTTCCGCTTATCTCAAACTTAAACTTAATTAAGTTGTCTGTGGATTCCTCCTCTTCTTTTCTCAATGATACCCTCCTATGGGTGATCTCCTCCATACCACCGCAGACAACTCCCCTGACCATAATTTGCGCAATTTTGTTCTTGAATGGGACCTTTGAGACTGTCATTGTTCCCGTACCCTTTTCGTAATCTATTTCGTTGTATACTGGTTCCCCCCAGCCTCTTAGTTTAAGAAGCTGTCCAAAGTTTAGGATCAGCTCGTTTTGACTTTTACCCGAATTACCTAACGTTTTCCCAATGCCCTTTCCGATCGACTGTCCTATGTTGAACAATATAACCGAGCCACCAACACCGAAGATATCCTTTATTGTCGACATTAAAATATCCCATTCGGATGCAGTGGTTTCGATAAAGTCCTCCTCAGGTGTTTGTGTTTCCACCTTTACTAATTCTGTATTGATCAACACCTTATTGACTTCTATCCGGTAGCCTTTGATAATGCCCATTTCTTCCATCTTCTTTATTCTCCTCGCTATGGTTCTATCTGAGGATCCGACCTGTTTAGCGATCTTCTTGCATTCAATGCGCGCGTTCTCCATTAGAATATCAAGAATCTTCAGGTCTATGTCATCGACACTTGGATTACCCAACATACCACTTGTATATATGTCAACTAGCGTTATAAAAGACTTTCTTTGACACCATTTATGTCAATTTTTGACATTAATTTATGTTAATTATTGTGGAAGTATTAACAATATTCATACTTCTTTAATAAAGAGTACTCTCTAAATCCCTCGTTACTCTATAAACTTTTTCAACCTTATTTATTTTTGGATTGTAGACATCATTCTTAGCCTTGTTTATTGTCTCTTGTAGAAGGAAAAAGGTAATTAGAAGCTCTTTCTCATCATGTTGGATATTCATTTACAATGCTTTTGATTTGTAGCATAGGGTTAGTATTCCATCTACGCATAATGGAGAAAGTTTTCCCTCAGATTCCACTTTAACACACAGCGCCTTTAAATCGCATCTTGGGCACATTTGCCCAATTATCTGGTTCATGTCGAGATCGAGTAGCTTATTCTTATCGAAGACTTCATATGCGAACTTCAGGTACTTTCCTTCAGCAATCCTCGGAACCAAGTATTTTGCTCCTTCAAGCCCATGTTCAACCGTCCAAAACTCGTAAAGCCTCCTTGAACCCTTCAATGAATTGCAGTTCCTGCAGATCCAGACCACGTTCTTCTCGTCATCCGGACCGTTGAGAGAACGTGGCAACAGATGGTCAACAGTAAGATCCCCCTTGCCTCCGCAGAAGATACATTCATCCTTCCTCTCTTTTTCCTTAACATATTCCATGATCCCGTTCCAGAATATTTCTTCATCCTGAAGCTGCTTAAACTTCATGACAAAACCCCAATTCTTCTTGCCGAAGCCAGCTGAATCAGAGATTATCTTAGCATACTGCCACAAGATCAAGTCCCTAACTGATTTAATAGCTTGAGGAGGCAACTGACTGACAGCTGATTTGACATCGCGGCTACATTTATGCTCTTCGGTTTTAGTTGCATAACCTATACCCGAATGGGTTCAAGTCCACAAGGAAAAAATATGAAACCACGAGGTTCTGGTGCACATCGGTTGTTAGATCGTATCGAAGATGTTCGAATCCAGAAATACAAGGCTGACTTCTCCATTAAAATATGATTTTGTTCTGCCCTTATTTCAATTTTATAAAACAATTAAAAATATAGTTAACTGTTATTTTTTTGATTAGCATTAGAATTGTCCCCTTATGTAATCAAGAAGACTTTCATCTCCTACTCTTTCTACTGGTCTTAACTCTGTCCAGGATATTGTCCCATTTGCAGAACAGGTTGTATCTGGTGCAAGAACAACAGCTCCTTTCTCAATAGGATTTTTATCAACTATCCAAAATATATATTTATTATCTTTTATGTTTTATATCCGATTTGCACCTAACATCCTTTATTTGTGTTTCAATCAATTTTTCAGCCCTTATATCCCATTAATTAAATAGCCTCCTACCTTAGAGGTATTCTGACCTTGAAGGTTGAGCCGACGCCGACCTTACTTTCCACGGATATGCTGCCACGATTGGCTTCAACTAGCCGCTTGCAAACCACCAACCCTAACCCTTGACCTTTAGCCTTAGTCGTAAACAGGGGGGTGAAAAGCTTGCTCATGTTTTC
>JBEKIG010000017.1:0-52900 GCA_050011875.1 Nitrososphaeria archaeon
ATATTTTTCACCCCTCTGTTTTCCATCATCTCACTAACCCCTTCTACAGGTTCAATCGCCCTTACCAAAACGCACCCCAGATTATTGGTAGTTATGTTAAAACAGAAATGGTTTCCATACACAAAATATATATAGGAAAGCCCTGGTCCTATGAAAAAGACTTTATTTCTTGAAGTACGGCCTCTGAATGCGTGGCTTGCTGGGTCCTCCTTTCCCTTGTATGCTTCAACCTCAACAATTTTTCCAGCTAGTTTCGTTCCATTATAACATCTTATCAGATACTTACCTAATAGGTCCTGTGAAACTAAGAGGGCATCGCGATCGTAAAAAGGTCTGCTGATTACATCCATTTGTGCTGCAGTAGAATTCTAGGCAAAATTTAAATTTATCTACAACAATTTTCTAGATATATGATGTGCATATATGAAAAAATACGGAAAAAATATGGAGACTTCACCCTTACAAGATCCAAGTATCTCTTTCACCGTTTCTCCGATTTCCGCTTTGCCGTAAATCTATTTTCTCTTTAGGATATATTCCTTAGCGAATTATCCCTGTGCCAAGTAATGGTATATGAGTTTCCCAAGTTCCATTTTGATCTTGTGCCTTCCAAAGAAGTCTCTACAGTTCGGATCCATACATTCAATATAAATCCACTTGTCTCTTAACAATTGTGATACTCCTTCCACGCTAAACTCTACCTCTTGTTGCAACTTGCACTTGTCGCAAGTGATGGGCCAAGGGCCTTCTAAGAGTTTCAGAGAATTTGTAACAATCTTGCTTTCCAGTTCCATACTTATTGGCTGCACATGTGCCCTGATCCAGTTAGGCCATTCAACATTCTTCAGTTGGTTGAGCTTTGTCAAAGCTTTTTTATCAGATTCTTCTCCGACCCTTCTTATGAACTCCCGGTCTACCCTTGAACTGACTTCGTTTGAAATTATCTTGATAACTGCATCCGCAACACCTTTTTCTGATAGCTCCTTAAGCCAAACGCCTTTTCCTATACCAAGTTTTAGGTAATTGCAAGCTGTGTCCAATACTTCCTTTGGTTTTTGATTCTTCTCCCACTCTATCTTCATTCCATTGAAATGCTCTTCAGCTAGCTTCTTAACCTCTTCTTCTTTTGCCTTCAGAAAGGCTACTTGACCCTCTTTCAGTGTCTTTCCTTCGGTTGTGGCTTTAAGCTGTTCTAGGTCACCTATCCTTGATTCAAGTTCCTTGTTTCTTGTGTTAAAGTTTTGAACTTCAGCCTCCAGAGTTTTAATTCTTACCTCTTCTTCGCCTAACTTGGCATGGAGGTCAGCATTCCTGTTAACGTTATCCTGCAGCCCTTTCTCCAAATTTGATTTTGTACTTTCAAGCTCCTCTGTCTTCTTTAACAATTCATCCCTTTCCTTCACTACTTTGTCGTAGTCTTTTATTGCCTCAAGTTTGCCGATTTCTTGTTTGATCTTATCTAGGCTCATGCTAACTTGCACCCGCTTTATCTAACGACGCCTTGACAACGCAGGCTGTGATAGCTCTACACGCCCAGTCGAGCACTTCGAGTAATTCTACCTCACTAAAGGCGCTTGGGTATGGACGTTTTGAATAAACTGTGGCATCCATGACGTCTTTCAGAACAAATTTTTTGTTTAATCCAAGATTCTTTGCTTTGCTCGCTAAGCTCCTGATGATCTGCACCAGGTAATCTAAATTTTCGATTTTGAGTTCAGACGGATATGTCCTTAGAGCTAATATTATCTTTGCCTCTTCAACTTCCTCTCCAAATTCCTCTCCAAACCGTTCTGCTTCAGTCTTTAGAGCTTGGAGCCTGCTGGAGTATTCCCTTCCTTCACTTATTGCTGTGTCACGCTTTTTCTCTAAGCTGTAAGTGTCTCCTTTGAGCTGCGCAATATTTGCCTCATATTTTCTTATAATATTTTCCAGCACATTAACCTTGTCCACAATTGCCTTGAGACTACCATAGCTTTTGATGGCCTCTATCACTTCCTTCGGGCTGCCATATTCTTCAGCGATTGCAATCAAACTTTCAATGGTATCTAAATTGAACCCGTATGTCAAGTCCAGCTTCCTACACATTTCTACAGCCTTGATCATTTGAGCGTTCTCCGTCCTAAGCTTATTTGCTCTATTTTCCAAATCCTTCTCATTTCGTTCTTTTTCAGAAATTCTTGAACTGATGTCTACAAGGCTTCCGAAGCTGTTGACAGCCCTAATGACGCCTCCGATGCTTCCAAACTTTTCACGTGCCTTGCTGAGTTCTTGGAGGGCTGCTTCGTCAAGGCCTTTCCCTTTCAAGTTATCGTATTTTTTCAGCGGTTCCTCAATTTCTTTCCTCTTTTGGTTTAGACCTGAAATTTCTTTAGTTAAACTGTTTATTTCAATTTCTAACTTGATCTTTTTTGAATCATATACTTTCAAGTTCCGCTGAAGTTCAGCAAGGGAATTGTACGTATTGATAGCTTGAATAACAAACTCATATTTTCCATATTTTTCTAGTAATGTGTACATGTTCTTTAAATGGTCTGGAGCGAGTCCCATCAATTCATATCTTTTTTTATATTCGAGTATCTGTTTTAGCTGATCGACCGTAATCTTCGAGAGGGTAAGGGAGTTATTTGTCTTAATCAGTTCTCCTATGCTAGCTTTCGCAGCTTCTGTTGCCTTCAACAGATCCGTAACTGCTTCGAGGCTAGTCCCCTTTGAATCCAAACTTGACTTAATCGAAATTAGTGCTTTAACGTCTTCTAGTGTCAAATTCATGTCTACTAATTGTAATAAAAGTTGCATTATGTTCCTCTTTTGGCTCGAATCTTTGACAGTGGTACCTCTAGTGTAAATTTTTACTGTAGGTTCTCGCCACCCTCCATCCGTCAAATTACTTATTTCCATGTTTGTATAACCCAATTCCCTAAGCGTTTTCATAAGTTTTTTAGCCCTAATCAAATCCAATTTGGAAAGTGGCTTTCTCCTTCCAAGCTCCTTCAGCTCTCTTAAAATATCTTCTAAACCATTAGTATCGACATCATTATCTTTTGATGACATCATGCGTCACGTTTAATGTTTATAAAACAAAATATAATAATTAGGACATAACGATAGAATGTTTTGGATGCATCCAAATCTTTGCTTATTTTGAGCAGAGTGAATGCTTGAAATGAAGAAAAAAAGGGTCCATTGGCTGGAGAAGAAGGAGCCTAGAAGTAGTCGTAGAATTATAAGAAGGTACTATGAAATATTGAAGTTTCTAGCTTTGGAAGGCCCCCTTAACGCTTATCAACTAGCTAATAAGGTCAAGCACTTTAGCAGGCAGCAGATTAATAGAGATTTGGCATACTTGGCAAAAGGTAGTTTGATTCAACGGGTTGAACTCCAGCAAAAAACTAGACCTGGGGCAAAATACTATGACGTAAAAGAAGAACAAGGGGTAGAAGCTATGCTGTATTTCCAGCACATCATAAGCTTCGATGACCTTATCCGTTGCATTGCAAAGAGAGGTCAAATAGTCAGACTTTTCGAAGGGACAGAAGGCCTAGCTGAAGAACTGAAGGACATCTCCAAATTTGTTACAAGTAGGAGCTACATTTGGACAGTATTGAGTACGCATTTCCCCCACGAGATAAATACGCCAGAAGATCTTCATTCGAGAGAATACAGGACCTATGATGACGACTTAGCATATCATATTTATGAAACCACAATTAGGGATATTGAATTTTCTCTACTTATTCAACTCATACTAAGAGATAACCAAACGATCAAAGAAAGGATCAAAGACATTTTAGACAAGGATCCTAAGTTACGTTCTGCCATTCTCCAAGTGATAGAAGAATATGTAAGTGAATATATTAAGTTTAGACAGGAAATGGATGATCAAATCCAAAAAATGACAAAAATACGTGATTCCTTAAACTAACTGGGAGATCAGTGCAATTAAGCAAAGGCGCGAAGGGACAATTAAAGGTTAGAGTAGTCGATAATAGGGATAATAGGGATAATATAGAAAGATAATACGGATAATTGTAGATAATAGCAGATGATAATGGAGTCTAATTTGGGCGATAAATGTTGCATTAGAGTGCATGCAACTTTTACTGGAAAACACTGGGCTATGTCTGGGGTGATGACCTTATAGTTGACGCCCAGCTAATGCTAAGATCTTGTCCAATAATATCTTATAATCAGCTATTATCCTCCAGCATTATCATCGATATCCTACTATTATCCTTTTGTTAATATCATTATCTGCAACACTTAGCAATTGAACTAAAGTGATCGTACAAGAGATAAATAGAAGTTTGATGACGTAATCATGAATTGGATGTGAAACTTGAGCTAAGACCTGAAATTGCATCAGCATATAGGAACCTGTAGAGATATGAAAGTCACTTAAAGGCAAAAAACTTATGCTAATTCTTTAATATCTAGAGCAACAGTATCGTATTCGAAGCTTACAAAAAAAGGGAGTGGACCCAGCCGCAAGACATATTTCTAACCCATACTAGTTGTAAATGCTCAACATGGAGAAAGAGGAACCGCCAAGGTACTCTCTCGTCAAGATAAAAGGTAGAGAAAATGAGGGTACGCTGTTTGTCATAGATTATGTCGACGGGCTCAGGGGAAAAAAGGCAGAGTTAAAATCAATTTCACTTGACTCTCAAATCATAAAAGGTGTACCCATCGAGCAACTGGAATATGTTTCACCAATCACTCGTAATCCAATTGACTATTTCACCAAAGTTGTTGTTCAAGGGCTAGAGTCAAGAGTTGGAGAGATTGCCCATCCCGTCTTTCATTGCAATACAATCTTCAAAGCTTACCAGTTCAGGCCACTGCTAAAGTACATTAAAAATCCTGATAGAAGATTATTAATAGCTGATGAAACCGGCTTAGGTAAGACAATAGAGGCCGGCTACATCATAATCAATGAGATGTCTGAAAGTGCTATTAAAAGAATTGTTATAATCTGTCCATCAAATATCGAGCGTAAATGGAAAGGAGAACTTTGGTACAGATTTGGTTTGAGATTTGATATCGTCTCAGGTAAAGAGCTCCTAAATCTGATTTCTAACCATGGAGAATTCTATTGCATTGCATCGATGGATTCCATCAGGTCATTCGGGGAAGACGAGCTATTTGGCCTTCCCCTTAAGAGTGAAATCGACTTGTTAATCATTGATGAGATTCATCATTTGATAGGTAGAGAAGGAGAGACACTAAGGCGCAAGCTTGGCTTGGCTTTGTCATCGATTTCGAAACGAGTAATCGGATTAACAGCAACGCCTATTCACCTTGATTTTCTTGATTTGAAAAGAATCTTCGATGTTATTTATCCAGGTTTCATAACAGAAGATAGATTTGAAAGAGAAATGCGAACTAATTCCCATCTGAACAGACTTTATCGAATCTTAAGTAAAAATGATTGGAATGGTGATGAATTGAAACATTTCTTAGATGAAGTAAGGGATTTTCAACAAGAGTTGAGCAGCCAGGATGATTTGAATCAATTCATAGGGACGATGAAAGATAGAATCTTAGCGGTTAACGGGGACAAGAAGATTAGATACGGAATAAGGAAAGAAATTCGCGATAGAAACACTTTTTCGAAGATATTCACAAGAACAACAAAGGTTGAAGTAGGCGAAAAAAGGACAAGAGTCATCCGGAATGAAAAGATTTCACTAAGCTCCAACTTCTATGAAGCCTACCAAGAAGGCCGCCTAGTGAAGGTTTCAGAGAAGACACTATTCAAGGAGATTGATGATTTTGTTCAAAAATCATTCTATCCTGTACATAGAAGACAACTATCTTCTTGTCTCCCTGCAATGATAAATCTTTTGCGTAATGGGATGAGAGGTTTCAACATTTGGATTAACGACGCATTGAATGAATTGGATGTGAGCTTAAATGAAAGCGAAAGGAACTACTGCATGGAGTTGGTAAACAAATCTGGTTTACTAAGGGAAGACAGTAAATGGAATAGATTGGTGGAAACAATCAATGACCTACGCATTCATAAGTCCGCAAGAAAGGTAATAGTCTTCACAGAATGGATTCCCACTATCAACTACCTCACTCGAAGGAAAAATGACTTGGACTGTACTTGCTATGTTATCTCCGGCTTAGATAACGAAGAATCAAGATTCCTATCAGTGCAATCTTTTCAAAGACATGAAGGCTTTGCTGTCTTGTTCACAACAGATGTTATGTCTGAAGGCATAGACCTCCAGAGTGCTGACTGTATTATAAATTACGATCTTCCTTACAACCCTCAAAAAATTGAGCAGAGGATTGGCAGAATTGACCGAGTTGGACAGAAATCGGAAACACTCCTAGTTATAAACATGATATTAGAGGAATCTACTGATGAAGCAGTCTATAATATCCTTCTTGAGAGGCTTGGTGTTTTTGAGGAGGCTATAGGTGATTTGCCTGATATTCTGTTAGAGAAAGTTGAGAGAAATAGTGTAATAGATGAAGACTCCGTCTTTCAAGCTTTAAGGGAATATGAGGTGAAGCATGAATTAATGCAGAGCGATTTGCTGGTAGGTATAGATGATGTACTCGATGATGAGATTCGAATAACGTATCTGCAAGACCAAAGGGATGAATATAAACTCAGATGGATGGTGTTTGAACGGTTTATGTACATACTCTTAGGAAAAGAGAAGCTGGATAAAGCCATACCAGATGGGTGTTCTTTAATTTTCCGAGAACTCGATTCATCAGATATAGACGTTTTATCAAACCTAGTACAAATAAACGAGAAAGCCTTAGTTCTCGCTGAACTTCAAAGTGCTGTAAGTAAGGATAGAACTCTCAGCATAGCTTTTCGAAAGGGTGCAGATGGTTTATACCTCACACCTTTCCATCCACTCATGCGGAAGGCAACGGAGATTTGCTACCAATCCTTCTATCAAGATATGAACCTTGATAGTGTTGAAACCGAGAATTTAGTTTTACGGGGTGACCTGGAGCGAGGAAAGGATAAAACGAGGTTCCTCTTCTTGGTTGAATTTAAATTTGAAGGGGAGGTTTCGAAAAGTAGGGAATGGTTCTGGTGGTCATTTGATAAGAACGAGGAAACTAAAATTCTGGATACCTCGCCCTTAGAAGACTTGTGGAAGGGGTACAAAGAAAAGAAATTGTTGATTGAACTATCAACCATGGGTTATGAAAAACCAAGCTTACTCCAAAGTGAAATTCTCCGGAGGCTTGAAACTTGGAAAAATGAAATGGGGAAAAAGGATTTTGAAAATCATTTAGCAACGTGCAAGGCTGAAACGCAAAGGTTCAATGAGCAATTGCTTGAGATACAAAAGATGTTGAACCGTGAAACCGACTCAACAAAGGTCAATAGGCTTCAATCAGTAAAAAAGGAATTGGAAAGGAAGTTGGAGGATTCAAAATCTGTCTATAAAGAACTTCAATCCGGCCATCATTCTTATAAGGATGGTCGTTCAAGTTATCGTATTGTAATGGTGTTAAGTTTTGGGACATGAACCCCATGATGATTTTGTTTATTGCATAAAATGTCCTGAGAATAAAAGAACAGGGGATGAAAGGAGCCGATGTAGGAAAGAAGAGATTGAAGAGGACCAATGGGGAAAATGGACATGCTCCCGATGTAGGAGTGAAACGATAGGTTTACAATTAATCGATTTCATCAAAACAAGGATTTCGGTAACAGCAACTGAGGATGAGGACCGTAGCAGGTTCATATTCAGAGAACTTCTTCAGAATGCTGACGATGTTAAATCCGTCATCCTAGTTCTACGATTTGAAGAAGATGCTCTATACGTAGCAAATGATGGAAGATCATTTACGACTACAATCGTCAACAACCAGTTAAGTGATTTTGATAGAATTTCTAGAATCTTAGGTAGACATCAAGCAGAGGACAAGGAAACCGTAGGCCATTTCAGTAGTGGTTTCCAAACCACGTATGCCATAACGAATTCACCCGAGGTTCACTCAAGTGGAATATCTGGGCAGATGAACCCTACAAGGAATACCTGGAACTATGAAATAGAAGAGAGGACTTCACCATACGTCCACAAAGAACGTAAAGGCGTCCTCTTCCGATTCCCTTGGAGGGACGACAATCGTGCTGAAGAAGAGATAGGTGGTATAAGGGCTTTTGAGGATTCAAATTACTGGCCTCGATGGAACGAAAAGGAAAGAAGAGGGCTTTATGAAGACCTTAAGGGATATATTGCACAAGCTATACTCTGTTGTCAATACTTAGAAACAATACGTCTTATATGGCATGATGGAAGCCATTATGAAGGTTTCCAAGTTACTCGTGATTTTAAAACGAGGATTGATGATTCTGTACGACTTTCATTTGGATATGGATGGTTTTTAGGTATAGTTACACAGGGTCTTATAGAGCCTAAGACTTGGAAAGATGAATGGAACGAAAGCTTTCAAAGCGACGCATGGTCTTGGTGCAAGGGGATGCGGACCCTTCAATATCTGGTTGGGTACGCAACTGTATCTGATAGTTCTGGAAAACCTTTGTATTTTGGGAAAAGACCGGATGGCTCATGTGTCGTAACTTCTAACCGTCAAGCTCTAGTCAAAGAATTGAAAAGAGGCGATATTCATCTACTCTTTCCTCTATTCGACATTACTACTCTCGATTCCAAATCTGACGGAAGAGCCTACCTCTATAGTGTTATACCTCTTCCTAAGAAAGGCCAAAACATGTTCGTCTTCACTGGGCATTTCTTCCCAACGGAAGATCGTAAGGATGTTGATGTCGAAGGCTATGGAGGTGTAAATAGAGAATGGTACCAAACTGTGATGCTGAACGTTCTGTATTTGTATCAATACCTTTTCCCTTTCTTCTTAAAGGAAATTCAATCCCTCCAGGCTCCATCGGATGATTGTCAAAGAATCATTTTGAATTCAATCCCCGCCACGGTTCTCCCAGAGTGGATGAGACCCGGGAGGGAGGCGAAATCTGGATGGTGGGAGAAGGAACAAAATCAGCTAATTAACTTCATTATTGATCAACCAATCTTTTTCACTAATGGTTCATGGATAAGCCCGATAAATGCTTATTGGGCTCAAAGTGATGATGAAAATGATGTTCTGAAAACGATGAATATGAGAACTTTTACATCATCTTTCATTGAGCACCCCCATTTCAAAGCTTCATTGGCAAGCAAACTTGAATATAGGAAGCTAATAATAGCAGAAGATTTTCTCAGATTATGGGACGAGTTCGAAAGTAAGAACCATGACAACTCAGGCCAATTAATTTATCAACAAAGCCTCACTGGAGGAGGTATCCTTGATAAAGGAGCCGCCAATTCATTGATAAGATACTGCATTACAAGGGAAAACGCGTGGGATAAGACGACCAATCTTCCGATAATACCGGGAAAAGATAGTTTTTTGAGACCGATAAGGGAATACCCATTGTTACCGGAACAACTTGACTTCATGCTTGAAATAGTTCCTAAATCCAGACTAATCCATCCCGATTTTAAATTATCTGAACTTAAAGAAAGAGTCAAACAACAAAGAGCCTCGACATACCTTGATGTAGTTAACCTGATTGATGAGATAGTTAATGAAAACCCAAGCCGCTTCTCTAACATGGATTCTAAGGATCATGCTCTTATCTCAAAGGTTTTAGTGACATTAGTGGAGAAAATGGGTTTTACCTTAAGTGAAAATATGATCAATTTAAAATTCATACCTTATAAGCAAGGTAATTCAACTTCAATCGGGACTCCAAACACTCGGATAGTCAATGGTCATAAGGAGTTGATTAAAGGGGGCGCTCACATTGGAGAGAACTATATGAGAGATTCAATATTTGGTGTTCAGAGAATTCAAGTTCCAGGCATAACGCAAGAATTGGAAACTAAAATAAAGTTCCTCTCTATTCTTGGTTATGAAGAAGTATCTGAAATAGAAAATGCATTGTTTATCGTGAAGTTGATGGAGAATCCAAATGAACCGACCAATTTTATCAGACATTTTCTCTCACCTCGTCATGGATCGCTATTCAAAGATTCTATTCTCTGTGAATATATAGGAACTGATAATGTAGAGGTTATTCAAAAGAATAAAAAGGTTTTTCTAGACGCACTCAAATCATACTTTGACAGTCCAAAGAAAGAACAATACTTGACTCCAAAAGATATGTCTGGGGTTCCTTGTCTATATGATGAGGAAGGGAAATGGTATGGTGCTGGGGAATTTGCGCTTGAGATATATCCTGAATTAGAATTAATCGGCTATAAATCCCGGCATAAAGACTTTCAGAAATGGCCAAAAGAGACATTATTGGCTCTAGGTGCCGTTGAATCTCCTTCTTGTGCAAAAATCATTGAGGTCATCAGGAAATTAAGCCTAGAGAAGGAAAAAAATCGTAGAGTTCTAGCAGATATAGTAATTTGGCTACTTACATCGGATGTAGCTATAGACTCCGGGTTAAAAGAGATTGAAACATTAGCTTGGATTCCATCAACGGATAAGGGGTATAGATGTGCTAATGACATTCTGATACCATATCCTAAAAATAAAGATATAATGGGAAAAGATTACGATGGATTCTTAGACGATTCTCCATGCAGCACAATAATTAGGACAAATGCCTCAATACGATTAAAAGAGAAGCCAATCAGCGATGAAAGAATAAAGTCTTTAAGTTTAAAAAGTTCTCCTAAACTCTCAGATATGCTAAATCTTGTAAAAGAACTACGCCTTTCAAATAGTGAGCCACCTCCTGACTTATTCAATGCACTTAATGAAATGATAGTTTCCAGTAAAGAGAGTAATCCTCGTATGGACGACTATGGATATTATTTTGAAAATAAATGGATTAGTTCTAAACGCATACGACTTATGGATGAAAAAGCAGTTCCGAAGGAGATAAAAGGTGCTTTTACGATTCTTGATTCCAAGCATGAGCATCATGATTACTTACTTTTTGATGGAGCTAAAAATAGTCTATCTCTCGATGATTTGTTAAGTTCATTACTTAAGCCAGAAATTGTACCATCATTGAATCTATGGGATGAAATACGCAAGTATGAATCACAATTACAATGGAAACACAAAGAAATATATGGTCAACATCTAATTTATCCACTTAATAATTGCTTTGCAAACCCGGAAAATATCATCTGCCTTGAAAATGATCCTAAGAATTCCTTCTTGAATGAAGGGGTTTACGGAAAGTATTTTGTCATCTCTCAGAATCTCACGGAAAGGCACGGAACAACCCTTAAAAAGTTAGGCGCTAGAAGCGATTCAGAACTTACCGAAGAAGATATCATCGATTTGATTCGATTGGAAAAGCAAGGTTGGGATTCCATGGACTCTGAAAAAGTTCAAACTATCTTACATTTGATAACTAGGATAATAGAATTAAATCCAAAATTTCCATTTCCAAACCAACCATTATGGCCAGCTAGAATGGCTGGAGATTACATTTGGCTGGAACCCAAGTCCTGTTATGTGATGGATTCGTCTATTGGCAAATATTTTTCTGATTTGGCTTTTATATGCTTGGAACTAGACGGAAAGGAAAATGGATACCTAAGGGATTATGCAATCTTGAATGGATGCAAGAGGTTTAGTGAATTTTTAAAAAAGACAAGTCACCGAGATTTCGGGTTTAGTGAGCCTAACAAAGGCTTGACTAGTATCTTGAATGAGCTCGCTACGGTACTTAGTATGCATTTCAAAACATTAACTGGGGCGTCTGAATGCTTCAGTTGGCTTAGAAACATAGAGGTTTATAATTGCGATGAACTAGATGTACATTATGCAATTCCTATGTTAGGGAAGACTTCTAACATAGTAACTCACGCGATTCCAAAATATGCTTTGATTGAGAAAACAGATACAAAATGGTTAATCCTCGTAAATTTCGGTAACATCAAGGCATACGATGAACTAGTGGATGCAATAGTCGAAGAATGCATTGAAAGGGGTTTTCCGAAAGGCTCTGAAATTGATGAACTGACGTTTCTTATATATAAGCTTCTAAAAAATCCGCCAATTTCTTGGGGAGACCTAGTAGAGGGATACGAATTCCCTGAAGAAAATGTAGTTGGGTTGTACCAACCATCTATCCTTGGTGTAGAAGGAGGTAAGGGTTATCTTGAAACTCGGCAGAAGCTCCAAGAATGGTATCACAGCTGTCAGATTTGTGGAAATCAGACTCCTGGGGATGAATCGGGCATTGATACAATGGAAACTGTGAAGAGCGTAGTCTCTATGAGAGGAGGCAGATATCGTAGTGTGCGCGCAGGGTATTCACCAGATAACTGCCTTTTGTTATGCCCAATGCATCAAATACTGTATGAGAGAGGTTTGATAAGGTTCCCTGATTTTGAAGCAATCGAAGATATCGACATACTGCAAAGAATCGAACAGAAGATTGAAGAGTATGATAAGATTAAGACAGAGAACAGACAACAGAAGTTGTCCTGGAATTGTGAGGTATTTGAAGGAAAGTTTGACTGGTTCGGACAGCAAAGAATTTCAGGTGAAAATGTAAATAAGATTAGATGGAATCAAGAGAAGATAGCCTTTACAATGGAGCACCTTACCAGTTTCCTCAAAAATATGTTGAGCTACTTTAAGGAGGCTAAGAAAGTTCGTTCTGGTGAATGAAGAGGTTATTAGCGATGACAAAAGAGCTAATCGATTGGGTTAACCTTAGAAAATTATACGAATTCGAATCCTCAAAGGTCTCAGGACCCGGGTCCTATAGAAGAGATATAAACGATGCTCTTTGGACCCTCGAAGAATTGGGACGCACTCTTTCCCTTTCTTCAAATGATATGAAAGATTTTGAGTACTTGATTGAAAAACTGCTGAAAAAGAAGAGCATCATGAAGATTCGAGGATTAGATTGCCCCGATAGATATGTCACACGGACCGCTGAGATTGTTCGTCTGCTTGGGCATAACTACGAGTATTGGTACAGAGGAAGGCAAAGCATTGATTCTGTGAGATGGCTTATAGAGGATAAGAAGGTTCCGGATAGGAATATTCCTGTCGAAGATTTCACCAAGGCTTTGCTAGATATGGTATCATTGAAAATAGGAGATGGCTCCTCGACTTTTAACCTAAAGACAGCTATCGAAGAAGTCATGCAAGGCGTTGCAGCATACTTTGAGCCTAAGGATTGGAAGAAGGCCAAGTTCTCAAAGTTCCAATTGGAATCGACGAGAGAGATGATTCTTTCCCAGTTCAAGCCCGGGCATCAATACAAGGCTCAGATATTGACAGCTGGAGTCGGGTCGGGAAAGACCATAGCGTTCACCATTGGGATGCTCGTTTCAGCGGTAGAGGGCTTAAAGAGCGGGCAAGCACAACATAGGAGATGCCACATTTTCTTATATCCCAGGAAAGCGTTAGCTCAAGACCAATACACTAAACTAAAAGATATAGTTAAAAATATTCAACCTCTTCAGGTACATTTCGAACACTACAGTTTCTATAAAAAACACGAGAAGAAATCTGTTAAAGAAGGAATAGAGCAAATATATCAGGGCCCTAGCCCTCCACCAGACATCATCGTAATGACTTTAGAAACCCTCAACAGAAGACTACAACATCCCATGATAATAGGAAAACTAGCTAAATACCTCAAGAGGGTTGTATTAGATGAAATCCATCTCGTAGAAGGCATCTCTGGTTGCCAAGTAATTAGGTTGTTGGCAAGGCTACGCCAAGCTTGTTATCCCAATGAAATCCTATGGACAGGATCCTCAGCAACTGTGGCAAACCCCGATTTGCACGCTATGACAGTATTCGGATTGGAGCAGCGAAATGATGTGAAAGTGATTGAGCCAAGCAATGAGAACCTAATTACTGTAGGACTTGTGCATCATGTCTTCGTGAGACCTAGCGGTCGATTGTCCTCCTTAGGTACGCTAGTCAACTCAACAAGTATATTAACACATAACAGAAGGCAATATATTTGGGATAGAGATGCTAATTATCCCAAAACCATAGGCTTCGCGGACAATCTGGAAATTCTCGGTCGATGGAACTCAGAATTCAGAGAAAACGAGAGAACAGAAAAGGCTTCTGACCGAATTCATCCTAACGTGGAAAACCCAAGCAATTGGCAGAAGAGACAAAGGGAAATCCCGTACGCCCTGAGGTTTAATAGACCACTAGAACGCAGGATAAATGCAGTTGGGGGCAAGCCTAAGTCAGAGGAGTATGAACCTGTTCTACAGGACTTTAAGAACGATAGAGTTTGTGAAAAGTGCAAGCAAGGAGAACGAATAAAACTCAAGACCTGTGATAGGAAGGAATTACAACAGTTAGGAAGATTGGTGTATCGAGAGCCACACAAGGAAGAAGACGATGTCAAGATTTTTCATATTAATAATAAGAACGTTTTTGAGACAGATTCAATGGAGATAGGGACTCTAGATTTATGCCCTTATCTTAAATCTGGGACATGCTTTTGGTTCGCTCAGGACGATTTTAAATCAGAACTAATCGAAGGGTTTTCTTACGAATGGAGGAGTATTGCACGATCTAGAATCCATTCTTCCAAAACGAGTCAAATCAAACCAAATCAAACCAAATCAGATTCAGAACTTGATGATGATCTTAGTGACTTAGTTTTTTCTGCGACAATCGAGGAAGTTTATGATTTCCCTAAGTCGGAACAAGTTATCCCTATAGATGTAGTCCTTGCTTCACCGAGCTTGGAAGTAGGAATTGATCTCCCGAATGTAACAGAAAGTGTCATGTTTAAGGCAATCAGGAGTGTTGCATCTTATAGGCAGAAAGTGGGTAGAATAGGAAGAGAAATGGATTCCGATGTAATGAATGTTAACCTTCTGTCACTTAGACCGATAGATCTCCATTACTATAGACAACCTAGAAAATTAACGAGCATTGCGCGGCTGGACCCAATACCTCTTAAAGAACATAATGATTCCATCTTGCGTTGCGCCCTTTATATGGCTGTTTGGGACTGTCTTTCCCTGAATTCTAATCTACCCGAAGTTATACCGCTCGGTGGATTGTTCGAGAATGAGACCCAATTCACGCAAAGGCTGAAGATTTCAAGGAATTATTTAAATGAGAATAGAGCGAACATAGCTTGGTATCTTTCGGGAATCGCTAGGCTAAGATTTAAAGCGAGTGATTCTATAATCCAAGAAGCCATAAATCAAGTTGCAGATGAAATCGATGTCTTCCTTACCACGACTAAGGGTACAATAGAAAATGAATGCATTTCGCATGTCTCAGATATAGTCGCACACTCCTTAAGTCCCTATGGGGCAAAACTCCACACAGTTAAACAAACAAAGAGCTTAGACAGAGTAAGAATAGGAGAAGATGAATATAAACTCTACAGGCCTGGAATTAACCCTGTTTTATTTAACCTATCAAAGGAATTTCAAGATTTGGACTGCTTCAATGAATCAGGATGGGTAGATATTTCACGTTTAAAAGAAATACATCAACGCATTGGGGATTTAATTAAGAACCAAAGTAATGATGAGGAGATGGAAGACCTAGAAGCACTAAAGGACCTAAACAGTATTGCTCTTCGACACATCATTGAAGGCTTGGAAGGAATGGAAAAATTGGGGCAGAACCCTCTCGTTATCTACTTCTTGGAGCAGTTCAACAGTTTTCGGACTAAGCGTCCATATTGGCCATATTATTTGTCATACACATTACAAGGTATGCCTATTTTCAATGCACTAAGAACAAGGAGACACCGCGACTATACACGACCACCTAACTTGTTTACCAATCCTTATGAAGAAACTGTCACACTCATCGGGAAACATGGAATTGAGGACAATGTCAAAATTAGCGAGGCATTATTTGGGTTCATCCCTGGAACATGGTCTTTCAGGCAAGGTAAGGTGCCAAAGAAGATTCTGTGCGGGAAGCTAAGACCTTCTCGAGGTGGGGTCCTTACCGCGAGTCTTGAGACCATGGAATCTGTTGGCAACGATTTCGACAAAATCCAGACCAATGTACCTACGCCTCCTGGCTTTTCAGGAAATCTCCTTGACATCTATATGCCAAGAAAAATAGCGCTCAACGACGTTAATCGTAAGTACGTTGGACTCAACCCAGGACCAAGGACAGTTTTTGATTGGGATGAAGATTCAGCTAAAGAATCTAAAGAGGCTGTTTCTGCTGATATCATGGATGAGGCTTCAGTCAATAACAAACACCCAATGGTCAAAATCCCTTCAAGCTTTCCAAACCGATGGGTACACATAATACCTGATAAGGGTACCAGAATTTTAGTTAATGATCTTAATGAGAACAACTTGGTAATAGAAGAAGAGAAGGTTCTCAAAGGTTATGACGCGCGAGTGAGGATATTTCATCCGATGCTGAAACAGATTGTGGACTCTATCAGTTGGCATGACCATCTCGAAGTGTATGACTACGTTTTCTCAGTCTCACGAATCTATTCATCAAAAATAGTCAATAACGCAACCTTGATGTTTCAAACGAACAAACAAAAAGACATAGCTTTTGGACGTTTCTACGAAACTGAGGGTGTTTCTATCACGTTGAACCCTTCCACAGTCAAAGCTGCATTTTCAAGAATCAAAGAAGAAATGTTACTCCATAAGGACAAATGGGTTCCTTCTATTATGAAGGCATTCATGGCGCTCTTATGTTCAAAGAGGTTACCTGATGGAACTCCTGTAAGCCCATTTATGGTCGATAATCTAGTTGGTGTGCTTATTACTACGATTCCTTTGGACTTTGATAGCAGAGCAATATACGAACTTCCAGAAAAAATGGCAAGTTTACTAGCAGATGAAAGTAAGTTCAGAGAAATAGCTGAGAAATATTACAGAGGGAAATACCTTATAGATTTAGACGAGGAAGGACCTTGGATATCCGAATCATCAACACAAGATATGCAAGACCTAAAGACCGCGGTGGAAAATTTGGTCGGATTTGCGATGCAGCTCAAAGATGAAATCCCAGACGTAAAAAGTAATCTCGAAAATTGGATTACCCGTACGCTCCTTAACACGTTTGGAGTGGCCGCTTTGTCTGCCTTGCAGCGATTGTGTGGAAGTGAGGAGGATATCATAGGGTATACAATAGACCTCGAGGGTATAAATAAAGGAGAGTATAGAATTTTCCTCTATGACAGGACGCATTATGGAAATGGCAGCAGCGACGTATTAAAGAAATATCTGTACATTTTGAATATACAGAGACACGGACAGACAGATGAATCTAGGTTATTACCATCAGAAGACTACTTGACTTTATTGGAACAGGAGTTGC
Organism: Nitrososphaeria archaeon; assembly: GCA_050011875.1. Lineage (GTDB taxonomy): Archaea > Thermoproteota > Nitrososphaeria > JACIWG01 > JACIWG01 > JBEKIG01. The sequence goes on from JBEKIG010000017.1 coordinate 17,293, forward strand.
TTCAATGCCCTCAATTTCACACCGATATGGACGCACTAGAAAAGCTCACCCAGAAACAAAAAGGGCAACAAGTGATAGGTTTACCTGAGCTTGCTTTTGTAGGAGAACAATCAGATGAAGTTTTACGTGTATGTGAGGATACATGGAAGCAACTTGGAATACGCGGGAGAGCTGACGCATGGAAATTGCCAATAATTTCGCTTGCACCAGGCAGTTTTGCTCATCTCAGAGGTATTGAAGTTGATGATGTAATCAGGGCTACTAACGTGTGCTGGAACGGATGCCCTGAATGTGTGATTGGCGCTGAGGGTAAGACTTTTATTGACAAAGCCATACTCGATGAATGGTTCAAGCTGGCAAGAGAAGGAGTCAATGAATACAAGACGGTCTCCATCGAAGATATTGCGGTTGGAAAATCTCGTGTCGAAATTGGGATGCAATCAAAGGTATGTTTAGAACTACCGAATAGAAAGATAAGGTCCATCTCACTTCCGTTTACGATAGGGTTCGAATTAGAAAGAGATCAAGTTCCTCCGCATGCCAGACTCCTAATCAGGGATGACGATATACAGGGTTTCAGGGCTTTCGAAGAATCACAGAAGAGTGCTCATGGGATAGAGTCATCAGGTTTTAAAAGAATCATGTGGTATAACCTCATGACATCAGCGTATCTTGATATACTAGGTCTATTGGGAAAGGAACGCAAGGAAATCGCCTTAGTGTTCTATGACTGTCGGGATGTTAGTTTTGATGATGTGGGGATTTCGCCAAGAATGATTCAGGTGATAGAATACCACTGCAAAAAGGTAGGTATGAGGGGTGAGATAAATAGACTGTCTGACATATTAGTTTGGCTTGCAAGACAAGGGTTCAGGCTTTCCTTATGTGTCGACCAGACACAGTGCCAAGAAGAAAGTGTCAGAGGATTCCTAGCCAAGCTTTCGGAGATAGAAATGAGCAATATCAGTATCATGGTCAAAGGGTTGCAAGGCTCGATGCACAAGAAAGCTATGATAACGCCTGTCGGCGTTATTCAAGGATCTGCTAATCTAACATACTCTGGCACGGGTTTAAACGAAGAGATTATTAACTACGCTCCTTACGGCGTACGAGAATACGAAGAAATGAAGTTAAGTATATTGGACACATTCCATGGGAGCGAAAAGTGGAGGCAGACAAATTGACGATTAATAAGAAGGCGACTTAGCATAATGGCTCTAACAGTAGGTGACATTTTCAGTGGAGCAGGTGGGTTTTCAGAAGGCTTCAGGCAAGCTGGATTCAAGATAAAATGGGCTGTAGACAACTGGCTACCAGCAGCTGAAACCTTTGAGAAGAATTTAGGTGTGGAGGTCATCAAAAAAGATGCTACTGATATAGATTTTAAAGAGTTAGAACATGTTGACGTTTTGATTGGGAGCCCTCCATGCCAGGATTTCTCTCTAGCTAACAATGGTGGTAACGGCGATGTAGAAGTAGGAATGAAGCTGGTAAGTAAGTTCCTTGAAGCAGTATTGAAGCTCAAACCAGATTATTGGATTATGGAGAACGTCCCTAATCTGAGGAGGATATTGGTTAGTCGCATGAAAGTAGGTTCCATTAATCTTCCTAATGGGATTCTAAGACCTCAGATGACTTTCCTTAATTCAGCGGATTACGGTGTTCCACAAAAAAGGTTTAGATTATTTACAGGGGCTTTCCCCAAACCGGAGCAGACTCATTGGAAGGATGGAAATCACGGATTAGAACAGGTACCTAGATGGAAATCGATGAGAGATGTCATTGAATCTCTCCCTCATCCTATAAGTGAGCTTAAATATACAGATATGGTTAAAGACCCTGTTTATGATATTCAAATACCAGCGGATAAGTTGACGAATCAATTATCTAACTCATATTTTACAGAAGAACAAGTGTTCTCGTGCCGAAAAAATAAGGAAGATCATATCTGGGCAGGGAAAATGTGCTTCCCTGATAATCCTGACCTACCTTCAAGAACTATCACAGCACAAAATTACAAATCAGGAAGACAAACAATAGTGATAGAAGACAAGTTATCGCACGGGACCCATTATAGAGGGCCAACATTGAGAGAACAAGCTTCTTTCCAGTCTTTCCCAATAACCTATCAGTTTTGGGGAAAGACCATCACCGAAAGGAACCGATTAGTTGGGAATGCTGTTCCTCCCCTATTAGCTTTTGCGTTGGCTAAAGCTATATTGAAGGACAAAGGTTTTGATGCACCAGATAAGCCTGAAGTAAGCAGTATATTGAAGGAGACCCCTTTTGCCGTGGTAACTACTACGATGACTAATAGGAATCGCATAGCCCCATTGAATCGGAAGTTCAGGGATTATATCCCTGGCTCTAAGACTGGCTCCCAAAAGGATGCTTGTAGAGTTGACTTGGACAATAAAGGAAGAAAACCCAGAAAACACCCAATGATGAGATTTGATACCCTAAATAGCAATAATCAGTGTATTAAACATCTCGTTGAATGGGAAACTGTGTTATATACAGGTTATGCTGAAAGCTTTAAATTTTCGCCTATCAAATTAAAAGATGCACTTCAGCTGATTGTACAGGCAGAACATGATGGACTAATCGACTATAATACTGTAATCTCCTTTATCGACGATTTACAGGAGTTGCCACATACAATTCCAGATGCAAGTACTCTCCAAGCCGTCAGAGCAGGAAGGTGGGAAAAGGTTCTAACCACACCTTATAAGTTAATGGATATTATTCGAGATAAAGTCAATTATCATTTCGCTATAGAATCCTTTGATTGGTCGAAGAGAATAAAAAAACCAAATCCCATAAAAATCTCCCCAAAAACAGGAATACCTGTTAGAACGGCAGCATACCTCCTAGCGTGTTCATTTGTTTGCGAAATACTCAACGAGAGCGATATCTGGATTAAAGAGAATTGGGCCCTGCATTTTAACTATGGAGAATGGCCACAAATCGAATACCCACACCCTATAGAACCCGAATGGAATGGACATATTGCTTTGAAGGAAGAGATCCAAAAACAACTTGAGTGATACATCAATCATCTTTAATTTTTGCTAGCCTTTCATATTCCATGCAGCAATCCCTTACAGGACATACGTCATGTCTTGTGTTTACCGCCTTGCAAACTAGAGCCCCGAAATCTATTAGCATAGAATAGAACTGTCGTAAATCCACATCTTCATCTTCAGACATGCTAATGAGGTGTCCTTTTATTGTTTCCAAATCCTTTGTCCCAAACAATCGAGAGATTATCCTCATTATGTTTGTATCCACCAGTACATCTTGCTCATTAAAAGCAAAAATCCTGACAGCCGAAGCTGTGTACTCGCCAACCCCTGGCAACATTTTCAAGCTTTCCTTATCCCTAGGTAATCCTGCGGAGTACCTCTTTTCAACAAGTTTAGCTAGTTCCTTTACCTCATCAACCCTCGAAATGATACCGAGGGGTTTCATAACTTCTATGAGACTTTTCCTATCCGCTCTTAATATGTGATTAGGAGTTGGGAACCTCTCAACAAACTCTGTGAATACCCTCTTCACGACAACTGTCCTAGTTTGTCTAAGGAAAAATTCTGCAATAAGTATTTGAAAAGGAGTAACACCTTTCATACGCCATGGAAAATTCCTCCTATTGTCTTGATACCATCGCAGCAGAGCATTCCTTATGTATCTATGGTTATTCAAATTGATGCAGGATTTATCTTCTCACATCCCCGATTAATAGTTTTTTTAAACTAAATAGTCTTAGTCGTTTTTGAAAAATAGAGGGTATAATAATTCTTTTGCTGTTCCATTTTTTTCTTTGAAATTAACCACGATATTCAAGGGATTTTAAATCGCTCGTAGTCAGCCTTTTATAAGGATAGGAAAGTTGTTTATTATTTATATATTGCTATCTGATGGTACTCTATGAGGATAGTTGTCTTCATCCAACTTCCTTCTGCAAAGGATTACTCCTTATGGAACTTGTGCCGGAAAATTGTCCGAGGTAAAGGAAATTGTGGGGAAGCTGATGAAAGCACAGATTTTGCCAGGTTTTCAAGTCGTAGCCACCGAGGAAAGTTACTATACTGATCATGGTCTAGATCACATAGAAAGAGTAAACAAAAAACTTGATGAGCTCTGCATACTATTGGATTGTTCGATTAACGAGTTAGAGGCGTTTCTTCTTCTTGTTGCCGTTTACTGTCATGACCTTGGCATGTTTATAGGAGGCATAAATGGGGAAACTTATGAAGAAAGAAGAAAAGTGCATCATACTAGAAGTGCTGAAGTAACGCAGCATTTAAATGATTCTGGGAAATTTCACCTCGAACAACATGAGTTAGATATAGTGAAAAAAATAATTGAAGCACATCGAGTTTTAGACTTGAGAGATTTACCTAGGGTGCAAAGACTTGGTTCAGAAATTCGAACACGTCTCCTAGGGGCTCTTCTAAGAATTGCAGATGCCTCGGATTGTGATTGTTCTAGAGCGCCAAGGGCAGTATTTGATATACTCTACGAGCAAATTCCAGAGAGTTCTAGAACATTCTGGACTAGACTTTTCCCTATAGTTGACGTTCACTTTGACAGGCGCAGGTCAGCCATAGTGGTCACTTTAGAAAGGGAAGGTAATTCAGAAGAAATAATTGGGAAGCATAGGTCAGGAAACATGGTAAAGAAAGAACTTGATGAGGAATTACAGAGCGTAGATACAGTCTTTCTGGACAACAACATCCCACTTACACATGTAGATGTTCTGGATTTTCACTCTACTAATCTTATTGAGTTTTCCCAATTGCCTTCTCATGAAGAATACATTCTAATAAGTTTAAGATCTGGTTTTGACCGAGTAGACGACCTTATAAGAATACTAGAAGGTATTCCTAATTCAAATGGTATCCCTTTAATCATCGAATTTAGACCACCAGAGGGCCCTATTTTTGTTGACAGCAGAATAAGACTTGTCGTTACGGATTTTTCAGAGCTAAAACAAAGTCTTATAGATTCTTTGGACGACGATTTTCAGAACCTCGAAATGAAGCAAGCAGGAGAAAGACTAATAGTTCAGAGGTAGACTATATGGTTTCAAGAAACTTTGCGGAAATTGCTACAAAACTGCTTCCAGATAAACGTTCGATATTTGTCAGCGGAGATCCAGGCGTCACATCAATGCAGGACAAACTGAAAGAGTTCAAACAGTATTTATTACATGATAATCGAATAAAACAAGGAGAGTATGAGAACGCATATGGGATTTTCTTTAGAGCCAGGTTTAATGGATTAATACATTCTGGAATCATTCAAGCAATTGATGTAAAGGATGTAGAAAATATGTTAATAGAGATTCCTCTAAGGTTTCAAGAAGAAAACACAGATTTACTAACCATGTTGAAGCTTCCATTAAGCAGAATTCCACCATTTCCCTTCTTTACGGTCTTGGATGAGAATTGTCCAAGTAATCTGAGTAGGAAGGAAAGTGAGCTCTATTGGTCAAACTTCTCGACTGATACTGATGCAATCAGAAATTGGTACATTGATCTAATCAATTATAAAAAGGAGATTGTTTCCCACGAATTTCCAGAACTTGAGCCTGCGGTACCTGCATGGTTGCAGAATCTTAGTGTCTTTGTTTTGTATGCTCCGAAAAGTCGAGTAATTGCAACAAGATATTACAGTAGCGCTGAAGGCAATGATGTTGTTGTTAAGGAGATTCCTGAATCAATTGAAATGAAGACAGAAGAGATATTTTCAAGACTATTTAGTTTACCTCCAGTCGAGAATTGTTTGTTTAAGAACATCATGTTCAGTGGAACTGGAAAACGTGTATTTTCAAGTTGGGATCACCCGTATTTTACGGCCGTAAAAGACCTCAGGAAGGAAGTGAAAAGATTTAACGAGGCCCAACCAAGTGTCTTCTGCGACGCGTCCTCCGTTTCTGACTCCCTAATTTATAGTTGGACAAATGAAGAAATAAATAAAGTTAGGTATCTAGCGAAGAAATACTCGTTCTTAAAAGATGCATTTCAATCATGGATGGGAGGGGTACAAGTTCTGCATCGATATCACATAGACAAGCCAACACAAAATAGGGTGTCCGATGGTAGGATAGTCTCGTATTATTTTATTGGTCCTTGCGATAATGTATTGGTAGAGAGAATGAAGGATGAGGAAGAACTTAGATTCGATGAAAATGATGTAAAAAAGTACTTTCCAGAAGTAAAAGATATGATATATAGCAAATATACCTCTCTCTCAATATACCTAAAAGATAAAGTTGGATGTAATTTTTAGTTGGAAAAAGATTTATAGAATTTCCAGTTCACATTCTCCCAAAGTGAGATTTCCGATTCGAACAATATTTTTAATATACGCCATTGTATTTGAATCTTTATAGATATTAAACCACTAAATTTGAATCTAGTTCTTCTTTTACTAATTTATTAGCAAATTAGGTTTGAACCCCACGGACATACTACGTGTAAAGAGAATTTTACTATATGTTTTTAATATTTTATGCGGTATCTGCACATACTTGCGGTCGAAAACCACCGGCCCCACTACCTTTTAAAAAATCTAATAGTCGCAACATTTTAAAGTTGAGAAAAGAGAAATGGAAATTTTCTTTAGATGCAACAATAATTTGACTAAGGTGTGGCAAAGTTCGAGAATGATACAGACTCGTGGATTAGCTTAAATATTCGTTAGATGGTCGCATATCTATTAGTGTAAAGTGAGAAGATGTTACCGATTGATCTGGCTGTTCAATTGCTCGAAAAGAATGTAATCCCCATTCCCTTAGGCCAACCGACCTTCGCTGACAGGAGATATCATCCGAGGGATTTCGATAACGCTAACTTTCATGCGATCCCTAAAAGCGATACGGAACGGACAATTTGCTTCATCGACGGAGGTAATATGGAAATAGCTAGTGCTCCTAATTTCATAATAGAACTGACAAGATTATATTTCAACCTGTTCAAAGGAAACAGGAGAATGGAACCGTGTAATATCCCTCAAAGAATTGATTTTTATACGGTATGCTATGCGACGTTGGAAGATAGGAAGATAGTTTACAGGACGGAGTTCGTTCCAGTAAAAGAAATATGGAGAAAATATTTGCCTGAAGTTGAAGACCTAAAGTTCAATTCCTTCGATAGGACTATAATGTCGGGGCTTCAGAGGGCTACGATAGATAAGGTTTCCGATGCAGCACGTACATTCGCCGAGTGGAAGTTTACAAACTTCATAATGCAGGAAGAGCTCAACAGGAACGATATACTCGTAAAGGACGGAACCCTGCAGACATCCGTCACAAACGAAAGTAAGTATGCGAATGAAGCATATGGCACGGCGTTAAACGAGGAGGTCTATTTCACTGCCTTATCCAAGACATCTACACTTTTTACTACAACCGGACAGCCGTTGCTCTCAGCAATATGGGAACTCTCCCAGAGCACATCGCTGAAGGGGTCTTCCTGGTACTATCACCCTATCGTTAAAATAGCACATCCTGACCATAGAGCTGAGATGTTTGCCGTTAAACTGCATAAGCAGTCCGAGCACGTTTTCAGGTTTGAAATATTAAGGGAGCAGGCGGAAGGAAGCAGGACCGAAGAAAACGAATCGATCATTTCCGCTTTGGCAGATAACTCTAAGGACGTAAGTTTTCCCGGATACCCTTTCGGGTTAATGGACGCGGATAGGCTTGGCCGAGTAGATACGAATGAGAAATCGACACAAGAATTCCAGTTCAAGGCAGTAGCATCCAAGAGGGGAATCTGGAAAAAGATATCTCAGTTCACAAGATCTTCAGATGCTCACATGATTTTAAACGAGTTGATGAGGTGATCAACCTTGCAGGTTGTCGGTAGCATAATCCATGGGAAACATGGAAGTATCCTGATCAGACAGAAAAATGATTCCGAGATAGAGTTAGGTGACCTACTGACCGTTGAACATCAGGATGGCGGCTATTCAATTCTGCAGGTCTATGATTTAGCCTATGGAAGCCAGATCCCCGACAAACATTTAGAAATGATTTCTGGAATGAGATTGGAAGGGTTCGGGGCTGAGCTTGATTTCATGGATCCGACTTTAAGAAATTATGTCCTTGCAATGGTCAAGTCCATCGCTAAGGTCAAAGGAAAGGACGTCCGAATCCCAAAGACCTTACCTCAATTCATGAGCGACGTCAGGCATTTGGAAAAAGAAGATCTAGCTTTTATGAGCACACCTGAAAACCCCATATATCTAGGTAACGTCAGAAGCGGTTCAAAGGTCCTTGACGTGGAAGTCTATTTGAACGGCTTGGATGTATTCACACATCATGTTCTGATACCGGCGACGACGGGTCGGGGGAAGAGCAACCTCGTAAAGGTGATGCTCTGGAACATCCTTGACAAAGACTTCTGCGGGATTCTGATTTTGGATCCGCATGATGAATACTTCGGCCGTCACATGAAAGGTTTAAAGGACCATCCAAAATCAAAGGATAAACTTGTCTATTACTCCCCAAGGCCGGTGCAGGGTTCAGTATCTCTAATTTTTAATTTCAAATCCATCAAACCCTGGCACTTCGGGGGTATAGTCAAATTTACTGAAGCACAGCATGAGGCTATGACTGTAGCATACAACAGTTATCATGACGATTGGCTGTCTGAAATAGTTAAAGGATCAGAGCTTGAAAACGTTGATCCAAGAACATCAGCTGTACTTCAAAGAAGAATAAACACAATTTTAGGTCTCTATGTAGATGACAAAGGGCAGGTTGTGTGCCGATCAAATGTATTCAGTGACACTATGGGTGGGAGGACAGTTAGAGATATTCTGGATGCGCTTGAAGCTGGTAAGAAGGTCATAATTGATACGTCAAGGTTCACAGACGAAATAGAATTGTTAATCGGCAGCATAGTCCTCCATGAGGCTTTCAATAACTATAGAAACTATAAGCTAGATGGCACACTTGATCTAAAGCCAGTCATATCTATAGTCGTAGAGGAAGCCCCGAGAGTTCTCAGTAGTGAAGTTCTAACATCCGCTGGCAACAACATCTACAGTGATATAGCGAGGGAAGGCAGGAAATTCAAAATTGGGCTGACGGCGATAACCCAACTTACAAGCATAATTCCAAAGACGGTGTTAGCGAACATGAACACCAAGATAATCCTCGGAAACGAACTGGTGACGGAAAGGTCCGCGGTCATCGACAGCGCCTCCCAAGATCTTTCCACAGATGATAGGAACATAGCAAGCTTGGATAAAGGGGAAGCAATCGTGAGCTCGAACTTCACCAAATTCGCAATTCCAATCCAGATCCCATTATTTGAGGACTACATAACAAGATTTAAAGGCGACTCCATGCCAAAAGAGACAATGAGATTCGTGGGATAGAATATGAGCAGGTTCGCACATATTGCAGACTGCCATATCGGAGCATGGCGTGACCAGAAATTAAGGGAACTTAACCTATTTGCCTTTGAGAACGCCTTAGACAGGTGTGTGCAGGAAAATGTCGATTTTGTCATCATTTCAGGCGACCTTTTCGATGCCACGTTGCCAGACCTTGAAGTAGTGCAGAGGGCTGTGCAAAAGATCAAAGAAGTTAAGGATAAAGGAATACAGTTCTATCTAACGTACGGTTCCCACGACTTTGCCCCTAATTCCGTGTCAATGGTTGACATACTGAACAGCACCGGCCTCTTTCAGAAAGTTGTGGACGCCGAAATCGTCGACGATAAACTCAAGCTAAAGTTCATCACGGACGCGAAGACAGGCGCCAAAATTGCAGGGTTATCAGGTAGAAGGCTCGGATTAGAGAAGAAATATTTCGAAATACTCGATATCGGCAGCCTTGAAAAGGAGGGAGGGTTCAAGATATTCGTCTTCCATAACGCGATAACGGAGATAAGGCCAAGTGGCGCCTCATATCCTGATAGTGTCCCGATCTCATACCTGCCTAAAGGTTTCAATTACTACGCTGGCGGCCATATACACGATAGGCTGGAGCAAAATGTGAAGGACTACGGGCTTATAGTATATCCGGGCCCTCCCTTTGGCGCGACCTTTACAGACCTCGAAGATACCGCGCAGGGCGAAAGACGAGGATTTTTCATCATAGATTTCGATGGTGAAATTACAAAGACAAGGTTCATTGAAACAAAAGTCGTTGAAATAATTTTCCATGAAATTAATGCGGATAAGAAGACCGCGAGGGAGGTCGATGATGCCCTGACAAAAACTGCAAGAGAAGTTGATGTCGAAAACAGGATAATACTGCTGAAAGTGGTCGGAGCGCTGTCGAGTGGCAGGCCATCGGATATCGACTTCAGCAGCATCAAACAGATTTTGAACGAGAGAGGGGCAGCCTTTGCAAGCATCAATCACTACAGTCTCTCTACAGAAGAAAGGGTGGAGTTGAAGATCAAAGGCGAAAGTCTGGAGGACATCGAGTCAAAGGTATTAGCTGAAAAAATTGGTTCCTTCAAGGTCGATCCAGCGATTAAGGGCAATCTGAGGGGACAGCTTGAAAATGCTCTATCCTCTGCTAATGGAATTACCCTTGCAAACAGCTTGCTGAACTCCTTGAAAGTGGAGCAAAAGGAAGGTGAGACTAAGAGGGACTTTGAGGATAGGGTACTGAAAGATATCTCACATATGCTTGGTCTGGAGGCTTACACATGATAATTAAAAATATAACCTTAGAACATATTCGCAGCTATAAGGAGCCTCCGCCAATTCAACTTACACTCGGAACAATGCTATTCGAAGGCGATGTAGGATCGGGGAAGTCAACCATACTTTTGGCCATTGAGTTCGCGCTGTTCGGCCTCGGCGACATAGACGGCAGATACCTGCTCAGGCATGGTGAGAGGACAGGTTTCGTCCTTTTAGATTTTGAAGTCAACGGTCGAGAATATAGGGTCTACCGATCCCTTGAACGTAAAGGGGACGGCGTCAACCAAAGGGAAGGCTACATCGTCGAAGATGGAGTAAGGACCGATTACGCTGTTGGCGAGATGAAAACGAGAGTTTTAGAGATACTTAATTTCAATGAACGCCCAAGGCCAAAGACGAGTTCGGTAATCTATAGGTATGCTATTTTCACCCCTCAGGAGACGATGAAGGAAGTCCTGCTGCAACCGGTCGAGCGGAGACTTGAGACGCTACGCAGGGCGTTCAAAATAGAGGATTACAGCACCGTGGCAAACAATGCATCAATAATTCTTGTATGGTTGGACAAGGAAATTGCTATTCTATCCAGGCAGACCCAAGATATTGAAGAGAAGATATCGGAACTAGATGGGGAGAACAGGAAGAATGATGAACATAACGGCAAACTTGAAGGGCTGTTGAAGGAATCAGAAGAGATTAAAGAGGAGCAGGGAAAAATTCTAGAAGCTATAGAAAAGCTACAGGTCAGGAAAGAGTCCGTTCAAAGACTTGAGACGGAGCTCCCTCTGCTGGAAAAGGATGTACAGGGTAAGGTCAAGCTTAGAAAAGAAACTGAAAAAAGGATTGAACAGCTGAAAAAAGAACTTGCCGAGATAAAGGAAGCTGAAGAACTTTTAGCAACCGTTGAGCCTCAGTACAAAGAATACAGTTCAAAGAAGACAAGACTTGAAGAAATAGAACCTTCAGTGGATAAGTATCAAAGGCTGATCGGAGAGAAAGAGAAACTTTCGGAAGTTATCGAAAAGGAAGCGCAACATCTTAAAGATGAAATTAGGAAGGTTCAAAAAGAATTAGATGACCTATTAAAGAAGATCTTCAATCAGAAACCAGCAACCCTTGAAATTCCCAAGCTGGAAAAAACTGAGGGGGAAATTGTGAAAGAGGTTAGTGAGCTTCAATCGATTTCAAAAAGACTAGTATCACTTGTGCAAATCCAATCAAGGCTGCAGCAAGATATCAGAAACAAACAAGAAGATTCAGGACAGTTAGAGGTTGAGTGGGACGAATTAAAGAAGATAGGTATCGGTGCCCCTTGCCCGAAGTGTAAGCAAAAACTGACTGAACGGCACTACGATAAAGTCGAGCAAGGCTACAAAAGCCAATTGGAAACGTTGGCCAATAAAATCGAAGAATTAAGTAAGAAGGAAATGGAACTTGGGAAGCAAACATCCGAACTTACAGTGAAAGAGAGCGAACTCCAAGGAAGGAAAGACCAACTTGGCGAAATCAGACAAAAATTAGCAGCATTGAAAAAACAGGAAGAATCGATCGCAGAAAAGGAGAATGAATATCGTCAGAAAGAAGAGCTAGTGGATAAGGTTAGGAAATCACTTGCAGAAGGGAGTTATTCTCAGGGAGAACGGGAAAAACTTGCACAGACAGTTGTGGAGCTTGAAGGGTTAGCCCCACTGGAAAAAGAGTATGATAAAATCAGGGCAGAAATAAAGGGTTATGAAAAGGAAAACATAGAAGAGAAATATCATAGGAGCAGCGAGAAGATCAGTAAGAAGGACACCGTAAGCGACGAACTGAAGGAAAGTCAGAGTAAGGTCGAATCGCTGGAAAAGGAAATCAAGGCCAAGGCTGAGGAACTTAATCAAAAGAAGGCGTCGTACGACGCAGAGAAAGGTGTGCTACAGGAGATTAAGCAGCTGGATGATTCTAAGAAAGAGGTCGAAGAAAAGCGCGAAAAAAAGAATATCGAGATTGCAGCCAAGAAAAAGGATATTGAAAATTCAGAAAAAGAGATCAAGCGTATCGGAGGGGAGATAGAAATTAGAAAGGGACAGGTGCTAAAACATGATGCCCTCGGACAGTATAAATTGTGGTTAAACGATTTCTTCATACCCGCTGTGAAGACGATAGAAAGCCATGTGATGGCGAACATCAATGATGAATTTAATACACTTTTCCAGAGATGGTTCGGCTATTTACTGGAGACGGGAGATATCGCCGTCAGGGTTGACGACAACTTTACCCCACTGATCGAACAGAACGGCTACGAAATAGATGTCGCAAGCCTGAGCGGCGGCGAAAAGACATCCGTAGCCTTGGCCTACCGACTCGCCCTGAACGTTATGGTAAAGAAAGTGTGTCAGGCTATGTCCAGCAACCTGCTGATTCTAGATGAACCCACGGATGGATTCAGCAGGGAGCAGCTGTTCAGGCTCAGGGATATCCTGAGCGAGCTAAAATGCGAACAGGTCATTATGGTTTCCCATGAGAGGGAACTAGAGGGTTTCGTGGACAAGATATACAGGATAAGAAAGGAAGCTGGAGAATCGAAAATAGAGACAATAGCTTAAGAAAAAGATATATTATTCGTGGAAAATGGCGTCTCTGAAACTCCTAAGTATATTATTAGCTAAGCCTTATTCATTATTTATCTATCAAAACTTTTCCTATTCTTTCACGTTAGCAAAAAAATGAATGAAAATCAAAGATTTATTTGAAGGCTCGGGAGCTTCTGTACTCGAAACAGCCTCGCCCCAAAGAGTCTCCTGAAAGTCAGCCCGAAGCAGATCAAAGCAAACCTTTACAGCATAGATACTCGTAGCAGGGTGGTCTTGCATGAGTGACTCCGACAATAAAGAGACGTACTATGCGACTCTGGGCCTTTCTTCGGATGCTACCTTGGATCAGGTAAAATCGCGGTACAGGGAACTCAACGATGCGTATCTCAAGATACTCGAGCTGTCGCGAAGCAGCATAAAGACAGGTAAGCCCCGCCAGCCCACCAAAGCTGCTGACAAGGCCGTCCAGCATGGATCGCAGGAGGTGACAAATCCGCCTCGGCAGGGGACCCGCACAGAGCCAATAGACGAGATCAAGGCAAGCTTTGCAAAGGGAGAGATAGAGAAGGCTGAATTCGAGAAACTGGCAAGAGAGCGCTACAACTACCTCGAGAACAAGCCATTCAGCGAGTTATCGGATTCGGAGTTCGAAGAGAGGCTTCATGGGTTCAAAGGGCTGAAGTTTCTATAGACGTTGTGCATGATTTGGAATAAACATAAATTCGACAATCCTAAAACAAAGCGCACAACTTTTAGGATTTACGACCATATGTCGTCAAGTCACTTTAGGAAAATCCGAAGCATATCTGGACTATATATAAGGAATGATTCCAAACTTCCCGTAATGATCACCAGAATCCTTTTTGTTGTAATAAATGTTCCTGCGTTTTCTAACTTAAATAGGATGTTCAATTAAACACCGAAAGGATAATACTGATATTAACCTTACATCCTAAATCTACAATACTTGAACTTATGCAAAGGCACCCTTCTAGTTTATTATTAGCTGCAAGCTATCCAATCCCATCTCTGGTGTGAACATTAAAATAACTAAATGCTGAATCATCAGATCATGAATAACAAGAAGTTGTTTGCCGTGGCGGTAGAGGTCGGGAGTATCGCTCTTTCGTTTTACGGCTTCGCTAGTGCACTGTACTGGTATTGGATATTCTTGCAATCAGCTCCTGCTCAGAGCATCAGCTCCAACGCTCTTGTGCTTCAGGGCGTCCCTCTTTCTCACATCATCGAGAACCTTTTGACAATAGCTCTGGGCGGCTTCATTCACACTGTACACAGGGTTTGGCCTGAGATTCTAGACCTTTTCAAACGCGCCGGGCGGGGAGTTGAGTCTGAAGTGAAACGCGTGTGACTAATTTGCTCCGACCCCTTTGAAGCTAAGAATCTCGAGAATGAATATGGCCGCGCAGGGTTCCAAGCGGATATACGGATAGGTCCCTTCCGACTTGAACCTCGAGGTTACACATGTTAGCCAATCCTGCAGCTTGATAGCTGCCAACGGGGCAAAGGGTGGAGCATTAATACCAAGGTTGATACTTGTCTAGTGGGATTGCTTGAAAATGATAGTATCTAATCAGACTTCACACCTTAACAATAGTTATTGGTTAAAATTCAAATTCAAGTAACATCTTTTTATAGGATAGATTTGGACACAAATATTTGGGCTCAAACATCAGAAAGTTATTAAACGCAGGGCATTCAATTAGCCGAGAAGAATCTTTATTATCGGCTGTCAGCTTTGAGCAGAGCTTTAAAATATTCTGATGATGAGCCAGTTCGCAAAGAATGGAAGAGGAAAAAATTAAAAGAGTTATGACTCTATGATTTTTTTCTAGGAAATGTCCACTTTCATTCAAACAAAATACTTTTTGAATAATGGCGTTGTCGTACACAGGGATAGACTAGTGAGTTTTGAGCTCTCTTTACGTGATGCTGGCATTCAATAATGGCTCAGAGATCCCAGTCTTTTCTTACTACATCACGGAAGCTTATCTCATATAAAACCGTTCATCTCGAATGAACTGTTAAAGCTACTATTGCGCCACTGAACGCAAAAATGGACATGCAAAAAAAAGTCGAAGCTAGAGACTGAGTTGTCTGTAGAACATATCCCACTATCGGAGCTGTCAGCAAGATTCCTACGTTTTGCCATAACGTGAAGACGCCGAAGCCCATATCAGCCGATTTCGGAGGCAAAGTCTGGGCTGTTATTGCCATAACAAGAGGTGGCACCCCTCCAGCCGATGCACCAAGAATTATGATGGAAACCGCCAGAGACAGCCCACTCGTGTAAGTGATGGCGTACAAGCTAAGAGCCATAAAGATCGGACCTGCGATTAGGAAGGGTTTACGTCTTTCCAGTTTGTCCGAAGCCCACCCGCAAAGAGGCACGAAAAAGAAGTTTGCAATCATGACTAGACTCGAGAGAATGCTGGCGTACACCGGCGTCAAGCCCTTGAACGTGACGAAGAGCTCAGGCGCCCACGTTAGAAAGCCAATCATAACCATGTTAAAGAGCATCCAAACGACACTAACCTTCCAGACTTCGTGGTTCGTAAGCGCCTGCCAAGCATCTGGAAGCTTAGCTGTTGAATCGCCTTTTGATGGGCCGTCTCTAACAATTAGCCAGAAAAGTATCGCCGACAACGTTGAAATGAAGGCTCCCAAGTAAAACAGAGATTGCCAACCGGAAACTTGGGCTAAGATTGGTGCGGTGAAAAAGGCTACTATCGTTCCTACAGGCATTCCTACTGCGAAAACGCTCATAGCCATTCCCATTTCCTTGTGCTCAAACCACTGTGGAACAATCGACGGCGTGCCGACCGAAAGCAAGCCTCCTCCTAAGCCTATTATGAATCTTCCCAAGAGGGCCACAGGAAAGCTTGATGAAAGCGCCATAATCAAGCTGCCAATGCCAACCGTCAAGGTTGCCAAGAATCCAAGTTTTCGAAAGCTGTACTTTCCAATTAGTATTCCTGCCGGTAATGCTAAAATAATCCCTGGAATCACAGCCATGGACATCAAGAGCCCAGCCGTCGTAGCATCTATACCGAAAATACCTTGAAATTGTATTAGCAGAGGCGGCACCGATTGAAGAGCATACGCATACATTATAAAGGCAAACAGAGAAGAGAACAACACTGCCCACCGATAACGAGAAATAGGTTGCTGATTTTCGGCTGCGGTCATCTTACATTGTTCACCGAATGTATCAATTTACATTTCCCCAAAAAATGAAAATAAGATGACGCCCTTGGCCCCGAACACCAGCGTGCCTCCACGCAGAGCGACACCCAGTGATAGAAGTAGTGAGGGTAGGCCACTGAACGTTCCCGTGATCTCGATTTGGGTGGCGCCAGACGTCGCCGCTGCGGTCAACTCGGCAACACTCTATATCTGTGTTCACGATGTCATTCGAAAACATACCGTCGGCTCGCTTAGCATCTTCATAAACGTTGGAGAAAGCCATAGTCTCCTATCTCAACTCTCATTGTAAACTTTCTCCAATTAGAGGGACCTTATATATTTTAAGAAGTGGTCTTCGGGAAACTAAAAAACACTGGGCTAATCGAGGAAAAGGAGGAGAAATATTCGCTATCTCAAAATGGAGTACAATAGTTCAAGATAAAGCCAACTAAAATTTATATAATATGACAAATGACAAACGGCAATTGAAAGAATTCACATGTTTCGGTGATTATGGTGATTGATGCTGAAAATTTGACGAAGAAATTTGGTAATCTTACTGCTGTAGAAGACCTAACTTTCCATGTTGATGGGGGGGAGGTCTTTGGATTTCTGGGGCCCAACGGAGCGGGAAAGACCACCACGGTCAGGATGCTCTGCTGTCTGATATCAAAAACTAGCGGAACTGCCAGGATAGCAGACTACGAAGTGGGCAAAGACGCAGACTCCTTGAAGATCAGAAAGATCATCGGACTCGTTCCTGACAACGTAGGCCTCTACGACGACCTGACCGCTTACGATAACCTTGACTTCTACGGGAAGATTTATGACCGCACAGAGGCCCAAAGGAAAGAGAACATCGAACGGTTCCTCAAGATGCTGGGTCTTTGGGAGAAAAGGGATGTCGCTGCCGGAACGTTTTCCAAGGGAATGAAGCAGAAACTTGCGATAGCACGCGCCCTCATTCATGATCCTGAAGTATTGTTCTTGGACGAGCCAACAGTCAACTTAGACCCAGAATCGTCAAAAACTGTGAGGGACTTCATTCTTGAGCTGAAGAAGGAGAAGAAGACCATTTTTCTGAATACTCACAACTTGGACGAAGCGCAAAGGATCTGTGATAGGATTGCGATACTCAACACCAAGCTGATGGCGATAGGAACTCCCGAAGCACTTGAGACGTCGGTCCAGGGTAGGAAATCCGTAATTCGGTTAGTCGAAGTAACTGATGCGATCCTGAACGCGCTGCAGAAACTTTCGCTTAAGAACCTGACCCGCGATGGAAACACACTGACGATTGACGTGGTAGATCCTGACAAGGAAAATCCGTCCATTTTGGACACGATATTCCGAGCTGGCGGCCACGTTCAATCCGTAACCGTGCTCGGTTCGACGCTAGAGGATGCGTACCTGAAGTTGGTTAGGGAAGCCAAATGAGACTCTCGAAGTCATGGATCATCGCGTCGAAGGACTTCAAGATATTCTTTAAGAAGAAGAACATCATCTATTCTATCCTCGTCGTCCCCCTTATTATCTCATTTCTTTTTCCGGCTCTGATCGAGTTTGAGTTGGGAAAGAATGGGGGAAACGGTATTCCGGCGGCGGAACTCCCAATACTTCTGCCCGCGTTTACTTTCTTCTACCTTATCCTCGCAGGTATGGTTCCGACAACTATCGCATCCTACAGCTTGGTCGGCGAGAAAGTCGAAAAGAGCCTCGAGCCACTCCTGGCCACCCCCACGACCGATAGCGAAATCTTGCTCGGAAAGGGGATCGCAGCGTTCATACCGCCCATAGGGGCTATCTTAGGAGGCGCTACAATCTTCATGATTCTGATGGATGTGGTAACACATGGCACATTGGGCTACTACTTTTTCCCTAACTGGAATGCAGCCATTGTCCTTTTTCTCATGGTCCCTCTCGCAATCATAATGAGTGTCGAATGGAACGTTATCGTCTCGGCAAGGGTGAGCGATGTACGGGTAGCGCAACAGATTGGAATTCTCTTGATGCTCCCCTTCGCAGGGATCTACGTCGCCGGTGAACTCGATCTAATACAGCTCGGCATCACCAGCAACCTTCTAATCATCGCTGGCATTCTTTTGGTGGTTGACCTGCTTCTTCTTTACGTCGCCAGGGCCACATTCCGAAGAGAGGAGATATTAACAAAATGGAAGTAGATGAGTTGGTTCCGCTATCTGCTTTAGTTACTAAGCCCTACGGTATCGGTGTTAACATAACATCTACACCGTATCCACGTGTGGAGAGCCAGCAAGATCAAGCCATCCGAAGCAATCGGCCAGAATAGTGAGAGGGAGTGAAAAATACGCAAAATATGAAATTAAGATTCTTACTAATGGGGGGCATCATCTCGGCTTTAGGCGCCATCCTACTTATTGTAAGGGGCCTCTCAGCAGCTCTCGTCGGTGTGCTCGCCGTAGGAATAGTGTTATTTGTGGTTCAATGATTAAGATAACCTGGACAAGAGGTTGAAAAAGTGAGTGAGTTGAAGATGCCTGAAAGGATCAAATTCTTGGCTTTTGAAGCCAGTGAGATTGGTGGAATGATTGTCAAAAACAGGTTAGTTAGATCTGCTACCTATGAGCATATGGCTTCTGAAGGTGGTAGCGTTACAGACGAACTCATAAAATTGTATAGGACTCTGGCTGAAGGTGGAGTTGGATTAATAATCACAGGTGCTGCTTATGTGCAACTTAGTGGTAAGTCTGTTCCTTGCCTGACGGGGATATACAGAGACGATCTAATTCCAGGGTTGAGAAAAATCGCAGAAACAGTCCATGAACATGGCGATGGTTGCAAAGTTGCGATACAGCTGCTTCATTGTGGTCGTCAATCCTTTGTGTTAGAAAACACCATAGCCCCTTCTGCCGTTTTTGAACCTGTGGTTAAAAAAATGCCACGAGAAATGACGATTGAAGAAATAGAAGAGACAATAGAAGCTTTTGCAAAAGCAGCGAGGAGGGCAAAGGAGGCAGGGTTCGACGCCGTTCAACTCCACGCTGCCCATGGATACCTCTTGAGTGAGTTCCTGTCCCCTTACACTAACAGAAGGACAGATGAATACGGGGGCAGCACAGGAAACAGGACCAAAATCGTTGAAGATATTTACAAAAGGATCGTGGAAAATGTTGGAACGGATTTTCCCATTTTGATAAAGATTAACGTAGACGATTTCTTGGAAGGCGGAATAAACCTCAACGAGTCCAAAAAAATTGCAGAAAGGCTTTCAAAAACGGGGTTTGCAGCCATTGAAACCAGCGGATGCATGTGGGAAGTCACGACACGTAGTAAAGAAGAACTTGGTTGGGTACCAGCTATGTTACCTGAAAGCCGAATAAATATCAGGTCTAAAGATAAGGAAGCCTACTATTTACCTTACGCCAGAGAAATCAGGAAAGTGATCGCTGCACCATTAATTCTGGTCGGTGGAATCAGATCCCTTGACGTGATTGAAAACATACTGGGTGAAGGAAGCGTGGATTTCGTTGCCCTGTGCTGACCCTTGATTCGACAACCAGACCTTCCAAATAGATGGCTAAAGGAAATTGGAGGATTAACCGCTGACTGTATTTCATGTAACGGCTGTGTTCGCAGCACAATGGTGGGTGGCATCAGGTGTATCCCAGAGGAAAGAAGAAATAGAATACGAATCAAAGGTTCTTGAAAACCTTAACAGAGAGTGGCTTGAACTATGCAGATGGAGAATTAGTGAAAAGAAATTTGAAATAGAATACTGACAAATCACGTTGTAATTGTACCTGCGTTAATCTTTTTAGCGGTATTGTAAGCATCGTAGATATTGTAAACCCAGAGAACAAAGTATAGCACGAACCCAATTAGTACAATCGTCAAGATAAGACATACTACTCCAGCTATAATGAACCATATTCCCTTACCGATTTGCCCATTGTAAATCTGTCCCAGACCAACGAATATCAAAGAAAGTACAGCTGCGACTCCTTCATTTTTCTTTGGAGTTGAAACTGAGTAAGGGGTAACAGGCGGCCGAGGAATGGTTTGTGGAGGAGCCTCTACTCTTACACCACATTTTGGGCATATTTCAGCCCTTGCGTCTATTTCTGCACCACAGTATCTACAGAATTTAGTACTTCTCTCACTAGCTGTTCCTGACATCATCTTAGAATAAATATTGAATAGATATATAAGGTTAAAGACTTGAGAACAAAAATATTTGGTACAAACTAATTTTTCGTAAAAGAATTTCAAATAATTCCGATTAAAAACACTTTAAATAGAAAGTGCAAAATAAAAAACTGGCCTTCTTCAAGCGGTTATTGTCAGTATTTTCGGCTCCTTCCATTCTTCCCTGAGAATGCTGAAAATGAACATGTCTGTCAGTTCTCCCCAGATTAGAGCAATTTTTCTCAAGGTGCCTTCCCTTTTAAACCCAACTTTTTCTAGAACCTTCTGAGAAGCTACATTTTTGTAGTGAGTCGTCGCTTGTATTCGAGCAATGTCCTTCGAGAGAAACAGATAATCCACCATCAGCTGTGCAGCTTCAGTGCAATAGCCTTTCCCTCTCTCACTTGGAACAATACCATATCCTATTTCCTGCATTTTCGCATAGGGTTCAAGCATGTTAAAATGCAAAAAGTAGCCAATTTCACTTCCATCTTTCTTCTCGACGATAAAAACCTTCATTTCAAAAAGGGTACTCTCGTAGAACTTCTCAACCTCAGCCCTAGACATCTGTATCGGACTAAAGTATTCACCAGAGAATTCAATGCTGTTAAACCATTCGGTAAATAGTGGTAGGTCCTCTTTCTCCATTACCCTCAGATTCACATTCTTGCCTTCAAGCAACTAAATTCACCATTCAACCCCTCATCTTTATACTTGTAAGGGAAATACCTTACTCCATCTTTCAGTAACATTTATTTTAAATTGATATAACCCAAAATATATGCTTTTCGGGCGTTCCTTTTATATAAGTTCAGGCCACCCGGCAAATTATTTCATCGTTAACATATTTTTTCTTAAAGTAAAAGTAAAACAATTGAATCTGCCACATTCAACGAAAAGTTCTAACTACTCCAAACGCAAACTGTTGTAGAATATCAATATAGTACTTAATATCCTCTGTTCTAAATGTTATCATATCACCTTCATTAAAAGGCTGACTGTTCTTTGAAATAAAAAAGAGGGGGTTGAGCTATTTGGCTTTAAGCATTTTCATGACTTCTTCCATGCTCATAGCCGATTTGAGCTCAGCTGTTTCGAATGCGCCTCTTACAATAATCTCTGGCTCCATCGCAAATTTATTGAAGACTTCTGAACTTGTTGCTTCGTATATGCCGACAATTAGATGCTCGTTGGGTACAACGTACTCTCCAAGGTTCTTTATTCCATGTTTCTTCATTAATCCTCCTACTTTTTTATCATATTCAAGAAAGATTTTTCTAGTTTTTTCATTGAACATAGGGCAGTTTTCGGGCGCGTGCTTTGCAATCATCAATATTATGGCCATATTAAAATACGCCAAATAATTATCTTAACTTAACTATATAAGCTTTTTAAATTTTAGCTTAACTTTTACGGAATTTTAAATAATTTGTTATAAATCTTGTATTCTAATTTATTTCTAGCCTTTTCTGCTTGAGTTCTTTAACTATTTTTTTCTATCTATGAAGCCTTAGAGATCTCATTTTACACCACTTCAAGACTATTCCTTAGGCTAGTATTTTATTGGGCTAGGGAATTAACCAGTGTTTAAAGTTCCTTATCCTTTTCGCTTATTCCCTCTCTTAGTTTGTTAACGTATTCTCCTGAGCCAAAGATTGTTAAAGAGTGTTCTCCCTGCTGATAGAACTTTCCTAGATCTCCGAAAGTATAACTTCTATATACTTCTGTTAAATATCCTTGATGTCCTATAAGAGTTTCTTCAATGTCAACGGATATTATAGATCCATTTGAAGAACCTTGTTCAGAGTGCAACTACTAAACACCCGTATTTAATGCGAAAAGAACCTGTTAAACATAGATTAGTAATGGTGTTTAGATTTTTTCGCATATGCATGTATATGGAATAGCATTGTTCACTATGCTAAAACCCGTACATTTTCGGGAAAGCATTAAGTATTATCCAATTGAATATATCACTAAGTGAGTAATATGGATAAGGTCGTGCATTTCGAGATTCCTGCTGAAGATGTCAAGCGGGCTAAGAAGTTCTATGAGTCAGTATTCGGATGGCAAACAAATGATATACCTGAAATGGATTACACCATGCTCATAACTTCTCCAACAGATGAACGTAACATGCCAAAGGAGAAGGGAGCAATAAATGGTGGAATGATGAAACGAAGCGATAAAGTGAAGTCGCCTCTTGTAACGATATCTGTTTCTGACATCGACGATGCAGTAAAAAAGCTTGAAAAGGCAGGGGGGAAGCTAGTACTGCCAAAAGTTAAGGTTGAGAAGATGGGTTTCTCAGCGTACTTTAAGGACACAGAAGGAAATGTAGTAGGACTATGGCAGAATCTAGGGTGATTTCCCCAACACTTTTTTTTAAAAAATAGTTGTACTGCAAATCAAAGGTTTAATTGTTTATGATAAAGTTTTGACAAAAGTTTTTATCGGGAAAGTTCAAATGTGTTCAAATACATTAAGAAGGTGTGGAGATAGACCCGTCATCCCTACACAAGATTATCGGGGATATGACACGGAGAAACATACTCGAGCTATTAGCTGAGAAACGGGTCTTATCGTACACGGATGTTATGTCCCTTCTAAATATTACGAATACAGGGAGACTAAACTATCACCTGAGAATTTTGGGAGAGCTGATAGAAAAAGGTTACATCCTAAATCTAAGGGAGCTTCTGTTTCCGAATGGCCTTCACTGTTGGGAAGGTCCGATTCTACGCGAATGTCGGTGAAGGGTATGGGGCCAGGCTCAGGCCTTCTTGTCAGAGCTTCTTCCAGCCTTAGATGGCCACCAGTTGAGCCTCTCAGCCAAGGCCATCAGGGACGGCACGAAGAAGAGGATGACCACCGACACGTCGATCAGCACGGCTGCCGAGACCGCCACGCCGATCTCCTGGAGCACGGCGATCCCGGTCACCAGGAGGGAGGCGAAGACGCTCGAAAGTATGAGCCCGAGGCCAAAGATGGTCACCCAGACCTTGGTGGTGGCGATCTTGATCGCTTCGTCGTCGGTCTTCCCGTTCAGGATCTCTTCCCGTATCCTCGTCACGTAGAAGATGTCGTAGTCGATGCCGACGCCTAGCATGGTCACTATCACGAAGAGGTCCACAAAGTTAAGGATAGGCAGCTTCAGCAGGTAATCAAAGGTGACGGTGAGCAGGGCTAGGGAGAAGGCCACGCTGCAGAGGAGGGTGAAGACTAGCCTGAACGGCGTGAAGGCAGACATGAGCTGGAGAAATAGGATAACGTAGACCGCGATGACTAGGATGATCATGACCTCTGGTATCAACCCATTCATGAACTGCTGGCTGTCGTACGTCTGCGAAGCCTCTCCGCCGTAGTGCACGACGACCCCCTGCATGAGGGAGGTGGACTTCACTTCGGACTCCAGCTTCTCCAGGGAGGTGACGGACTGTGCGCTCATCGAGGCAGAATTGAACCCGACGGAAATCAGCGCGGTCGCGTTGTCCTTTCCTATGCAGGAGAGCATCCCGTCGAGGTACTGCGAACGGATGGGCTCGGACATGTCCCCGATAGACGAGAAATTGAATGGAGACCCGTAGGGCCTGGTCGGGCCCGTGAGGCTGACCACGTCTGAGGAGCCAGCCATCTTGGACGATATCAGCTCGATCTGGTTCAGCAGCGTCTGGTTGAACTGGTTGTCTCCGTAGACTATGGGGGAGGGCATCGTAACCAGAACCAAGGTGGGAGAGACAGTCCCTCCGCCCATGCTGTTCGTGATGACAGTCAGACCCTGATTGCTCTGGAAGTTCGGGATGAGCTTCAATATGTCGAGTCCGGTGGGAGTGCTGACCGTTACAGCGACCGCGCCGGCAGCGAAGAGCGATATCACCAGCACGACGGCCAGCTTCCTCTTGAGGGTCGCGTCGGATAGCCTTGCCAAGAGGCCGGGCTTGGATTCGTGGCTGTTGACCTTCAGGCGCGGCCAGAACAGGCGGTCTCCAAGTAGCAGCTCAAGGGAAGGAAGCAGCGTCAACGACGCCAGAAGAAGGATGGAGACCCCAAGAGCGATGGCTATCCCGACGTCGTTGAATATTGGCACGTTCACCACCGCCAGGATGGCGTACGCTACGACGACGGTGATCCCCGCAGTCAGCACCGCCTGGCCGGCCCATCTGACTGATGTCGCCACGCTCTCCTCCTTCGACTTTCCGTTCATCCTCTCTTCTTTCATCCTTCGGAGCTGAAGGACGGAGTAGTCCACGGCGAGTCCAAGCATGAGGAGCGTCACCAGCGTAGGAGTGAGGAAGGTTATCTTGCCGCTCCCGGCGACCACCACGTCGAGGTAGATGGCCGCGTACGCGATGACGATGGAGATTCCTCCAAGAAGCAGTGGAAGCAGGGCCGCGAGCGGCGCCGCGAATAGGATGCCGACGATGATTATCGAGGCCACGATTCCTGGGCCTACGGCCAATCCGAGGACGGGGATGAAGGTGTTCTCAAAATCATTCGTAATCACAGTCCCTCCGGTTACATATGTCGTCGCCAGTGACGAGAGTTCTGAGCTTTTCACGTCCTGCTGGAACCCTGCGATGGCGTTGGAGCTGGGAGCGGAAGAGTAATTAAATACGACGATCATCGTGTCGTTCTCGGCCCCCACGAAGTTCTGTGTCAGCGATTTCGATAGGACGAGGGGATAGTCGGAGAAGCTATCCTCTGAGATCACGGTGTCGATCGCGCTGGCTACCTTGGCAGCCGAGCTGGCTGTGGTGAGGCCGGAAAGCAGGCCGCTGAGGGAGGTCGCGTTGACCGTAAAGAGGGGGGACGCCGCAAGGGCGCTCGCCGTCGTGTTTGAGAAGAACCCTGCCGCGAGGCTCCAGATGGCGCTTTGACTTGGCGAAGGGCCAAGCGAGGAGGAGGCCACGATCAGGTCGGTGATCGAGAACCCAGGGATGGGCACGGAGATGCCGCTGAAGCCGTTCGCGATCAACGGGATAGCGAGGTTCGTGAGCGCCGCTACTGACGGAGAGGGACCCAGGCTGTAAATGCTGAGCACAAGTTCTCTGGGCGCAATGTCAAGTGACGAGGTTAGGCTGCTCGGGATCTGGGAGGCGAACGCGTTGACTGTAAGGTTCCCGATGGCGCTTCCCTGGTTCCAGTTGGTCACGTTGAGCCCGTCCGCCACACTCATGATCAGCCCCTTTGTTTCGTTGTCCAGGAAGGGGCTAGAAGTTACCTGGCTCACCGCTCCGCTGATGGCGGTTGCCTCCCTCTGCGTCGGCGTGAGGCTGGGGGCCGTATGGAAGCTCGCACTCCAATAGCCGAAGAACGCGGTGTAGTACCCGATTGACTGCTGGTCGCCTCCTAAGTTGCCCGTCTGGGCGAAGATGGTCGCGTTGGCCTGCTGGTTGGCGATAGTTATGTTCGTCTGTCCGGCGGCTACGATTCCAGCATAGATCCTAACGAAAGCTGCGGGTATCCCATACACCAGCTGAGATGTCTGGTTGATCCCCTCCTGCATCTGGAAGAGGCCAGAGCTGAGGGTCGAAAGGTTCTTCTCTAATGAGAAGACGGCCTCGTTCACCGTCGTGATGTTGGAGGCGATGGACGCAACACCTAGGATGAAACTGGGCAGCGTGGAGTTCAGGATATCGCGCTCGGTTGAATAGATGCTCGACACCCCCGTGTAGTTGACTTGACTGGGATCGGAGCTTATGTTACGGTCGAGCTGGAGGACGGCGTTCTTCACGGCGTCCGAGTATACGCCGGAGGCCGGGTTCTGAATCACCAGTATGATGCTATAGTTTCCGGCGCCGCTCAAGGATGGAAACTGCGCGTCCAATATGTTCTGAGCGATCTGAGACTCTGTGTTCTTCGACGCTCCGGAGACAGCCAGTGCAGTGACGTCGTATGACACGCCAGCAAAGAAGCTAGGTATCAACGTGGTCGAAAGCACAAGCACCAAGATCCATATGACTATTATCAGCCAATGGAAGCGCTTTATGAAAGAATTTAACGGGTCGAACTTAGAACGAGACACTGCTAACAATCCTCCAGCGGCATCAGCGAACATCCATTCATGTTACGGCTGCTGTAGCCCTAGCGCGCCCTACTCGGCCAACTTCTTTTCGTTCTGCAATGAGGCATATTCGATCCTACCTTTCGCTACCGCGGCGCCCGCCTCCGTCCTCACAATCATAAACTTCAAGGTCGCGTCCTGATTCTGTGCGCTTTTCCTTTCAAGGAAGAGCTCTACCAAATCTGCGAGTGTTTTTTCACCAACCATGTTAATTTCTTCCATAATCACAAAGCCAATATATATCGAAATTTAAACATTTTACATTCGGCGACATTTGGGGTGTGGGGAAATGTGCCACACGGGCAAGGGTCTAGGATTATTCTAAAAGGTTCAGCAACGGAGATGATTGACTACCACAAGAACCAGTTTAATGCCTTTACAGGGGCTTTAATCAGGGTATCTGCACCTAACTATGTGCCTACCCCACCGGTTCCTACCTTTAAAAATAACCAAAAGGTCAACGAAGAGAATTTTGTACAGTCTTCTTCTCCTTGTAGAAAACAAGATTTAAACAATTGGCCTGTAGGTGTATTCTTATCGCCCTTTACATAGGAAGTCTTTTCAGACAATCTATATGAAAGTAGTATGATATCAAATCTTATGCTACTTTCTTATTAGGACTCTTCGGCTCGGCAGAACGCTGACGAACTGCCATCCATCTTTGAAGTAGTTGTCTCGCTCGTCGGTGGGCTGTGGGGTTGACCTTGATTCGACAGACGGGAGGTGGCTCTCATTCAATTAACCTATTGTTTTCAATAAGTTAAAGATGAACGAGCTAGCCCATCCGCAGGTCCAAACCTACGTGGGGACGACATTGTCATACGTCCAGAAGACGCTGCAAAATCATCGAGCGCCTTGCTCATTTAGCCAGTTAAAGATAGCATTTGCGGCTTCTTTATCAAGTTCTGCATCTGGCGCATTATAATGCGAACCAACATATTCAGCTGTAAGTTTTTCAATAGGCATCTCTTCATGCTTTAGTACGTGATTGGCGTTTTCTGGATAAGCAAACGACACTGCAGTTTTTTGGGCGGTTGCGTTTTCCAATGCCCTTCCGTCTATTTTCCAGTCAGTTTGGAGGTCTTTTTTGCCGATTACCACTAGTATGGGTTCGTTAACTCTTACGATGTATTCTGGGAGGCTGTAAGTCCATAATTCTCTAGCAAACGGTAAGTTGTTTGGATTTTCTAAGCTGCGTAGCAACAGCTTTATGCCTTCGGGAAGAGACGGGTCCATGACTACTGGTTTATTGGCTAGGAACTCTGCGATGGCTTCATCGTAATGTTTCATGATGATTTCTGCGTTAGGCAGAGACCTAATTTGGTTGAAGATTTGGCTGCGACCCACTTCACCAATCGCTCTTCCAGGGGCTCCGGTCAGCACCAGTCCTCTGAAGCGGTCACTCTTTGCCTGCAGTTGGTAATTTACGGCGTGAATAGCGCCTTCACTGTTGGCTAGCACAAAAAGATTATCCTTGTTAACGTTTTTTTCAGGGACTATTGTTTCAACTGCGCCTGTTAGTTCGTCTACGTGAGTTTGCATGCTGACTTTGCCAGCAAATTTGGATAAGTCCTCTTTGACGTGGGGGCCTGCGCCAAGTTTATCAAAGCGTAGAGTAAGAAAACCTTGAGTTGCGAGTGCTTCAGCCAATAATTTGGCGCTGCCGTTTGTTCCAGGTAAGAGCGGTGAGCACCAGTTTCTGTCGGTTGGACCACTACCCGCTACAAAGATAACTGCTGAATGAGCCTCTTTATCCTTTGGCGTCGTAATGGTTCCGTATACTAGAATGTCAAGAACTTTCCATGTTACTTCTCTATTTTCAATAACCGCATCTCTCATGCTTTCAAACCTCAATGAATTAACTCGTTAGCCCTAACCAGACATCCGTTTCAAGTTTTCTTAAACCTTTCGTCCTTTCGACTAGATTACCGATTTAAAAACTTGACACGTCTCAAGATTACTGATAAGGTTGACGATGTCCGTAAATAAGCCGTTGTCAAGAATCGCCTCTAGGAATGAGCGATAGATCGAGTTCGGGTCGTCGGGTCGCTTCATGCCGTGAGGCCTCTTGAAGCCAACGAACAGAATAGCAGCGAATTTGAATCGGACTGCATAGTATAGGAAACCCTAGCTTTTCGACCTACTGCTTTCTTGCTTCTCGGACTTGCGGAGTCGGTTCAGTTCGGCTATCTTCTCCTTGTATTCCTTTTTCTTCTTCTTATTTCCTTGTGCGCGAGCTTGGTCGTATAGCTTCTTCAGTTTCTCTTCTTCTAGTGCGTAATCGGACATCTTCGGAAATGAGGTCGTAGCGCAATAGTTAAGTCTTTCTGAGATGGGTCACAAAACTACCGCTCAAGTAGTCCTCCTTGTTGTAATTACTTAAGATCACAGCATAATTTCTATTTGTCAAAAATGGGGGATCGAGGTAAATGAGTGAAACTGAATCACTAGGGTCAGTAGGCACTCTAGACCTTGTATTATCTAAAATTTGCAATAAGACCCACAACATATATTCTTGTATACTTAGTTAACGTTATGGTCTCCAAATCTGATCCATATAGGGTTAAATCAATTTAACAGAAATAAATAAATTTTAAATATTGTATACTTATTCTTAGAAATATGCAATTTCTTATTGATGGATACCTCTTCCAACCTATCGAAGGTGTACAAGGAGATACTAATACACGCAGGATATCAAGAATCCAAGTGGGCAAAGTGGGTGATTCTGTCTTTCCCGAAGATTTGGATAAGATTATGACTATATTAGAAAAGAGATTTCCTGTGACAGATTACATTCTACTTAGGCTAAAGGTAGTTTCCTCTTCAGGAGAAGATACAATAGAAGTGGGAATAACTTATTCTACTATACGACGAAGAGCTGAAAAGATATGGAAATCTCTTCCTGCTTCGGAAATATCCCGACGACTCAGAAAGGTTTAGTCAAAAATTATCATTGTAATAACCTAGAGTATAATAATTAAACATAGTTTGGTTCAAATTTAGCTAATCCTGTATTCTTTTCCACGTTCTGTCATCTGAACATTTTCGCTTATGCGTTTGAACAGATGCGCGTTTTCTGTGTGGACTGGAAAGACCCTCTTTGCATCTATCTCCCTAACCAGATGTCCTATCTGCTCTCTGTTCATATGGCCTGAAGCGTGCAGTTGGTGGAACAGTATCCCAAAATGGTCAAGCCAGTTGTGCAGAACCTCATCTTCAACATCCTCTTCACTGAAAGGCTCGCTCATGCTGCGGATGAAGTGACTGCCATGCTCCGGCTTTATGTCTATCAACTCCGCAAACTGGTAGAATTCCAGGTCCATGATAAGCCTACTCTGGTTCTCATGGACAAACTCGTGTGTCACCATCTTGTCCATGAACTGTCTCTCCCATCCATAGTAGTCGGAGTCGTCGTAGGTTCCAGACTTCTTGCGCTTGTAATAAACGAGAATGTGGTCGTCCTTCAAAGGATCTGGCAGGTCCAGGTGTTCATCGTGAATAAGCTTGCCGAGCAGATAGGCGGTTTTTGGTGAGATTACAATCTTTCTTTCGTTCTTGACTGCTACATTGTAGAAACTTCTGAACCTGTCAATGTCACGGCTGTAATGCGCCACGAACACGATCCTGTCGGTTGAAGAGACAATTTTATCGCTCAGCTGTTCCACCTGGAACTCGGTGTAGTTCTTGCGTTTTTCTTTCAGTGCCATCCTTGTACCTTCACAGATCAGAGCATCCGGCTTGGATCCCCTTGCTCTCTCTATGAATTCTTCGGTAAGGTTCTTCTTTGGACCGTGCATCCTGACGTCCCCGGTGTAGACGACTATGCCCCCAGACGTGTGTATGACGAAGCCGTAGGCCGCTGGAATCGAGTGATCAACATGCACAGGTTCAACTTCGATGTCATCTATCCTAATTTTCTTTCCGGTGCGGAAAGTCCGATATCCATGCTCGCCGTAGTCACAGAAACCGCTGGTCTCTTCCATCGATTCAAGAAAAAGCTTTGTACCGACACCAAGATGCACGGGGATTGTCGGGTCCACAAAACAGATGTGTGCAACATGGTCAAAATGAGCGTGAGAGAGAAAGACTGCTCCGATCTCTGGCTCCGAGTAAGGAAGATCTGTGAAGGCCAACTGCTCCTTTGCGTATAATCCTAGGATCTTGGGCAAAAGGCCAAATTCAAAATGGTCTCCTAAACCGTTTACTGCACGCGGGCAGAGCCATCCTGTAAAATAGTCTTCACCAAAATTGAAAGCCTGTCCGAAATCAAGTAAGATCTTCGTGTCTTTGTCTTTCAGAAGGATCTTGTTGCCGCCGATTTCGTTGACTCCGCCATAGAATATTAGCTCAGCCATTTTTCTCCCGCATATATAATATGTAGTTGCTATTATTATTAGCTGTTAGCTATCTCATTCAGACTGTGACTATGTATGAACTATGTATGAACTATGTATGAAAGCAATGCTGTATCAGAAAACTATCTTCTAAACTATCTAGATGAATTATGGGATCAACTTCAAATTATCATAGTTCTTTTTAAGATAAAATAATGAGTGGGGCTTCATAGCTATAACATCTAGTTCAAGGCTCAATTACCTTTTATCCTCATCTTCATTGCAATAGAATATCTTCGAACACGTTAAGAAAATAATAGGAATAGCGCGATCCATCGATCGATCGCGGACATCAGTTCATTCCGCCCAGTATCCTTGGCGATTGTAATGTTGATGCAGTCTGATCTCATAGTCCCGAGTTAGAGAATCCTCCGTGTATTCCGGTGACTGCTTGATGTCCTCGCGGGTAAGATTGACGAAGACTTTCGACTCGCTCCAACTAACGCGCTTGATCCATTTCGGCGAAACCAGAACCTCTTTTCCCGGCCACCAGTTCTGTGTATCGATGATCAGATAACGAATCGCCCACGTCTCGTCATCAATAATAAAATCTTCGACGTGGCCAATCTCGCCGTCGTAGGCTTGGATGTGATAGCCACTCACAGCGTCAGTGCTGCGCAAATGGGGATTCCACTTTTTCACAGCCTGAGTAAATTCTTTCCATTTTTCACGGTTATGCTCAATGGAGGGATAATTTCCCCACATGTATGGGCCAAACCAATACGGAGGCCAGCCATAATACTTATAGTAGCTCTCCTCGACTTGGCGGGATACGGGCTTATCGCTGTCTATGGGTGGACTGTCCTCGATCTGTTTTTTGGTTAAATTGATGGCGATGTTTTGCTCTTCTTTATTCACTGCGCCCAGCGCATACGGGGAGATCAGCACCTGCCTGCCCGTGAGCCAGTTTCCTGAGTCGGCGACCAGATAGCGGATTGTCCAGTGCTTGTCGTCGAAGTAGAATTCTTTGACCTTCCCTATTTCCCCGTCAAGGCTGTCCAATTTGTAACCTTTTAGTGTTTTAACTTTTAACATAATGTTTCTTTCGTTCTTTGCGTTTCGTTTTGGTTCGTTGTATCGTTCGTCTTTTTTAGCCATTTTAACTCATAAAAGAAATGGTGAAGTTATTATATAAAGATTCCACCCATAATCACGCCAGCATAATCTTACAGAAAGCTCAAAGTACAGGGTTCTCTACAATAAAGATGGAAATATCTCGTGGCCTTTGTGGTCAGGAATCCAGCCGGACTTAAATTCTAAGCTTGAATGTTCAATTTCTATACAAAAATATTCTTGAGATAATAAAAAGGAAATTACCTGACATGGTTATAGTGGACCACAAACATGATTCGTTAGATGTTTCTAAAATTTAGAAGTCGGCTTTGATAGCCTCTGCTCTTAATCAGATATCCTTCCATGTTAGTAATAAATCTACTAAGACGCATCGCTATCGATTATAACTCGTGGTCCTACTATATAAAGGAGCCCTTATCCATCAGTTAAATAGAGATTAAATTTTCAGATCTTGAGACTTAATATCCGCTATTTTTTATTTCTTATAGCTTTTTTCATTTTATTTAGGTCGGCTAGCGTACGATTTATAAAAAATGCTGAAAAATCCGAAAAGTTTAAACTATCTCGAGTTAAATTTAACTTTGTGATAACTGAAGGCGCTGGAAGGACTTTAGTTAGCACGGCAAAAAAGGATTGATCCAAGATGGAGAGAATGGTCGAGCCAAGAAAAAGCTACTTGCAAAGATTTAACCGTCTGCTTGCAGTGCCGACGTTGGTTTTGTTCATAATCTTAACTATATCAGGATATGGCATAACTAACCCGAATACGGTAAGGGAACTTACGGGAGGCGTGTTCACGCGCGCCCTTTCGTTGTATGTGCATACGAATTTGATCCTGCCAGCTTTGACGCTTCTCACGATTCACGTCCTTATAGTAATCAGGTCGACCCTGATTCGTTGGGGCTTTAAGGAGGGCATTGCCCTGAACTCTTTTCTGATCCTTTTAGGAGCTTTAACGGTAGCTTTGCTGGTGCTGATGCAGTACCTGGTGGTGTGAGAAGTTGAAGAATTACAAAGCGATTGTCTTCGCAGGTTTAATAGCGATATCTGCCCTGTTAACCTTCATGCCAGCAATGAAGCAGGCTGATGCCCAGACAGACATTGTATTACGAATTTACGGTGCCGTAAACAACCCTTTGAACCTCACGTACGATCAGCTGCTTTCTTTTCCCATGGTTTCAGAGGTGGCAAGGCTAGAGTGTGTCATAGGGCAGCCGAACGTCACCTACAACTGGACCGGAATACCACTTTTTTATCTGTTGACCCTAGCTCAGATTAAGCCTGACGCTGACAAGGTCGTTACGATAAGTGGTTTAGACGGCTTTTCTTCGGACCTCCCTGTCGAATACGCTTTGGAACCTACTACACTACGATACTGGCGCTAGAAGCAAATGGAACGAGCATGCCCGATATACTGTATAGCCCAACCGGGCTCAATAGGCTAGTCGTCCCAGGAATGTATGGCTTCAAATGGGTCAGTGGGGTCGACGAGATAAATGTAACGACGAATAATGTTCTAGGAAACTATGAGAGCACCGGCTATCCTGATATAGACATGGTGCCTGACTACGGGCCCATACAACCATTGGTTCCCCCGCTGCAAACGTTCAATGTAACTTACGCAAACAGAACGTTCGGAGTTGATTCATTCACAAATGCTTCAATGACAAACGTCGTTTTTGACCCTTCCCAGAAAAAAATGGACGTGAGCATGACCGTTTTGAATGGAACATCGAGTTTTGTGGACTTCATATTAGAGCAAGACTTTCTCAAGGGACCATACAACGTCACGGTAGACGAAAAACCAACAAGCGCGATTGAAGCTGACACAAACGGGACTTCATACCTCTACATAACTCTTGCCGAAGGCTTTCACACTGTAAGCATATCAGGCACAGAGTTCTTCGGCCACATTCCTGAAATATCACTGTACTACCAAGCATCAACATATGTTGGAAAGAGCGTAACATTTGATGCAAGCAAATCTGTAGATATAGGAACAATAGTCTCGTATGATTGGAGTTTCGGCGACGGCTCATACATGAACGGAACCACGCCAGTGGTGTCACATTCTTATGACAAACAAGGAATATATCAAGTGGAACTCGA
Source organism: Nitrososphaeria archaeon (assembly GCA_050011875.1). GTDB lineage: Archaea > Thermoproteota > Nitrososphaeria > JACIWG01 > JACIWG01 > JBEKIG01. The sequence goes on from JBEKIG010000017.1 coordinate 51,552, forward strand.
AGTAACAAACAATGAAGGCTTAAGCAGTTTCAAGACGGTTACGATAACCGTTACAATCCCGCCTGGGAACATTTTCTTCATCCTCATAGTCATTTTAGCAACAATGTTCAAGTTTACATGCCTCTTAAGGGAACGTGAAGGATGCGGTTATCATAGTATTATCTTGGTTCTGGGCGCCTGATGAGCTGTTTGTCCAGTATTGGACAAAGTTTAATGTAGTTTTTCCTGATCCCAGTAGTTTAATAGAGTATCCGCTCCAGCATCCGGGAGTGATCGAAGTGTGCATTTGTCCGTATGAAAGTGGCATGATAAATTCTGGACAGAGGCATAGCGGACCACTCGGGATTTTTTGGAGCACTGAAGAGTTTGTGAACGCGTAAAGGTCGAGCCCACTGCCGCAGCCTCCGACGATGTATACGGTGGAGCTGACAATGTTTTCGAACTCCACGTAGAAGGTTACGTATCTTTCACCGTTCTGGGTCGCAGCTACCACAGTCCAGACCGACAGTATCTTAAGCGGAGTTGAAGGGGAAAAGGTGTACGAGTCGCTTGTTATATTCGATGTAACGGTGGAGGTGCTTGTTGTGACAGTGGAAGTGGATGTGATCGTCGACGTAACAGTTAACGTGGTGGTTGTGGTCTGCGTTACGGTCTCAGTTGCTAGGTTCGTGTTTTTTCCGTACAGAAATCCGACAGTACCTATGAGAACTATGATGGTAACTACTAAAGCGCTTGTAACATAGTTCTTTGACCTCTGCATACTCATGTTTTTCAACCTATTTTGTGCCCAGCTGATATTTAAATATGAAGCAGAATCAGATATGTTCTATGTAGGTTAATTGGACCTTTAATAATAACCTTTTAAATCAACCAAAATTAACCGATAACAATGAAAGACTCTACAGGAGAGCAACTTGTAAAGTTCGTCGATCGCTCCAAAGAATTAGGAGTATATGATGCGAAAATCGTAAAGGCTTCCACTATAAAGACAGCAGCGTGGACCCGCTTGAGATGCCAATACGGATGCCGCCATTATGGCAGTTATCTATGTTGCCCACCATACTCCCCTAAACCAAATGAGACACAAGAGGCGATCGACGATTACAAGTACGCGTTGATGATGCATAGTAAAAACCAGGAAGTTGCCAAGAAAATCGTGCCAACACTCGAACGTGAAATATTTCTGGATGGCTACTATAAGGCATTTGGCTTCATAGCAGGAAGATGTCCCTTATGCGAAAAATGCAATCTAAAATCCTGTGTTCATCCAAGAGAAGCCAGACCTTCAATGGAAGCTGCAGGCATAGACGTGTATGAGACAGCTAGAGCTAATGGATTCCCGATCAAGG
>JBEKIG010000018.1:0-27396 GCA_050011875.1 Nitrososphaeria archaeon
ATGGAAAACAGAGGGGTGAAAAATATAATTGGGATCGCGAACGGGCCGGGGAAACTAACTAAAGCGATGAACATAACTATGGAACATTACGGAATAGACCTTACAGAGGAGGGGGAGCTGTACATTATAGGGCATGAAACAGATGAAAAACCTTCTATTGCAACCTCCAAGAGGATTGGCATCAAGAAGGCCTCCGAAAAGCTGTGGCGATTTTACATCAAAGACAACCCTTTCATATCAAAAACCTGACATATCAACTATCAAAGGTCAGCTACCACCCCTTAAAAGGAGTGGCTTGTAGCTGTCATTCACTATATCATTTAATTTATAGAAAGATATTGATCGATGATAATAAAATCAAAATAATCAGCACTCGATGAACAATAAATTTTTATGGTAAAATTTTTTGACGTTAAACCATATTTTTTGAACCTTTAGTGCTTTAATTAACAGAACAACAAGTCTGATACAACAATGAGTGAACATTCAAATAAAGTTGACCAGATAAAAAAAGTGTCTACTGAATGTGATGAACATTATTCCTTTTTAAAGGAAACAGGATCTTCTATAGACTCGAATTCTCTAAAGCCCAGAGTGCGTAATATTACTCATTCAACAAATGTTGGCAAAAAAATTTCTAACTTCGGTATCGCTTTGGTAGCGTTACCTGATCCGATAATGATATCAGATGCGGTTGGAGGGGTCCTTTTTATTTCAGGTCGATATATGCAGAAGAAGGCGCCTATTGTACTAAAAGACGTGTTCAAAGAATTTAACAAAGTCAACGGAGAGTTAAAGAAAGCACGTTTTCTTTAGATTCAGGATTTAAGCTAAGAATTTAACCCTCTTCGAAGCTTTCTCCTTTTTTTCAGACATAAGCTCGTTTACGTACAAAAGGATATCAGAGATGCCTGGTGGGACATCCTTTACATTCAGGGGCGTCACCTTCTATAGCATACCGTTCAATACAAGTGTTACAGCCTGTGAATTCTACTATATCAGAATCACCTCTCATAACGGTGCTTCAGAGCAAATAGGTAGGATATTGTGCTACAGGGGGCACAGATGTAGTTTTAACGAACGACGTTAATCCGAGGGCAGGAATAATAGTGAGGAACTAACTAGCAGCCTTCAAAGATAGAAGTTTCTTTATATCCAATCGATAGATTTTGTAAAACCTGTGTCCTAAGATGTATAGAAAGATGTTGATCAAGTGAACCTATGCATGATATTAAATTTCAGTACAAAGAATAAATGTTAAAGGATTACGAACTCATTTTTAAAAAGTTGTGCAACCTTCAAAGGCACAAAAAACTAGCCTGATGGCTCTTCGTAGTAAAAGACAACTTAAATTTAGTTTTTACTGTTCTTTTTTCATGCACGAGCTTGCGAGCGCACGCACTATCATTATCCAATCTGTTTTTTATCAATGCGTGTGACAGAGAGAGATACAGACAGATATGGTATGAGAGATGGTACACACACGAGAGAGAACATACGTGCGTGGATGCGTTTTCGTGTGTCAGAGAAAAAGATTAAATTTTAAACCAAAACCAAAACCACTTCCAATTCACTTCCCCTTCACTTCCCTTTCCTTCCCTATACTGGAGAAACGACAAACCCAGACATACAGACAGACACTCTTATCAATCAAACTTTTAAACGCGCGCGTTTCTCCATCGCGATAAAAGAAAGACTATGATTGCTAAACACACCACCACCACTACTGCGGTCGCTAGAATGGTTAATGTCTCGCCGTTGTAGCCATAAAATTCGACGATGGGCTGAGAGGTCACACTATGCCCAGTGGCGTCTGTTACGGCTACGGCTAGCTCATGTTGACCCATTGAGGATGGACTGTAGAAATAGCTTGTAGTGCGACTGTTGGTTGTCATCTGATACACCGTTATGCCATTATCCATCCATATGTAGGAGAAGGGGGCAAACCCTCCTGATATTGTCAAGTTAAGAAGGGCACTAGAATTTGCTAATAATGGATTTGTTGAATTGAATTCTCCGATGAACGACAATATCGATAAAGGCAAATAGACTTGTACAGCTGTATAGCTTTCATAGAAATTGGGTTGGCCGAGGACTACAGTATAGGTCCCGTTCGTCATGATTGTCTCAAGGTTGTAGGCCCCTTCAGCTGTGTTGCTTCCGAACCCATACAGGGCATAGGGAGTTATGATGGTTCTATTGGACATCGAATAGTGCATGCTCAGAGTGGAATTCATTTGGGTGAAAGTAGTGACTTCTCCGTTAAATTCCCCTCCGAAGACGAGTTCTGCGTCATAATCACAATAGTTTGTCGGCGTCAGACCGTATCCGCTTATAATTATTGACGCGTTAGTAACTCCCGGGGCCATTATGGTTGCTGTGTCGTAATTTATCGGATCGTGTATTCTTGAATCCTGACCGTTCGTTAAGATCTGATAGGCAAAGGTGACATTAACCGAGTTGGTCGATGCTGAGATACTGATGGGTAAGTTGAATCTAAGTGGGAAGCTGTATGGCTTCGACTGCGTACTGAATCCATAGCAGTATTCTCCTGTGATGTTGTAATAACTTACGCTTCCTTGGCCGGAGACGTTAGCGCTGGTCATGTTGGCTTTTGGTAAAGAGAAATTCCAGATATTGTCCGTGAAAAACAATGAACTCGCATTAGTTACGAAGTCTGCCATATCTTGTAGCCAGTAGTCTTTTTGACCGGAAGTCGTGTTTATTTGCAACACGATATTCAATTGGAGACTTACGCAATACGGGTTTACAAGAGTTTGAGTTCCATTATATGCACCTATGGAAAATATCTCGGCGTGGCCGACCACGTTATTTGTTAGAATCGCGTAAGGAACTACATAACCAGATTCATTTTCTTCGCCATAATCGGCAATTCCCGTAGGGACTGGAGCAGAGTGATACATATGATGGATGTCAACAGGGTCTCCTTTGGCATGCAGAGAACTCACATACTGTCGATCTATAAGGTAGCTTAGGGCGTGGTTTTGTTGGACATATGCAGGCAGCTGTGCAATATACGCATGAACCGAGGCAGCATGCTCACTCATGAAAAGCATGAAACACAAGAGGATGATGGAGAGCAGTTGAAGTCGGGAATTATTCATACTTCCCCTGGTCAAATTGATAAGCATCAGTTATATTACTCTTTAGTCTTAGAATGCGCGCAAACGCGTGTAGCCAAGCTAGAACAAGCACAGAGGAAATAGGAACAACAAGAACCAAACACGTAACCGATAATGCGCTGGGGTGTAAAATTTAATCTTTCTCGCCTCGCCCTCACTATTTTACGATCGATCTAGATGACACTTATTGCATTGTGCTATCAGAAGCTTATCTATTCTAAGTGGAGTACGAACTAGGTTGCTGATAGCCTTGCGGTGCGTTATCCTTAGAAGTTTACTGTTGTTCATGATTTGGACCTGTTGATGTTGATTTAGGTTATAGGAATAGAAAATTTGTTTACGGAGCCTTATCTTTACCCTTATTTACCGTCTGTTCCCAGTAAAACAGCTTAAGATTCCTATCTTCTTAAATGTCATTTAACCGTCAACAACAGTCAACGATCATCAACGATCATCAACGATCATCAACGATCATCAACGATCATCAACGTCCGTCAACGTCCGTCAACAGTCATCAACATTTATCAACAGCCATCAACAGCAGCCGTTAGGGACCATCAGCAGTCAACAGGAATCTAACAGTTGACTATTGCACCATCGAACAATCGTACTAGTGGACTAACTAAATTTGGGAGTGGAGAAGGCTTGTACAAGGATGCGTTGTCTAAAAAACTGTCTGCATCATGAGATATAAAGCAAGAATCATGGTCTGCTGCTCTGGAAGAAATCTCAAAAATACTTGGACCCAAGTGGAAAGAAGGGATATATTGAACATAAAAAAAAGGTTGGGAGCTAGTGCTAAGATTAAGAGCGGAAAGAACAAAGCCAATGGCTTCCACTGGTAGATTCATAGTACCACCCGAATTAAAAATGAAATAGGAAATGTGGAATATTGACGTAGTGGATCGTATCTGAGAAATCGGCATTCTGCTCTGCTACTCTGATAATATTGATGTTTAGCCTTTTACATGGCTTTCGAAGTTTGTTACTAATTCGCATAACAAGTTCTTCTTTTGCTTATCCCGCTCATTAGCTAACATCTCAATCAAGTGTTTGAAAAGCCAAGTTCTGTCGTCAATGTACTTCAGAGGTATGTATGGCACCTGTACTCCTTGGAAGACGACCCCCCTTAGTTTATCGAATTGGTCTAACATGAACTCGTCACCTTCTTTACCTGAGATTGTGTTAAGCAGGCTAAGCAGCTTACTATATGTCTCTATTGTAAATCTTACGTCATCGCTTATAGGATCTTTTGCGGCGGCTTCCACCCATTTTGACGCAAGAAGCCTAAACTTTTCTACATACTTTTCCTCCTTTAACCTCTTCAGGATTTCATCCTTGGCAGCCAGTTTCTTTAATATGTTGAATAGCTGTTCATGTTCTCGCCTGAGCTGTTCTCCTATACCTTCCAAGATCTCATCTACTAATAGGTAGCATGCTTCTGGGTTTGAGGTTGCAAGCTTGTCAAGTCTGTAAAGCATAACTGTATAGAGTTCATAGTTTTCAGTGGGCAAGCTACTTCCCTTTCCATTACATTCTTGGAGTATTTTTAGCCACTCTGCAACCTCCTCTTGAACGGGGATCATCTCCTTTATTGCCGGTTGCTCTTCTGTCATCATTAGTGCGTCAACTATCTTACGCCCCCTTTCAGATAAACTACAATATTTACGTGGACCGCCGATTTTTTGTGATTCCTCTCTTACTTCGATAAGGTCAGATCCTTTAAGTTCTTTTACGGCCTCAGAAATAGCTGGCAGCTTTACACCAAGTGCTCTGGCCAGTTCGCTCATATGCATCTCCTTTGTCTTGGTTAATTGCTCTATTAACGAACGATGCCTTCCCATAATCGCCATTTCCTTCCACACATCATCATCTTTATTAGACATTTAGGAAACTAACCAACTTAGTTACTTAACAAAATAGAATATATACTTTACTATCTTACTATAAGCTGTTAACTATTGGTAGTAAAAAGTCCAACAAACAGAATTTCATATCGGTTGTCAGAGCTTTCGAGGCTTTCTTATCGAACTTCTGCGACAACTTCTCCAACAACAGGCTTTTTTGTTATGAGTCGTTGACTTGAAATGAGAAATCTTGATGAAGTAATTAGGAAGCTGAGGGAACTTGCGAGGGAGAAGCCGCTGGGACCAGAAGACCAGGAAACAGCGGTAGAATTAATGCGGGATCTTAGAAAGGGCGGGTTTACAAGCGAAGAAATAAGTGAAGTAACAGGTCGTGCCTGGAGCTCCTCCTCAGTTAGAGGGTTGGTGGCAAACGTTAAGGTTTCAGATTCCGGAATGAAAGCGAGGGCAATTGACCTGATCATAAAGGCCGTTGAAAAGGACATCAGTTTAGACCAGGTCGAAAACGCCGTCTCGATTAAGTCTAGGCTGGATTCGAAGGGGACTAGCCTTGAAGAAGTCGCAGATTTTTTGAAGGTAGCCGAAGCTGCGAAAGCTAGCGTAGGAGAGCTGGTAAAGACAATTAACTCCCTTATCCTCTCTAAGATCACGGTCGATCAGCTAAAGCAGATACTCGAATATAAGAAAAGATATGAATTGATGGGGCTCACTTTAGACCATTTAAAGAACATGTACACATTATTAGAAAAATATGGAAGATATGAGTTTGTCATTCAAGCTATCAATACGTACAATTCCCTTGTTGAACTTCAGCAGAACTTGAAAGAATGTAATTCAAAGAAGGTCAAGTTGGAAACTGAAATAAGCAGGTTAACTAAAGAAATTTCAAGTCTAAACGAAAAGAGAAAAGAAGTTGAGGAACCTCTGAAAAAATACGATAACTTGAAAGGGAAAGGCCTTGACGAAGCAGCCCTCCAAGAACTCAGCAAGGCACGTGAAAAATTTGGAAGCATCGGAGGCGTCCTTAGGGCTGTCAATAGCTTCGGAAGCCTTGTAGAAATCAGGTCAAGAATTTCTGAATCAGAACGAAATGAAAAGGATTTGGAAAATAGAGCAGATAAGCTTAGGACGGAGAACGCTCAGACGTTCAAGGCTATAGAAATGTGTAGGAAGCTGGAGTTGACATACAGATTCAATTTAGATACCATTGAAAATTTGATCGCAATCGCAGAAGAATATGGCAGCCCACAGGAAGTGATAGAGGCCATCAGAAGCTACGGTAGTCTCAAGGCAGTTATAGACAAGATTAATGTGCTGAAAGATCTTATAGGAAAATATGAGACAAATATTACACAGCTCAAAGGAGACATTTACAGCTGGGAGAAAAAGCGTGAAACAAATATTGCGCAGCTCAAAGCAGACACTTACAGCTGGGAGAAGAAGCGCGACGCAGTAATAAATGAACAAAGGGAATACTCCAACGGGCTCCAAGCTCAAAAGACTAGAGCAGAACGGTTTGGAGGCGAACTTGAAGAGGCTAAGATAATATTGGCTCTTAGGAAATATCCGTCTGAACTCAAAATCGAAAATTTAGAGTACCTAGTTCAGACTATCAGGAGCTTAGCGAGCAGAGCAAAGGATCTTGGATTAAACAGAAAATTTGTACTTAAAGACGCAATGGACGCCACATTTTATTCAAAACATCTATACCTAACCACCTCTAGTGAAGTAGAATTACTCGAAGTGCTCGACTGGGCGTGTAGAGCTATAACCCTCTGTGTTGTCAGGGCGTCGTTAGGTAAAGCGGGTGCAAGTTAGGATGAGCCTAGATAAGATCAAACAAGAAATCGGCAAACTTGAGGCAATAGCAGACTATGATAAAGTAAAGAAGGAAAGGAATGAGATGTTAAAGAAGACAGAGGAGCTTGAAAGTACAAAATCAAATTTAGAGAAAGGGCTGCAAGATAACGTTAACAAGAATGCTGACCTACAGGCCAAGTTAGGCGAAGGAGGGGTAAGAATTAAAGCTCTGGAGGATGAAGTTCAAAACTTTAAGGCAAGAAACGTGGAACTTGAATCAAGGATTAGTAACCTAGAACAGCTTAAAGCCACAACCGAAGGGAAGACATTGAGAGAGGCTGAAGAAGCCTTCATAAAGGCGAAGAATGGAGAAATTCAGAAGGTAGCTGAAGAACGCTTCAACTTCATGAAGGCTGGATGGGAACGGGACAAGAAACCAGCAGAAGTATTGAATGCCGCTTGCAATCTACTAGATCGCAGTTTGAAGGGTGGTCTTCGGATAAAGGAACTCGCAGAAAAAGGTGTGCCTGAGGCAGTTATCAAAATAATCTCAAACGAAGTCAGTTCAAGGATAAACCAGGAGTTCATAAGAAGGGTCGAAGAAGAATCCAATAAAAAGCTCAACCAACTGAAGAATGTTGAATGGCCTAACTGGTTCAGGACACATGTGGAGCCAAAAAGTAGGGAACTGGAAAGCAAGATTGTTGCAAATTCTCTGAAACGCTTAGAAGGCCCCTGGATCATCACTTGCAACAAGTGCGGGTCACAACAAGAAGATATGGCGTTCGACGAGGACGGAGTATCACGATTGTTAAGAGACAAGCTGGTTTATATTCGATGTTCAAACCCGAACTGCAGAGATTTCATAGGAGGGCACAGGATCAAAGTGGAGCTTCGGAAACTCATCTACCATTACTTGATACAGGGATAATTTGGAAAAAGTTAAGCTGGCGATGTAGAAAGCGAGAACTTCTCAATAAAGCTCAATAATTTAATATTGTATACTCTAAAGGGCCAGAAGAGCCATCACAAAAGGCACTTGAAATTATAATGAAATGTCAAACTAGTGTAATAGTTAAAGAGGATAAACTGTTAGGAATCATTACAAAAACATAGCTTTTGCCTTAATTGGTGGTGTTAGTGCGTTACTATGTCATACTTTAGGACAAGCTTTTTTAAATTAAGAAGTTAGGATAGAGTATACTTGGTGGGACGCTCTTATTTTATCTCATTAGTCACTCCTTCACACTTGCAATTTGATCTTGAGGAGCTAACTTTCGTTGGCCTACGCTCTGCTTTTTTGAGGGCAGAAATAGCGAAGCAACTAGACCCATGAGTGTTACAATTGTGCCGATTGCGAAGACCGGGATAAATGAGGGGTTGGAAGCGATGAAATAGCCAGGCACGACCGACACAATTGCTCCGACTAGATTACCTCCACTATTCATTATCCCAGCTGCTGTACCTGCAACCTTGGGTGTGAACAGTTCGGTTGTCAGTGGCCAGGCGTTGACCAAGCCTGAGTTGAACATCCAAAAAAGCACAAGTAGGGTGATTATGTATTGAAGCGGGATAGTTCCAAACAGGGCGATCAAAGAAGTGACTAAAGCCATGATAAGAAACGAACCCAAGAGAGAATATACAACAACCTTCCTGTGACCTATACGATCACCCACAAAGCCGGCCAGAGGCTGTCCCAGAAGTGGGGGTACGGTCGCAACCATTGTGAAGAGAAATGCGGCCGTAACATTGTCCATGTTGTACACCTTCACGAAGTAGAGTGTCAGCCATGCGCTGATGCTGAAACCACCTGTGGCCCCTGCGTATACTAGCGTGAGGATATACGGGGAGGACGAATGCTTCAGGACGTATCCTGTCGATTCCTCATTGCATTCTACCTTTCTCGCCTCAGATAACTGTTCTGTAATTGGTGGAAGCCCAATATCCTCAGGCGTGTTCCGTGTGAATCTGAACACCATTGGTACGGCGAGGATCACAGGCAAGCCTACTAGGAGGAAGTCGGATTGAACTGATGACAAACCCAGCAGACGTGTTTGTCCACTCACCAGCACAGGCATGATCAAACTTGCCAATATCATCGCTAACTGTCCACTATTGAACAGTATGGCAGTCTGCATTCCACGTCTTGAGGGAGAGAACCATCGGGCAAGCATAGAATTCGCTGGGACAAGTATAGCAGCTGAACCCGCACCTATCAGAGCCCTTATGATAATACTCAACTCTATGCTGGGTAGAAAGATGCCGAAGAGCACAGACCCCACGCCCATGAGAAGTGTCCCGAAGAGGACCGTTATCCTCGCACCTAGCCACCGCTCGCTCACGTAGCCAAATGGAACCTGCATAACCGCATACGACCAAATCAGAGCTGAATTTAACCATCCTACGGTCGCCGGATCCCAATGGTAGGTAGAAATCAGAGAAGGTATGACGGTGGATATGTCTGAACGCTGGAACCAGTAGAGGAAATAGACTATGAGCACGGTGCTCAGCACGACCCACGAATACGGATAAGACCGCCTTTGCCCTTCCATCTCCACTACACTGGAACATTCACATTTAATTGTTACAGATTACTTCCTAATGGATTAAAAGCGCCTTCTCAACGCTTTGTTCAAGATAGAAAACGTATTGACAATAAGACTTCCCAGCGAAAAGATACTTGGATGCTTCTATGTCACTCTTAGAAATCTTCAAGAAAATAGATGCTGTTCTAGCATTTTCCGTCTTCTACTCCTTAGATGTTGGAGAACTTCCTATTTCGGTCCGCATAGTAGCATAAGGAATTGAAGAAGAAAGAGATTATTCGATGACAATGTCGATTGACAAAATATTTTACGGGGAATCTCCCTCTGGCGAGCCTGGCCTGTGGTATGAACATCATCTCGATAGAAAATGACATACTCCCCACATTAAAATGTGGGGTATCTACGGCATCGCAGAGCATAGGAATACAGAAAGATACGGAAACATACGGAAGGTACATATATTAGAAGGTTCATAATAATAGTGTGATTGTATGGAGAAAAAAAGCATAATTTTGCCAGATTGGAGGCGAAGACTTTTGGAACAACATCTACTTACGGCACTCATAGCACTTGAGTTAGTCCTGAGTGTGGTATTCCTTTTAGTTTCATATCTTACAGGAAACATATACTTTAAGGGAGTCGGAATTGGATTAATAATCGCTTGGGTAACAAGTGCAATAGCCTATTTATTCAAAAGGAAAATGGATGAGAAAAAGGGATAAGATGGCAGACATACCATTCATAGCGACATTGTTGGAAGAAGGAAGGATAACCATACCAAGAGCAGTAGTGAAAGCAAAGAAAGGAAAGAAGGGAAAGACATACCACTTCGTAATAAAAGAGGAGGTTAAATGAAGAATGAATACTCGCACTTCAAACCACCGCAAGACTTAGGAAAGAAGTTAGACACAATGCGGTCAGGAAGTCATACGAAATACAATAACAATTATCACGTTGTATGGATTCCAAAGTATCGCAGAGCAGTATTGGGAAACCCAAAGATAAAGGAAATTCTGAAAGAAGCCACTCTACTTGTAGGGTGGTAGTTCACGAAGTCTGCCACTTCTTACAAGGGATTGGTCCAATATTGGATCGACCTGACTCAAAGAGGCTTTTCATGATCTTAGGAAGTTGTTTTATATATTCCTCCCACATCCTATCTACTGTAGCCTCATATTTCAGTTGATCAAACCTCCACGAAACCGAAGGAAGTTACGGCGTGACCTGTGGCATAGTGACCCGATTCATTTCCACTTGGTGAGTATCTCTTCCCTCTTGAAAGTGGCTGTGCTTAGGTAGAAGAGAAACAAGTCGGCCACCAGAAAAATGCCAGACATGATGAGCAAGTTGATCGTGTTCAATGGAATCACGTTGATTTCGGTCATCACGTAGATGATGATGAAGGGAAAAAACATCACTCCGGTGAATTGTTGCACAGCCCGGATGTCATTTGCATGTGATGATAAGATAACGGTCAATTCGATTGAGAGTATGCTGGCGAGTGGTGCAAGTACGAGAAGGATCACTCCAAAGCTCCAATTGGGATAGTAAAGATACCCTAGCACGGAACGAGTTAAGGCGTCCATCAGTATCATGTAGATTACGGAGCCTGCATAGATGGAGGCCATTGGAGGTACGAAAGAAGCGACGCATTTTCCCAGCAGGATGTCACTATCTGCCATGGGCGTTGCAAGTAGCGGTTCGAGGCTCTTCTGGATCTTCTCTCCAACTATGCTGTACGAAGCGATCCCACTTGGAAGACTCGCTGCTCCAATTACAAACCAAAAGGAAAACGCGTCCAGAAACGGGGTGAAGGAGCCGCCAGCGCTGGCGGAACTCGGGTAGATGTGCCAGATTGCAGCAACAATTCCAGGAAACCCGAGGGCGATTCCAAGTGGGAATAATATCGTGGCATAGATGACTCCCTTCCTACTCTTGAAAGTCTCGAAGTCCTTTGACGCGACCGACCATGCGTTCTGCAAGTCCAATTCTATCACTGGCTCCTGACCAACTTCAAGTACACATCCTCTAGAGTCGAGCTTGCCTCTGTAACGAACTGGATGCGACCCCCGGCAGCACCGATTGCACTCACAACGTCAGGATTCTCCTTTTCAGGATTACCCACTCCGATGATGAGTTTGTTGTCCTCAACTACGACATCACTCGTTCCGACTTTCTTCACTGCAGATATGATAGCCTCACTGACACTCTCGAGCTGGACCACGATCTTCCTTCCTCTTGCCGACCGCTCAAGCTCGGCAGGAGTGCCCATCGCCATCAGCTTGGTGTTCAGGATGCCAATCCTGTCGCAGATCCTCTGAGCTTCGTCAAGGTTGTGCGTGTTCAGGAAGACAGTCTTCTTCTCCTTCTTCAGCTCGAGTATGAAGTCCCTGACCGTCTTCGATGCTTCGGGGTCGAGATTGACCGTCGGCTCATCCAAGAAAAGAACTTGAGGGTCGTGAATCAATGCGCGAGCTATAGCAAGCTTTTGCTTCATACCCTTAGAGAACGTTCCTGCTGCTAAATCCCTCATGTCCCATAATCCCAACATCTTGAGAAAATATTCTATCCTTTCTTTTCTCTTTGACTCATCGACCTTATAGTATCTGCCGTAAAAGTCCAGGTTCTTGTACGCACTTAGTTCCTCGTAGAGCCCAACATTATCTGGAACCAGCCCAATGATTCCCCTGATCTTTTGCTGATCTGCACTGTTTCCAATTTCATAATCGCCTATTTTAGCGGCACCACTCGTCTTCGATATCAGACATGCCAGCATTCGTATAGTGGTGGTTTTCCCGGCGCCATTAGGACCGAGAAACCCAAAAACTTCGCCTTCATCCACATGGAGTGTGAGGCTGTCAACCGCGGTCAGGTCGCCGAACTTCTTAGTGAGGCTCTCCGTCTCAATCAAACTACGTCAGTGCTAATAAATAAGGTTCACCATTTAAATATTATACAAAGTCAAAAATCATTTCCCCAGATAAGGGACTTAAACCCTTTTAGGTATAGGTTCCAAAGATAACAATACTTTCCGATTCTTGACGGTCGTTAAACACATTAAGGATCGATATACAGAGAAATACGTAATGAACACAAGCACCGTCATAGTTTTCATTATGGCGTTTGTGGTATTAATTGCCATTGGGTATTTTTATACAGCTCATTTTCGGCTGGAGGTGTGATGTCTTTCTTCTTAACAGCTTTCCCAAAAGTATATGGTTCATGGTTAGCTATCATACTTGGGTCTCTCTTTGCTGTTTTTCTTGCTTTTTATCATCTTCAAACGCGATAGAAGAACCGCACAGAAGTTCAATCAATTAGTGTCTACAGAATGGCCGGACTTTCTGAGAACGCATTTGGAGCCGAAGGCTAGGGAAGTGGAACTCAAAGTTAAATCCAACGTTCTGAGCTTTCTTCAAGGTACATGGCCTACAGAATGTGAACGGTGTGGAATGAAAGGTTCGCTAACCCTTCCAACTGAAGGGGTAGAATATCTACTAAGGAACGGCTCCATAAGAACAAACTGCCCTAATCCTCAATGTCCTCATCAAACTACTTTGAAACTAATAGATCTAATAAAATTGAAACTTTCTCCTAGTTATTGATTAACATAATATCTGCTACCGCTCCTTTTTTTAAAATCTAGATGACTATTACTGCGCGGTACTATTAATTTTTTAGCGATCCCTGTTATTAAGAATCGTAGAAACCCAATTAAAGAAAATATTAAAATATATAAAAATAAAATAAATTTGGGTTCTGTCAAGTCTACGTTTGGCATGATGGGCTGTAAAAAATCGTTTGGTGGGTTCTAATGCGTCTCCTGTGCATCACCGCAAAGTGAGATAAAACTTCTACAATGATAAGCGAAAGTGCAAGCCAGAACACCAAATCAAGAGCAAAGTTTACCCCCAACACAGGGGATCCCGACCCCGTCGCGTTGATGCGCCAAAAGAACGGGAAACCCCAAGCGATTGTTCCAGCAGAGTTGTATGGATTATTAACTTCAACAAGGCTTGAAATGTAGAACAGCAGAAATCCAAGGGCGACTCCAGCGGCTATCGGGAACAGTTTCCTCAGCATCTTGGGCATGGCCTTTATTGGAAGGCATTCTTATTTAAACTTCAGTCCGAATGATTCGAAGACTTCAAAGAAGGCTTTTACAAATATATAAAATGAAAAAATTAATATTTTCTGAATTCTAAATTTGCTATGTTTTATAGGTGATGGAAAAATGGTTGGAGAAGTCAAAATTGAGGATGGAAATCTTGTCTTTGAATTGCATGTAATCGATGAAATATTGAGCATAAATTCCCCAGAACATACCCCTTTTGAGAAGCTTTGTAGATGGTTTCGTGTTGGAAAAGGAACTGATAGACGAGCTCCGATGCCTCAAATCTTTTTAAAATTTACTTCAAAACTATTATTTATCTATTTCGACAAATGTCTTGATTGATGTGACAAGGCTTTCTACACTTTGAAATGTTGGAATACCGTTGCTGTTTAGAATTCTACTTTTCTTCCTTGTATATTCTCCTCCAGCCCCAAATATCAAAACAGGTTTCTTAGGCTTGTTAGACACCAGTTTTTCAACGAACTCGTCATCTAAAGGCGTATCCTGGAAAACAACAAAAAGAGCAATTATATCCACTTCAGCTGCTTCATCGCAGACCTTAATAGCTGCCATAAAATCGTCTGAAGTTGCACTGCCAGTTAGATCAATTGGATTATTAATATTTACATATCCTGGTAGACTTTTTGATAGTTTTTCATTTGTCGAAGCGTTAAAATTTGCCATTTTTATTCCGTTATCCTGCATGAGATCCGCTGCAATAACGCATGGACCTGCACCGTTAGTTATCATAACAACGCGGTCACCTTGACTTTTTGATAGCAGGGCTACAGTTTTCGTAACATCAAAAAGTTGTTGAAATGTTTCTACAGGTATCGCACCGACACCTTCCATGAGACTTCTTGCCAAAAGATAATTTGATGCTAGCCTACCTGTGTGTGAATGTGCTACAGCAGCACCACTTTGTGTCCTGCTTGCTAGATAAACAATAATAGGTTTCTTACTATTTTTTATTGAATCGATAAGCTTTCTACCGTTTGTAAAGCTTTCGATATATAAGGCAATCACTTTTGTTTTATCGTCATCATTTAGATATTGTATAAGTTCCGCCTCATCCACATCAGCTCTATTGCCTAAGCTTACGACCTTACAGACTCCTATGCCTTCATCGGACGCCCAGTCGAGAAAACTAATAGCAAATGTTCCACTTTGTGAAATAAAAGAAATTGAGCCTTCATGCGGTCTGGGTAACCTCTCAGCTGACTGAAAAAAACTATCCACCTTAGAATACCCATCATAAACACCAACACAATTAGGTCCTATTATCCTAATATGATTATTTCGAGCTATCCTGACAACATCTTCTTCTAACAGTATGCCATTTTTAGAAGACTCTCTGAAACCTCCTGAAATTATAATAGCAGCCCTAATCCCTTTTTGGCCAATCTCCCTAAAGATCCTTACAGAATCCTTAGCCTGTAAAGCATATATTACTAAATCGATATCGCCTTGGACATCTAGTATGCTTGAATACGTTTCTACCCCTAATATTTCTTGTGCATTTGGATTGATAGGATAGAGTTTGCCTCTGAAACCGCCTTTAAGGAGACTTTTAAAACATTCATGACCAATCTTACCTGGATTAGAGGAAGCTCCTATTACAGCTATGGATTCGGGGTTAAATATTTTAAAAATCCCACTCAAATTCCGTTCTCCTGTAACTGTAGCTTTATTTTATATTTTTAACCATTTCCAATTTTTAAATATTTTATCAATATGTCATGGAAACTACACCCGAGCTACAACAAGAGAAAATTTGTGTATCTGGTGTCATACCACAGAGGAGAGTATGTCAGACTCCTTTTCTGTTTCTAAGGATTTCTTATAGTAGAAAGAGACAAGAACGGAACGTTTATAGGACATTTATGAGATATGTAAAAGACGATAAGAGATGGGTGACAAAGGAAAATGAAAATACGTACCAAGCAACTAATTGCTGTTCTAATACTTGCCGGAATGCTACTGACTGCACTGACGAACGTGAGAATGCCTCTAGCAAATGCAGCTTCTCAAACAAGCATAAACACCGCAATCCAAAAAGGGCTTGTATACTTAAACAGCACACAGGCTTCAGATGGATCCTGGTCATCCGGCGGCTACCCAGTAGCCTGCACAGCCATGGCAGTTCTAGCCTTCGAAAACAAGGGTCACTACGGCTGGAACGCGACGGATCCCTACAATAACACAGTCCAAAAAGGGTTAAACTGGCTCTTTGCACACGGATCAAACCAAACGCTAACCAATAAAACAGCGGGTAACCCAGACGTCAGCGGAACCGGTATCGGAGTATACTGGCCATCAGACGGTGAACCAATATACGAGACTCCGATGGTGCTCATGGCTATAGTGGGTTCTAACGCGCCGACAAACGTAACTAGCGGCGCGACAGCGGCAACGTTGGGCGTCCGCACGTACCACGCCATCGTGCAAGACATAGTCGATTACTTGGCATGGGCCCAAAATGACGTAGGACAGCCAGGCAGAGGCGGATGGAGATACACGGCCGAATACGGCACCTCTGACAATTCAGTGTCCCAATGGGCTGTTGTGGGCTTAATGGCGGCTGCACTATGGGGAATAAAGCCACCAGCGTTCGTCAAGAGCGAACTGAACTACTGGATTAAAGCTGATCAGGATCTGACCGGAAACAGTACCTCAAACAGCCAATACGGTTCATTCGGTTACACCGGTGCTGACTCCATTCTCGGAGGTATCGTTGAAACAGCAGCAGGAATCGCGGAATTAACCTACGTCGGCGCACCCTCCAACAACGCTAGCATAATAGCAGCTGAGGGTTACATAAACACCATGTGGACTACCAACAATGGTGGCTGGCAGGATAACCTGGGCGAACTGTACTGCATGTACGGCGTCATGAAAGCAATGAGGGAGGCGAATCCGCCGATACAGTACATCAGATACTACAACGATACTCCAGGGGTTGAATGGTACAACGGAACGGGCGAATACGCAGACGCGCTCGTCACTAACCAAAGCTCCACAGGAAGCTGGACTAACTGGGTATCATGGTATGAAGATTTGCCTACCGACTTGAGCACCGCCTTTGGCGTGCTCATCCTCGAGTTTATCCCGGTCTCGATCAGCTACTCGCTTACAGTGACAGTATTAGACGCAACCACCAGCAAGCCAATTGCGGGTGCAGCCGTTACAGCTGTTGGTCCAGGAAGCTACTCGGGCACGACTGGAAAAAGTGGACAAGTAGTGTTCAGCAGTGTTTATGCGGGCACTTACCTAGTTAACGCCAGCGCTTCAGGATATTCACTATCCGGAACCACAGTTTCAGTGACCAGCAACACAGCCGTAACCATAAAGCTATCGCCAACCGCGCTCGCTGTTGGTGGAACGGTTGAGCCTGTCAACACGCTAGAGGTCTTGCTCGCAGGCATTCAAGTCGTATTCTCAGAATACTGGGTAGCATTCTTAGTAGTTACTGCATTCTTAGCAGCTCTCATAATCTTCAAGAAACGACGCGAGTAGCCTCCTTCTTCTTTTTTTAGGAACTGAGAATAAAAAGAGTGTACGCTTTGATGGCTAGGACATGCGATTGTCCTCGCACAACCTTGAACTCGAGCTCAAATTGGAAAACAGGCTTCCCACTAGGTTTAGTCGCCTTTTTTCGCGCTCGCGGTTTGTCACGTTTTCCATTCTTGTTCATCGGCTAAATAGGAAATTGGGGCCGAGAAGTCGGGGCATGGATTAATAAGTAAGCGATAGATGTTTCCTATCCACATGAAGCAATTCCTAAAGGTTTCCTGTACACACCCCTATTTACCCTCTTTTCCCAGCTAAATTCCTGAACATTCCTATTTTCCTAAATTCCCTATTTAGGAGTCCTGATAACCTGTTCTATAGAATAGTCCTTTAGTTTAAGGCTGCTCTGATCTGATTTCTTATTATTATGACGACATCTTTTTAACGGGCATGATACCCTCTGCCTTTGGAAATCTATGAAGGGCAGGGATTTTATCTTCATAAAATTCTTTCCAGGAAGGGTTTAGACCTACCGTGATAACTTTAATTTTTGATTTATCATACCTCTCTTTATCTCCAAAGAACAGGATGGGAACGCAAGGCTTTATTATAAAATCTTAGTCAGACTTTGCTAGAAATTCATTTTAATTAGAAATTAAAAATATACATCATTTACTTTATATAAGCTTTAAAAATAAGGTTCATTAACAATTTGAGGTGTCCTAACGATGAGGTTATTTGCTGGAACTTCGCAACAATTTCTGCAAGATACGATTCAAAACCAAATCGCTGAGAAATTAAAACTTGCCTTCTTTAATTACTTTAGATATTGTCCTTCCCCAGGCGAAATAAATTCATGGAGAAATTCATTGAGGGCAGTCTCACTGGTTTTCCAAGATGCCAGTCTTACTGATCAAGGAATTATTCTAGAATACCAACTACCGCTGACCTCAAAAAGGTTAGATTGTTTGATTTGTGGAAGAGATGTAATAACCAAAGATAATGCAGTCATAATCGAACTAAAACAGTGGGATAAATGCGAGGATGCGTCTGGGGAGAATGAGGTAATAACATGGGTAGGGGGTGCAAAAAGGGAAACTTGCATCCTTCAGTTCAAGTCGGGCGATATAAGATGTATTTAGAAGATACGCATACAGCCTTTTATGCAGATGGAAATCCGCCTTCGCCTTTATCACCCCTATTTTTTGATGGACGTAAAATAAATAAAAAAGCAAGAGGCAAAGGTAAATTTGCCAAAGCATATTACTGGTTCAGAAACGATAGTTAGGTGTCGTATGCCTTTATAGCACGGGCATCGCCACGCTCTGGTGGCAACGCATTCCGCTTGGCATACAACTTGGGTACCTAACTACCAAGTAGGAGCACTTCCATTATATTTAAACTAGTATCTGGTTGCATCATCCAGATATCCCAGTTCTTACTCTTCAAATTATGAGTCTTCTAAAAGATTATCTAGAAAAGTTCTCAGATGAGTAAGAAAGATGGGAGAAAGCGGCACAATATGATTGCATTGTTAAGAAAGGATATACATATATTGACGTTGAGATTAAGACACTTACTGGGGGGTTGCTAAAATCCTAAATCAGACCGATTTTGTATCTAATCCCACCGAATTTGAACCTAGTAGCCCTCCTAATAATTTACCAGTAAATTAGGGTTTAAATCCCGGCCTGAGCATTTTTTATATTTAAATTATAATAAAGAAGAATGCAATAGATTATCAATTTCAATTTGTGTCTTGATCTTTATCAATATTTTATATGTATAAATCTCCAGCCTTAAATAGGGCGTTTAACACAATTTTTTTCCCCCCAGCTATGCATTGTGGTGCCTTATTCTCTTCTTATCATGTTGAATATTCATTTACATTTAAACTTTATAACTTCTTATAACACGATGTTTGATGAGTTCTATTGGAATATAGACAATTTGGGAAACTTGACTGGAAAGTTTCCGCACTCGGTTTCGGAGGGGGCAGGTTTCCTGTTATTGGCTCAGATAAAAGTAAAATAAACGAAGATCAAGCTATTAAAATGATCCGTTACGCTATTGATCATGGCGTGAACTACTTAGACTCTGGATATGAATACCATAGAGGAAATAGCGAGACACTTATTGGAAAAGCCTTGAGGGATGGATATAGACAAAAGGCTAAGGTGGCTACAAAGATGCCTGTTTGGCTGGTTAACTCTCAATCAGATATGACAAGAATCTTAAATGAGCAGCTAATAAAATTACAATCAAATCATATCGACTTCTATTTACTTCACGGCCTAAAAAGGGATCGTTGGTTGAAAATGAAACAATTAAATGTCATTGACTGGGCTGAGAGAGCGATCGAAGAAGGCAAGATAACGCACTTTGGTTTCAGCTTCCATGACGACTACGAGGTATTTAAGGAAATAGTAGACGACTATGATAAATGGGATCTCTGCCAAATACAATACAATTACTTAGATCAAGATTTTCAAGCCGGAACACGTGGATTGAGATATGCTGCTTCAAAAAAAATAGCTGTTGTTGTTATGGAGCCTATCGCTGCTGGAATGCTCGCTTTAAAACCATCAAAAGACACACAAAATATTTGGGATAAGGCAGAGACAAAAAAGACCCCTGCTGAATTGGCTCTACAATGGGTCTGGGATCACCCTGAAGTATCTGTAGCCTTAAGCGGGATGAGTGCTATGGAACAGGTTATCGAAAATATTGGAAGTGCTTCTAGGTCGAAGCAGAAAAAATTGACAAAAAAGGAACTTAAGTTAATTTCTGAATTAAAGAAGAAGCATCTTGAAGGTAGATTGATAGGTTGCAGAGACTGTGGGTACTGTATGCCATGCCCGCAAGGAGTGGATATTCCGAAGAATCTAGCATTCTATAATGAATTTGGACGTTTTAGATTTGGAAATGAAAAGGCATTAAAAGAACTAGTTGCGAGATATAATGAAACAGTACCTGCTGAGAATCGTGCTACGGAATGTGCTAAATGTGGCCAATGCGAAGACAAGTGTCCTCAGCAGCTACCAATTCGTAACTTACTAGCGGAAGTTGTTATAGACTTCTAGTTAGCATCTTAAATCCTTCTGGAAGCTCTACGAGCAAGATGTGAAAGCATGAAAGAAGTTTTAATAAAAGTGATTTAACTTCAAAAAAGGAATTTACTCTTAAACATTTTTAAACTGATCTTATATTTATAAATCTATTGTGTCAAATAGAGAGCAAGACCATAACACACTATGGAAAGATATAGCCACATACGCTGTTTGGGAAATTATCGTAATAGTATTTTTTATCGTAATCTTGTCGGTTCCAATAATTCCTTACACATATACGCTCTCTGAACCCGTTCAAATGAATACCAATATTTCTTTATGGAAGGATGAGCCAATTTTCCCAAGCCAGAATTTATCTCAAGTCGTCAGTATTCCAGAAAATATAATAATTATTATTATAATAATTATTATATTTATTATTATAATAATTATTGCGTATTTATTATATCGGTTATTCAGTATTGGACCGCGTGAAAGAGAATTGGAAAGCGTAATCCTCTCGACCATAAGATCACGAAATGGTGCTACCATGGACGACATTATAATTGGAGCACACATATCTTCCGAAAAAGCAAGCCAAGAAACAAGAAAACTAATAGCAAGAGGAGTAATTAAAACAGTGGATAAGGAAGGCAAAACGTTCTATATGACAACATAAACAAATCCGTTCTAACTCTTTGATATAACATGGATATTAAGCTCAATTGAAGGAAATATATGAGAAAGCAAAATTGAAGGTTTTAGACACAATAAAATAGTAATTATTAGAATCAAGAGAAAATTGAAGTTATTGGGATTCATAGCCGAAAAGGGTTCGGTAGCCCCCTAATAGAGACAGCGCGATTTTAAATTTACAAAGTATTTTAAGAGCTGATCCATCCATACAG
Source organism: Nitrososphaeria archaeon (assembly GCA_050011875.1). Classification (GTDB taxonomy): domain Archaea; phylum Thermoproteota; class Nitrososphaeria; order JACIWG01; family JACIWG01; genus JBEKIG01. Next base: position 20,937 of record JBEKIG010000018.1, read on the forward strand.
AAGTTAGTCATAGTCGCGACTGAAGAAGAAATTGAGAAGTTCAAAGAAGAGATTATGTCTTTGCCAGAGGACTTCAGAAATTCAATGGGATATTTCAAAGTAAAAGATTTGCAAAAAGCCTTAGAGCATCAAGTAGCCTTGAAGGATATTTTATCCAATATCGGTCTGCTCAGATGAAGAATCGGGATTTTAGAATAGCTAAATTTTAGAATAGACCCTTTGGAAAGGCCCATATCTTTGGTCTAGACCGATTAATACTATTTTTAAGACTCACCAAATGTTTGAATCTTCCTTTGCTAAGATCTAATCTTATTTTACTATTAGTTGCGATTTTTGTATGTGCAAAATAATTCTAGTGAACCCCAAAACTTTATAAAGAGCAATGAAATAGACTGTAATAGGTTGAAATAGAATGAAAAAGATGGAAGAAAGGGAGGACAAACTTTCTAGTTGTACAGATGTGAGAGACGAAAACGGGAATGTTTTGGGAGCTGTATGTGTGGCTATAGCTAAGAACTTTGGCAAAAAACGCAAAACAGACATTATATTTATGGGTAAAGAAAAACCCGCGTTTTCGGTCAGGAGTACAACAGAATTGATGAACATACTTGGACAGACTAAAATGAATGTGTCATTTGAAGAAAGAAAAAGAGTACTAAATTTCGTTGCAGAAAGATTGCGTATGTTAGAGTTAGAAAGGGCTTCTGGAGACAGCGAAGAGGCATCCAATGAAAAACAACATTAAAATGTTTAATCTTGATTAACAGGAGGAACACTTTTACGACAAACAATCTTGCACCCTCTGGCAGAAAAGGGTATAAGGGCATCGCAATGGAAGGACTTGTCGCTAGGTGGTATTCAAGAATCCAACAGAAAAGCAGGGAACAATACATATCATGGGCGAAGATAGCAAGAGACAAGATAAAAGCAGGCAGTAGTGTGCTCGAAGTCGCGCCAGGTCCTGGCTATTTATCGATCGAGCTAGCAAAACTTGGCAGTTACAGAATCGTGGGATTAGACATCAGCAAGACGTTCGTAGATATTGCAAAAGAGAAAGCCAGAGTAGCAGGAGCGCAAATCGAATTTCGACAAGGCGATGCAGCCTATATTCCTTTCTCGGCTGACATTTTCGATTTCGTAATCTGTACATCTGCTTTCAAGAATTTTCCAGAACCTGTGAGAGTACTCGACGAAATATTCAGGGTTTTGAAGACTGGAGGTAAGGCCCTGATCATTGATTTGCGTAAGGATGCCCCTAAGGCAGAGATCAATGAGTACATACATGGCATGAGGCTGAACAGGTTTGATTCATTCTTTACCAAAATGATGTTTAGGTATCTGCTGAGAACGGCTTATAGCAAAAGTGAGATCCAAGATCTCGTCTCCAAATCTAGTTTTAGAAGTTGTGAAATCCTAGAGAACCAGATAGATCTTGAAATATCTCTTCAAAAGTAAGGGACATCCTAAAGATACAAAGATGTAGGCGCTCTTTTGTGCGATATGTGATACTAAGAGATAATTAGGAATAACTTCTTTTGATGGTTCCTATCTCCTTGATGGTGTGTTCCGGAATCCAAGAAAATGCTGGGAACTTAACCGTAGGGTTTTTAATCTCGGCCGGAGCATTGATCTTGGAAAGCAAGCCAGCGTTAAGATTGTAACAAGCTGCCTTCTCCTCCGCAGTGCCACCTATAATGTCCCCGGAATCGAACTTTACCTATAGAGTCCCCATAATGTGAGCTTTCTGTCGTTCCTCCTTCTGTAGAAGGCATAAACAATAAGGGTACCGTTTTCGCTCATATCATCCACTCTACTTGCTTCAACATATTTCTCTATTGTTTATGACTGGTTTTGATAAGATTTTTCACGTCGAAACCTTTTGACTTTGCAGATTCTAGCAACTTAAAAAACAGTTTATCGTCCATCCTCGGTGTCCTGCTCAATATCCAGAGATACTTGCGGTTTGGTGTGCCTACAACTGCATATTCATACTCCTTACCCAGGTCTATAATCCAGTAATCAGCAGAGGACGGCCAGAAGAATGATACTTTCAGTTTCGCTCCAGTTTTTCTATCAACTACTTTTGCCTTGCCCTTTGCCTGTTTCAGTTGGCCATCTCTTAGGCATTCATTGAGCACGGAAACCTTGCCATCTTCCGATAAGCTATAAGTCGCCGTTATATCAGTACAATCATCTTCGAACCTAAATGGAAGGTGTCCAATCTCAAACCATTTACCCAGATACTTCTCTAAATCGACGTGCGGCACGACTTCAAGCGAATTATGTTCATCTTTCGCCAAATAAATTACACCATCAATATAACCTTCAGGCAGGCTTTTTAAATAAGTTATAGTCCGAACTGGCTTAATATGTCCTGTTGGAAAAGTTAACAATAATCTCATTCACGGTATCATTAATTCAAAAAAACCTTTACTTTTTATTCAATGCCCGTAATTCACTAATTATTCATGTTTTACAGTTAGATTATAGGCAAATTCAATAAAAGCACCCGTTTTTTCTTTAGGTATATGTGGGATAAAATATGAAAATGTTTTATTTGATATTCCTTTAGCTTTAAGTTTATAAACTGCATCCATCAGCACAGGAGTAATCTTTATGTACGACCATACCCTTATTTCGATTTATGACAGCAAGAAATACGGCAAGTGAGTCCGAAGAACTTCTGCCTGTTTATGAAATAACCCGCACAGGTATTGATGATGTGCAGGCCACGAAACTGGCAGAGGCATTACGTATTCCACGAGAAAAGATAGTGGTACAAAATGGAGCGGTTTCATTTGTCGATTCTGCAAACCATCTTTCTGTTCCCCACGTTCCGGTCAAAGATCCAATCGCCGCTTCGATCAGAGAAGCGACCAGGAATTATTATCCCGACATACCTGTTGAAGCGAAGTCAATAGACTATTCGGCCTTGAACAACTTATCAGCTCTGGACGCCGATAGGGCACTAAGATTGACATCTGACGCCTTGGAATTCGCTGGCCTCACGCCAGAAGATGCAAAGCCGGTCGTTGGTCACACAGTGTTCAAGACCGTCTCTACCAATGCTAGGGGTGCCCTGGAATCGACAAGCACAAATCTGGATACGCATGTGAGGTACCGTTTCACGCTTAGCGGTCACCCACTTGTAGGGCCAGGAGCACAAGTTCAAGTTCACTACGATACTAAAGGAAATGTCACCCAACTGCTCCATGCCATGCGCACACTGAAGAAGGGGCCAATGGTCAAGATCATTCCCGTTAAAGAGCTCCGCGATCGATTTCTCAAATCATTGCCAGATAGTGCTGAAATTAAGATTCGGCTCGTCTACTGGGCTCCTCCCCTTACACCTGAGGTCAAATCATTAAAAGGGTGGAGTCCGCGAGCAATTATTCCCTGGTATGCAATCACCGTCACGAGACGTCTAAGTGATTCAGGAACACAGTCGAGGACTTCACGAGTACGTTTGATTCCTGCCACCGATGACCGAAGGTTTGTCCCCTCGGCAACTCTTAATGTCAACGCCCGGCAGCGATCAGTGGTTGACGCACATGTCTCAGTAAGTGGAGGCACGCCGCCCTATACGTATCTTTGGGCGGGCTCTAATACCGAAACTTCGGCCAGCAATGAGGATTCGATCCGTTATATTCCTACGGTTCGCGATTTTCGCCCTATCCTACGCTCTCAGTTGTTGGAAAGGATCGAAAATGTGGTGGTAACTGTCATCGATGCCAATGGCGTGCTTGTACAGACTGGCCAAACTGTTCCGGTCGTGGCGCAGCCCGTTCTGGGCTTTCGAGATGGCGATGGCTCAGTAACATACGGTTGCGAAAGTCCTAACGACCCCGGCCCAAGCCCGATAGATGGGTCGTATGCGCCTGAGAGGATAGCTTGGCAGCAAGCTATGGGTGCTCCAAACGCTGGTGGAGGGTCCCAGCAGTTCTGCTGGCTGGCTGACGCATCCTGGCCGGGTGACTACATCGAACCCGTTCCCCCCGGGACACTGGTTTCGGATGCGTGGATAAATGGAGACGCCGATTATTCGAACTGGGGAATCAACACGACAAACATCATGTTATATAACGGCGACGGTTGTCCTTCATGCTTTACCGAAATGTATCCTGGAGCTACACCTGATGAATATAACGCTTCAGGTGGAGCTGTTCTTTTCACGCCTGGAAGCTCCTCTACGGTGCAGATCGGCAGTCAATACTACTTTGTGAACTATAATGGCTCATGGGGTACTCCGAACCCGGGGGACAACTTGCAGTGGCTGGCAATGTACGCCTGTAATATACTGGAGAACGATAGCAACGCCCCTTCTCCTTGGCTACGCTGGGGTCCCGCCTTTAATGGACTGCACAGTATGGTGGGATTCGCATCTGAGGCCTCTGACGCCGGCGTCGGCTTCATGGGCGACTTTCCAAACAATATACTTGGTGTGGGAAAGCCCCCTGAAACCATAGTTCAGGGATGGCTCGACGCCGCGATGGCCGACGACATGGGCACGCCAGCTGCAATGGGGCCGATTTGGAACTTGGAACTTGGAATAATCACTGTAGGAATAAGTGACTACTCGGACTATTATTGGGGTAAGGGATCCGTAGGTATAACCATCCCACAATGTATGATAAATGGCTGGTGGTATATTCAGGGCACTGATGCCGTACAGGATTTTCCATAAATACAAAACATAGACCAACATTGGCTCATCTAAGAGGTAAGCAAAGCGGCGTGAAGACACTCGCTGATATTCGCAAAGCTAAGGAAATAAAAGAATACAAGATGGAGGAACTTCAGAAATTTATTAAAGAAAACGAAAAAACTATTTCTGAGCATCCGCCTAAAGGTTGGAAATAAATGGGAACATACTTCTACGTCTCAGGGTTTGGGTGGTATCATTGTGCAGTGCCCATAAATTATATTATTTCTTTAGGATTCTGTTTGGATTAACCTGGAACTTGAATCTTTAAACTCCATATAAAAAGACATGTGGTTTCCATGGATTGAGAAAGTACAGTGATGCTGCTAGGCTCAGCGTCTATGAAGAATCTTGTAGGTTGCCTTAAGTGGCTTTGAAATTACATATATATAGCAGATACAATTAATTAAATTAGTAGGTGATTTGTCATGTCAGCAAGAGATCTTAAGACGCTCGGGCGTCATGTTATTGAGGAATACAACAAGGGGAAGGCGGCCGCCATGGCTGTAATAGACGAGACGTGCTCTACTAAAAGTTTCTTCACATCCAATCGACAGATTTTGTGAAACCTGTGTCCTAAAACCAGGAATGTTTAGACCAAGAATAAGATCAAACCTCGCACGCATAAAATACGTCTGCTTTACGTCTAACTAGCATCGGTTTTGGGTAGTTTATCCATTCTGTGTAAATTCAGTAGCTCTTGAAGTTGTTTTTCTACCCTTGCAACACGGGGATGCATGGCTAAGTAGTCAGCCTAGGATCGGCTCTGTTAGCCTAAGCTCTTCTTAAGAATGCGTCGGATGAGTTGCTGCTTAGGAGCCGGACTTTGGCGGCATCATACCGCCCAACACTTCGGTCAGAGGCGGCGTACTTATCGGTTCATCTTCCACGATCTTCCCGTTAGCTAGACGGTAATAGGTGATAACTCGGGCAGAGACCTTTTTCCCGCTGGCGAGGGTGAAGTTCATGTTACCTCGAAATACGACCGAATCGCCTTCGGCTACCAGATCCGCGATTTCAAAATTGCGTGCCGGCACGGAAGCATTCAGGCCGGAAACCACGGCCTTGAAGCCAGTACGATTGGTGATGCCCATACTCGGATTAACATAATCCGGCGCAAGCAATTCGTCGATAAGGTCGATATTGCCGCGGCCCAACACTTCTTTGATGAATCTGCGGACGACGGCTTTGTTCCCATCGGTGGTCATTTCAAATTCTCCTATTCCATGAGAGAGTCGCGCGGTCATTATAACTTTTTCGGTTCGCATTCCATTGCGTAACAGTGATTCCCATAAGCGCTATTTGACTTTGGTAATAACCCTCTCTTACTTGTTCTAATATACTATGCAGTAATGTTAAAGATTTATGATAAAAATTTGAACACTGATTAGAAGCCAATTAGATAAACATCTTCAATAAATAGCTTAATTCTTAGTTATGTTTTAACACTTTGTAGCAGTTTTTTGACTTTCTTAGTATAAACTTCGAGTTCAAGACGGAAAGAATATACGTTCCTCTCAAATTGCTCAGAAGGATTTCGACATGGCAGGGAATTCATGAAATTCTTTAAAATAAGTTCCTTGATCAAACAGAAATAACATATTTAAATTGCAATGAAGTGGAGAAAGGGCATGATACGTATCTTAGGAGTTGTCGGAAGCCCAAGAATTGGAGGAAATACAGAATTATTCGTAAATGAAGCATTGAAGGCTGCTGAAGGGGAAGGCGCTAAAGTAGAACTTGTAAGACTTGCCGACA
>JBEKIG010000019.1:0-26972 GCA_050011875.1 Nitrososphaeria archaeon
ACTAGAAATGCGTTTCCACGTGTAACACGCATGAGCTTCCCCATTGGAGGATCCCATTGAAAGTGAAGCCCACGCAAAACTCCTTTTATCGAACCAGACTGATTCAGCTGAACAAACACTTCTGGAAGTCCCAGATTCTTAAACTGATCTTGCCTGTAGACCTCGGTAAAAAACCCCCGTTCATCTCGAAATATTTCGGGAATTACTATGACCACGTCATCAATGGATGTTCTTTTAGTGGTTAATTCCAAATGATCACCCTCCTATCGTCTAAACTAACCCAACGCTTATCATTGATGTGTATTTTCCACTTCCAGCGTTATTTTACTACGTCGGGCATGCGGTCACAACCCATTATTATCAACCGCCAGTAACCCGTGATAGAATTATCTACAATTGACACATAGGATGGCGGGCTAAATGTATAGGATATTCGGACTCTTACTGATATTGGCGTTGGCCTTCTATCTGGCCTTTATCCCCCATATCGGCTATGCCTATCCGCTTCATGGGGACGAATGGATGCATATGACCTATGCTGAAACCATTGCCGGGACCGGCGCCATCACTTTTCCCGATCCCTTTACCGGGCTCACCGAGATAAACCTGGGGGATAACCTCTGGGTGGGCTATCACATACTCTGGGCCATCTTCCAGCAGGTCAGCGGCATAGACTGGATCATCCTTTTTAGGTACTTCCCTTCCATTATATTCATGTTCACCGTCCTGGCTGTCTATATCTTAGCCTCCCGGCAGGGCTACGGTTTGGAGGCCGCCTTCTTTACCTGCCTCATACCTACCACAGGCGGTTTGCTTGGCCCCGCCTTCATGGTTCCCATGGCTCTGGGCATGCTCTTCATCCCGCTATCGATGTTTCTCGCCTTTAATATCAAGACGTGGCCGTCCTATCTGTTGATATTTCTCTTTACCACTTACCTATTAGTATCCCACGCTACAACTGCCATAGTGCTGTGTATCATTCTCGCTCCTTACATCCTGTTAAATATCAAGGGGAACATCCGGCACGCTGCGGGAGTGTTGTCTGGCCTCGTTCTGCCATTTGCCCTGTCATTGCCCTGGACTTTCCAGATAGCGGTTCAGACCGCCCGGCAATTGCTGGTACCCCAGTACTTCTCGCCTTATATTGTGTTGCCTGATCTTCTTTGGAAGTACGGATTGATACCGGTCGCTTTCAGCTTCATCGGTACCGTCATATTAGTAATAAAGGGCGGTAAGAAGAATCTTGGTTTGGTGCTCGGGCTGGCTTTGTTGCTCCTCATCATGCTTCTATTTATCAGGTTCCATTACGGTTTGTCCACAGTATATGAACGTGGTCTGACAGCTATGCTGTTAATGTTGAGCATTATAGCAGGCGCAGGATTGTTCTGGGTGAGGAAGCTAAAGCTACCTGCTGCGTTTCTTAAGAAATACAGATCAACAATTTTCACGGTCGCCGCGCCCGTCGTCTCAGTGTTGCTCTTGGCCGTCGTACTTGCCGTCGCCATCCCCACCAGGCTCAACGCATCTTTTTACCACATGATCGACGATCAAGACTACCGGGCATTCATATGGATAAAAGATAACGTCGCCGAGGATTACTCAACTGCCATGTTAGATCCGTGGAAAGCAACAGCCTTTAGCGCGGTCGCTATGAAAAATGCCCTGCATAGGATATGGATGAACCAGGAGCCGGTCGATGATTCTATATACCAATTTCTGAACGGCGGAGGCAGCGGAACCACTTTTTTTCAAGACAATAAAGTATCCTTCGTCTATAACCGGCTGCCATGTAGTAGTCCCGATCTGATAGAAGTGAGCAATAATATTTTTCTCACCAATCCCAATATATCAACCAGTTTTGCTGTGAAAGCTGATCTGCAAAATGGCGGATTTGAGGCCGTCTATGGCACACCGCCTGCGTACTGGGGTCAATGGTTACAGAATTGCCAGCCATTATTCCTGTTTCCACAGCCGGGTAGAAACGGGGGTACCAGTGCAGCTATTAGAATATCAGAAATAGGATCATTTAACCCATGGCCTCAAGCTATCTGGACACAAAATGTGCCGGTTGAGGCAGGCAAATCATATATTATAGGGGGTTGGATAAAAACTGATAATATCACCGGTGAGAATGGAGCTTCAATTGTTCCTGATTGGAAAGGTCCCGGGAATGTTTTTCTCGGGGCGACCCCAATTATGAAACAACTCAAGGGCACTAACGACTGGATGTATTATCAGGGAAAAGTAATTGCTCCACTCGGGGCAACCGCGTGCACCGTTTGCTGCTCGATAAGCGGAAGTACAGGCATTGCGTGGTTTGATGATATGGTATTCAAAGAGCAATGAATTAGAAGAGATGCGATAAAGGATTAATTTATTATTTAATCACGTCAAGATACGGGTATAAACGTTCCTCGAAATAAGGTTCTTTTTCGCCGTTTTATAGAGGTAAATTTAAATCTTCTGATTTTGCCCTGAATTCTTATAATGGAGAACATCGTAGCAAAACACCATCAAAAAATATAGTAACTGCTGGACATTTTGATGACAATAATAGATGCGAGATAGGTTACTATATGTTTGATGATGAAAATGCACTTGCCAAGTGCGTTTACGTAATGTACCATATGATTAAATTTAGGTATATTATAGTATGAATATCGTTGCTTTTATTATTTTAATTCTTCTCTCGCAGCTTGGTTATTCTATTGGCGCTGTGGCAATGGCAAGCAAAAAAGAATTGAAACCGCAGATAATGGATTTGCTATTATTATTGGCTATTTGGGCCGGTGGGATATATTTGGGACTCAGTCTTAATCTAAATAGATGGATCATGATTTTCATCTGGTTAGCTGCCAGTATTATAATAGGAATGTTGGCAGTAATGCCTCGAAAACTAAATACAAAAGTGGTTCCAAATAAAGCTATTGGAACAGGTGAGAACAAAGATAATAAATCAATGAACTTGTTTAGAAGACTATGGAATAAATATAAAGAATTTTTTGCCAGAGTAGGAAGCTTCCAAACGGGAATAGACCTTGCATTGTTCTTTTTTACTGTAATTGTCCCGGCTGCATTAATTTTAAAGATGAGCGCTGACCCATTAGGATTGAAATATCGTGATAATAAAACTCAATGGCTTGATAGGATAGAAACCAAAGTTGATCTAGATCAATCCAAGAGGCAGTTTTGATGTATATACTGGGAATATCTTGTTTTTACCATGATGCCGCAGCCGCACTAATAAAAGACGGCATTTTAATGGCAGCCGCAGAGGAAGAGCGGTTCACCAGGATAAAACATGACTTTGGCTTTCCGGAGAATGCAATTAAATTTTGTCTCGATTTTGCCAGCATACACGCAAATGATCTGGATTATGTTGTTTTTTATGAAAAACCCTTCCACAAGTTCGAACGTATTCTTCAGACAACGCTGCAGACATTCCCCAGGTCCTGGAGGGTTTTTGGGGAAGCAATGTCAATATGGATCACCGACAAGCTCTGGATGAAAAGTATTATTGGCGACAAAATAGGTATTGAATTCGATAAAATTCTCTTTACCGACCACCATGTCTCACATGCAGCCAGTGCCTTTTACTGTTCCCCCTTTGAAGAGGCGGCAATCCTAACTGTGGATGGTGTTGGTGAATGGGCGACGGCAACCATGGGAATAGGCAAAGGAACCGATATAAAACTGATTAAAGAAATGAGGTTTCCCCATTCATTAGGCCTGTTATACAGCGCCTTCACCGCTTTCCTGGGTTTCCAGGTTAATGAGGGCGAATACAAGGTTATGGGCATGGCCCCCTATGGTAAACCTAGGTATATTGACAAGATATACGATAAGCTGGTCAAGGTAGCTGATGACGGGTCATTCTGGACAGATATGGATTATTTCTGCTACCACTATTCGGACAGCAAAACTTTCAATAGCAAATTCGTAGGTTTATTCGGAGAACCCAGGCCAACTGAGATGCATTTCTTTACCTCTACTACAAGGTTTCCATCCTATTTTGGCGAAAAACCCTCGAACTTCAGCGAACTTTGTCAGCAGAATGAGCATTACGCGGATATAGCAGCAAGTATTCAAACTGTGTCAGAAGAAATACTGCTCAAGATGGCAAATGCCCTGCACAAAGAAACGGGATTGAAAAAACTTTGCATTGCTGGTGGTGTAGGGTTAAATTCGGTAGCTAACGGGAGAATCTTGAGGGAAACTCCTTTTGAGGAACTCTTCATTCAACCCGCAGCAGGCGATAGCGGTGGGGCCTTAGGTGCTGCGCTGTATGCATACCACGCTCTTCTGGGAAAACCGAGATCATTCATAATGGAACATGCATATTTGGGAAAGGAGTATACCAACGGAGAAATAAAAGAATTCTTAGATAGTAATAATATCGGCAATGAGTATTTTTCAAATGAGGAGAAATTGCTTGATCGAGTGGTAGATGATCTCGTTGATGGAAAAGTCGTTGGCTGGTTTCAGGGCAGGTTCGAGTGGGGTCCGAGGGCACTGGGCAACCGGAGTATCCTGGCGGATCCGCGCAGTGAGGAAATGAAGGACCTGGTGAATGTGAAAATCAAATTCCGTGAACCCTTCCGGCCTTTTGCTCCCGTAATTCTTGAAGAGAAAACTGAGGACTTTTTTCAGGGTGGCGCGGACGCCACCAAACAATTTCCAGCCAGGTATATGCTTATGGTTTTACCGTTTAAAGAGAATAAGGCAGACAGCGTAAATGCCGTAAATCACATGGGAACAGGCAGGCTTCAGACCATTAGGAAAGAATGGAATCCACGATACTATAATATAGTGAAGAAATTTGGCGAGGCCACCGGTGTGCCTGTACTATTAAATACATCTTTCAACCTGAGGGGTGAACCCATTGTTACCTCTCCGAGCAACGCCTTCAATACCTTCAGTAAAAGTGGCATAGACGTCCTGGTTCTGGGAGATTATATGGTCCGAAAGTAAGTTTTTATTTAAAAAGAGAAGAAGATGAGCATATGGAAGAATTTTATATCTAAATCCGGGACATTCGGTGAGCTATTAACCTTCCTATGGCAAAGAAAACTCTGGTGGATGATCCCTATGATAGTCATGTTAGTACTATTTGGTTTATTATTCATTTTCGCCGCTGGTTCTCCGTTAGCCCCATTTATATATACGATTTTCTAAAATCGATTCCATGATATTGCTATGAGCGCCATGGACCAGAAGCAAAAGAAAAGGATCACCATCGTGGCTGCGCTGTGGATTCTCTTCGGCATTTCGGCAATGGTGCTTTTTAAGGGTTCAGCCTTCCTTCGCGTTCGTGAAGTAACTGTGGGGGCGCAGTATTCTGCCCAGATATTCACAATTTATAGTGTTCTTTTTATTCTGGGATACCTATTAGCATCAGGGTTACTGATATTGGTCACGATCTCCCGCCATCGCCGCGAAATGCTGGTTAAATGCCTGAGAAATCGATGGGTGCTAACTGTGGCCGTAATATACGTTTTCATACTCCTCATTGTTGCACTTTTTTTACACTATTCAGTAGCAATTTTACTGTTCGTATGGACAGTTGGACTGTTTGCGACTCTTTTAATATTGGCTAAATCTGAAAAGCAGCTATTAAGCTGGATGGCACGTATTTTCGTTATGTTTCTCTCCCTACTAATAACCATTTATGCCGTAGAAGGCCTCATTAGAGTGAGCAAAGCTGACCTAGGATTTAACGGTCGCCAAGGTGGATATAGTTATACATGGGGACATAAGATAGTAAATAACAGCCTGGGATTTCGTGAAAAGGAATTTATTATACCAAAGCCACAAAATGTATATCGTATAATGGTTCTCGGTGACTCATTCACACAGGGAGTTGGACTTGCAGAAGAGGAGCGGTATTCTGATCGATTAGAAGCTTTGCTTGCTACCGAGTTTCATGCTAAGAAAATCGAAGTTCTGAATTTTGGCGTTTGGGGTATTGCGACTGTCGATGAGAGGAATATTCTTATGAAATATAAAGACATTGTCAAGCCAGATCTAATAATTGTGGGATTTTGCCAAAACGATACTCAGCCAAGGGCCGAGGACTATTCAATCGAGAAAAGCAAATATGATATTTATTTTAACTTAATTGATAGTCTCTCATTATTCGGCCTTGAAGAAGTAAAAGGCATACTCCATTCCGGGTATCAGATTGTGCTGACTAAACTGGGTTATATACCCTCGTGGCAAGTAGCTTTGCAGAGAACATACGAGGAAGAGTCACCCGATTGGAAGCAATTTGTCGCAGCTCTACAGGATATAAAGACGATGTCAGATGATATTGGTCTTCCATCTCCTGTATTCGCCGTGCTTAACTCGGGATGGAGATATGATACACCGACTGACTACAATAATCCGGACGATGAACTCGCTCTTTATCTTAGATGGTATAATCAAGCCGAGAACGCGGCAAGAAAAATCGGATTTACAACCGTAAATTTCAAAGAGGAGTTTGCCAGGCAACTACCTAATGAAATTATGGCAGTCAATAGATACGATAGACATCCGAACTCTAGAATGAATGAGATTTACGCGCAGAAGTTGTTTCAAGTTGTAGCACCTATAATAAGAAGCACTAATGAACGCTAACGAATTATGTGGAGATATATTATCTCCCCCCCCATTGATATTTCTACATGAAATTTACATAACCGATTTATAAAGATGTAATTGTATTTACACCAGCATGGATGACCACAACGTAGCTGAGACAGGCCGTTTTGAAGTGCGCGCTTTCGGAAAAGATATCCTGGTATATATCTCGGGTAACGGGCTTCTTCTACTTTTCACGTTTTTACAGTCCCTGATCATTCCCAAATATCTTTCAGTAGCTGGCTACGGCTACTGGCAGCTTTTTAATCTTTATATCACTTATGTGGGTATATTACACCTGGGCTTTCTGGATGGCCTGCTGGTGCACTGGGCCGGCAAAGACCTCAACCAGATAGGCGGAGAGATAAAACCAGCCATCAGGTTTCTCGTCCTGCAGCAATTAGCGGTTATTATTCCCCTGGGCTTAGTCACTTACTTGCTGCTGCAACCACCTTTCCAATTGATAGGATTAATGGTATGCATATATGCCTTTATCTTTAACCTAGCGACTTTTTTCATTCTTACAACGCAGGCTATTAGGCAGTTCCGGTTGCTCACCGTGTTAAATGTGGGTAGAGGATTTGCCTTCCTGGCTTTAGTCGTCCTTATTTTTGTTTCAGGCCACCTTGAATACCAATATGTTATTATTGCTGCGCTAGCAGCTTATCTGCTCTTTATGGTTGCTCTTGCTGTCAGTTACCGACGGTATCTGCAGGGCAATAACTCTTCTGCTCCATCACTGGCTTCCTATAGTAAAAAAAATATTAATATTGGTATATTTATACTTCTCGGTAACTTCGTCTTCGTCATCTTCTGGTCCCTGGACCGCCTGCTGGTGAACTCCTCCTTTACTATTGAACAGTTTGCCGTTTATGCCTTTGCCCTAGCAATGGCCAATATTGTCTTCGTCTTTATCAGAGCGATAGCCGATGTCTCTTTCCCCCATTTATCAGCGGCGGCGCCGGAACAAAGGACCAGGGCTTATCAACTGGGTAAGCGCGTGCTGATTCTTTGCTGGGCTGTATCAATAGATGCCTACTTCCCGCTCGCCGCGTTGATTCAGTTTTATCTTCCACATTACACTGGCAGCCTGCCCATTGTAAAGATCGTGCTGGGAACGATGGGCTTGAGCAGCCTTATACTAATTCTTCACGTTAATTACTACCGGTTATATCGAAAACAGCGGCAATACTTCGGCATTGGGATAACCGCGCTGGCTCTTGCAGTCCTGCTGGTGCTGATAGCCATAAAAGTGATGGGCACTTTGGAAAGTGTGGCAATGGCTATACTGATAAGTTCCTTCGTATGGTATATTATTAATGAGTTGAGCTTGAAAGCCGTGACAGGAGAAAGCAACGTGACGATATGGAAAAGCCTTATAATTATGGGATGCTATTTCGCTTGCTTCTGGATTGCTTCATTCCTCAATTCCTGGTTTATAGCGCAAATGTTGATTTATGCTGGCTTTTTCCTTGTAATTAGCTTTGGTTTTTTTCACACTGACTTGCGTGATCTATTACTTATGGTTCAAAGAAGCAGAAATAGACGTAATTGAACGGCAGCAATGGCGAAGTAATACAGGCCCGTGAGGGGTTTTATATACAAATAGGAGTAAAGAATGGAATATCCGAGAGTCTCTATCATAATCCTAAACTGGAATGGGCTGGAGGATACTATAGAGTGTCTTGAATCACTCAAAAAGATAACTTATCCAAATTACGAGGTCATTGTGGTCGATAATGCCTCCGCAAACAACGAAGCCCAGATACTAAGGGAAAAATTCGGGGACTATATATATCTGATCCAGAATGATAGGAATTATGGCTTTGCTGAGGGGAATAATATTGCGATCAGACATGTTTTAAGCAAATCTGAGCTTAAATATGTTTTACTGCTCAATAATGATACAGTGGTAGCCCCGCAATTCTTAGATGAACTTGTGAAAGTGACCAAGCAAGACTGCTCAATCGGCATAGCCGGCCCGAAGATTTATTTCTATAATAATCCTAACGAAGCCCAGCATACCACGGCAAAAATAGACTTATATAGGGGCAAAGCCGGTTGGGCAGTTGTTAAAGAGGCGGATTCGGGGCAATTTGAGGACGTTCAGGATACAGCCTGGTGTGATGGTTCATGCTTTCTGGTCCGGCGCGAGGTAATACAAAGTATAGGGTTGATTGATGCCAGCTATTTTAAGTATTGGGAAGAGATTGATTATTGCCTGAGAGCAAGCAAGCAAGGATTTCGCATCGTTTGCTGTCCTCAAGCCAGGATATGGCATAAAGGTTGGTTAAGAATGTGGGATAAAGGTTTCCCATCAATTAAGAGAGTTGAGGCTGTATATTACATGGAGAGGAACAGATTTTTATTTATGAGAAAGCATGCCGGCAAGCTTCAGATGGCCACATTTCTATTATACTATTTTACGTTCTCAGTTTGGATGATGAGCGGTCATTTATTGGTGCGTCGTAGAAGCCAGGAAAGCTTTATGTCTTTCCTAAGAGGGGTCAGAGATGGGTTTCAATTACTTGCCGCTTGAGCATCATGCCTGATTCTACTTGATATTCCCTTGCGCATCCTTATATATCACTGCACCGCCGTTGTAATAGATCCTGTTCCTGTTATCCAGTGATACTATATCATCTATATTTACTACGGTTTGTTGCCGCTTCCATGATAGATCATTGGGGATAATCGCTATTATTACCCCATGATTTATATTGTACTTCCTGAGAAAAATATAGGCACCGTCGGGTATCGGATATTTTCCCTTCAGAGATTTGTCCTGCACGGTGATATAGTGTCCAAATTCGTAACCTCTATACGCGGCAAAGAGGCTTCTTCCACTGTCATCAAACCATACTTGTGTTTTGCTGTCCATCCGGTCCAGCAACCATAATGCTCCGCTAGCCTCTGGCGGGCTGAACCACGAATATAGATAATCACTGCCGGCGTCAAGAGGATGCGTTATAAAAGATGTTCCTGGTTCAGCTATAGCGTAGACGAATTCACTGGCAAAAAAGAATAGTGCTATCAACAACAAAGCCAGTATACCCTGCCAAGTCTGCGTCTGATTCAATTGATGGGGAAGGCTATCTGTGCTAACGCCGGTCGGTGGTGCCGTCGCGTCACTTGTTGTCAGCCTGGATACCCTCTGGAACCTGAAACCAAGTCGTTTCCAGCCCAGGTTTAGCTTTTTCCATGTCAGCCCCAGAAATAATTCACCACCGGAGATACAGAACGGCGCCAGAAACAACAATGCTATGGTATAGAGCCTTTCCACGCTTGAATAATCCGTTAAAAAAGGAACCACTATGCAAACAAGCAGAAAGGAAAAACACGCCAGTGCAAAGATGTCGTATTCTCCATAAACTTTTTTTCGTGGCCGGGCAATGATCAGCTTCAAAATACCGATGCCAATGAAGAACTGCATCAGCAATAAGAGACCAATGTGAATGTAACGCAGAGCGCCAGGTTGTCCTGCGGTCAATATGAAGGACGCTTCTCGCGTATTTAAATTGAATAACTCGTTATATAAGCTTGCCGTAAGATGTTGACCTATATGCGCAATTGCGCTAAATGTTGATGACTGCGCATTATAAATATACCAGCCAAGAGCTGACACTATGAAAAGTAACACAAAGGTCGTCGTCATCAGGGCGCCTCTTGGTTTATTAAAGACCAGCCATAAGGATAATGCAATCAGACAAAGAATTAAGAAAACATACGATACGGTATAATGAGATACTATCAGCGCAAATGCGAAAGTGATCAGCAAAATTCTTCTATTGAGCTGGCTGACCTGTTTGTCCACAATGATTAATATTATCAGTGCAAGGAAGAACATGCCGATCTCTTGCCTCGGCAATATTGTCATGGTAGCATAGAACACCGAGATTGTTATCAGATAGAAAGCAGCAAGAAACGCGTTCTTATTGCCTACCTGCCTCTCGTAGACCGTATACAAGCCTAAGGGCACCAGGGCATAAAATATGGGCCATATGATAATAAATAACCATCTTCCATCAAGATTTAGTATGTTAGAGAATATGGCGGGTAGAATGGTGACGCTGAGCATAGCATTATATGGGTCGGTCACCGCGGCTGAATTCCAGACCCCGTTGGCTGCTACTAGGCTATATAGATAGTACTCGTGTCTAGCATCTCGCCCCGTCACGTCGAAGGATGATAAAGAATAATGAAGAAGCAGAGCCAGTGCAAGTAAGAATATTATCAGGGGGTATAATTCATGCGGGATGAATTTGCCAAAGACAATAAGGGCTACGACAACGGCGCCCAACCCTAGCACCAATAGCTGAACAGGAATAGCGCCGGTTTGATGTGCGTTGAGCAAACAGTCCCCGAGAATGCTGACAGACAGCAATAAGAATAGTAAAAGCGCCGGAGGAGACAATAGAGTTCTACAGTCTATACGTATGGATTCGGCATAACCTTTATCCCTGATGTAGGCTATCAAAGAGAGGATTCCCAGGACAACCGTCCATGTAATTACTAGAGGCAAGGTTGAAATCGGACGTGAAATGCCGATATACGGGTAGAACCCGTTTATGAGGAATCCGAGGAACATATCGAAGGCAAGGCTTAAGCCAACACAATATACTAACGTTTTAACCGAGCCCAAATTATGAAGCTTGAAAATCCGAATGATAATAATCCCTGGAATAAAGGTGAGGTAGATAAGACCAACGGTTTGCCTCAAAACCGGGATATCGATGCCCAAAGCACTCAATCCCAGGAGGCCCAGCACAATGAACTGAACAATAGAGATTACGAGAAGGAATTTCTTGATTTCCCAGTCGTTTATCTGAAGAGGGTCAGCCATCATTTCCCGCTGCTGCTATTCGTTCCAAAGATTATTGCAAAGACAAGATAGATCCATGCTTTTTTGTAACCCCCCGCTCATGCATTTTCTTGTAGCTTATCACAGCTTTGTCGTAGCCGTTTTGCCCAGTCAAGGAAGCTAGATAAGCAAGCATAGAAACGATATCTAAAGGATTTGCGATGGCAGCTTTAAAAAAATAGCCTCTTCCTTCGCTCAGTTTTCCCTCGGAGCACAAACTAGCCCCCAGGTTGACGTAGAATCTTGCCAGTGTTCGTCTGTCTTTCCTGATGTCTTCAAAATGTTTCTCCAAGATCATTTCTAGACCTCTAGTACAAGAAGCTGGCTTAGTTGCGGTAAGATGGTCGGGCATGAAATTATGTATTACCAATGGCTCGTCGATTAACTTAATATCGTAGTACTTTGAAATTCTTATCCACAATTCCCTGTCTTCGGAGATATGGAAACACTCATCGAACATCCCGACTTTTGAAAGACACTCTCTTCGTATGACAGCGGTTGAAGGATACACAATAAGAGGGTCTACAAAGAGGCTGTAATGGATATTGCCTTCTCTATTAGCTGTATAAGGTGGTGGTATATAGGTTTTGTTATTTCCTTCTACTTGTATCAGACCAGTGTATACTATGCCAACTTGAGGCGATGCATTCCTAAAAGCTTTCATCTGTTTCTCAAGTTTCTCTGGGAGCCATTCATCGTCGCTATCCAAAAACGCTATATACTCGCCTTTTGCTGCCATTATCCCAGTATTACGCGTAGCCGCTGGTCCCTTATTTCTCTCATGCCGAATATACGCGATCTTTTTAGAACTAATGCTTTGTACAATCTCAGATGTGTTATCAGTCGAGGTGTCGTCAACTATAAGTATTTCAAAATCCTCATAAGTCTGATTAAGGATGCTTTGAATGGCTCGCCCTACCATGTACCCTCTGTTATACGTTGGTACTATTATACTTACATTTACTTCAGTCACTGTCACAATCAACTCCCTTTCAGACTATCAGATTTATCAAAGCCATTCTATCACTGAACATACTCTATTACATCGGCGTGTATCCGAATTGCCCACGGTATTTGTCTAGTCATCAATGATAGTCTTTGTCCGGTAGTGAATAGTTATCCTGATTGGTATATCTTTTCAATCAATCTCATTACTTTTAAGGAATCAGCCGAGTTGGCTGTCGCTACCGGGGCATTCGTGTCTATGCATTGAATAAATGTTCTTACCTCTTCTTCAAAGGAATTGTCAATCGAAAATGCAAACCTCTCTTCTTTTGTCCAGACTGCTTCCGGGGCCTCCGTTCGGTTTTCAGCTACAGACATCTCCTCTTTTCCATATGTCCCCGAGGGTGTTAACAAGCCGTTAATGACGATGTAACCCCGTTCCATGAACATTTCGAAGGAAAAAATGTGTCGCCATTGTGTCATCGTGGAGTGAAGCGATGCGACCTGCCCCCGTGAATTCTTCAGGATTGCGAATACGTTATCCTCAATGTCCAGGTGCCAGTACAGATCCGAGCAAACAGCCTTTACTTCTTCGAACGAGTCACAGAACATTAAGAAAAGATCGAGCATGTGTATGCCCTGGTCCATCAGAATCCCGCCACCGGCATAGGCTTTCTTGGCGCGCCAGGTGTTGAAGAAATCTTTATCTACACTCTTTCCATAGCGCCCTCTCAGCCACAATATTTTCCCGTATTTACCAGAATCGACCAGCCTTTTCGCTTCAATAATGCTCTGGTGCTGCCGATGGTTGAAACCAACCATGAATTTACATCCGGGATTTCTCTTTTCAGCACCGATTATTTCCAAAATCTGGGCCGAATTGACGCCGGGCGGTTTCTCGCAGAAAACATGTTTCCCTGAATCCAGTCCACGAATTATTAAATCTTTGTTCAAATAGTTCGGGGTACAGACAAAAACAATATCAACATCATCATCGTTAAATATTTCATTGGGCTCTTTGGTAAATTTGAAGTTACCCTCTTGAGGCACGGAATCACATACATATTTCACTGAACAATCTCGGATAGAATTTATATTGTCCTTCCTTATTCTACCCATCTTTCCAAAGCCTAGAATACCTGCTTTATGATGCATTTTGGATACTCCTATAATCATTGAGATATTGTTTTAAGCTATCGTCTATCGGGAGCTTCCTTTTTAGCATTTCACCGGGACCTTTAGTTAATATAAAACTAAGATTTTCGTCAACATTCTTTTTATCCTTAGATAAAGCAACTAAAAATGGCTCCATTTGTTCAGATTCAAGGCGAATATCAGGGTAGTTCTTTTCCAATGCTTTTCTCATCTGTTGGTAAGATTTCTCTGGCAAAATCCCAAGCCTAAAGGATATATAATTTGCCATATCCATTCCTATTGTAACTGCCTGACCATGGCATACTTTATAGCTTGTGATAGACTCGATAGCATGACCGAATGTGTGACCATAATTTAATATGTTTCGGTAATCCCTATCGAATTCATCCTTTTCTATTATTTTCTTCTTAATCGATAAACTTCTAAGTATTAGCTCATTGAGTACAGGGCTTGAAGCTGACTCAGTATAATGAGACAGAATATATTCCAGGCTGTCTTCCCCATCTAAAAGGTGAACCTTAATTATTTCCCCTAAGCCTGATTTTATATCGATTAGTGATAAAGTTTTGAGAAAATTGAAATCTAATACTATATGGTCTGGTGGATAATAAGTTCCCAGCTGATTTTTAAACTCACCTACATTGATTGAAGTTTTACTTCCGATGCAGCTATCACTCTGTGATAATAGAGTAGTGGGATATAAAATCCATGCTATTCCCCGGAACAGTATTGATGATACGAATCCAGTTATATCCTGGATGATGCCTCCACCAATTGCCACTAGCCTGTCATCCCTTTTAATACTATTATTTATAAGGAGCTTTATGATAGTTTGAGCGTAGTCGAGGGTCTTATGCGACTCGCTTGCTTCAACTATCAGATGCTTCTGTTTTGCTAATATACTATGAAGCTTGTCCTTGTAGTGATAGAATACAGATTGATCAATTATATAAAAGGATTTTTCTGACGAGTTCTTAATCAAAGCCTCGGAGAAATCATCTACAAATATAATGGAATAGTCTTTTATATTAGACTTCACTTTTAGCTCTTTAAGTGTTGACATAACCACCATCCACGATGATATTCTGCCCCGAAATGTAAGTATTCAGCTCACTTGATAGGAATAATATGACCTTCGATATATCTTCAGGGGTAGCAAGTCTTCCCATCGGTATTCTCTTTACTAAATCTTTAATTTCGGTTTCGCTCAATGTTTTTTTTGTCAGATCGGTTAAAACAAAACCAGGGGAAACGCAATTCACCAATATATTATATGGTGCTAGGTCAATTGCGGCAGCTCTGGTCAGCCCAATTAATCCAGATTTAGTTGATGAATAAATTGACCTTTTCTCCCTGCTGATCACACCGAATATGGAAGCAATATTGATAATTTTGCCGTAGCCATTTTTTTTCATGATTTGGCTTACCTCTCGACATATCACAAAGGGTGCCTTAAGGTTTACGTTAATAATATCACTCCAGTCGGTCAGCGAAGTGTCGTAGATATAATCAATTCTATTGATCCCAGAATTATTAATACAGACGTCTATCTTACTAAACTTTCTCAACTCATGAGTCAAGTTAAACAGAGAGTCTTCACTTAAAAAATCCGCGCAGTAATATTTGATGTTCTTTCTATTGTTCCTTATCAGGTTCTCGTTTAATTCTTTTATTTCATCCGGTCTTGTACCTGTTAGAATAAGCTCGGCTCCTAGCTTCCCAAAATCATGCGCTAACTGCTTGCCAATCCCATGCGTTGCGCCGGTAATAAGAACCACTTTATTTTCAAAATGAATCTCCATTACGCTCACTTCTCCAAAATCACATCTGGCATTTATGTCTCAACAATGTTTGATTCGGCTTTTTGCTAATATTAATTCTCCAATTCTCTCAGAAGTTCTTGAATATCAGTAACAGAATTGGTTAAGAAATTAACAGTCCTACTAACTATACGTGAAGTCGTAAAAAATATTGATGTATCGAGTTGGAAAAGAATCTCCCTATAAGGTTCTGTCCAGAGCACGTCGCTCAGTCTCCCTATCCGAGGCTGTTTTCACATCCTTGTCGTGCCCAGATTGGACCAAGACACCGGTCCTGTGAGTTCCCAAATATGCACCGGCGGATAATGCAGCCTGCTCGGCTACGGCGAGATATTTATTAAGGTCCACATAATTCACAAGGCGTTTCCTTGAAATAGGCTAGTCACGTTTTGTTTTTCCCAGTCTAAATGCCAGATATGTTGTAATCAGGTGAACAAGTATCAGGTGAATATCCTCAACAGGCCCGTATTCGCCTTTCAGAGTACTTACATGAACACAATGATGGCAGGCGTTTTTCATAGAGCCTCCATCAAAGCCAACTATTCCAACTGTAATGCCATTTTTATTGTTGGCATAGTCAATTGCTCTAAGTAAATTGGGAGAATTTCCGCTTACGGATATGGCTACCAGGACATCCCCGGCGTTAAAAAGGGGCCGCAATTGCGCCATAAAGAGGTTCTCGTATCCCTCATCATTGCCAACCGCCGTTAGATAGGCGGAGTTGTCAACCAGGCTTAGTGCCTTGTATGGTTTCTTGCCATCCACGATAGTCCCGTAGGTCAAATCTTCAGCAAAATGCGAACAGGTGGCCGCGCTTCCGCCATTCCCGGCCATGAAGATGGTTTTTCCATTATCCCTGGCCTTTTCAAATACCCCAATCATTTTTTCGATTGCCGCAAGATCGAGAGTCCCACACAGTTCAGTCAGGTAAGACAGATACCCACGGGCGTAATCTTTTCCAGATTGCGAATTTGAATATATTTTTTCCAACCTATTCATCTGTATCCTCATTAACTATATTCCCCAAAATCACTATTTTCGTTGCGGATGCTATTCACAACCATGGCTGAAATGAGGATTAAGAACACTTAACAGGTTCCTCACGGACTGCATTTCCATTTCCAATCTAGCCTCCCTGGCGTATGACCCGATATGCGGTGTAACCACAACATTGTCAAGCTGGCGTAGAGGTCCGGAATATGGCTCTTTGCCGAAAACGTCAAGTGCAGCGCCGGACAGATGCCCGCTGGTTAACTGTAGATAAAGAGCTTCCTCATCAACAACATCCCCTCTGGAGAGGTTTAGCAGATATGCCCCTTTTCTCATAAGCTCCATTTCTTTTTTTCCAATCATGTGTTTATTAGCTTCACTATACGAAATATGCAGGCATAGGATTTCGCTGTCTTTTAGCAATTTTTTCATGTTAACTAATTGGACGTGGTTTGACTGGAGCCATTGAAAATCAGGTTCTATTTCAACCCCGGACACGTTTGTACCCAACCGCAACAATAGTTCGGCCACCTTCTTGCCGATACGTCCCAGGCCAACGATGCCAACTCTCTTACCTTGCAATAAGCTTCCGGTGTCCTTCCTCCAATTACCTTTTCTGAGTTCTCTATCAAGAAAGGAAATTCGCCTCAGCAGATCGAAGATCAGCCCGACCGTAAGTTCAGCCACTGCCACTGTGGGGGCATCCGGCGTATTCAGCACAGCTATGCCTTTCCGTTTGGCAGCTTTCAAATCCACATTGTCCAGCCCGATTCCACAACGAGAAATTACTTTCAGGTCTTTAGCCTTTTCCAGAACCTGAGCTGTAAGTGGCTCTACCCCGGCAATCATTCCATCTGGTTTTATTTCTAGAAGAAGATTAATTACCTCATCTTCAGTTAACTTCCTGCCGTGCGGATTAAGGATAACCTCATAGCCAGCGTCTCGAAGAATACTGAGCGGTAGAGAGTCTTCCTTTCCAAAGGCGGACGTGGTGATTAATACCCTATGCATGTTCCCACCCCAGCTTATTGCGAATAATGTTGATCCCGCCACGGCATGAATTTCCCAGGAATAGAAAATCCACGCTGAAAGCCAGCAAGCGATAACCCTGGCCAACTTTTTCTACCACCATGGCTGGATCATCTGGAACAACATGATAGCCTGCTACAGCGCCAAGCCGTCTTGCCGTGTTCTTCACCGAAGTTAACGCCTTTACAACTGCCGGATGGTCGAACTGTCCGGGGACACCAAGGGAAGCGGAAAGGTCGTAGGGGCCGATGATAAAAGCGTCAACACCTTTTACCGACAAAATAGTTTCCAGATTCTCAACCGCCTCAATATGTTCTATCTGAACGATGACCACGCTCCCCGTTTCATTCCACTTTCTATATCCCTCAAAATCGACACCATAGGCCTGGGCGCGGGCAAGGCCAACACCACGGAATCCCTGTGGCGGATACTTAACAGCCCCAACAGCTCGTTCAGCATCCTCCTTGTTATTGACCATCGGAACGATAACTCCATGTGCGCCGGCATCCATAACCCGTTTGATAATGGTAGCATCATTAACTCCCACCCGCACCAGCGGGATGCACCCGCTCAGTTCAATTACCCGGATCAACTCCTGTGCCTGGTTAATATCGATGGCGCTGTGCTCCATATCCACTGTTAGCCAGTCAAATCCGGCCTTTGCCATTATCTCAGCGATAGCAGGTTCCCCCATAGTAATCCACGATCCTATGGTTAGCTCTCTGTTTTGCAGTTTCGATTTCAGGTTCTTGATTTGATTCATTTGTCTCTCACCGGTGCTGGTCGCTTAGTTAACGCTGGAATATAGGAAGGGGTTAAAGAATAATACCTTTTTCCCAAAGACTCCCCATATTCTACCAGTCCTTCGAAAAACGCGCAGTACTCTTCATATTGGTCTACGTATAAAGCATCTCTGAAAAATGAGGGGTGAGTATCAAAAATGGTCTGCATAAGATCGCCAAGTTGTGATGCCGAGCTGTGAGTCCAGTAATAATTTTCATCAGGCTTGCGACCATCGGCGCCAATGACGTAAATCTTCTCGCAGAAAGATGATACGATCGGTAACATAAACTGGGTCAATATACTTGTTGATGCTGCCACATAAAACTTGCTCTCAGAAGGAAAGTTATATTTGTCTTTGTGCCCCGCTATTTTATCAGTCCACTCCATTTTGCCCGGCCTGCGCAACGCCATCCCCACAAGTTCCCATAGTGACATATCCCAGATATCCGGCACCGGCATTCCGATAATATAGCTTTCTAATTCAGGATAATGAGCCATGAGCAATGGCACATTATAGTCAGGAACCATAATATAGCAGTGAAATTCTCTCACTGTATCAAGAACCATCCTGCGGAACTCCGCGGCGTAGCGACATGGACTAAAAAAAAATACAGGGTCGATAAAAGCAAGTAACTGGGGCTGTATATGGCGTAAAAGCGTTTTGTTCTTCACAATGGTGTTGCATACAACCTTGAATCCCAAATCATAGTTAAATTCCTCCGCCCGTTCTATTGTGGGCCCAGTTCCGAATACGTATCCCTCCTTACAGCCGGCCGCAGTGCCAAGTAAAGATCGGTAATTTGCTTTTGATAGAGCGGAGAAACGCTCCTTCTGCCTGCTATCCAGAGTTCGAGAATACATCTTTCTGGCCATTGTACCTTCAACCGTACCGTAGAATAATGGATCCACAACGCTTACAGTCGCTAAATGCCGTAAAATACGAGGCTCTAGCATGCTAGTCTTATTCCAGAGTAAGATGACGTCGGCTTGAGAGAGGTCAACAACTCGTTGATCAACAAGATGAATGTTGTTGGATCGCCCGATATAGTTGAACTGAGATGCCGGTGGGACCAGGGTTTTTAAGTCCGCACTCAAGAATTCTTTGGATACTGGAATTGAAACCTCCACTTGCGAAA
Organism: Nitrososphaeria archaeon; assembly: GCA_050011875.1. GTDB lineage: Archaea > Thermoproteota > Nitrososphaeria > JACIWG01 > JACIWG01 > JBEKIG01. The sequence goes on from JBEKIG010000019.1 coordinate 19,341, forward strand.
ATTCGGATTGAGGAAGATACCATGACGCCCGGTTTACTAAGTCAGCCAGAGTTGCTGCATCGCTGACTACCGGATAGTAGATAACACATCTTACAACCTTAGCAGCGTCCCCACCCATTAACTTCAATAACTGTATGGCACCGCAATAAGCATAGGCTACCGCTTTTCGCACATAGATTTTAGATCGATGCCTTGGGGCAGTTGCTATGCTCATTATCATAAGCCTCCCTCTGTACACTTTAACCTTTTGAGTAGCTCTGCCAGCTTAAAGTCCTGCTCATCATCTATATCTACAGCCTCAAACCTATCCATTTCAAACATCTGCGGCCTAAGTCCGATTCGCCTTTTCCCACTTTGATTGAAGGACGCCCTGGAAAAGATATAGATGTTGGAGTTTTCTTCGTAGATAGGTTGGAGATCCTGCGTTCGGAGCAGTTCTTTCAGATTGTGATTAACCGGCTGCCCGTCCTGCCAGTAGAGGCGAACCTGACGACGCGTTACAGAGAAAAGTGAATCATATGTATCTAACCTCGCGAAATAGCGTTCAATGGCCCTATTTATGGTCGCCGTAGTTAATAGGGGATTTGTGCTGTGTGTCTGTAAAAAATACTCGCCCTCAATCTGCGAGATATCATAGGCAATGATACTATTCATAGATACAAAATCCCCTCTGATTACCTCTGGCCGCTCTATGATGCTCACCCGGTCGAAATTCCGTAATGCATCTTCGGAAATTATCTGACTGTCTGTATCAATAATTATATTGGTTATATATTTACTGCCCCTCAAACTCATGAGTATCCAATGAAACAAGGGACGTCCGCAGAAGGATCTCATATTTTTGCCAGGTATGCGCTCACTGTGATCTTTCTGTGGCACTAATGCCGTTACCTTAAATTCCCTATCCATATATCATCATGCCTAAATGTTATATAAATATTACACAATATGTCATGGTTTAATTGTGAATCACCAGCAGGCAGGACATCTAAGCAACCGACATGAAAAAGCTTAGTTTAATCCAGATCACTTCTGCACCATTGCTTTAATCAATTATTGCCTTCCTTATATCGCCATTTCCCCACAAAGTATCCTAATCCTGTTGATGCAGCGCTTACTAAAATCACGATTATCTGAGCCAAATTTGCCGGTTTGTATAGCTTCTTTAACCTTTGTGGCAATGATATAGTCAAGAGGCTGCGAAGGAAGAGATCCTCAGTAGCAAGGGGATTATCCGCATAGCGGGAAGCCACCTTGGCCATCACGCTTTTCATAATGCCTTCCCTATAGCATCGGTTAAGCGTATATTTCAATGTAGCGCGTTCAGCTGTAACTTTATGGTGTGCAATAGCCTGTGGTTCATACACGATTGATGCCCCAGGTATCTTGTACTTGATCCTGAGACAAAGTTCAGCTTCTTCCCCTCCGGGGTGCTTAGAAGTTTTTCCGCATGGATCATTCCTATTGGGACCAAGAGCGGTCTCCCAACCTCCTATTGTTGCGAATACTTCCTTTCTAAAGGCCGCATTACATGATACGACGTTCCTGATCTCGTTATTTGCCTGGAGAATCAACTTTTTATGGGCGGTACAACCAATAGTAAAGTCAAATTCTTCGGGAAACCAATAGGGAGCTTCAACATTTGGCCATGTGGGCACAACCTGCCCGCTCACAGCCATAATTTCGCCGTGTTCAAAGGGTCGGACCAGATTTTCAAGCCAGTCCGGTTCCGCTATAATGTCGTCATCCGCAAAGGCTAAAATGTTCCCCGTTGCGGCCCGAATGCCAACATTTCTGGTCTCAGATGCTCCCCCGGGGCCAGTATTGAGGGTAATCTTTACTTGAGAATTCCGAGCCGGGGTTCTTGCCTTTTCATCAGCGACGCCTGATTTTGAATTGTGCACCAATGCTTGAAGATTTCCAAAAAGCTCTTTGTTGTTGTCGATAGCCAAAATGACCTCTTGTGCCTTCAATGTCTGGTTGAGAATCGAATTGACGACCGCATGGATGTCATCGAGGCGTTCCATCGTATAGGCACATATAATAACGGAGATCTCCGGATCCTCTTTAGCCACTATTTCTTGCAACGTTCTTTAAGAATTTTGAATAGCTAGCATGCCTCGTTCATTGGTCTCAGGGAATTTTTTCCTGAAAATAATTCTGAGGATTTTCCAGCCGTCCCTGAAGGTTCTTAGCTTTCCCACCCCGCTCATTCTTTGGTGTTCAAAACTTGGCACTTCCTTTGCCTTTAATTTCGCTTTGCCTATCTCAATGTTCATCTCAATTTCCATGTCGAAGCCGTCAGACCGGATGGGGAGTGTCTTGAAGATGTTTTTCCATGTTGCGTTATATCCATAAGTAAGGTCTGTGTACTTTGTGCCATAAAACATGTTAGCCAGAAAGACAAAGAACTTATTTGCCCACCATCTGTGAAGTGGCATATCCGAAGTACCACCGCCGTCAAGAAAACGCGAGCCCTTTACATAATCGTAGCCACTCAGTAATGGCTCAACAAATCTTGGTATTTCTTCCGGGTCCATGGAGCCATCGGCATCAAGGGTAATAATGATATCTCCGTTTGCCTCGCCAAAACCGCATCTTATGGCATCGCCTTTTCCTTTCTTATTTTGATATATAATTCTAGCTTTCGGGCACAACTGCCTGGCGGTTTCAATTGTACCGTCCGTAGAGTGTCCGTCCACAATGAGAATTTCATCGACAACTGGGGGAATCTTGGGCAATACATATTGAAGATTATTCACTTCGTTCAATGTTAGAACCAGGGCGGTTATCCTCGGAAAAGAATTCAAATTACCTCCAAATACTTTGCTGCTTAGCTACGGCAACACGAATTATTCAAGCGCATGCTTTGTGATTTCTAGCCCCTAATCGTCCTTTATTTTATAAGACATTCACCCTTTACTACCAGCAAATTCCCTCGTATATCTTAGCCTCTCTGGCCTTGAGCACCCTTCTACCATCTATGACTATCTTGCCGCGGTAATCCAGCGTGTTGAACTCATCCCATTCAGTTAATATCATTACGGCGTCTGCCATTAGAACCTCATCAGCCGTGGCATATTTTACCGAGTCGGGGAATATTTTCCGAAAATTCGGCATTGCCTGGGGATCATAAGCGGTAACTCTGGCTCCCTCTTCTTGCAGGGCACGAATTATTTCGATGGCCTTCGATTTCCTGACGTCATCGGTATCCGCTTTAAAGGCTAATCCCAGTATGCCAATCGTCGCGCCTTTCAATACCGGGATATGCTTTTTAAGTATGGCCAACATCCTCATGGGTTGATTATGGTTCAGCCTCTGGACCTCCTCCAGGATCCGCGCACGGTAATTGGTATCCTTTGCACTTGATATTAATGCCGATAAATCCTTGGGCAGACAGAAACCGCCGAATCCTATCCCGGCATTTAGGTAGTCTTTACCGATGCGAGAGTCTAAGCCCATCCCTTTAGCCACCTCATAAACATCCATGCCAAGGCTCTTGCATATATTGCCTATTTCGTTAATAAAGGAAACCCGGGTTGCCAGGTAGGCGTTGGATGCCTGCTTTATCATTTCAGCGGTGCTAAAGTCAGTTCTCATAATGGGCGCTTTGTAATCTTTATAGACCTCAGCAAGCATGTCGCCCCATTTTTCATTTTTCTCGCCGATGACAATCCGGCTGGGTTTCATAAAATCCTCGACCGCAGTTCCTTCCCGTAAAAACTCCGGGTTTACACAGATCCCCACATAGTCATTATGGTTTAAAATCGGTACGATAACTTGCTCGGTGGTGCCGGGGACAACGGTACTTCTTACCACGACAAGGTGATCGCTTTTCTTTTCTTTCAGCACTGCTCTCAATTGCTTAGCAGGCTCTTCCAGGAAGAAGAGATCAATGGAGCCATCCGCTTTTGGTGGAGTACCTCCGCAAAGAAAGGTGATATCCGTGTCTAAAGCCTGCCTGTGGTCCGTTGTAGCAAATAAATTAACATCCTTTAATGCAGAGCTCAAGCCCTCTTCATAGATGGGGCAGGTACCGTCGTTTATTTTTCGTACTTTCTCCGGATCGATATCTATGCCGATAACTTTGTGGCCTTTTAACGCGAAGCCAACCGCCGTTGTGAGGCCTACAACCCCTAATCCGATTACGCTTATTGTCTTTTTCCCATTTTTCTTGGACATTGTTCGCCGCGCTCCCCTTTGCTCAGGTCTATATATAGTAAAGATGTTATATTTTTGTTATGCGTCTATCGCCTGTGCAAATCTAAGACTTTAAGATTACAGTATAGCCCAGTCTCTGTCAACTGCATTTTCATAACCAATGGTAACTATTTATATTGTTATTTTACAACGTGGATAGGACTGTGGATAGGACTATTGTCCCATATTAAGTGGGACTATCCGGTGATTCACATCCTACAAGAAGTGATATAAAGTTAGGTAATAGTATATTTACAGTTATTTATGAACGTTTTGATATTTATGGAGAGGTAATAATATGAATATAAACCATCACAAAAGCCTGTTTACGACACGTGAATTAGCACGTCTGCTGAATGTGCACATTAATACGGTGAGGCGATGGAGCGACCAGGGAATACTTAAGTCCTACCGGATTGGTCCCCGCGGTGATCGTCGTTTTTCCCGGGATGATGTGCTCGAATTTCTCTCAGAGACCTCAAAACAGCCTGAGACGGTAAATTAGTTATCCGATTGGCCAATATGCGCCTAAACAGAAAACTCCGCCAGGGCTTGGCAGGCTTCACTGGCGGAGTCTGGCACAGGGAGAAAACCCGTGCTTGCCGTCTATTCTAACAAAGCTTCATAGCCAACTCAACCAATATCGTTCAGATCTCATCAATTCATAGCACTTTTGTACTCATTAGCTAATAGTACTTTCTTACCAGCTTAAACATAGTACTTTGCGGCCAATAGTACTTTTAGACCATAGAAAAGGGACTAAAACGCTATTCATTATTAATACGATGCAAGTTATATTGATTGTAGCCCGATAAATAAAGGGCCTGAATATTGAAACTCCGTTGGGGCTTGGCAGGCTTCGCTGGCGGAGCGGAATACAGGGAGAAAAACCGTGTTGCGCTTTCATAAGAAGATAAAGCGGTATATAGATTCTGCAAAACGATGTTTTGACTGGTTCAACAGTAAGAAACATCAGAAGAGCATTTTTCGGTTAGGTTCTCAAATAATTTTCAGCCTGATCATAGTGGCTCAATTTACAGGAACCTCCGCTGCTTTAGCTGTCAACACCAACAATATGGATAATGCTCAATCCAGTGGCGGCTATTTACAAGAGAAAAACATCACCTGGGGAGATGGGACTATAGAAGATTTGCGTTTAGAGTCTGATGGTTATTTTTTACTTAATGGAGTCAAACAGCGATTAGTAGGATTTCATTTCGGTGTACCTACCCCAAAATATGATGAGGAATGGAATCCCAGCGCAACGGGGAGCAAAACACAGTTCTGGACAACTGAAAACCTTGCATTTCTTGATAATATGTTGAGTTATCTTCAGAGCAAGGGTGTTAGAATAATACGCATTCCCCTCGTTTATACCTATCTGGCTTCGACAATAGATGAAGCAAATGCTTATAAGGCATTATTCGACCTAACTGCGAAGCATAAGATGTATGTTGTGGGGTGGTTGGTGGGAAAATGGTTCACTGGTTTTAATTGTGTACAGCCAACTTCTAATTTTGTAATTCCTGGAGGAACAAATGGCGATACACTTGACACATGGCTTAATAGATTAGTACCTATAGTTGCACAATATCCTAATATTGTTGTAATGAATTGCGAGAATGAGCTTGATGGACCTTATGAATTTTCCAGTACCACGACCTCAAGTGGCAACGTGGGCGGGACAACTATGATTGATACTGCTTTTGGTACAGGTGCAAATAATAAAAATCCTGTCGGGTGGACAATTACAATAACAAGCGGCGCGTGTAGTGGACAGAGCAGAACAGGTTCGTCTCTAGCCGGCACTACAATGACACTTGCATCGGCTTTCTCTGCGAATATTGTCAGTGGCATAACCTACACGGCCAAACAGAACTATTCTGTGGCGGATGCAGTAGCACATTTTACATACTTAAAAAATAAATTTAAGGCATCTATACCAAATATTATGATAACACATAATTTTTGTGATGTTACTGTTTACGGCACACCATTTACAAAAGCATTGTTACCGTTACTGGACTTTCCTAGTTTTGATGTCTACGCACTAACTGCTGGTGATGTAACTACTTTAATATCGAAAATCAAATCTACTTATGGCATAAATAACTTTTGGATGGAGGAGATAGGCCAGGCATCACAATCAGTACCTTATGTAGATAATACTGCTTTCTCCTCTAGTTTTATTGATAATGCATTTACAGGTGGAGCAACCATTGCAGTGATGTACTGTGCCTTGCATGATTACTGGACAAGTATGAGTTTTTTCAATCCCCATGGCGTACCTTCGGCAAATACGGATTCACTTTTGACAAATAATATGGCCACATGGCAAACCGCAATTCCGTCCGGCGCGCCAGCCATAACCGATTCTACGGGAGCGTCTAACATAACCACCACGGCAGCCACGCTCAACGGCAACCTGACTTCAGACGGCGGGGCTGCTAGCACGGTCAGCGTCTACTGGGGCGCTACAGACGGCGGTACGACAGCGGCAAGCTGGTCCGGCAATGTCGCCGTGGGCACGCAATCCGTGGGCGCATTTACTGCCAACTTAACCGGCCTGACGGCAAGCACGACCTATTACTATGACCAATTCAACGGGAGCGTCTAACATAACCTCCACGGCAGCCCGACTGAACGGCGAGGTGACGTCCACCGGCAATGAGAACCCCACGGTGCATGTATATTGGGGTCCTGCCGACGGTGGAACGATTGTCGCCAACTGGGCGCATGACCTGAACCTGGGTGTCAAAGGCGCCGGAGTTTTCTACACGGACATAACTGGGCTGACTGCCGGGGCTACATATTACTATCTCTGCATGGCGCAGAACTCTGGTGGGATGACCTGGGCATTATCCAGCTCCAGCTTCACCACCTCTGCCCCTGCTCCTCCGCCAGTCACAGCACCAGCCGTGACCAATTCCACAGGAGGATCTAACATTACCACTACAGCAGCCACGCTCAATGGCAACCTGACCTCGGACGGTGGGGCTGCTAGCACGGTCAGCGTCTACTGGGGCACTACAGACGGCGGTACGACAGCGGCAAGCTGGTCCGGCAATGTCGCCGTGGGCACGCAATCCGTGGGCGCATTTACTGCCAACTTAACCGGCCTGACGGCAAGCACGACCTATTACTATGTCTAACATAGCCACCACGACAGCCCGCTTAGATGGCGAGCTGACGGCCACGGGCAATGAGAACCCCACGGTGCATGTATATTGGGGTCCTGCCGACGGTGGAACGACTGCCGCCAACTGGGCACATGACCTGAACCTGGGGGCCAAGGGTGCCTCATTTTTCTACACGGATATAACGGGGCTGACTGCGGGAACTACATATTATTATAGCTGCATGGCGCAGAACTCTGGGGGGATATCCTGGGCATCATCCAGCGCCAGCTTCACCACCTCCGCCCCTGCCCCT
>JBEKIG010000020.1:0-28332 GCA_050011875.1 Nitrososphaeria archaeon
GACTTCAAGATCAGTAACTTGCCAATTTCTCCAGTCTATTTCCAGTTCTTTGATTGTGCCTATTTTCTCGTTGGTTCCAGTATAAACATCTTTATCCAAAACTTCCTTACTTTTCACATTTATCACTTTATAAAATTATTTCTTACTAACTTATAAACATTTTGCTTAGTATTACTTCCCTTCTATTTTAACAACATGGGGCAGTTGAGGACTTTCTCTTTAACAGTGCCGAATATTGACTTTTGCTGGCTCATGGGAGCTAATCTTCTTTTTTCTTATGAGCAGCTAGTACTATTACTCCACCAACTGCCAGACCAGCTAAGAATGCGACCGCTAAGGCTGCTCCCGGATGCTCTATAGTTAGAGTCTGCGCTTTGTCAACTCCTCCTTCTACATCTTCTCTAAGTTTTTGTATACCGCGATTTACCTGATCAAGCGAATCCTGTGACATACTTTATAGATTAACAATGACTCTTATAAATCTTATGACGATATCGTATTCCACAGATGATTGAGCCGCTACTAAAAGGCGCTATTTCGGAAGTCAAAGAAGAACTAAAGAAAAAAGATGATAGGAGACTTGAAGAATTAAAAAAGAACGTTGGAGAACTAAAGAGCCAAAATAAAGAAATAATCACTTAGCAGACAGAAACAACAGAATTAAGACGTACAGTTAAAAGTCAAAAAAGCATAATCTCTCGGCTGGGGCACATCTTTGGTGCTATTATTTTCGTTATTCTCTGGTATGTTTTGTATTAGTTTATTCTAATTTTTCTCTTTATCCGTGGTTTCAAAGTGTAATTCAACTACCAAGCTATTTCTTGGACGATCATAGCAGTTTTGTCAGTGAAGAACAAGGTCAAACCTAAAGTCCTTGAAATTAGAATAGAAAAACTTTGAATTTACTCTGAATTTTTTAAGAGGTTAATCATTTCGTACTCTAATTCTTTTTATAGTTGGTATAATGATACCACGAAAACCTTCATTTATGATAAAATTAATATCACTCGTTGACCAAGCGGATTCTGCGACGCAACCAAGATTACAAGTTTTACAATTGTTGTATTGAGAATACATTTTCTGTATGTGTTTTGACTTCCATACATTCGATAATCGTTGTTCCAGTAGGTTAATTTTATGGTCATTTGTGAAAAGACAAGGTGTTATCAAAAAACCTCTATGATCTATTTGCACATATTTCCAGGGATTACATGCATAGTCAAAATGACCTAATTGATTGACGTATCGTATAGAATTACTAATGGGGTATAATGATTTATGATCCAAAATAACTTGTTTGACATAATGTATTTGCTCATGTGTTGGCATAAATTCTTTTGCCTTCGAGCCACCATTTGGATCCAATAAAAAGTTATAGTATCCATGTTAAGTTCGTCAAAAACCATGTGAATTAATTCATGGATTTCATCTGCATTTCTGTTACTTATAGTAACAACTGCACTCACTTCTGTTTGTGCCTTTAATGTGCTCAAACCATCCATGAGTAAATGGATATTTTGTTTAATCTGCTCTAACCAATCTTTCCCTCTAATTTCAATATACATCTCTGGGTGTATGGTGTCTAGAGAAATTCCAATAAAATCGAAATTTTCAGCTATCTTTTCTATATGATCTTTATTGAATAAACTTAGATTTGTAACAACCATAGGAATAAGACCTTGCGATTTTGCATGAGACGCTAGTTCAAATAAATCTGAACGAAGAAAAGGCTCACCTCCACTAAAAGTCAAGGTAACAGCACCTATTTTTGCTAAATCATTGATAATTCTTTTCCATCCTTCAGTATTTGGTTCGTTTTCTTTTTTATTTTTCCACATATCACAATAGTTACATCGAGAATTACATAAAGAGGTGATTTTAAGATACGCATAGGTCGGTCGTTTGACAGAAGTAACTATATGATTATACGCATAATTTTCTATAAACTTCAGACCATGTGATTTTTTCATATGTTTACCTTCCTCGCACTTTAGGCGTTCCCATAATATAATTAATATATATATTAAAATAATTCTATTCATATCCTTATGACGCAAAAGATTTTAGGGGGAAACATACTCTAATTTGCTTGTCTTAATCTGCTAAAATTGGCGATAAGAGCCTTCCCAGGAAGAAGAAGGATTTAAAAAAATTGGGATAACACTATCCATGATCTACCCATTGTACCCAAGAAAATCAAAGAGGTTGTGCAATACGGCTTCAAGCCTCCCTATCGCTAAAAAGGTTTTGAAAATAATCTCACTTCTTAGACTATGATCATAGCAAACTTGACAAGTACTCTGACCAGAGTTACATGAAAGAGAAGCTGGGAGAATGGTTTATCGTCTCCAGGAAAGGAACAGAAGTTTAATTTATATTTATTAGACTCCTATAAGTAGTTCCACGACAAAGATGACAGCACCAATGATTAGGGCTATTTTCCCGACACTCATCAGCCCACCCACTTCCTTCACTAAGGCGGCTACAACCATGAGTAGGATGCCCAGAACTATCAGTATTACACCGATGTCGCCATTAAATACGAACATAAATATGAAGATCTACAGTGAACTATATAAGGATTAGGACAGATGGTTCTGTCAACTTATAGGCTCATCTCTCTGAACTTTGTCGGTGTTAACTGTCGGCTCATATTCAATGAGCCTGTCTTGGCAATATCCTTCACTTCATTAACAAAAGGGTTTATTAACCCCAAAGTGTATTCAAAAATCATGAGCAAAGAAGAAGTAAAGGGAAAAGGTAAACAGATCAAGGGAAAGATTCGTGAAGAAGTAGGCAAATTGACAGATAACAAAACGGAACAGCTTAAAGGTAAGATTGAGAAAGCTGACTGCCCTATAGCTTTGTCAATGTTGCGCATATTCTAGACCTCTTTTCCTTCTTGTATTTTTCTTCTGTCTTTTGCTTCTTTCACCAAACCCGCTTCCAACTGTGGATTTCCTCTGCATGTCTTTTCCCACAGTATATTCTGAATTCTTCTTCGCTGGCATATTAACTCTTTTTTCTATATGGATTTCATATTTAAAAAGATTCTGCTAGAGAGGCAGGTGCAAAGTTTATTAGGCAAGACGAGATTGATTCTTATTTGAGTGATTTCGATGTCTTTATTGGATAAAAATAAGAAGAAGGCTGAAGAGGAAGCGAAAGAGTTTGTTGAGGCTGCCACAAAAAAGGGGAAAAAGGGACAAAAGGAGCGGAAGAAGTATGATGATCATCAGGTTTTATACCGTTAAAGGAGGCTATTTCACTAAGAGCATAAGCTATCAATGGCTTAGACAACTAAGAAGCTATAGAAACAGCTAACGAGCCTTAATTTTTGTCCACGATTATAATGGAAGGCAAAAGTTGTTGTGACTTATCTTTTTGTTAATCTGTTCTTATCTGAATGACTGAATGTGTAAACAAAAGGCTTATATTTTCTGTGAAGTGGATCTTAACGAAGAAGGTTTATTTTAGAAAGAAAATTTTTAGAACCTGAAATTATTTCTAATGTCGTGAGTTTGATTTTGTGTAAATCAGCTCACTATCGATAATAATATCCCAAAAAAATATAAAAGTATTTTTAGAGTAAACTTTATAGACCGTATAAACTTTATTATATGATTTTTATTTGTAGATTATTACCGCAGGATTTATAATCCCGGACGCCACATTTTCTCTTAGAAATTTAACTATCTTATCTATTAATATTACCAAAAACCTAGCTCGTCATACAAAGCAATTAATCACCTTTATTGCCTGTGCTGCGTATAATCAGACGATGCCTTCTGTCAGATACCCGTCCACAGTTCTCTGCACTATTTTAACCAACGCACCAATCATCCATACTATCGTTACTTCTGCCTTATTAGGCACTACATTATGGAATCCTACAACTCGTGGTATAATTTCCTCCGAATTCTGTGTCGAGTTCTACGTTAAGAACCTGCCCTGAGGCGAAGGCGTCCTTACTAAACACTATCGTAAACTTTCCCTCCTTGCCCCCAGGTATAAAAAGTTCAAACTGATTGAGACACTCGCAGATAAAATTGCAGATAAATGTCTAGAAGATCATAAAATAAGTAAAGTTAAGGTAAGGGTCGAAAAACCTACTGCACTTAAATTTGCAGAAGGCGCTGGAGTGGAGGTTCTTAAACATGCGTAAAGATTTGCAGTCCAGCGAAGTATGTAATAGGCAACTAGCGAAAATATGTATCTGATATATCTTAGGCCCTCTTTATCCTAGAATACACGACATATTCGAATTCTGGAAAGTCCTCCCTGCTTTCTAATTCCCATTCGCTCAAGTCGAAACTTGGAAAGAATTTATTGCCCGCGTACTCTTTCTTAATGTACGAGAGGTACATTCTATCTGCAATCCCAATTGTATGTTCGAAGATGCTTGCTCCACCTATGATAAAGACATCAGCATCAGCATAAGATCGAGCTTTTTTCAGGGCTTCACTTATACTTTTGCATACTTCAGCTCCTTTCACAGACTCAATCGACCTTGAGATCAAAATTGCGTGCTTTCCTGGTATATTTTTCATTGATTCAAACGTTTTCCTGCCTAGTATGACAGTCCCGCCAGCGACAAGCTTTTTGTAGCGTTGCATCTCCTTTGGAATGTGCCAAGGCAGTTTATCATCATTACCTATAACCTTGCTTCTTGTCATTGCAGCCACTAACGAGATCAATATAAAATCACCAATCATCTTAGTTTAACTTCCGGCCATCGCCAAGGATGGATAAGTCATTCTTTGGTATTTCAGAGTATAATTGTCCAACAGCCTTTTTATAAATAGGGTGGATAATTTCTGGGTTTAAATCCATGAGGGGTCTTAGAACGAAGTCTCTTTCATGAAGTCTTGGATGTGGTATGTCAAGCTGCCCATCGTGGTAGATAAGATCATCATAGAACAGTATATCTACATCGATCTCTCTCGGCCCCCCATTGAATCTGCGTATTCTTCCTGTATCTTTCTCAACTTGCTTGACAAATTCTAAAAGTTGTATTGGCGAAAGCTCTGTTTTGCCTTCCAACACCATATTCAAGAAGTTATCCTGCTTTTCATATCCAACAGGTTTTGTTTCGTATACAAGCGATAGTTTTATCTCTTGAATCTTCCGTCTTAGAAGTTCAATTGCTTTTTTGAGGTTAGAGGCTCTATCACCTACATTTGAGCCCAATGCCAAATAGATTTTCGCCATAAAATAACCTTATTTTTTGTTTCTTAGAAGTGCATCCAGTGATACTGTAAATCTCTTCGTTTGTAATACATCATGTGTGCGTATGATGTGCGCGCCTTCCATTACTGCAATAGCCGTTTCTGCTAAAGCAGCTTCTATTCTGTCTAGCTCGGTAGGTACATAATCCAGTTTTAATTCATTCTTTAGCAATTTACCCAAGTGGCTTTTTCTTGAAACGCTGACTACAATTGGGAGTCCTATTTTTGAGATTTTTTGAAGCTGTACTATTAGTTCTAGATTCTGCTTTAGGGTCTTACCGAAGCCAATCCCTGGATCTATTAAGATTTGGTTTTTACCTATCCCAGCCTTTTTTGCTATATCGATCTGCGATTCAAAGAAATGACATATTTCTTTCACTACATTTTTATAGTGAATGTCTTGTTGCATTATTTTTGGAGTGCCTTTTATATGGTAAATTATGATTGGACATTTAAACTTCTTGATAATCTTTGACAGCCTTCTATCAAAATTAAATCCAGATAATGAGTTTATCATGTCTGCACCAGCCAAAAGTGCTTGTTCGGCAACTTCTGCCTTGTACGTGTCCACAGAGATGAAAAAGCTATTTCTTAAGGAAAGTCTGATGTTTTTAATTACAGGGATTATTCTATTTAATTCCTCTTTAATGGTAATCGGTTTTGACCCCGGTCTTGTTGATTCTCCACCTATATCTATAATATCTGCACCTTCATCAAGCATCTGCCTTGCTCTGTCTACTGCATTATCTATATTGTTATAATAGAGACCTCCATCTGAAAATGAATCCGGGGTAATATTCAATATCCCCATTATTCTAGTATTATTATCTAATCTAAGAATCTTATTTTGGTACTTTACTTCAAACTCTCTGCTCATAACTATACCTCCATTTTAAATTAGGCGTCCAATCCTTTTATTAATGTACTAGTATATAACACCGAAAAAGGTAACATTCCACAGAGATACCTACATTCCCAAAATCACGCTGGGGATATAGGTATCTCAGAAAACGGGAGTCTTCAACTCGTTCTTACCTTTTCTATGCCGTCCTTTATTGCTGTTACTATCTTGCAGGCACGCTCCAAGTTTGCACTTGATATGCTCCCAACATTCGGCGCCACCTCCACCCTAATGTCCATGTCTTTCACAAAATTGAGGACTTCAGAAAACACCTTTGTTGCGAGAGTTTTGAAAGCGGATGAAATGTCGGTGCTCTTTATTAGCTCTGTCTCAACCCCTCTGGGCATCTCAACTCCCAGCCACTTGAAAAAGTCAATGTCATAGTGCGTGCCTATGGGAGCAACACCCACAAAGAAAGATGCAGGCCTTATCCTCCTGTAGCTGCATTTTGAAACGTAATCTTCCAGTACCCGCCCCATTGTATTCGGCTCAAAGATCTAGACTAATAGTAAGAGTAGAGAAAGAAGAGTTTAACGGACCTTATCTTCAGATACCTTTTATTCTTCATCGAAAGCGTTTTCAACTGTTCTCATTGTTCTCCATTTTGACTATAGGCTTGTTTATATCAGGTTCGTCGGGTGCTATTGCGTCTTTAGCTGCGAGTTCAGGATTTACATTCATTTCGCAATGGTTAGTTGGTGTAATTGGTACAGCTCTTTCAGTGATTCCTATTGCTTGGCTAAAATTAAAAACATCTACCGAGTAATTTCTTTTTTATTACTAAATTCCTTAATACAGTTCATATAAATACAATCAGATATGCCATATTTCTTCTCATATTCTCTTACCTTCCTAATGAATTGTTGATTATCGGACTCTATTGTTATGTAGTCCAGGTATCTAATACTTATTTCTTTATCGACTCTGCAAAAGAACTTTTCACATACAAATATGAAGAAACTCGCCAAAGGGCTTAAGACTCTATACGATATTATAGGATTTATCATATTTCTTTAGTATTCTCTTGATCTTACGGCTTCTATTCGGATCCTTTCCAGTAAGAGATTGGTACTTCATAAGGAGGTAGCTTCTTAACTCAGAAATGTTATCTGCGATCTTAAGTGCAGGGACATAGAATTCGCTTAAAGCTTCTATTTGTCCTGCACCCCTTAGAGTATTAACCAGTGGCTCACGTGATGGAAGGTTCAGGAAAGTAATTGTAAAAGAGTCTAACACATCATTTTTCTCATCTGACAACTTCATTTTCTTTCATTCCCCAATGAGAGAGGGCTCCCCTCAAGTCAGTGACATATTTTCCTTCAAGATCTATTTCAGAATCGTTAATGATTTTTTGAACTCTGGCAGTAAATGTATCCGAGGAATAATAATATGCACCTAGAATCTCCAGGGCAATGTAATAACTTACAAACATATCTATGTGATTCGTTTCTATCAGGCCCCTATTGTACCATTTAAAGCAGTAGTGAAAGGCGTCTGACTTATCCACGAGCCTATCCAAAGCATTGTAGATCTCATACATATAATCCAAACATTCTTTATCAAAGCTAGTAAACTCTCTTCTAGCTTCATCTATAAAATGACCCATGTCGCTAACGACTTTGTTGTTTGAATAAGGTAGTTCAGACATTTTATTTATGGAAGATATATCGTACAACTGTTCTTCTATCTCCAAGCCCACATTTGTTGAGAGCACAAAAGAGTAAATCATTCTTTCCAGTGAGCCTTTTGCCTTTTGTATTGCTTTCTCTTCATCTTCTGCCTCCAAGCTGATAACAGCTTTCTTACAATTGTCAAAAAGATATAGTTCAGTTTCATGTACATCTTTGCTTGGAGGAAAATGAATTGGTTTAGAGATGTTTGTACTTGTAAAAGGTTTTTCCTTAAGTTTAATATAGTAAGTAATTGAATATTTCTCTAAAACCATATGCACTGATTTATATCTGACCTAATTTTAAGGATTTAGCTATTTGTAATACTAATATAATGAGCTTATTTAAGAATTCTCATGATCCAAATGAGGTGATAGG
This sequence comes from Nitrososphaeria archaeon, assembly GCA_050011875.1. Lineage (GTDB taxonomy): Archaea > Thermoproteota > Nitrososphaeria > JACIWG01 > JACIWG01 > JBEKIG01. Next base: position 8,178 of record JBEKIG010000020.1, read on the forward strand.
GAGGGAACAGATGTGATCATTGAATAAGGTTAAGTCTCTATGAGATATATATGCACATTTTTGTGCACAAAAGCCTTAATTAAGCCATTTATCTACATTTTGGAGCATAAGGGGTATGGAAAGATTGGATATCGTAAAAGGCAATGAGCCAGCTGGTGCTCACACATCATTTGAAACCATTCACCGTTTGAAGCTTAGAAAGCTCACTTTTGGGCTCTCTCCTATTGAAGTCTTCTCGAAATTCTACAAACAATGCGACAGCGTGTACATTCTTGAGTCAATAGAAGGTCCAAGGAAGCTAGCTCAGTACTCGTTCATTGGATTCAATCCTATTTTGACAATCAAAATAAAGAACCGAGAAGTCGTAGTCCAAAACGAAAAAACTGGTGAGAAAACAAAAGAGAAAGCAACTGATCCACTACATGAAATAAAAAAAGTTCTTGAAGGCCAACCAATTCTATATAGAAGGCTTAGGTTTGTGGGTGGAGCTGTTGGATATGTCTCTTACGATACCGTAAAATGCTGGGAAAGGCTACCAGACATAGCAGTCGACGGATCAAGATTCCCTGATGTTGAAGTAGGAGTGTATGATGACGGCATCGTGTTTGACCATAGGAAAAGGCAAACATTCTACTTTTATTCTAACGAAAACCGTCTATGTGAGGTGAACAGGCTGATGGAAGAGCCTACTGATTCTGAAACTTTTTCTTACGGGCAACCAAAAGTCAATGTCAGTAAAGAATACTTTGAAAAATCCGTAGAAAAAGCGAAAGAATATGTGGCTGCAGGCGATGTTCTTCAAGTCGTTCTGTCCAAACGCTACGAATTCCGTATTAAGGGTAGCATGATAAACTTTTATCGCTCCCTCCGAAAGATAAATCCATCGCCTTACATGTACTTTCTGAAAATGGGTGACCGACAGATTGTTGGCTCCAGTCCTGAAATGCTGGTAAGAGTTGACAACAGAATTGTTGAAACTTTTCCTATAGCGGGTACAAGGCCTTGTGGTGGAAACTCTAGCGAAAGCAGAAGATTAGCTAAAGAGCTGCTGTCAGATCCTAAAGAACGTGCTGAACATGTAATGCTTGTGGATCTGGCTAGAAATGACATTGGAAAGGTTTCGAAGTTTGGAAGCGTTCGTGTTCCGGAACTCATGAGGGTTCACAGATACAGCCACGTGCAACACATTGTTTCGCAGGTGACGGGCAACCTTAGGGAAGACTGTGACTGTTACGATGCATTGAGGGCTGTTTTTCCAGCTGGAACAGTATCAGGAGCGCCTAAGGTTAGAGCAATGGAGATTATTGAAGAACTCGAGCCAACGAAAAGAGGACCTTATGCAGGTGCTGTTGGCTACTTTTCTTATAATGGTAACGCGGACTTTGCAATCGCCATCAGAACCCTTTTTGCTGTCAAAGACGAAGCTTACATTCAAGTAGGAGCTGGAATAGTAGCTGATTCCGTCCCAGAAATGGAATGGTTTGAAACGGAGCACAAAGGCAAGGCACTGATGAAAGCATTGGAAGCCTCAGGAGACGAAATGGCTTGAAAGTTCTGGTTATCGATAATTATGACTCCTTCGTCTACAACCTCGTTCAATGTATAGGGGAACTTGGAGGAGACGTTGTCGTCTACAGAAACGACCAAGTAACTCTGGAACAAGTGATGAATCTTAGACCTGACAGAATAGTCATCTCCCCCGGTCCCGGCACACCTGAGGATGTGCGATATTTCGGCATATGCTCAGCGATCCTACGACATGTTAGCTGCAGAGTTCCCACATTGGGTGTCTGCCTCGGGCATCAAGGAATAATCTATGTCTTCGGAGGGAGAGTTGTGTCTGCACAAAAACTGATGCATGGAAAAACGAGCTTGATAAAACATGACGGGAAAGGCATTTTCAAGGGCGTCAGAAACCCTTTCACTGCTACGCGGTATCATTCGCTCGTTGGAGATAAGCGTTCTGTTCCCCCATGTCTAGAAGTGACCGCAGAATCCCTCGATGATGGAGAAATCATGGGAGTCCGCCATGTTACCTATCCTATCGAAGGAGTACAGTTTCACCCGGAATCTATCCTTTGCGAAGATGGAAAACTAATCATGAAGAACTTTGTCGAAGGATGTGATAAGGGATGATTAGAGAAGGCATAGCAAAACTTACCGAGCGAGAAGACCTATGTTACGAAGAATCACAAGATATAATGAAAGAAATTATGTCTGGAAAAGCAGAGTCCACCCAAATAGCTGCATTCTTGACCGCTTTAAGGATGAAGGGAGAGACGGTTGAAGAGATTACAGCATTCGCAAAGGTTATGAGAGAATATTGTAGGCGAATTCACCCTCTTGTCAGAGGTCGGCTGGTTGACACTTGCGGAACTGGCGGAGATAAAATAAAGACCTTCAACATCAGCACCGCAGCGGCTTTTGTCGTTGCAGGTGCAGGGGTAACCGTAGCCAAACATGGAAACCGATCAGTTACTGGCAAGAGTGGAAGTGCTGACGTTTTGGAGAGACTCGGCCTCAACCTTAACATGAGCCAAGAAGCCGTTGAGAAAGCAATTGAGAACGTAGGACTAGGCTTTATGTTCGCTCCAGCCTTCCATCCGGCCATGAAGTTCGCTGCAGGTCCTAGGAGAGAACTAGGTATCAGAACAGTGTTCAACGTTCTTGGTCCTCTAACGAACCCAGCCAACGCAGATGCTCAAGTACTTGGAGTCTACGATCACAGACTGACAGAACCTCTAGCTCACGTTTTGAACAACCTTGGCTGTAAGGAAGCGATGGTCGTCCATGGCCTAGATGGATTGGACGAAATTTCCACCATAGGTAAGACGGTTATTTCATGGTTGAAGCAAGACGAAGTCTCAACCATTGAAACAGTCCCAGAAGACTTCGACGTTAAGCTAGCTAGGCCAGAAGAAATAGAGGGAACCACACCAGACGAAAGCGCTGAAATCACCTTCAAGATTCTCAATGGCTGCGTTGACGCTAACGATCCGAAGAGAGAAATAGTTTTGGTCAACGGGGTCGCAGGCATTATTGTAGGCGGTAAGGCTGAAGATTTCGGTTACGGCATAGAACTAGCTCGCGAATCAATCGAGAGCGGTGCTGCCTACAAAAAACTCAAAATGTTAGTCAAAGTCTCTGATGGAAACCTCTCAAAGCTTGAGGAGTTTGAGCTGAAGTATGCCTGATTTTCTTGACATGTTAGCTCGGGATGCGAAGGAAACGATCAACAGTGGCTACTACGAGGTTTCAACCCTAATTTCAACTCCTTCTATCAGCTTGGAAAAGGCGATCGTTCAAAGCAAATACATTCCAATCATCTCCGAAATCAAAGCTGCCTCACCTTCGTTAGGCACGATTAGAAAGAACCTTAACCCAGGGAAAGTTGCAGGAGCTATGGAAAAGGGTGGAGCGGTGGGAATATCGGTACTGACTGAGCCAAAGCATTTTGAAGGGTCTCTTATTTGCCTCGCCAAAGTTCGGAAGGCAGTAAAACTTCCAATCCTTATGAAAGACATCATCATCAGTACAGCACAGCTCGAAACTGCCTCTAAAACTGGCGCAAACGCTGTACTTCTTATAGAAGCCCTTTTTGAGAGAGGATACTGCGAATGCGACATTCATGAAATGATTGCCAAAGCTCATTTGAAAAATCTTGAAGTCCTATTGGAAACCCATAACATGGATGAGTTTCAGTTTGCAGTCAGTAGCGGTGCTGATCTGATCGGCATCAATAATCGAAATCTTGGGACATTGAAAGTGGATCTTAACGTCACAAAGAAAATCTTAGAAAAAAATGGCACTAACGGGATAACTGTCGTGAGCGAGAGCGGAGTCGAAACGCTCAATGATCTCCGCTTTCTATACAAGTGTGGCGCTCATGCCTTTTTGATTGGATCAGCAATTATGTTGGCTAATGACATCGAAAAGAAAGTCAGGGAGTTTGTGTTGGCTCTTGACTGGCGTTGGACTGAAACAAATGACCAAGGCTCCAAGAGAGCCATGGAGTCCATTGAACGCAAGGAGGATGTCAGAGCATGAAGAAATTAAGTCTATATCCAGTTGGCGGAAAATATGGTAAATATGGTGGGCGTTTCGTTCCAGAAACGCTAATGGAGGCGCTTGGAGAACTAGAGGAAGCTTATGAGCGAGTCAAGAATGACCCAACCTTCAAAAAGGAACTAGAGTATTACCTGTCAGAATACGCTGGGAGACCAACTCCATCATACTATGCAGAGAATTTGACAAAGAGATTAGGTGGGCCAAAAATCTACCTCAAACGGGAGGACCTTGCCCACGGAGGCGCTCACAAAATCAACAATACTCTTGGACAAGCCCTCCTTGCAAGAAGAATGGGGAAGAAAAGGGTTATCGCTGAAACTGGAGCAGGTCAGCATGGGGTATCTACAGCCATGGCCTGTGCTGTTCTCGGGTTAAAAGCTGAGATATACATGGGTGCTGAAGACATGAAAAGACAGAAGCTCAACGTTTTCAGGATGAAGCTGCTGGACGCTGAAGTTCACCCTGTAGAAGCTGGCTCTAAGACATTAAAGGACGCCATCAACGAAGCTCTGAGAGACTGGGTTACCAACGTTCAAACAACATATTATCTAATAGGATCAGTTGTAGGTCCACACCCGTATCCAATGATCGTCAGGGATTTCCAAAGCGTCATAGGCTGTGAGCTTAAGGAGCAGGTCATGCAGAAGGAGGGGCGACTACCAGATGTGTTGGTCGCATGTGTAGGAGGCGGAAGCAATGCCATAGGCACTTTCTATCCCTTCTTGGACTATCCGCAAGTCAGAATGTACGGAGTTGAAGCAGGTGGCAAGGGAATAGAATCCGGCAAACATGCAGCCACCCTATGTGCCGGAGACGAAGGGGTCTTCCATGGCATGCTAAGTTACGTTCTCCAAGATAGAGACGGTCAAATACAGGCTACACATAGCATATCTGCAGGCCTCGATTACCCAGGAGTCGGACCAGAACATTCCTTTCTTAAAAGTAATCAAAGAGTTCAATACGTCAACGCGACCGACGAGAAGGCTGTGAATGCTTTCCTTATGCTCTCAAAAGAGGAGGGCATAATCCCCGCTCTGGAACCATCACATGCCCTTGCTTTCACCATGGAGCTGGCTCCAAAGATGAAGAAGGAGGAAATAGTTGTGGTCACCCTCTCTGGACGCGGAGACAAGGATGTTGAAGTGGTGGCTGACAGCCTAGGTGCAAAGATATGAGGGAAATAGGCAGGGTTTTCCAGAAGCTCAAGGAGGAGCGCAGCGGAGCTCTCATAGGCTACATTATGTGCGGAGACCCCAAACCAGAGCATACGCCCAAGATTGCCCAAGCACTAGTCCAAGGTGGAGTAGATATCCTAGAACTTGGGTTACCCTTCTCCGATCCAATAGCCGACGGACCAACAATACAAGCCGCCAGCGTACGTGCACTAAAAGCGGGAACAAAACCTAGGATGGTATTAGAAACCGCCAAACAAATCAAGGAAGAACATCGTATACCTATTGCAATCTTAACGTACTATAATCCAATCTTCAGAATGGGACCAGATACCTTCTTCAGATCGGCAAGAGACTGCGGAGTTGACGGTGTAATCGTCCCCGACCTGCCAGTGGAGGAAGCACATGACTACAGAAAGACTGCTGAAACTCACGAAATAGACACAATTTTCCTCGCAGCACCATCCACCTCCACTAGAAGACTTCAAAAAATAGTCAAGTGTACTTCAGGCTTTCTCTACCTTGTCTCCAGCCTCGGGGTAACCGGAGAAAGGATGAACATTCAAGATTCAACCATTCAACTGATCAAGAAGTTTAAACCATACACAGCTGGACGAATCCCTCTGGCCGTAGGCTTCGGAATCTCTACATCCGATCATGTCAAAGCCGTCATCGAAAACGGAGCAGATGGAGCAATAGTGGGCAGCGCCTTTGTCAACATCGTCAGGAAGAATCAGAGAAACAGCAGAAAAATGCTAGATGAAATAGAAGAGAAAGCGCGCGACCTGAAAACGTCAACCAAAACATAATCACCTTAATAGGTCGGGATATCCTTTGAGCTTAAAGATAGGTCTAAGATTTGGTTCAACTGTGAAGCAGAAAGCATTTGGTTCGAAACAGACATGGCGATCTATCTAGCAACATGCAATCCCAGCTTTGAAACCTTTCTAGAAAACATTATACTACACCAAGAGCCATAACAAAAATTGCCACAGCTTGTCCGGGACACTATGCAGATGTTATGTGATTGGGTACTGGTTTAGCTATTGATTTGCTCATAAATATGATCAAGTTCTAAATAGAAGTTCCGCAGAGTTTCATTGTTGTTGACGACGAAGTCAGCGCGATGTTCTAGTTCATCGCTTCCAAGTTCAGTTTTGGCCATCTCGAAATTCCCTAAAACGTCTGACAAAACGGTGTCTGATCAAATGTCTAATCAAGATATGGCAAAAGGCGATGTTAAGCAATGACACATTATTTGGTTCGCGTCGTTGAATACTTCTGGGATCCTCTTGCAAAATTTGTCCGACATAAGCCTATAGCTAGTAGGAGCATTTTTCTGCCCGATAACCATGATGCATTTGTTTAAATCAGGGTCCAATTCTGAAAAACTTTTTTATAATACATGGAAAAAAGAAAAAAACTTTGGAGCGTACGTTATAAGTGCAGTGGAAGAACAATACTATAAAGGTTGACAGACTATTGTTTAAGGATGAAAAGATTTTCTCAAAAGATGAGCAACTGAATCTTAAACCTTCGACAATAAAAGAAGTTGTAAAATTGTTTGAGTATATTGATCTTCATGGTATTGATGAGGATTTAAATGGTAGGCTGTTTGAAAATTTCTTGACGGTAACTGATAATAGAGTTATCCAATCAAGAGAAAATTTGGATCTAGCTCATCAAATTGGCTGAGAAGTACTCAAAACTCTATATGACTTATTATTTAATAGGTGCATTAATTGCAACATTTGCCTTTTGGTATCAGGTCTCCGTGAGGGCACTGTCTCGGGTGTTTTAATAGTGTACATAGGGCATCCATGAACTCTTCGTCCATATGGTGCTCCATTCCGCAAACATTTTCTTCACTGATGTTCGTCTTTAGAGTTTCCTTCATCAACACTTCAATCAATCTGTGGGCGCGAATAATTCTTCTGGCTATTATTTTTCCCTTATCTGTAAGTTGAATTCCTTGTCTGGGCACATATACAACAAAGCCTTCTTTTTCTAACTTCTTTAGCATCTCCACGGCGCTAGGCGCAGATATTCCTAAATGATTTGCCACCCACTTTATTCGTGCTAGTCTCTCCCCACTTTCCTCTGATACCCAAAGCGCCTCTAGATACTCTTCAACGCTCTCGGATACTTCCTCAGCCACCATCGAGTATAGTGAATTAAACTATCATAGATATAAAGTTGAATTCCAATACATTTAGCGAATGCTTCAATAAACATCGACTATTCTCTGAAACTCAAACCCACCTACGGCATTTTCTGCTCCCCAATCAGATCTGGAATCTGGAAAGTTTATGAGGTCTGTTACCCACATCTTAAAGCAGCCTAGATTCTGAGAAGATGTCTCCAAGCGTTATTGCAACTCCGATTTCGGCTATATTTAAGATGGCAGTGGCCTTATAGCTGAATTCTCTATTCATTGTAGCTCTCCATGGAATGTAGATTTTGATGACGAAGGCGAAGATATATTCTCATAGCCAAAAGCACATATCCAAAGTTACTTTCAAGAAAATGATGGGCCTAAAGGAAGGAAGCAAAGCCGAGGATTCCAGTTATTACTATCAAAACTGACACCACCCAGAACACCATCATCCACTGCGTGCTATGCTGATGTCCATTCATCACCTTGGCGTCTGAGACAAGTCTGCCCAGAAAGTACAGAGAAGGTATAATGATTATTGGGTATATGATCATCAAGTTCAGCATGAGCTGGATGTAGCCTGTCACTGTAGCTACAAGGATTACAGCTGGGAGGCTTTCAAGTGCATAAACCGCGATAAATGAAGCCTTTGAGGTTTGGCCGGTTGCCTCTAGTACACCCCAGGCTGAGCCAAGGGATATGGTGATAAGGGCGAGAAAGCCTGCAAAGAGGAAACTCATCCCCATAATTAGGGAAGCGTACGGCCCGAAGAAAGGTAACACTTTTGACAGTTCTTCTACATTGATTAGGTTGGTCCCACCTGAAAGGCGTATCCCTGCCACAACCACTATTATCATCAGAATCTCCGAGACCGTAGCGCCGAGTAAGGTCTCTATGCGTTCATTCTTCAGGTCCTTCGCCTGCTTCTCCCTTCGGCAATCTGCACCCGAGTGAAAGTACAACATCCAGGGCATTATAACAGCACCTACGTTTGCTGCAAGAAGATAATCGAAGGATGGCTCACCATACGGCTGGAGGGGAGAAAGACCTACGGAGAGAAACTCTTTAATGTCGATGTGGAAGACAAGTGCTGAGGCTGCTATTACGGCTACGACCAGGAAACTCAGAGGTATGAGTATTATCTCGGCCTGCCTGTATCGTTTACCAATTACAACCACCGTGTGAATCATGTACGCCGATAAGATGCCTAGGAGAACCGGTATACCAAGGAGACTGAGGCCTATAGCTATCCCGGCATACTCGGCTACATATTCAAGAAAGTCTGTCACACCCATAGGGATGGCGGCCATCATAGCCGCACGTTTTCCATAGAATCTTCTTATGGCCGCACCTAGTCCAAGACATGAAGCAATTCCCAGGCTGCCTGCCGCATATTGAACGAGGAATAGAGGAAATATAAGTATTAGGAGGATGAATATCATTCTGTAACCGAAGCTAGCGCCAGCTTGAAGGGCTGCAATGATAGAGGGTATGTCTACGTCCGCTATCATTACAAGCCAAGCTGGCCCAAAATTCGTAAGCCAATCAACCACCATAGAAGCACTATGGTTACGCATGTTAACAAAATTAAGTAGCTTTTTATGATCCGTAGCAATATATTAGGTCAGCCTAATATATATATATTTAGGTCTTCCTAATATCGCTAGCCATCACAACAGATCCAGATCATAACTAGTTCAAAGAGGAATCGGCTACCGCAACAAAAAGCGATAGTTGTGTTCATATGAAATTAAGATATCTTGGTTGATACTATCTCGCAGCCTTTTCTCAAGATCGCATCGTCCCCGATTACACTCACTCCAGATATACAGTTCGGGCTTTCAAGAGAGGACATGATCTTGACATGTCTACCTATGATGCTGTCGCGTATCTCAGCTCGATCCCCTATTATTGCCCTATTCATTATTGCAGACTTTTCTATGACTATATTCTTACCAATTTTGCAGAAGTTGTTAATACAGGAGTCCTTTGTCATTGCACTTGTACTAATATGACAATCCCTGCCAACCAAGACAGCTCCGTCTAAGTTGACCTTTCCATCTCGGACGTTCTGCATTATTTCAGCTCTCCTTTTTAATGATTCCATACTTTCGCCTTGAATCCAAATATTCTCTTTTCCGATACTTTTCCTTCAATATCTAGTCCTCTTGCGATATTGTGAAGTATTCTTATCATCGTGTTCATGACAAGGTGTACAAGCTAAAAGTTAAAGAAGAGCATAAGCTGTTCAGTATTATGGAGAGGAAAAGTCTTATATTATGATGTTTTTAATATTGTCTACAGCAACTTGTATATGGCATCCATCAAGATTCTTGAAAACATATTCTGGGTTGGTGTGAATGACAGAAGAAACATTCTGTTTGAAGGACTTTGGCCGATACCTCAAGGAGTGACGTACAACTCATACATTATCAAAGGCTCTGAAAGAATAGCTCTAGTGGATACAGTCGACAGGTTCTATTCAAAACAGTTCATTTCTAATATTAGAGAAGTAATCGATCCTTCAAGGATTGACTATGTCATCCTCAACCATCTGGAACCAGACCATAGTGGTGCTCTAGAAGATGTGCTTAAGGTCGCTCCAAAGGTTAAGGTCGTTGGGTCTGCAGTTGCAATGAGCATCGCTAAAGCGTACTATTTCGAAAGCTTCGAATGGGTTACAGCCAAGGATGGCGATATGATATCACTTGGTGACCTATCCTTAAGATTTATTTCAGCCCCTTGGCTGCATTGGCCAGAGACAATCTTCACATATGATGTACAAGATCAAGTCCTATTTTCCGGCGATGCATTCGGTACATTCGGAGCTACAGACGGAAAACTTTTTGATGACGAAATAAACATCAATTCATATGAAGGTGAAATGAAAAGGTATTTCGCTGATATTATTTCACATTATTCACAGTTCGTGATCAAGGCTGGCGAGAAAATCAAAGACTTACCTATAAAGGTACTTTGCACCACCCATGGCTTAGTCTATAGAAAAAATCCTAAACATGCTATTTCAAAGTATATCGAATGGAGTTCGGGCAAAGATGAAAATAAAATTATAATCGTTTATGGTAGCATGTACGAACATACAAAAGAGCTAGCAGAATACTTTGGGGTGAAACTAAAAGGGAAGGGCGTAGCTGTCAAATTATTTGATCTTTGCACAGTTCATCCGAGCTATGTCATGGCGGACATCATAGACGCCAAGGTTATCCTATTTGGCACACCAACGTATGAAGGCCAAATCTTCCCTTTGGTATCTAATATGATAGAATATATGAGGATCAAACAAGTTAGACCCAAGACTGTTGGAGTCTTTGCAAATTTCAGCTGGGGAAGCAATGTTATTGACTCTCTTAAGAACAAACTTTCCGAAATTGGTATGAAGATTGTAGAACCTAAGATATTGATTAGGGGAAGGATTTCAGAAGAAGATAAGAAGAAAGCAGACATCTTGATCGAAAATATCATCAAAGCCTTCGAATAAGTAAACCCGTAAAGCTTAGAGACCTTCTTATCAATTTCTTCTTCAACTTTCTTCAGTTCATCAGTTTGGCCAGCAGTTTTATTCCATTTAGCGTTAAACTAAGCGTTTCCGTGCACCTGTATCAAACTTTCTGTACTTATAAGTTCAAGGGAAGTTTTTTTCATCGTTTAGGTTAGGTGCTAGAAGTACCACGAAGGGTTCCAATCACAGGAAACTTTTCAAGGACAGCTCCATCATGGGGAGCATCTTCTGGGGCATCAGTTAAATCTGCTCCAGCGCTATGATGTCCCGAACATATTCGGGAAACATTTATTGCTTCGAATATAAGTATGATACTCATGCCTAAGACAAAACCAGAAGTCTTCCCTTCAGTAACTGTGGACCATGACGAGAACAAGTTCCACATCGAAATCGAACTCCCAGGATCTGAGAAAAAGGACATAGAGTTAGACGTAGGCGACCGATCCTTCTGCATAAAAGCCCCTACAGAGGAAATAGTTTATAGCGCATGCTATACTCTTGCTCATGAAGTGGATCCAAAAAAGGCTGAGGCAACCTTTAACAACGGCCTCTTAAAAATTTCACTACCGTTCAAAAGCAAACTAGGCGGCACAAGAATACTCGTTAAATAATTCCTTGGTCCCAACCTCTTTTTTTGTTTAAAATCATTTATTAAATACGTTGGACATGTTTTATCATTTAGAAATGACATACTAAATCTAATAACTGGAGCGTGCTAAGAACAGAATAAAGAATCAATATATAATAAAGTGAAGAAATGAAGGAAATAACTAAAGAGCTCGTGGGATTGATTTAGTAACCTAGGAACAGCTGCAGACAACCTAAACTGCGACTCTCCACCCAAAATCAAAAAATTATGTCCAGCTAATGGGTTAGTCATTATTTTGAGTTGTCTCTACAAAGTTCTGAGGGTTAACTGTAATTATATCATTCGACTGGTTTACATCCTTAACATTAAAATTTGTAATGACGTAAAACAAGTGCATGAGGAGGGCAGTGACGAGAGGAAAGATTTGGATAAAAATGAGGTAGCAACGATCTAATCTATCCGATTACGGTCTGATAACCAAATAATAAGTGTCGCGGCAGCACTTTTAATTGTATTTTGTAGCATATTCTAATGAATATAGTCAGGCCTAACTTTTCTTTGATATACATTATCTTCTGGCTAATGTTCGTAACACTAATTATGGAAAGGTAGTAAGAAAGATGTTTTTGGATGTCAAGAATAAATTTTCTCAATATTTACTGCTACTGTCTTATAATAGGGAACAAATGTTACTTTATCGAATCGACTTGGAAAGAGCCTATTCACTAACAAATCCTTGGAATGGAAATACATACCAACCATTCCTTCCGGAATTTTTTGGTCGATCTTTGCTTGCGTCTTTAAACTGGCAACTCGGCTAGTGACTTTTATTCGTTCGCCATTTTTTATTTTTAATTTTTTTGCATCTTTTTTGTTTAGATAACAACAGGGATCATCGGAAAATCGATTTAACGTTTTTGATTTAGACGTCATCTCATCAGTAAGAAAATGGAAAGGCGAACGGAATGTTGTTAGAATAAAGGGATATTTTCTAGAGATAACCCTTTTTAGGGGTGTAAGGTTGACAGCATGAAACCTTCTGAATTTAATATTCTTCTCTCCGTAAGCATCATTTCCTTGATAAATAGAATTGGGAATTAGGTTCTTATAGGCTGGAACTTCTTTCACTAACTTCTCGAAAATTTCCTTTTCATTTTTATATCCGATTTCAATACCAAAAATTTTCGCTAATTCCGTTGAAATTATCCATTCCGGTTTAGATTCTCCTAAGGGGTCAATAACTTTATTTACAAATCTTATTCTTCTTTCTCCATTGGTTATCGTACCTGTTCTTTCCAATAAAGTTGGTGTTGGTAGGATTACATCAGCAAACTTTGAGGTGATATTCAAATGAGGTTCGCATTGAACCACAAACATCTTTCTTAGGTTCTGGTGAACTCGATCCAGATTAGGTAAAGACTGAGCTGGATTAAATCCCGAGATAAATATGGCTTTGACCGGAGAAATTAGTAAAGCCTGGATAATATTTTTTCGGCTGGGTTGATCTGATAAAGGAATACTTGCAATATCACTAGCACCTTGAACGTTGATCTCTCCACGGGAAGAAAGTAATTTTCCTTCTTTTAAGATTAAAAGATTAAGTAAAAGAAACACGCTTTCTCTTCCGCGTAGTTCTTGGGTTATACCCATTCCATGCATTAATCCAAAACGCTTAGAATCCGCTATTAATCGAATCAACCTATTGAATTCGGTAAAAGAGAATCTAGTGTACTTTTTTATTCTTTTATACGTATAAAGTTTGACACTTTTTTTTAGTTCTAAAAAACCTTCTATTTTTTCAATCTCAGGTTGATAAGCCCGCAAACTAATTAACTTGTTGATGATACACTTCAAAAGGGCAGGTTCTGCTCCATTTTCGATTAAAAGTGACATATCCGCTCTTTGGGAAGTTGCATTTTCAGTGGCTTGGATGGTAATCATTTTCATTCCCTTATTTTGTGCCATTAAAAGTCGGTTGAAGTTTACTGGATAATTGGATGCGGGGTTGGAACCAATGATTAATAAACAATCAAGATTTCCGACATCATCCATTTTGTCAGGAGATGCATCGATTCCCAAAAATTCTTTTAGGGCCTCGGTAGTAATCAAATGGCAAAGTCTTGTACAACAGCTATCAACCTGATTAGTCCTAAAAACCTTTTCCGCGAACTCTCTTAGAGTGAAGCAATCTTCGTTAGGGGTTTTTCCAGAAATGACAAAAAGGATTTCTTCGGGTTTCAATTTTTTGGTTCTATTCCAGATAAAACGATATGATCTTTTCCAAGAAACTTCAAGTAATTTTGAGTTTTTACTTTCTCTTATCATCGGTCGTAAAATTCTGTCTTTTCCAATTACCTCATGTAATGTTAACCCTTTAATACAAGGTCTACCTTGGCTTACCTCATCTTTTTTATCTGGAATTACTTTTATAATCTTTTGATTTTTAACTAAAAATATTAATCTACATCCACAACCACAATATGGACATATTGAGGAGACTTCCATTTCTCACTTCAGACTATGAATGAGTTGGTCTTTTATTCTTTCAGAATTTTACCTTTTAAAGGATGGAGGAACTTGTAGAGTGAGTATGCTATTGCAGATTTAAATAGTACCTGTAAAAATCGTGTACCTGCAAAAAAGATACCTATACATGGAAAAAGAATTATTCACTATGCTAAAACCCGTATATTTTCGGGAAAGTATTAAGTATTATCCCATTAAATATGCTTCTAAGTGTTTAAATACATTAAGAAGGTGTAGAGATATACCAGGCATCCCTGCACAAGATTATCGGGGATATAACACGGCGAAACATACTCTTTGAAGATTTAACACCACCAAAAGATTTAAAAGGCATTCCAAAATTAAATTCTAAATTATGTACGGTTTTAGAGGAAAGTTGCTACAAGTCGATCTAGAAAACGGGAAGATATGGGAAGAAGTTGTCCCAAACGAGACCGCTAGGGAGTTTCTCGGTGGCAGAGGCCTTGGCGCAAAGATCCTTTACGATAAATTGAAATCAGGAGTAGATCCATTGGGGCGAGAGAATCTTTTAGTATTCATGACAGGACCGCTTCAGGGCAGCATGATCCCAGGTTCCACACACTATGTTGTTATGTGCAAGTCTCCGCAATCAAACGGGATAGGGGAAGCTCATGCTGCAGGTTCGATAGGCCCAGAAATTAAGTACGCAGGGTACGATGGTGTTGTCTTTAGCGGAGTTGCCGAGGAACCGGTCTACCTTTGGCTCCACGATGGTGCTACCGAGCTTAGAGATGCTAAACACCTGTGGGGGAAGACAACCCATGAGACTGAGACTCTCATAAAGAAGGAACTAAAGGTTCCTTCCGCTGCAGTGGCCAGCATAGGACTGGCAGGTGAAAACCTTGTCAAATTTGCCGGCATCTTAAACGATTTTTCTCGCGTGGCAGGCAGAACTGGCGTTGGAGCAGTAATGGGGTCAAAGAAGTTGAAGGCAGTCGCTGTCTTTGGCCGGGAAAAAAGGATCCCTCTAGCGGACAGAGAGCGTGTCCTCAAGCTTTCGAAGGAGCTTTCAGAAAAACTGCTTAGGGATCAAAGAGTAATTGACATGCAGAAGTATGGTACTCCCTTCGGGGTTACCACTTTAAACGTCCAAGGCATTCTTCCTACCAAGAACTATCAGACCGGCTTTTTCGAAGGGGCTGACAAGATAAGTGGAGGAACCATAACCGAGACCATCCAAAAGGGTGTGTTCGGTTGCGTAGGATGCCCTGTTCGATGTTGGAGAGTTGCTGAAGTCAAGGATGGAAAGTACAAGGGCGATTTCAATGATGGGCCCGAGTATGAAACCGTTGCGTCATTAGGATCCCTTTGCCTTAACGATAATCTTGAGGCAATAGCCTATGCAAATCACCTCTGCAACCTATATTCACTGGACACTATTTCGACCGGCAATGTAATAGCGTTCGCCATAGAATGCTATGATAAAGGGTTAATAAATAAAGGGGACACGGGCGGGGTCAAACTTGACTGGAATGATCCTGATTGTATAATCAAGATGATAGAGAAGATAGCTCGGAGGGAGGATATTGGGAACATCTTGGCCGAAGGCGTGAAGAAGGCTGCAGAAAAAATAGGGGGAAATTCAAAATCCTTCGCGCTTGAAGTCAAGGGTGTTGAGGTTGCAATGCATGAACCTCGAGGTAAAAAAGCGGTAGGTCTAATGTACGCGACAGCATCTCGCGGCGCCACACATATGGACTCAGCCCATGACACAGCCTTTGAGAAGCCAGATGTCCTGCCTGAGCTGGGTTTAGTGAAAGCCTTGGATAGGAAGGACATCGCTGGAAAACCAGAACTTACGGTTAAGACTCAAGATGTTTATGCAATTATAAATTCAGCTATCTTATGCATGTTTACAGGGAGCATTACAATGAGGCCTGTCAAGCTGTTTGACTACACCAACTGGTTCGAAGCAGTAACAGGCAACAAATACTCTGTAAGTGAGTTGATGATCACAGGCGAAAGAATCAATAACCTCACAAGAGCCTTCAATGTCAGAGAAGGAATGTCTAGAAAGGACGACTACCTTCCCCCAAGGTTCTCTGAAAACATGTCCGGTGGCAATAGCTCTGAGCAAAAGATAACCAGAGCGGATCTGGACAAAATGCTTGATGAATACTACCAACTAAGGGGATGGGATGTGAATACCGGTATCCCGACCGCTTCTAAACTGGCAAGTCTGGGACTAAGTAGGATAGCTATAGATATTAAGGCACCCTAGACGCCAATATTACTTTTTGCCTAAATATGCGAGGATATACAAGCACATCATTTTAACATTGAAAATGAGCAAGAAAGCATCACATATTTGCTAAATAAACCTTTATGAATCTTAGCCATGATTCCAAGATTTGAATATTCTGAAAGCGTTAATATTGTTGATGACCTAACTTTAAGTAAAATTAATGAAGGATAGTTTATCATTACATGTTTCTTTTTTCTATGTCCTCTAAGGCTTTGCTATATTGGAGCAGTGCGTTTATGGCATTGACAGCCCTCTCAGGGGTTGTGTACGAAGGTATCCTATTTTCCTCCAACATTTTTACTAGTATTTGAGTGAAATCTCCTCCTATGGTGCACACAATTGTCGGTTTGCCATAGGTTACTTGTGATTCTGTTATCGCGTCTACTACGTCTGATTCTATATAGGAAGTTTGAAGAAGCACTATCACAAGAATTATTCCAACATTCGGGTCCGAAGAAACAAGGTCTAATGCCTGCCTGTAACGCTCCACATCCGCGTCCCCTACTAAGTCTAATGGATTATTTGGAATAGCGTAGTCTGGCAACTTTTCTTTCAGCTTCGTTGTCGTCTCAGGACTAAAATGTGCAAGCTTAAGGCCTAGTTTTGAAGCTTGATCAGAGCTTATTACTCCAAATCCTCCTCCATTCGTGATAATCGCGATGTCCTTTTGGCCTTTAGGTATAGGTTGGTAGGCGAGAGCGCGTGCATAATCGAATAATTCATCTACTGTACGAGCCTGAATTACGCCTGACTGTTTAAAAGCACCTTCATAGATTTTTGCAGATCCAGCCAAAGACCCTGTATGGGACATGGCTGCCCTGGCTCCCTCCTGTGTTACGCCTCCCTTTAGCACAATCAGAGGTTTACTCTTTGTGATTTTCGATGAAGCTTCAAGAAATTCTCTTCCTCGTGATATACTTTCCACATAGATTACTATACATTTTGTTAGCGGGTCATCAGACAGATAGTTCAACAGGTCAACTTCGTCCACATCAATTTTGTTTCCAATGCTGATGAATTTACTGATTCCAATATCCTGGGATGCAGCCCAGTCCAATATGGCGGAGCCAAAGGCGCCACTTTGAGATATGAACGCTATTGGGCCTCCTCTTGGGCGTCTTAATCTGTACCTAGGCAAGAATAACGTATCTACGTGATCTGTTGGATCATATATTCCGATGCAATTTGGGCCTATTACCCTCATACCGCTCCCATCAATTTTTTTTCTTATTTCCTCTTCAAGTTTCTCTCCTCTTTCACCTACCTCCTTGAAACCTCCAGAAATTATTATAGCTGCTTTAACACCTTTGGACACACATTCATCAATAACAGATGGAACTATAGGCGCTGGAACAGCGATTACCGCTAAGTCTAACTCGCTTTGAATTTCGCTTATACTAGTATATGCCTTAAACCCTAGTATTTTGTCCGCTTTAGGATTTACAGGGAAGGTTTTTCCCTGAAACTCTGATTCCACAAAGTTTTTGAAGATTACATGACCAAACTTTCTAGGTTCCCTCGAGGCTCCTATTACGGCAACAGATCTGGGCTTAAAGAAGAACTCTAGATTCATTTTATTTGCCTCCTTCTTTTTGCTCTATGATAATTCGACAGTCTACAGCACAGACGTGGTCGGGATACACGATTACCGGGTTAAGATCCAATTGGCTTATAGTATTATGGTCTATCATTAGATCAGAAACCTTGACCAACACAGTAACTATCGAATCTAAATTCACGGGAGGTTTCCCCCTGAAGCCTTCCAGTATCTTCACACCCTTCAGTTCTTGAATAAGGTTTAAAGCATCCACCCTGTCTATAGGAGCCACACGGAACGCAACATCATCATACACTTCAGTAAAAATCCCCCCTATCCCAAACATGATAGCTGGTCCAAACTGACTGTCCCTTATACCTCCGATAATCACTTCCGTTGAAGGTGGCATCATTTCTTCAACTGCGATTCCTTTAACTTCAATAGAAGGACCTATTTTACCAACATCAGCGACCATCTTCTCATAGTCTAATTTAAGTTCCTTTTCATCACTAACGTTCAGGACAACCCCTCCTACGTCAGATTTATGCAATATCTGGGGGGAGATGACCTTCAAAACTACTGGAAATCCGATCTCTTTAGCCTTTGCAATCGCATCATCTACATCCGAGGCTACATAGAATTTGGGTGTAGGGATTTCGTGAAGATTACATATTAATTCTGCTTCGTCTATAAGCAGGAAAGATCTTCCTTCGTTCAAAGCTTTCTGAATGATAGTTTCGCATCCTCTCATTCGAGTCAGATCACATATGCTAACTTTTTGCAACCAATTAAACGTTTAGATGTAAGGGGAAACGGATTTCTTTTTTAGAGTTTAATCTTTTATACCCAAGTCACCAACCATGTGCTATCCTGTTTCTTAGATTGTCCAACGTTGGGGGAGGTTCCTTCTTTGCGCCACATCTATTTCTTCTTTTGTGCTTACCTAGATCCTTTACGAATTTGCATATTCGTCTTGGTATTAATCAAGATATTAGGAGCGTATTACTGATATTTACGCGAACAAACATTCTAGAATATGATCGGAGTTCAACAGGAAGCTATCGCTTCAGCATAATAGATATCTGCACCCAATTATAGTCATAAAACCACTAGGTCCGTTCCTATTACGGCTAATAGACTCACCTAAACCTCTATCAAATGGTTAAAGATATTACGATTATTGCAGTTGGCCATTATCGTCTCATGATTACGGAAATAAGGAAGCGCTCCTCCTGTTCTTTTTGATAAAGATTGTTCTACCTAATGACGGTTCTGCTGAACCAAGAATATATATTATGAAAGTTTGAAAATATTTATTTCTAACTCGATGCAAAGTGTAGAGAATGTACTCTAAGCAAATGGATAGACTACGCAGAATATGGGAAAATCCAGAGAAGATTCTATTACAGATAGGGTTAAACATAGGTATGACCTTTGTTGATGTCGGATGTGGCTCCGGTTTCTTTTCAATCCCAGCAGCTGAAATCGTAGGCTCATCAGGTAAGGTCATCAGTGTAGACATTAACTCTAAAGCTATAGCCTTACTCAACACTTCAGCAAAAGTAAAGGAGCTAAGAAATGTTGAAGCTATTGTAGGAAAAGCGGAAAATACAGTTCCATGCTCAGAATGTGGGGATATTGTCTTCTTTGGAACGGTGCTTCATGACTTTGAAGATCCAAAGCAGGTTTTATCTAACGCAAGAAAAATACTTAAACCAAATGGACTGCTGGTAGATCTGGACTGGAAAAAGGAAAGAGGAGTTATTGGACCACCTCTCTCGATCCGATTTGACAAGAACTTCGCAGCGCAAATGGTTGCTGAACAAGGCTTTGAAATTGTCTCGGTAAATGATTTAAGCGGATTTTACTATATAATTAAAGCCACCTTAAAAAAGAATGATAAATCAAAGACATAAATTTGTTAATACCTAAACCTTGACCCTATACTTTGAATGTGTCTCCTGTTATTAATGGATTGCATTTTTGCTGGAAAGCGTCAATGAGTCGGCGTTTAGGTTTTAACCCTGTGCAGTGGCATGGGTAAATGAAATCTGGATCGATTTCAATCAGGTCGTTTATGGTTGCTCCAACTGTCGCCTCATTTGAATCTGTCAGATGGAAACCTCCAATTATAGCATGAACCTTCTTTACTCCAGTCAACTTTTGCGCTTGCTTGATAGTGTTTATTTCAATTACTATATTTTTATTTGATTAGAATTTTTGTAGACTGGTTGACAACATTGTCGTTTAGTTCAATGCCTAGGCCGGGAAGATCAGGAATTTCAAATTTTCCATTCTTTGGTTGATAGTTCTGTTTACAGA
>JBEKIG010000021.1:0-26085 GCA_050011875.1 Nitrososphaeria archaeon
ATGGAAGCTGCAGGCATAGACGTGTATGAGACAGCTAGAGCTAATGGATTCCCGATCAAGGTAGTCAAAGATAAAACATGTGAAGGCAACTATTACAGCCTTATCTTAATAGAATAAGCAGATGCAAACCAATAATGTCACTGTTGTGTTTTGTTTTATAGTAGGATTCGCAGCGGAGCCTTCAGGATTCTGATCATTGGCTCTAATTCTGAGAAACTAATAAATTAGTCTATACTGTAACTGAATGTTGGGGTGTCAAATTTGGTTACTGAAAAAGTAATGCATTTTCACGGATGCCAGATGGCAACCACTAATTCCGTGAAACAGCACAAACTGAGGAAGCTCATAGCGTGGCTATCAGACAAAGAGGGAAGGGGAATGGAGTTCGTCTCGCTCTACATACCTCGGGAGAAATCAATAGATGAGATAGTCGCAATCCTCAAAGAGGAGTCTGATTCTGCTGTCATGAAATCTGAGAGCGTTAGGGAACGCCTTCAAGACGCCCTCAAGAATATAATCCAGCATCTAAAGCTGCAGAAGGAAATTCCAGAGAATGGGCTCGCGATATTTGCTGGAACTTTCGTCGCGAACGATCCGGAAAGCGAAGTTTTGAACGTCGAAGAGGTCATCCCACCAGAGCCGATTACCGCCTATCTTTACGAGGTCGACGACCATTTTCAGTTAGAGCCGCTAAGGGAAATGCTGAGAGCCCAAAGAGTTGTGGGGCTTATCGCCATGGATTCAAAGGAGGCTAGCTTCGGGATACTAGATGGTGAAAGACTCGAGTTAATTGAAAATATCACGTCGGGGATTCCAGGGAAGTCTGGGAAGGGCGGGGAGAGCCAGAGGAGGTTCGAGAGAGAACGCGATAGTGAAATCACGTACTATTTCCACAGGGTTGCGGAGCATGCAACAAAGGCATTTCTCGAGAACCATAAAGTTACGGCGTTGATAGTTGGAGGACCGGGACCAACGAAAGAGGATTTCTCAAAGGGTGATTACCTTCATTATGAGCTAAAGAATATGCTTCTGGGCATAGTTGACACGCAATCCGCCGGCAGAGAAGGGGTGAGAGAGGCGCTTGACAGATCATCTGAGACACTGAAGAATATATGTGCACCAGAGGAGAAGAGTACTGTGCAGCGCCTTCTGGCAGATATGGGCAAGCAAGACGGTTTGGCTATTTGCGGCCTAGATTCAGTGTTGAACGCGCTTAAGAAGGGTATCGCGGAAGTTGTACTAGTGACAGATAGTACAGATATGATTGAGATTGTTGTAATGTGCAAAAGATGCGAACTGTCAAGGGCGAAGATAGTGGATAAGGCGAAGAAGGTTCAAACTGTACAGGAAATGATATCGAGCCCATGCGAGAAGTGCAACGCGGTTGAATACGAGGTGGAGGAGAAGGACATAATAGACGTCTTAGAGGATGTGGCTTCACAGACAGACGCAAGGGTTGAGGTGATATCTACAGAGTCGGAAGAAAAAGCAAAGCTCACAGCTTTGGGAGGCTTTGCCGCTCTCTTGAGGTACAGACCTAAATAAAGTGGAATGAAAATCGCGAGAACCTTTTTTTTAGGTCATAAATTTTAAATAAGAGCAAATTTAAAATAGAGTTTGTGAAGGATAATTCTCTTATCGGAACATGGAAACTGAAATCGTTTGAATGGAGGGCGTCTGATGGGTCTGTGATCTATCCTTTTGGAAGAGATGTTCTGGGTTACCTTATCTTTAGCCCAGAAGGGTATTTTTCCGCCACATTATCGGCCGCTAATCGCAAGAAATTTACGTCCCAAGACTTAATTGGAGGCAGCTTGGAAGAGAAAGCAGGCGCCACAGAATTATACCTTTCGTATTGTGGTCCCTGTGAGATTGAGAAAGATAAGTTTCGAACAAGAGTGGAAATCAGTCTTATCCCTAACTGGGTCGGCGGGTACCAAGAGCGTTACTACAAGATTGATGGAAAAACGCTCTCAGTACGCTCTACTCCAATGCTTTTTGGTGGAAAAGAACAAGTAGCTTACCTGATTTTCGAACGCGTCTGAAATTGATTCGAAAGCTGTGATAGCTCAAAGTTCATCCGAAATATATTGTTTCCACTTTAAACTTGATAGATGAAGCTCAGGTCGACTTATCAGTTGGAGGAGAACCACAATAATTTAAAATTCCTAACAAAGAAGGTTCTAAGGAATTATCAAGGGATGGAATAGATACAATATTTATAGTAACATTGCATAAGTTTTCCTAAGATCGTCAACTCATGTTTTCCTGATGAAGCTGATTCTGTTATTCCACGCTTTTTTAGTTCGCTAAGAAATTCTGTTACTCTAACCTGGTCTTCTGTTGTCTTAGCTTGTGCTATGTTGTACGCTTCTTGGCTTGTGATATTGCCTTTACTAACTAAAACATCCCATACTGTCCCATACTTTGAATTTGTTACATAGTTTATGCCCTCCATTACTTCCGGAGAAATCTCACCAATCATCGATTTGCCGAATGCTCGAATGGTTATTACTGCTTGTTCAAGTTTACTTGTTGCATCTTCACTATTCTTCACCTCCTTTACTGTTATCTTGTCTCGCTCGAAAACTACATCCATCAATTCTAACTCTCCTTCTATTCCAATCAGTTTCTTAATAAAAGCCAAACCTTGTTCTACGTCGGTCTCTTCCAGTTCAAATATGGCAACCTTTCCCTCAAGTCGTGGGTCATGAGATAACTTGATGTTCAATTCAGAAAGCCCCTTAGCTATCTGATTCTCTAACTTATTCTTATTTTCAGTGCACTCTTTGATCTGTCTACGCTTTTCTTCTAGTTTAGTTCTCATTTCGTCAAAGGATTTAGTAATATCATCTCCCGTTATATCTTCCATTACTTTATACCTTTCAATTGATTTCGTTGCTACTTGATATTTCGCTTCGAGTTCGTCCAATTCTTTTTTATTTGAAGCTATCGCTTCACCCATTTCATAAAATTCTTGAGCCAGTTTACTAATCTCTGACAGATACATCTGACCACTTATTTATGTTAAAGCGTTATATTTTGTACTTGCATATAAAAGAATCTGTTTCATCCATCTGTCATATGCGTTTTAAGCAACTTTTGACCTAAGCCCCAAAGGGTATAATGGAGTTTGGGTTAAGGATCCTAGTCTTTTCGGTAAAGTTAGTAGTATTGAAAAGGGGTTAGGACTAAAAGTAAAAATTCCGGATGAAGAAACACGTATCCCTAAGATTACAATTTTTAACTATGTACATGGATTGAAAAAGCTGACCCAAAGTTTGAAGAGTTGTTAAACGAATTGGAATCAATTAGAGGGGAGCCTTCAACTTCCCATTAACCAGGTAATAGTCCCATCAAGCTTCCTCTTTTTCTGTTTAATCTGTTCAGGGATTAGCGGTTACAAATGGCTTTTCAGTCTCAGCATAAATATATTCTATTGTGCCATCTGGTCTAATTAATGCCCAGGGAAAGGAGTCTATCTCCCCTCGCTTTTCAAGGAGACTGACGTAGATTGTGACAGGTTCGTTCGTATCTTTTGCCTTTTTCTTTGCTTTATCGAATACTGGTTCCTCTTTTTCATCTTCGGCGTTGGCGACTCCAGCTGCACGGAAACGGGTGTAGTCCGTGGCATATCTCTTCTCCATATCCTTCAGCCAGGCAAATCGAAGGCGTATTTTTAACTTTGGATTTCTGAGATCCTCACCGCAATCCGGGCAGAACTTTGCGGAGGCCGGGATCCTGCCCCCGCACCTTGCGCAGATTTTTAGTTCAGTTTTCGTGGCTTGCAGTCTATTTCCACAGTAGCCGCAGTAGTTTGACGAACTTGGTACAATAGCCATACATTTCGGGCATGTCATCCAATTCCAATTTCCCCAACCAAACCAAGGTGAATAAAGGCCGCCCCATGCGAAGTAGGGATAATAAAATGGGCGTTGGACAAACAATATTTTTTCGCCTTTTATAACGCTCATAGCGCAGTTAAAAATTTTATTGTTCTGGCTACAAGGAAAGGATTTTCATTCAGATAGAGCTTTTGTTAACCTGAATCCCATCAAATTGAGGCTGATTGAGAATTGTATTTTTTGGATTATTCTTGGCAGCCTATCTACCTGAATACGGTGTGCAATTGAGATGATGCCAAAAGCGGTCGTTCAAAGCGGGTAGAGTAGAATCACGTCTTACCGGCGAAGACCACACGCGCAACTTATAAGCAACCAAGCCGACCATCCGTTGAATGACTATCAACACTGCGCGTGCAGTCAGGATTAATATCGGATACATCGGAGCGCACGCTTCGCTTCTCGTGGCAACGGTAGGATTGCTCTTCTTGCAACGGTACATCTGGCTCCTGAACATTGCCGAGCGAGGCTATGGACCATATCAAAGCGCCTCCTACTTGATAGGAGTGTCAGCGGTGATTGTCATAATTGACTTTTTCATATTGAGGTCAGCCCTAAAGGGTTCCCGACGCGACAGAATAATATCGGTACTAGCGCCTGCCGCGTTTCTTGGCATCGCACTTTTTATTCTCGTTGCCAACAACGCATAATTCGTTCTCTACGAATTGGCGATGCTTCTCGCTTAGACTCGATGACCCAGATGGTTCATACAGTTCGGATATGATTTCGATCTTGGACTGAAAAGTGAAGCAGCACAAATAAAAAAATGAGCGGGCTTCCTAGCGATAACATCTAGTTCAAGGTTTAATTGCACCTATTCTTTCTTCTTGATCTTTCTGTACGCTAATATTCCACCGACCGTTAGTCCGCTAACGACCGCTGTCCCTAATACTATCTTTTGCTTGTTGGTCATTCAACTCACCGATTTCCATATATGGGAGCATACAATATTAAAATTTCCCGAATATTTACGGGATATTTTAACGCAATCCTTTTATTAAAGCTGGAATGGATTCAACTGGAATGGTCTCAATCTTCGAGCTGGTTATAGACGTCGCCGTTGGCACTGTCGTTACGGTTCTGATTGAAGAGTTCATAAGCTCCGTTATCAGGCGCGCGGCAAAGATTGCTGGATCAAGCCCCACCATAATTCGTGATATCGGAGCTGCAATGCGAATCATCGCGATTCTCGTGATCCTCGCAGAAATTCTCTCATTAACTGACATCGCATCGGAGTTCACAGTCCTCACCATATCTGGAATCGGCGCGCTTGCCGTTTCGCTCGCGTTACAGAATACTCTCTCCAACATCATCTCGGGCATTCTCCTCTTATTTGACGGAGTGGTCCACCTGAACGACACAGTGGAGTACGGCAACGTTAAAGGAAGGGTCGTGCGCCTCGCCTTAAGAAACACTTGGATCAAGATGGACTCGGGCAAAATTGCCGTCATCAGCAATTCCACGCTCTACGGTGGTCCACTCATCAATCACTCCGCTACAGCCCGCCTATCAAAAAAATATGCAATCGAATAAAATCAACGCTGTGAACAAGATCCATCTTATTATTTATTTATATGACTACTCATCTCACCTCTTTTTTTTAACTTAACGATAGAATAGAACGGAGAGGAGGTTTAATACTGAAAGGTCAGATGTGGAAAAGGAACGTTAACAGTACATAAGCGGCAAAGAATACTAATCCAAAAGTTAGTCCATACCAAGGTATCTTTTTTCTTGAGATGAAGAAGAGCATGAGCAAGGACACTATTGAAGTTGATAAGACGCAGAGATACACATGAACGTCTACAATCCAAGCGGTTAGAAAAAGCCCGATTGCAGGGTATAATGTTGAGTAGAGGACTTTTTCTCCTACTAGCGAGCCTATGCTTAGGGTGTCTTTGCCTCTGAATCCCCAGATTAACGCGCTTGCGGTCTCCGGAACCACCGTTGCCGCTGGAATTATTATGATGGATAGTCCCAACAGGCTGGTTCCTAAGCCTGTGGCAATTTGGTTTACCAACGATACCAGTTGGCTAGCTCCTATGTAGAGTATAATCACCGAGATAACTAGTTGAATGAAACCTCCGATTTCTTTGCTCGGAATTATCCTGCAGAAATATGGGTGTTCCGCCTCGATGATTACCTCCAACGACCGCTGCCTGTACATTAAGGCAAGATAGACAAGGTAAGCAGCGAGAAACGTTATGCCGAAAAGGATTCGCACGTACCTTGCCGATATGAAAGATGGAACAAGCGCCACGGGTAGAAGAATGGTGACAAAAATGAACGGGATCGCTAGGGTCCTGCTGACTTCTAGATAGTTGCGCGCTCGCTTCTTCAGAAAGAACCCGACTAACGCAAAAACGCCAACTAAGCCGTAAGAAAGGCTTGAGGCCATGAACGGCTCACCGAATATTGTTCCTACAGCAATTGCAGTTCCTATCGAACCTCCAGGTCCGAGAATCGCGATCAACAGCACGACAAGTTCGGGAAGTGATGTGAAAAGCGGAGACAAGATGGCACCTACAAAAGAACCGCCCACATTAAATCGGTACCCGAGAAACTCGATTGAATTGACATATAGCAATGCTGAAATGAAGACAAGGATAACGCTTAGCAAAAGGAATAGTAGGGATTCTATCATCGTTGACATGATTGACTTTCTCACATATATTATTTCTTGGGGAGGAATACTAGTAGCTGTGTTATATTTTCTTTGGTATAGTAAAGGTGTAACAAATCCAGAGACCTACGAACTGATTCAAACCGAAATAGAAGAAGTCGAACTGTCACTTGTTAATGGGCATGAAAATGCAGTTCTTATAGACTATCAAGAGACGAATAACGAGATAAAAAACAGAGGGCAGGTGACTCTTTTAGTAGGCTCGATCATGATCACTAGTTCGTTTTTGATTCTTGCTGCCGGATATTTCATTCCTCCCATGTTTCCATATGCTCTTGTTCCAATTCTACTATTCGTATTATGGTTGCTTATCTTGCATTGGACAACAAAGAAAATAGATCAATATTTATTTCGTCATGTCAAGACTATCGAATTAGCGCTAAGACGGAGGACACTTTACAGATCCGGCCCTCATCAATATATTCTTGATAATACTACTGACAATGGAAAGATTGCTTGTTGGCTTACTCTTAGAAGACTTTTCTCGGGTTTATCCTACTGCTTTTGAGTTGTGTATGGGTGCTACTGCCTTTAAATATTTTTAAGTGATCTTACAAGATCAGAAGATATGAAATAATAATAGGTATCTGCACCTAATTAAGGTCAGAAACCACCGGACCAACACCCAATTCTTCTCTGTTCATTATTTACCAGTAGATTAATGCTGAGATGCAAGGAGGGCTCAGTTAGCTGCGAAACTATCTAAGGGCAAAAAGGGGTTAAGTCCTCTCGGCATCCCATGGCAAGCGTACTACACTAAGCTGCTGACTCAGGGCAGGCCGCTAAATCTTGGAAGGAAAGATAACAGAAAGGTTTCATCTATTTTCCTGCTGGATGAGCTTAGAAAGATCGACGATTTCTTAAGAAAAATTTCAAAAATGCATGATAATACTCCTTTTAAGGCAAATTTGCCAAATATTAAATATGTTAAAAAATCATAGATACCTTTTTGTAAAAAGGTTAACTGATCTACTTGTTCAAGAATAGAAGTATTCACTATATGAAAATTCAAATCTCAGTAGTTTCGGTCTCGGGCTCAAACTTGTCCACCTTGTAATTGCAGAAGTCGCAACTGTAGACGTTACGATAAGTAATCTCTCTAGTTATTTTTTCATCTGTCTTGTGAAGTATTTCAACTTGCATGCGTACATGCTTATTTCTACGGAAAGCAAATTGTCTACTACACTTTGGGCACCGCAATTTTGGTATCTCGACATCAATTACAAATAGTAAACCCCCTATGATGGCTAAGACGGTATATAATATAAGAACCCAATCTGAAGGAACAATGTGGGTACTCCAAATTTGAAACATTGAATAAGCTAAAGGAACAAAAAAGAGAAAACCGCATATACCGAGAGCTATCTTTTCTTTTCTTAGGGAAACGTCTAACTTTCCATAAGTTCTTTTCGTATACCATCTGCCAACTCCAATGAAGCTCTTCTGAAGTTGACTTTCTGGTTCCTCAGGAATCCCTTCTAATTCAAGTTTTTCCTCAAGCGTTCTTTTCCCTTTTTTTGCAGACATCTGCTCTCTCTCTTTTTGTGTTGCTCTGTCAGAAACTGGGCCTCTTCTAACCCAGACCTCTCTCGTCTGCACTATTTCGTGAGGCTTAAGATCACTTTCAGGTATTTCTACGACGATAAACCATTTCCCATTTCTCTTGATAAGTTCTGAATCAAAACTTGGTGGAGGATTGCATCTCTGAGCAATTATTTGATGCATCTGATCCGCGTTATACGTATTTGGATCGATTCCTACGATTTTCCCGTCTTCGCTTTTGTCCTCTTTGCCGTAAACTATGAATCCTCCTAAAGTATTAGCGAAAGCGGAGACATCTTTAGCAAATTCATATTTATCGTTATCGGAGTATAGATGAATTTCACGTTTGAAGTCAAGTTTTGTACTTTCCTCTTGCTTAAGTAAATCATTGAGTATCTTTAGTCTATTATCCTCCATAAAACAAGAATTAGGCTATTCGTGCTTTAAAGATTTAATATTCTCAACAAATGCCGCTATCAACAAGCGAACTTAATAATCACCACTGTAACCTTCACTGATACCACAGGTATTTTTTTAAAAGATATAGAAAAAGGTAGTGGGGTGTTAACTTTATATATAATATTAGTATATATCAAAATATATGCCATTATCAGATTATCTAATTCCAGGTGAAGAAATCAGATTTCAGAGTGGTTCAGCAATAAGTTTTGGTGGCAAAAATTATCGAATTTTAATTACTAGCAAAAGGCTTTTGCTTTATGCTGAACGCGGATTTTCATTTCTTAAACGTGATGATGTAGTGTCATTCAAAATGGATGAACTTCAAGGAATTAAATATAGGGAGGAAGGTATTATTAATAAAAAGGGTATCTTAGAAATTCATGGTAAAACACTTGTTCAGCTATCTGGACGTGCAGCAGAAACTAAGGCTTTGTATCAGCAATTATTACAATTCCTTTAGGCGTTTTTAAATTGAAATTGGAAGATGCTAGGGCAGAAGTGTTAAATAGAATTAGTTTAGCTTGTGGTTTCGAAGTCAAAGAAGAAGATTTATCACCTGGCCTTAGAAAATCTATCACAAGCATTTCGATGACACTTAGACAACTTATAGTAATTAAACAACTTCTTCTTGTTGAACAAACAAATTACAACCGTTTTAGTTCAAGATTATTAAGATCTGTGACTGGAAAGAAGGATGAAGAGTTAGCTAACTATATTATGCAAGTGGATATTTTGCAACGAGATCTTAATGGCAAAATAGATTTAACTGCAAAATTAGTTTGTGAAGAAATAGAAGCTGGATGGGCTTCACCAAATTCCCCTCAAAAAACTAATACTTCGAATATATTTATAGAACCTTTGAAATGTTTGAGTTGTGGAGCACCCTTAAACATTCCATCGTTTCCGTCAAGAATCGCTAAATGCGAACATTGTGGAACAGAATACGCTTTCTCTGAATATTTGGAAAGACTAGGAGCTTCAATTAAATCTTAATTCATTATTTGTGTAAGTATCTGATACCCGATTATGCTGAATGAGCTTATCAAACAAAAAAAGTCGGTCTATGCTTAAACCAATAGATCGATTATAAGCCAAGTCGAAGTGCCAATGTAGTAAGTACATCCATGGGCATCTGGGCGACTTCGCTACCATGTCCGCCTCTACCGACAACGTAAGGTATTCGATGAAGCCCGCTTCATTCGACGTCCCTTGGCTGTTCAGACTTGGGGCATCGCTGGGCTTGGCCAACACAGTCGAAGGAATTGCGCTCACTCTCTCCGGGATTGCGTTTCTTGGCTTGGGAGGAAATGCCGGTAAGATCTACATATTTGGCTTTGCCTATCTGGTTCTGGCAGGGGTGTTCAACCTCTTAATAGTGCGCGAGCGTCATCATTTCTGGGAGTCACGACCGAGCAATCTTCTAGTCATCACAGTAGCCGCTGAGATTCTGATCGTTTGCGCGGTCTCACTCGTAGGCTTTCTTGAGCTCTCACCCATTGGGGTTCTTCCATTGGTTGTGTTGCTCGCCTTTTCCGCAGTTGCTTCGTTCGCCGTAAATAATCGGCTCAAGGTGTTTTTGCTGCGTAGATTCAGCGGTGGCCGATAAGTCCAAGATATGACTTAGTTATGGCGTGAAATCTTTCTTCTTGACCGATATTGTATCCAATCCCACCGAACTTGAACCTAATTGTCCTCCTAATAATTTACCAGTAGATTAGTGCTGAAATCCCAACCCCCCGCACCAAGATTAAGCCTGAATATCGCTACGTTCATTACTCTTTGAGCAGATTTGAACTTCTTCCAATATAGCTCTAGAAAGT
Organism: Nitrososphaeria archaeon; assembly: GCA_050011875.1. Lineage (GTDB taxonomy): Archaea > Thermoproteota > Nitrososphaeria > JACIWG01 > JACIWG01 > JBEKIG01. Next base: position 10,410 of record JBEKIG010000021.1, read on the forward strand.
TCTAAATGTTAGAGCCCATTATTGGATAGGAGCTCTAATATGTCATACGCAAGATGGTCACGAAAAGGTTCGAGCTCCTTTCTTGCCCATCCGGCCTTCGAATTACTAGGATGACCCGAATAAGGAGTGATCGAAACGTATAATAACCGGTTCGAATTGTTACTCAGTATGACTTCAAAACTCCTCAGCGTGGCGGTAATGGTCTCCGACGCGAAGAAATCGGCGAAGTGGTACGCCGAGAAGCTCGGCTTCGAAACCTCAACCGAGGATGACCACTGGGTGACCGCCTGGCCCAAGGGAGCAGGCTGGAAGCTGCACTTGTGCCAAGGAAAACTCGAACCTGGTAATACGGGAATAGGATTCTACAGCGACGACGTGGAGAAGACTGTGATCGACCTCAAGAAGAAAGGAGTGAAATTCGCCCGGGATTACACCAAGACGGACTGGGGCGAGAATGCTCAGCTCGAGGACCCTGACGGCAACATCATCTGGATTAAGAAGGGTAGTCCATAGAGTGTGTAAGAGGTAATCTCTCTCACAATCTACCATAACGAAAATGTTTGTTCGTCTTGTTAACGAGAAGAATTGACTCTTGCTCTGATGCCATCTCAAGCATCAAAAAGGCTTTGATCCCCAACGGACTCGAACGCCGTTTTCTTCTTTGGCCATTATTTACCAGCAGAATAAGGTGCGAATCCACCCCCGCACTATAATTTATTTTCATCATAATACATTACGTTCAACTCTTTTCTTAGTAAAGTTTGATAATATCTTTCCATCTCATTACGTATCTGGACTTCCCTTCTAACTGCAGCACTATCGATTTCCAACCTTATATTAAGAATCTTAGATGGCAACATTCCACCATATAGAAAAAGCCAATCCTTTATAAAAAATACTGTCAAACTTTTTTAAAAAATATTTCTAAAGGATTATTTTTGATCTGCAGGAACTATCATATGCCTGCAATAATCATTAATATAGTGATAGCCATATTATGTTAGGCTTGTTCATATGTCTTGTTTATCGGTTAAGACCCTAAAAATATGCGAGTATGCCACTGGGAAAAGCCCCAAGGTGATGCCCCAGAAAAACGTCCTGCGACAATTTTGCAATCATATGAACAATTTTATGAACCAAATGAACAAAAAAATAAATATATGAACATTAATACTATTTGAATATGGTAAGAAAGATACCGCCCGACGTGGAGGATGCTGTTTTAAGGTATTGGCTAGAAGGCCACAACTATAGGGAAATATCAAAAAAAACTCTAGTCAGTGTAGGGAAGGTATCCGGGATAATAAACAGGAAGCGTACAGCAGCTCCTGATCTAGATGAATTGAGAAAATTCCTCCTTTCTGTAAGGACGCAGAAGTCATCATACATCGATATGTTAAGGGGTGAAAAATTCCTCGAAAGGTTAGACCAGTTAGGTGTCAGTCTAGGGCAGGTGGATGCCTGTGTAAAACTGCTTAACCAGTATAGAAAAGAAGCTGGACATATACTGGCGCTCCTCGATAGACTGAATAGGCTTGAAGGAACATCTGGTAGAACATATCAACAAATAGTTGATGATTCATTTGAAAAGGCAAAAAGGCTAGAGGAAAGTGAGAAGCGAATAAGAGAGCTGAAGGCAAGGGAGGAGGATATCAGAACTCATTTGTACGAACTTGAACGCTTAAGGGAACTCAGCCTTAAGATGCAGGATAACCAACTTACGCCATTAAACCTGGACGGGTTCATCGACCACAGCAGGAAGTTATCACAGTTTGGGTTCATGCTGTCCACTGCAGAACTCCTTGCCGCTGAACTATCAAAAGTTGATCTTGATCCAAATAAGGCTGCCGCAATTTTAGCTGACGCCATAAATCAGTATCAAGAGCTGGAGAACGGTTTACGTATTTTGAGAGATGAAAAACGGCTTACAGAGCAAGCGGTCGAAGATGAGAAGATCAAGCTCAGAAGCCTTAATGAAGAGGTCGAAGACGCTGTTAAGCGTTATAACCTCCAAACAAATCTAATAGAAGAGAGCAGATCAGTATCGAAAAAGCTTGAAGAAACGTATGAAAAAATGAGTAAGCAACTTAAACTAGATTATGTTGGAACAATATCATTGAAAACAGCTGAAATTGAAGATCTTAAGAGGAAAAAGGATCAGTTGGACGGAGAAATATTTAGTCTCAATATGAACAAGACTTTAGCTGAAACCGAGGCCGGAAAAGTCATGGACAAGGTAGTTCACATAAGGAAGTTGAACCTGTTATCTTGCTTGCTCAAAGACCCCAAGGTCGAGTATGACTTGCGTGAAGTCCTCGAACTGGCAAATACCTTCGTAAATGCAATATATGTTTACTTGGAAAAACATACAACCTACCCAGGTTACTTTACGACTAAGGGTAAAATTAGAGACCTCAATTCTTCACTTTTAGGGTGGCTCAAGGTTGCAAGCGAAAGCTAGTGTAGGACGAGAACTGTTACGATTCTTTCAAGAATCGGAAGACATTTTAGAAAATTTCGAAGGATTTGATGAACTGCTGGAAAGGAGGCTAACGGAGTTGCTGAGAAATGATCTAACCGAAGGTCTTGAAGGTTACTTGAGATGGATGAAGAAACGAGCTGATAATATCTCGTTAGCGAACGAAACAGACAAAAACATGTGCGTCTGTTTCATTAAAGGAAAGAAAGGATACAACATCTACCCTATACACAGAATAGCGCTTCCTAATAATTTTGACATTGTTCTGCTTTATGATGAATTCGAACGGATTGTCAATGCTGCCATAGACGACGTACAAAATGGGAGAGCCGACCATTCTCTGAGATTAAGTGTAGAAAAATTGGTGTACGATTTGGCAGAGTCAGATATTAATCAATGGGTAGGGGGAGCTGAACCTAAGAACGTGTGATAAGTTTGAAATTAGGACTTGCCTTGTATCCTTTTACGAGTATATGCGGAAAAAATACTGTTTGGCGGGTACTAATCCCCCCAGTGACCTATTTTGCAATCAGGGCAATTCGGATTTGCTTTTAACTCTATTATATCAAAACTTGTATATTTGCCATCGTAGACGAGCAATTTATTTTTTAATAATCTTCCAATCCCCGTAAAATATTTGACGACTTCTGTCGCTTGAATCGTACCTATTAGGCCTGCTATAGAGCCTAAAATTGGAAACTTCTCTGGCGGAGGCGCTTCTTGAAATATGCATCTCAGACAAGCTGTTTCCCCAGGGACTATAGTGGTGACTTGCCCCATAAATCCACGGACAGCCCCGTGAAAAAATGGTATTTCCTTCTTCAGTGCAGCTTTATTGAGAGCGAACCTTGTAGGAAAGTTATCCATGGCATCTACTATGGCATCTACATCGCTTACTAAATTAAGAACGTTGGTTTCGGTAATAGCCTCACCTATAGCCTCCACTTCCACGCGGGGATTTATCTGAATCAGCTTTTCACGGGCTGATTCTACTTTTCTTCTTCCCACATCCTTGTCCCAATGCAAAAGTTGCCGATTCAAATTGCTGAGTTCAACAACATCTTTATCCACAATTTTCATTTTCCCAATGCCAGCAGCAGCCAGATAAGCAGAAATTGGAAAACCTAAGCCTCCGGCCCCAGCTACAAGAACGCGTGCTTCCTTAAGTTTTTCTTGCCCCTCTTTGCCAAAACCAGATATCCTTATTTGTCTATCGTACCTCTCAAGCTCATATTTTGTTAGCATATGACACACGCCATCTCCTAATTGTCAATACCATCTTTTATCTTTTAAAATGAAGAATGCTCCTCTGCAGAAATACTTGGGATTAGATCGCTGATTTTGTATTCGAACTCCTTATGAAAAAATCCGATGCTGAAGAAGCCACAGGATATGAGGCTATGGTTTACCTTTCGACAGCAGCAGTTGGTCCATAAATGTAAAATGTTTGTAGTTTCTGCCGTTGACCAAAAAGTAAAGAAGGGCACAAAGTGATCGGACAAACAGATTGCTTAGTGGTTTTGCCAAAGAAACTGCTGACTCCTGTTGCCGCGACGTATGCATCCATTTCTCCCTGTCGTACAATAGAACTGCTGTAAACAACGCCCTCAAGATGTTTCTCTACGGGAAGAGATTCGCCAGTTAATGCAGACTGATCGACCAAGAGATATTCACCATCAATCAATTTAGCATCAGCTGGAACGATATCCCCCAAACGGATTCGAATGACATCATCTGGTACAAGTTCCCTAGCAGGAATTCCAGTCCATTTGCCGTCACGTAATACTTTCGCCTTGAGTGCTAACCTCTCTTTCAACAACTCAATTGCATTTTCAGCCTTGTTTTCTTCCCAAAATCTTATCGATGCATTTACCATTAACAGTGCAAAAATGACACCGAAGTCTTCCCAATGTCGAATTAAAAGCGAAAGGACAGCTGCTGCCTCAATCATCCAAGGAATAGGGCCCCAAAAATTCATAAGGAACTTTGATATAGCGCTGGCTTTTTTTTCGGCAATCTCATTCGGACCAAACTTTTGAAGGCGTTCTGTCACTTCAGAAGAAGAGAGACCGACCTTATTTGAAATCAAAAAGCCTCATATAATTGAAAGCTTTATGTTGCTTATTAACTCACAATACTACACAAGGCGCAAGGCATCATGCATGGGAAATAATTTTCACTTAACCGGCAAAAGTATAGATATTGAGCTGCCAAGGAGAAATCAATTCTTTTTTTCATTAAGAAACAAGTTGGACTACATCAGAGTAATCCTGCAAGAACTTATCAACGTAAACACTGTCAGGAGGGATGACTAGATCGGGGCACACTTTGGTTCCTGTCAATTTACAGCCCTCTTTAATGCGTACCGCGTTCCCAATGACAGAAGTGGATTCTATAACTGTCGGCTTCTCAAGGCATGAATCGATAATAGTTTTCCTGCCTACAATGCTATCAGATATTTTAGCATGATCTCCTATTTTAACAGCGTCCATGATCGCAGATCTTTCTATCGTTACATTTTGTCCAATTATTGAATAGTTATCTATATTGGAGTCTGATATCCGAGTATAGTCGCCTATCGTAGTGTGCCTACCAATAAGAGCTGCTCCTTCGATTGAAATCTTTCCCTCTTTATGTTTTGCGATAATCTGTTGCCGTCTTATTTGAGATTCGTCGCTATATCCTTGTACCCAAACATTCTTATTTGGAAGAATCCTTTCTTCCGTGACTCTTATGTCCAACTTTCCATGGAGAACATCGACCATAGCTTTAAGATAATTCTCTGGCGTTCCAACATCATACCATACATCCAGTTTATATCCATAAACTGGAAAGTCGTTTTCAACAAGGAAGGGTATGAAGTCGTATCCAAAGTCAAACCTTTTTTTCTCTTCTACCATCTTTCTGATCCTATCACTACTTGCAATAGTTCGTACTTCTGGAGATAGGAGATAGATACCTGCATTGATCAAGTTACTTCTATTTTCTTTAATAGATGGTTTCTCTACAAACTTCTTGACCCTCAAATTGTCGTCAGTTTCGACTACTCCATATGCTTCAGGATTATCGACTTTTACTAGTGCGATCGTCACCAGTGCCTTCTTCTCTTCATGTTTTTTGACAAAATCTTCTAGGTCGATGTTAAAGAGGTTGTCACTTTGTACAACGATTACTGGGTCCTTGACGTCATAATATTCGATGTTTAATCTATATGAATCGGCATTTCCTAAGTCATCAAGGTCGGTCTGGTGCTTAATATGAACTCTTGGGTGAATTCCATATTTTGCTGAAAACCCTACTCCCTCACCATATTGATCAAAGATGTTTGTATAATTGGTAAAACCTTTTTCCCCAAAAATGAAATCCCTTATGCCCTGTTCTGCTAAAGTTGCCATCGAAAACTCAATTAAGGGTCTGTTCAAAAATCTTACAACTGGTTTTGCAACATCTTCGGATAGAGGCCTAAGTCTCATTGCTTGTCCTCCTACAGGGATAAAACATTTTATCGGAAGCAGGTTCATGCAGATATTGATTAAAATGCTTATTTTTTAATCTTCCTAGTAATCTTAAAAAATTAGAGACGAAAACCCTTTTACTGTGTTTTGAGTTTAGGAATTACCTGACCGAGGTTTGTTTGACATTTTTCTTCTCATTCAAGGCAGTCAAATACATTAGGTAAAATTATGTTGCCGTCTTTAAATATTAAAACTATTTTATGGCTAAGTCTGATCTTGGAATTGTGGTTATGGTCTATCTATTTCTACCGCTAAGGTCAGCATCTGTCCACCAAATAATATAAAGAAAACCGCACGCGTCTCAAAACAGGGTGAATCTCAAGGGCCCATGCTCAAGCTTGAATTAATCGCCGTTAACCTTAACTTGGAATGCGTGGTGTTAAGATGCGTGAGGAGATATTTTATTGAAGAAAACAAAGATCATATGCACTCTGGGTCCCGCTAGCTCTTCAAAGCCGATTATTGAAAAAATGTTCCAAGCTGGCATGAACGGCGTAAGGATAAACACCGCTTACGGAAATCTCACTCAATATCAGTCAATTATAGAAGCGGTGAGGGAAATTGCGGATATCCCAATAATAATTGACATCAAAGGCCCAGAAATCAGAATCAAGACCTCTCAACGAAAGGTCTTCAGCAAAGGAGACGTTTTGGAAGTAGGCTTCGACGGAGAAGAAGTCCATTTCAATCACGATTTCTATGACAAAATGAAGGTTGATGACGAGGTATACATCGACAATGGAAAAATTAGAACACGAGTAGTTGAAAAGAAAGACCGAAAACTTCGCCTTCTGACCTTGGACAGCGGTGCCATAGAAGATGGAAAAGGAGTTAACATTCCCAATAAGCAGCTTTCAGTTCCAACCTTCACCGAGAAGGACTTAGAGATTATAAGGTTTGCAAAAAAACATGACGTCGAATACATTGCACTTTCATTCACAAGAAATGCAGAAGACGTGAAAAACTTGTCTCAGACCAATAGTTTTGAGGGCGGAATAATCGCCAAGATTGAGAACACTGAGGGTGTTCAAAACGTCGAAGAGATTTTAGACGCCGCTAGTGGATTAATGGTTGCAAGGGGCGACCTGGGGGTTGAAATCGAACCTGAAAGAGTGCCTCTGATTCAGAAATCATTCATCAAATTAAGCAATCAGAAGGGTAAACTGGTTGTCACCGCAACAGAGATGCTTGAATCGATGATTCATCAACCCAATCCAACCAGGGCTGAAGTCAGCGACGTAGCAAACGCCATACTAGACGGGTCTGACGCTGTTATGCTTTCTGGCGAAACAGCGGTTGGTCAGTATCCCGTTGAATCCGTTGAGATGATGACTCGGATAGCGAATGAAGCAGAGAAAGCTGTCAAGAGCAACGTTGAAGATACTCCGTTCATCAACATTTCTGATACGGTGAGCAAGGCAATCCAGAGAATATGTCAGAGCATGCCCGTTCACAAAGTTATCCCTTTGACGCGGTCTGGCTACACTGCCCGAATGATAGCTCGCTTCAAAATTGCTCAGCCGATAATTGCTGTCACTCCTGAAATTAAAGTTAAAAAACAACTTGAACTCACATTCGGCGTGTACCCAGTTCTGATAAACTACCGCGAAGAAAAAGACCGAATATCAGCAGTTGCAAACCAACTCTATGAAATGCGTCTGGTTGATGATGAAGAAACTGTCTTGTTCACCGCGGCTATGAGAACCACTATGGCACACGCTAGCAACTCTATAGAGATACATAGAATTAAGGAATTGAGAAAATTTGCGTCTTCCTGAGGGCTGGACATTCTTTGGTGAAAATGAGTTATGTTCTGTAATCTGTTCGTCTTTAGACACGCTGAGACTACCGATAACAGCAACCAAATATTCTCAGGCTGGCGCGACCCAGACTTAACCCCAAAAGGACTCTTACAGGCAAAGAAGGTTGCTCGACAGCTGAAACAAGAAAAGATTGATTATGCATTCACGTCACACCTTTTGAGAGCCAAAAGAACCCTGGAAATTGTCCTTAAACCACACCTCAACATTCCTGTTTTCATGGATGACCGCCTAATAGAACGTTGTTATGGTACGTTGCAAGGCAAAAGCAAGGTCGAGATTGCAGCCGAAAGACCAGAATGGTTTGCAAAAGTTCATCGAGGCTACGATTTTTCACCTCCTGAAGGTGAAAGCATGAAAATGGTTGAAAACCGCACATTGCCCTTTGTTGTGCAGCTTGAAAGGTGGCTTCGACAGAATCCTGGCAATGTGGCTATCTCATGCCATGGCAACTCTATGCGTCCTATTAGGAGAGTCTTTGAACACTTAAGCATTAAGCAGATGCTTCAGCTCGAGAACCCGCAGAACCAAGCCATGGAATATGCTCTTCACATACACCGAGTTAATTTTGATGAAGTTGAGGAACGCAGGCTCGAAACGGATTGGCACAGTATCGTAATTCCGTCGTCTGTAAAGTTGGCGACGGATCCACGAAACCCATTGAAAAAATATTATTAGGTTTAACCAAAGTTTTGTGGCTTTTGCTAGTTTCTGAAAGTTAGCCAACATCATAAAGCAAAGTGAAAATCTTACGACTTTTTTCTGAAACAGTGACATATCTTTTATAGGGGCACTATAGGAGAATTCTGGGATTTCGATATATTCTCTTCAGCGAGCTCGAGGCAGAATCGCGAAGCTGCCCATCGACGTGATATCCTTCAGGCCGACCCTATTCATCGACTTGAAGAAGTATGCAGAAGACGGAAAACTGCTCTTTTAAAAATTACTCCCCAATTGATTTATTTCCCCAGCCCTTAAGCCGGGGCGCGTTCACCTTTATATTAGGTATATTCATCTTTGTGAACTTGTTTTTGGAAATTACTGCGACTCGAGACGGTTCCACCTTTGTCGTATCTTCCTGTATGCCGCCGCGAGTAGCCTTACGAGGTTCGCTAGGAATTTGTTCTGTCTCTGCAAGTTCCTGGAAAGAACAGCTTCTTCTGACGTGAACTCGCGATTGAGTTCATGAACGTCCGTCTTCTTAGAAAAGTAGAGGTAGATAGGAATCCCCAGCAGGACTACTGCCAACCCAACAACCTTGTCAAGGAGAGAAGTGGAGTAGAGCAGGTAGAGACTAACCCCAACCCCCAGCCACGGAAGTATGTTTTGACCGCGAAGGCCATGCTCGCCACTCTTTTTCAAAACAGACAGGGCAAGGCAAACGAGGAGATAGCAGACCCCGAGATTGAAAACTGCAAATGATATGAGTGTTGATATTCCGGAAAAGGGCATGAGTGCCAAAGCAATCACAGCCTCAAAGATTATCGCGACATAAGGCGTCTTAAAACGAGGGTGAACTTTGCCGAGCGCTTTTGGGAGCAACCCATCGCTAGACATGGCATAAATCAAACGTGCCGTCTCCATAACCTCCGTCTCGTCCGTGCCAGAGACAGAAGCGAGAGCACCAAAGCCAGTGATGACGGCTCCGACTATACCGAGGAGGACCGTACTGACCAATATGAGAGGTATGGGGCTTTTCGAGAGTTGAGCCCAGTTGACTACTCCGAAGACTGTAAAGTTAGTCATGACGTAGAAGAACATCACTATCGCCATGCCGGTGATCATTGCCCTCGGAATGTTCTTTTTCGGGTCGACAACTTCGCTGGAAGGAAGACTACCAAGCTCGAATCCGGCATAGGCCCAGAAGATTAACACAAAGACAGCGCCGAAGTTGTTCAGACCTACGGGTGCGAGTGGGGTGTAATTTCCAAGTAGACTGGGTCTCAACAGAATCGACCCAACACCAAGGAAGATTATGAGAAGGAGAGGAGTAAGCTTTGCGAGAGTCAGGACATCGTTGAGTCGTCCGGCCGCTTTGACACCAACAATATTGATTGTGGTGAGGACTACGATGAAAATAATTCGGACTAGCAGCTGTACCCAGTAAGACAAAGGAATGAAGTACTGAAGGTAGTTCGTAAACACTATCGCAAAGACAGGAAGCGCGATGACCTCCGCGATGCACATGCTCCATCCCGCGATGAACCCGTAGAAATCGTCAAAGGCCACGGATACGAAGGCGAACGAGCCTCCCGCATTAGGAACATAGTAGCTACAGTACCCAAATACCATCGCCAGAACCATCGCAAATGCCCCACCTATAATCCAAACCACTATTCCAGAAGGCCCGATCAATCCTGCGACGAGGCCGGGAACAATATAGATGTCGCTCCCGACAATTGCACCAATTACTATGTTCATGAGGTCAAAATATGAAAGGTCCCGCTTTAGCCCCAAAAACACTACCTTACTGACTACCCAGCCAATTTTGCCTTAAAAAAGTTTGCAAAGGATGAACGAGCAAGTCTGAATATTTTTAGGATAGTAGTTTTTCCAGCAATGTTCAGACCTAGAAGGCCTAAACACTTTTCATTAACTCTTCAACATGGTTTCGAATACCAAAATAAGATTTACTTGTTGCCTGGCTAAGGGTAAACTATATCTGAACTTTCAAATACCTATTTAATTCAAACGTTTTCGTGCGGGTAGAGTATTTGATCTCAACATTGTTTGGTTTGGGATCAAGTTTTACGCCAACCAAACTAGCCCTTAACACGTTTTGGGGGCTACCCGCAGAAGATCAATAACTGACGAATCAGATAACAAGGCCAGACCACATTCGATTGGATCTAAGAAAGAGAAAAAAAGGTTATAAAAATAGACAGAAAACAGGATAAATCCCTAATGTAACTTCATTAAGGATTCTTTCTAACAATGAATTCAATCGTCTTATTTAAGATTTCACAGATTGACACTCAACTTGATCATTTAAATTTCAAATAATCAGAATCTCATAGGCGATGCTACTGCAACCTCAGGTATTTCATAAGAACTTTAGGTAAAGAATTAGATGGGACGTCCCTTATGAACCAAGTTTTTTCTGCTAAAAATCCAATGATTAAATTTAATGACATGAAAAATTTAACTGAAATTGACGAACAAACAGGTTTAATGGAACTTTTTGCAGGCGCCGTTCTTGCGATTAGAAATGTTTCTCATCATAAATCTAGAGATAAACAAGAAGATCCCTATAGCACAATAGAGTACTTACAATTTGCTAGTTTTCTTATAAAGAAGCTTGATTCTGCAATAGTAGTTAAAAAAAATTCCCACTCAAACTACTTTTAAATCATGGGTCGTCCTGACTTAGGACATGCTCGGAATAGAAGAGGAGATGGAACCCTGAAGAGCAGGCTGACTGCAAGGGAGAAATCTAAACTCCGCACACTTTCCGAATCTTTGGTCGGGAAAGAGAAGATATCTTCCATTTGTGCGTATGGATCTAAGGTTGCGGGCTACGCGAGAGAAGATTCTGGTTATGACATGATCATAGTTACGAAGGACCTCGATGGGAGCATAAGGTACGTACAAAACCAAGAGCCCATCCAGTCATCAGCGCTCATCGTCGAGGAGACCGCTCTGCGAGAAGATGCAAAGCAATCTTCTCTTGGGGAGTTCGTCGTAGGCAGGCTTTTGAACATCTATGAACCCATAGTTAACCCAGAGTTCTTGCGAAGTGTAGAAGTCGAATACAAAAAAAGGGTCATAGCTGAAGAGCTGATCGAAATTCAGTCAGACTATGGTGACTTTTCTTCAAACTTGATCATTCCTTACGAGTACTTTCTTTTCGATAAGCTGCATAAAAGGGCTCTTGTCTACCCACATGTGATTTACAGCTACGATCACACCTATACATGTGCTCGAAGGAAAGAGAACAAGGAGTTCACAGTTCGTGGGTTCCGAGAAGCGGCAGCATCTCTTGCTTCACAAGGGATAGTGGAAAGTACTAATGAATCGGTCAGGATCAACCGCAGTATGCCTAGTGCAAGCTTACTTTCCAAGATTATCTCAATGTTTTCGTCCACTAGTACAGACGTTGCCCAGTACGCAATTCATGGATCCGCTGGAGGAGTGGGAAGCGAAATCGTCAAGACTGGAGCTCTCTCTAAAGTTGGAAGGATGGGAGGAACGGTCGAACCTTTGGTTGAACTCAACCGGCCGAAGAGGCTGCTTTACCTTGAGGAAGGGCTTCTTTTTGATGATGCAAACAAGATAACCGAAGAGCTCGCTCAGATGTCCGGCTTCGGCAAAACCTATAGCCATAAAGTGGAGAAAAAGGGGGAGATCTACACTTCCACCGAGCTGCTCGAAATTTCAGGTCATGGAAGGCACGTGTACTATATCCTCAAGCACTTCCCTGATCTCAAATCCATAAAGTGGGGATTGCTCAACCTGTGGGCTTTTACTGCCAAGAAATTCGACATGAGCCCACTTTCAAGACTCCAGAGAGAGTACGAGGCTGTCAAACGAGTACGTAAACTTGGAATAAAAACTCACAACATAATCGGCATTGCCTTTCACGAAAGGATTCTGGTTACCGCATATGTCAAGGGAGTCTCACTCTCCAAGTTCGTCGAGGAAATAACGAATGGGAAAGGCACGGGGACGGAATACATCGAAAAGTATGGCCAAATATTGGGCAAGTTGCACAAGGCTGGCTTGGTATATGGGGACACGAAGGCAGAGAACGCAATCGTGTGCAAAGGTGAAATCTATCTTTTCGACCTCGAGCAGGCCGTGGAGAATGGTGATACGGCGTGGGATCTCGCCGAGTTTCTCTACTATTCCGCGAAAGACGCGGTTAAAGAGGAAGGGATGAAGCTTGTCGCTGAAGCGTTCCTTACCGGATATCGGAGTGAAAATGACGGCCAAGCGATTGCAAAGGCGAAGGGCATAAGATATCTGGCTCCGTTCCAGCCATTCGTATCTGCAAGTATGAGAAGCGTTGTCAGAGACGCTCTTGGAAGGTACTCGTCTGCTGGTGAAGCTGACCTTTGAGTAATTCAGCTGAATTCTATATGCATCACGGCGATTACACGTAAATGATCCCAAATAGCTCCACTTCAGGCATCTTATTACTTTCCATATTAACGTCTTGGTATATTAAATCCTATTTCTTTTAGGAAAGTTTCACATTTTTCTCCTGAAATGAAAAAGGTTGAGCCAAACGCCTGCAAGGGGAACATACCATATTCCCCATCTGATTAAAAACGTGAATAACAAGTAGGTGTGCACAAGTGGCTTCTTCGCAAACTTACTTTATGACTATACGCCGTAAGAGCAGAGCATGAGTATCTAAACAGAGGAAAAAGCTTTAGGAATACAAAGTTACTGGGAAAATTACGATTTGCGCGAAAGTGCAAGAATGGCGTCTTAATCTTTGGCCTTTCTTTTTGCTTTCCCTATTTCCTCTTCGGCTTTCCCTTCAGCTTTCTCAATCTTACCTTTAAGCTGTTCCGTTTTGTTATCTGTCAATTTGCCTACTTCTTCACGAATCTTTCCTCTTCTTTGCTCATATATTTTGAGTACGCTTTGGGGTTAATAAACCCTTTTGTTAATGGAGTGAAGGATATTTCTTTTTTTTTAATATATGACTGAAAGCCTAAAAAAACCCTTCGTGATCCGGCTTAACCAAATGAAGTCTCCGGGAACAAAGATCCATGTCATCTATCAGCCTCAAGCACGTTTCTCGAGAGCAGCTCATTTCAAGACCTTCCGAAAATGCTACGATGCATGTAGTAAGTATCTACAGCATGTAGAGAATATGCACAGGTGAATAAATTTAAAAATCGCTTGAAAACAGAGGTGGGAGATAGGATTCCATTACGACTGCCTTAGCAGAAGCAACGGCAATTACACACTAGCACGAACTCTGTTTCAGGCAGAACAGACAGAAATGGGGACGTTCTTCAACGTAACTTCCACTCGTGCACATGGCGATGTTATGTATATACTATCACTTTCTAGTTCATCATATCCTACCATTAAATAAAAGGATTTATCATGAGTTACCATGATTTAGGTTAAATCTCGAGCCATCATTAAAATTTAGAGAATTCTCATTGTTGACAATATATTAAATCTTAATTGTTCTCCATGTGAATTTACCTACTCGCGATCCGTCAAGGAACTTAATCTGAGAAAGTCCAAGATTTTGCTCACCTTAGCCACGCGGATGTAAGCAATTGTACGCTGCAACTCCATATATTATTTTTACGCGCACGCCGATATGGGGAAACACGCAACTCGGATTACGCTACATTTAAAGTGCGCGTGTGCTGGCGAATAGTTGCAATACACTTCGGACAAGGCTCAACTGAGGGGCTCTTGCCGTGGCCGCTGAAGCGATTATTTAGGAGCCTTAGGAGCGTCGGGAACGTTGGCATATCCGGTTGAAAAAGGTGCTTGGAATCTGCCCACATTCTCTCTGATGATGCCATACCCCTTTTCTGCAAGAGAGTTTGGTAACTTGCCCAACTCTAGTGGTTTTGCATCGTGCTTGAGCGTAAGTTTGATTGTTGATCTCATTATTCCCTTGTCCAATTGTACACTTGCGATTTCTGAGTAACTGTAATCGGTGTAGTCCTTCTTCAATCCGAGCGCGTGGGGGTGTCGCATAATTATCCGTTGGTCCGTAATAATTAAGGAGTCGATGTTCATCTGAGGATGGTAGATTTTCTCCTTAATATAGAGCTCAACCTTTTCGTTCGGGCCAAGTATATTCTTTATATCATCAGGCATAGCCATTGCCATCACAACTTGGTTATCGTGATCTGTTATATAATTTTTCATTAAATCAGAATCATTACAAGGGACTATTATTTCAATTTTATCTCTTTGTAATTTTGATGAAAGAACGTCCATATATTCATGGAAAAGCCAAGTTTGATATAATAAATTTATGAGGGTTTAATCCATCGTTATTCAGAAAAGTAATCAGAATCTATTCTCTTAATTTCATAACTTAAAACTCTTGAGACGCCAACATCATTTTAGATCACGAATATTACCATTTGTTCTCCGTCGATGAGCCAAGATTTTGTTCTTAAATCTATGATAGGTTTTCTCTTACGAACGCTAACTTCGCAGATGAACAAAATAATGCTAGGAAAAAGTATTATGAAGAAAATACCAGTATATGAATTATATATTTTATATTATATAATTTAGCGGATAAGCCCCATCTAACCAAAATTAAAACTGCTCCTCCATTCAGAATCCGAAAAGTCCCACTCGCACAGCTCACTGACAACTATGTCGAAATCAATTTGATGATCCTGAGATCAATCCGCCTATGAGTCCGCCGATTGTTGCTGCGATCGCTCCGAATATGGCAAGTATAATTGCTATGATTCCAACTGCCAGCCCAGCCAAGCCGCCTAAAAGTCCGCCCATGATTCCACTCGTGACTCCCCCAAGCACTACAAGACCGAGGATTGCGAGTATTGCAATGATGATGCCGCCGAATATTCCGGCGAGGAAACCTGATATTGCTCCTCCTCCTATGCCTTCGTGAACTATGACACCAGCTGCAAATCCACCGATGAACCCACCTATTACGTGTCCAATTCCCGGAAACAGCCAGCCCATAATCAGTGTTATGACGAAACCAAGGAAAGCTCCGGACCATATGCTACCCATAAAGTCACCTTTGTCCAGTTAAAGCCTTACGTCCCGTTCGCTAATTAGAGTAGAGCTCAGCTACTTTTCTGGTTTTAGGGGTTTTAGGTACATGTGAAGATTTTCTTTTGCGACCCTGAGATTAAGACCTCTATCAGTCCAGTTAGCTTCCCCTTTGTTCA
>JBEKIG010000022.1:0-24581 GCA_050011875.1 Nitrososphaeria archaeon
AAAAATAAAATATTTTCCCACCAAAATTAAGAATTAAACCTGAGAATTTGCCTTTCCTCGCAACCCTCCTCATATCTCACATGTCGCTGTCTGGGTCTCTAATACGTATGTCGCTGGATTGGCACTCTCCTATTAGCAGAGCCTATTCGATAAGGATTTTTTCCTTTTTGGTGAAACTATTATGTTCTGATTGTTTAATCCACTTAGATTAGTCCTATTTCAAGAGAAAGCTAACTTAACTCACGATTTTCATTCTTAGTTATAGTAAGATTGTTGGGTGATGCATCTCCTATCTCACATTAAAATATATCATCGACCAAAAAATAAAACATATTATAGACACTTTTTACTTATAAGCACAGTGGGTATCTAGATGGAAAATGACGAAAACAAAGAATTAGAAAGAATCAAACAAGCAAAATTGCGAGAGAAGATGAAAAGGTTGGCTTCTGAAAAACAAGGAACATCCTTGAATGAACCTGTTGAGATGACTGATGCAACGTTTAAAGAAATGATTCAGAATCATTCGCTGGTAGTGGTTGATTGTTGGGCGCCTTGGTGTGGTCCATGTCAAATGGTTGCCCCTGTTATAAAGGAACTGGCGCGAGATTATGCAGGGAAAATCTTATTTGGAAAGCTGAACGTGGACAATAATCAAGAAGTTAGTACACAGTATGAAATAATGAGTATCCCAACACTGTTAGTGTTCAAAAATGGAAAACTTGTAGACACGATTATCGGCGCAGCACCAAGACAAATGCTGGAACCGAAAATAAGAAGTTATCTTTAAAACTGATGCAATTGATTGTAGAGATAGAAATAAACAATGACAAATGCATTGAATGTAAGGAATACATTAAAGCATGCGAATACGATAGTACTAAAGTGATTTGACGACATGCCAATGGCCGTAAATCCTAAAAGTTGTGCGCTTTGTTTTAGGAAAAATAAATGTTCTGTTAAGTCTTAAGGTGATTATTCTCCATGCTAACTGTCGTCTCGAACTCCCTGACGCTGAGGAGGTTCAAGCCCAGGCTATGACGATAGCAAGCGGGAGAGTTTCGTTCACCGTGAACTCCGTGGACTGCATCGTATATATGCCGATCTTCCAAAGGAAACTGGTAAATCTTAAAAGAATCAAGAGCGTGAAGCCCCTGCCCATGCTCAACAAGATTGTAATCGAGTTTTCCCCCGCCGACGTCTCGGAGGTGGAAGTGAAGAAGGAGGTCAGGGATTCCGACCTCGTTATGGGTCGGAAAATCCTTTAAGAAAATGCTCCAGTTGCGTTAGGTGTGTTTTCTGGCACTTGTTGGGTGATATCCCAATATTCTGCAATCTTGTCTTTACTGAAACGGAATAGATGGACTTGCCTTAACCCTCCGTCATTTGGTCTGGAGCTGGAGAGTTGAGTATGCACTGCAACCATGTCTCCGTCAGCAAGGACCTGCCTGATGTTGAGCTTAAAGTCAGCTTTCGACCCTTTTGAAATTCCTTCCGCTCCTTGTTTTTGAACGGCGATTATTGCGTCGATTATCGTTTCCATGGTACCGGGAATGTAGGGATTGTGGGTCTTACATTCAGGGGTAAAAAAACGCAGCCCGTCCTTTGGTCTTCCTAAACCAACTAAATTGAGAAATTCGACTGCAATGTTCTTATGGACTTTATTAACATCGTTTTTAGGTACCTTAAAAGGTGTCTTGCTATCCATTTTTTCACCAAAAAAGTTTAGGAATTAACAAATTTAAGCGTATTGATAAGCGCAGCCTTTTGCTCAATATCGCCGCTAAAATCAGAGGCTGTGTCTCCTTATCTGTCAGCTTTCCCTTAGCAATCACCCTGCCCTTGTACGTCGAGTAAAGATCGTTTATCTTGCCTGCAACTTTTGGCGCAATTTGGTTAATAAAAAATTAACTGATTTGGTTAAGGATCATTACCGAATCGGTTAAGTGCTTTTAAAATTGATTGAGCTAAAGACAAACATCTAAATTTGGTTTGGCTCAACACGTTTTAAAACAAAATGCTATCGATAACTATTTCCTGTTGGCTCAACTTAAATGCGTTCTGCATGAGTCTTAAAACGCACTGGCTCAACATGTTTTTTTGTTCAATTATTAACTTAACCAATTTGGTAAAGTTTGTTAAATAATAGGTATATGCAAGCAAAGCATTCTTGTTCCTTGAATTTTCACGTGGAGTGTTCGAGCAGATCTAAGTACGTATGATTCTATTATCTGATCTACTGTTTTTGTTCCGTTAAATATTGGAGGTCTTGCTCAGTTAGTTTGTGAGTGGATTGAACGAACCAGCCTCAATTCTTTATTGGATCTTTGCCAGTAAACGCTTCAAATTGGGACTGTAAGTCTACATCATGTAGATTACCTTGAAAAATTGTTTCCGATTTTGGAGAAGCATATTACTGCCAAGGCTAAAACGCTTGTGGTTAAAGGTCACATCGATTCTTTATGGGGATGAATGTAAAAACTGCACTTTTTGGAGTGTCTGGGAATCATGAGTTCCAACGTTAGGTTATTGCAGATTTTCCCACCTTGACACTATGCCCCCCCTTTGAAATTGAGTTTTATGTCCTCCTTATCAGGATAATGAGCTATAAATATCGAAAGCAATAAAAAAAGAGACTTGTCAATTGCGATTTTTATTTCTCAGATTTAATAAAGTATTATATTACAGAAGGTTTAGATTCAAATATTTTCGTAAAGGTAAAGATATGTAACCACATTAGTCTTTTAACTTTAGCTCTTAGAAAGGGATTCACGATGGATGAGGAATGATAATGCTTAAAAAATGAACCTATCTACTTTTTTGTATTATCTCTGTACTAGGTATTACGCTGTTAATTTACTTGATGGCGTTTATGAAATTTACATCCTGAGCTAAGTGGAACAAAAGGGGATTTTAGGATACTTTTATATCACTGGGTGAACTATTTCTCGAATTGGTAACAGTTTTTAAGGTCGTTTCAAGGCCAAATTTGCCTAAAAAAAATAGTGCAAAAACATGCGATTTTTTTATGATGAAACGAGTCTGGCACGGCGTCGACGTGCCATTTACCAGTTTGGTAAACGTAAGGGACACATAACCAGTTTGGTTATATAACCAGTTTGGTTATATCCTAAATGAAGCCAGAATCAGAAGCTCTAGTTCCCTATCGGACAGCTTTCCAAAAATTAAAACTGATTGAGCAAAAAAAATAAGTGATCACTCTGAGCCAGCAAGCAGAATATTTGGAGTTAGCATTTCCGATTTTTTTTGATTGAGCCGGAATAAATTTCCTTAAAAGTTTTTGGCTCAACATGTTTTTTTGTTCAACTATGACATTAACCAGTTGAAGACAGACTTATGTCGACGTAACCTGTCTCCAGGGTTAAACTTGAACCTGAGCCTAAATCCGTGAATGTAGCGGAAATCTGAATAAAGTACTTGCCAGTGGAAGGCGGTTCATTACCGTTGGATACATTTTGGGATGTATCCCATCTAATTATACTACTTGTTTTTTGTCCGGGCTCCAGAATACTATTATTACCGTTTGATCCGTATGGATATGTAAAGTATGCAAAGGTGTCATACACGAGGCTATGTGAGTCACGTACATTCACTTCTATATAGTCTCCCATACTCGAAAAGGTTATTCCATTGGTATCGTTGATATTTTCGAGTGTTGCGTTAATCGTTAAGTCATCTCCCGATCTGATGTTAAGGCTGCTTAAAGTTGCAAGGAGCTCAACTCCATGTTGACTAACTACAATTTGGGAAGGTGAGTTTGAATGAGCTAATAAAAAATTTTTAACGAGACCGTACATGCTATTATTGACACTGACCTTATAGACGCTGAATTCGTCCTCATACCAAATTGTATTTCCGACGAGATCAAGTTTGATTGAGGAGCCGTTGCCTAGCTCAAAGGATAGGGTTAGGTCATGCTCATATGCGGCGAGAGCCGTCCGCGTTTTGCCATCGACAACTGCTATCTTAGACGTCATTTTCGTAACGTTTGAATCTTGGAGATAACTGATGACCTGCCCGCACAGAGAATCATTTCTTTGCATCAAAGCATTTTGACCTGTATTGAAGGACTCTATTACGATACTTTGGCAGCTAGAAATTGTATTAACTACATCCGACCAACTATTTGGATAACTTATTGTAATAGTGGTCTCCGTTATTGTAGATGTTGAATAAGAAGAAGGAGGCAGTGTATCAAAGTAGACAATCAAAATCAGAATCAGAGCGATAACGATGAATCCAGCCTTTGGAATTTTCGGAGTTTCGGCAGACTCCAACTGTTTAGTTGCAAGGAAGCCTCTGTGAGCCATATATCATCAACCTATGGAAAGCCATCGGTTTTTAGACATGAGTAGTTTACTTTTGTTACCAAAATTTAGTCAACACTTGAACATCTATATAACTTTTCCAGTATCTGACCTCCCTGATTGAAAACAGGTTTACATAATCCCCGGTCCAACCCTGAGATTTGTTAAGGTAAGTATCGATTAAGGATAATTAGGCTGTCAAGTCTGTTAAGTTGGTGTTAAGTTTGATGTTAAGTTTTTTGTTAAGCTGTGCGTCAAGTTTTCCGTTAAATTTTGATTTTTTAACGCCAAAAACAGCGTCCGGTTTTTATCTCATTATTTTCCAGCAGACTTATCCGGGGCATCTGTCAAACGTTAAGACGTTTTCCTTGACGCAACATTTGCAGGCCTTTGTCCGTAAGTTGGAGGCTGCTGAGGGTCGCTGACAGCTGCTGTTGATTGCTGTCGATAAATTGATGCGTGTTGACGGACGTTGATGATCGTTGATGACCGTTGATGATCGTTGATGATCGTTGACGGTTTGTAATCTATCCGGTAGCATATCGTATTTGGGGGGCTTTGGGAAAAGCCTCAGGAAAAGGCACTTATTGGCACAAACTCTCTGGTACGACATCATATAAACAAATTTTCTATTTCTATGCAGTTCACTTCTATAGGGGACCATCAATAATATATCTATTAGGGAGTAAACTGTTCACCATAATTTTCTATAGGGGGCCATTATTAATATGTAATTTTGGAGGCGAAACCGAATCTAAATATCTTTGCAGTCTCAAATTTATAGGTTATAGAGTTCTTTAACGGTCTTTAAGATGTTCCTTTAACTTAAATTTACAAATTGGATAACCAAACTCAGACAGATAGTAGAGAGTCGAGGTACCGATTAATCTATGTTCAAAGAAAAAGTTAGCATTAGTTCTTGTCCCGGTAAACTTAAAAGAAAAAAAGAAAGGGGAGGTAGTCTATGGTGCTACGACTGATGCAGGATAGTCATTGCCAGCTGCTGAGTGAACGGTTATAGCGTAGGTATTTCCTGAAACTAGACCCATTCCTGCAGTAGTACTAAAAGTAATTGTCATTATTACGCTTGCGCCTACTGGCAAGGATAATGGTGTTATCTCTGGATTAGCTATAGCAGTTGTAGTAGCACCAGTAGCTATTGTTGACCAACTAATGGTACCAGCTGGTCCAGTCCAAGCTGATAACGGTTCACCGTTTACGAATATAGCGACTATAGTGGCGGAAGATGAGCCCGCGTTCTTGAGTTGAAGAACAACCGTCTGATCATTAGTCGAGTACGCGCTGACTACATCTATTTTTTCGTACTTTGTGAACGTCCCTACTAATCCTGCTGCCCAGAATGCTACCGCAATCGCAATAGCGACCGCGACAGCGATCAAAATAACTGTTGCAATTACCGGACTAATACCTTTCCTCTTTTTGAGGTACATGAAAGATATTCTTATATTAAGTTTATTTAAACCTTTCTGAAAAATTTCACAAATCTCTTTATGATTTATTGTGAAAATATCTTACCCATAATAAAATATAAATAGATCTATAATATACGTTTGCTCAGGTTTCCTTCAAAGATGGATTGATAGATTTGAAAAGAAGAAAGAGGTTTGGTATTTCTGAAGTTGTTAGTACAGCTATATTGATCGCCGTTATACTTATCTCGGTTATATTAGCCTTCGGTTATGCCACCTATGTTATCGGAATACAGAATGCGTCAAATGAATTCAGTCAAGATCAGGGGATTACGCTGTCCTTTGAAAATATGATTGGAGGCCTGATTTATACACCTGATTCCAGCGCCTTTATTCAATATAACTTCAGAACTTCTGGACCGAGCTTCGATAAAACCGGAAATAATATCACTCTTGCTATCTCCCAACAAAATGGACCCAACTACACACCTTTAGCAGCAAAAAATGCGTCTATTGCTGTATTTCGAATCAAAGGGGGCTCTAATGTAGCCACAGTGAACAGCAATCTGGTCGGCAACAGCTCAATTCTCTTGACAGATGCTTCTCAATCAATCGGTAGGGTCACGGTCAATCAGTCTCAAGGTGCGTGGGTATCTCTAGACTATGCAAGGGTGAGAATCAACTATCTTGGAATCTCCACATTCTATAATGGCACTGGCTTAGAAGAGTTTAATGTAGTTGAAGTAACCTATCTCAATCTTACAAGAGGAAAGTGGTTTGGCGGAAGCCTCTTAACAATTTCAGCTAGAAACAGTGCGGTGCTATCCTATCAGCTTCCCGTGTTTGGCATGAACAAACAGATTACATTTACAACGACGGGTGGATGGCCGACTTCTCAGAGTGCGAGTAAAACCCTGACAGGCCTAGGCGGAGATCTTACCAAGAGAACGATCGTCCGTGTAGTCTTTGCGGAGATTGTGATTACAGTGGGTGGTAGCTAATGTCTTCTAATATCATGGTGCATATCATAGGAACGTTAGCCACTTTGGTGATGTTTTTGATTATTTCAGCTGCCACTGTCAGCTATGTTGCATCGATGACTCAAGCCGTAATATCTTCTCAGCTTGAAGAGGTGGCTGCCGAAGTCTCTTCGACGGCTGTCGACCTCACCGTGTTGGCTGTAAACTCGAAGAGCGAATCGCTCGTTTTAGAGAAGACAATCAATATTCCGACAACTGTAAGTAATAGCCCCTATTCAGTATTGCTTGTAGAATCCGGCGGTGTATGGCAGGTTATGGCGAGACTAAATGCTCAACCAACTGTTTCAGGGGAAGCCGCATTATGGTCTGGGAACTCCCCTACGATAAATATGGTTCAGAGCACGGTCTCCTCGGGCGAACCTTTAATTGTAAGATGTCAGAAGACGACTGTTGGAGACAGCCCATCCCTGACGATTCAGCTGTTTGGTGGGTGATTTAAGTGAATGCTATTTATGAATATATTCTTGCGACTGTTGTCGTGATATTGTTAGTCGGATTGACATTTGTCAACTTGACTTCGTCAACGTTTATAGGCATAGACATTCTTAATGGGGATCAGATAAATACGGTCGCGGGGGAAGTCTTTAACAAAATTATACTTACACCAGGTGATCCAGTAGACTGGAATAGAACCAATGTCAATTCGCTCGGATTGGCAAAGGTTAATTCTACAGCATTTACCTTAGACAGAGATAAGGTTTTGTGCCTAAAGAATGGATCAATTAACGGAAATGAAGCTGTGAGGCTTCTGGGCTTAGAACATCTCTACAACTTTTCACTGAGTATATCTCCAGCATTAATTATAAATGTCACCAAAATAAGCTATATTGCAGGCCGCCATAGCTTCAACGTTATGGTAAAGGATTTGAATGGTCTACCTGTTTCAACGGTTGTGGTCGAAGGATATTATGTGAACAATACTGACGATTGGAACACAGGTGATGCTATTGTGCGTAACAGTACTACGACTGGAATTAACGGGCTTGCAACTTTAAACTTCACTTCTAAGAATCCCAAAGATGTTGTGCTCCTGATAACTGCAAAGTCGTACACTACAGTTACTCTGGCTGAATTTTATGTGCCAAATTCCTCATATACTTCACCTAGTACATTGAATCCTCCGAAGGCTCTTACGGTTCAAGGTGACTATGTGGTTGAGGGCCAACCTATAATCGGTGCTTTCACCTTTCCTTCACCTGAACCACAAGGAGTTTTGAAGACGGTCTCCTTAAGCCAATTTGTGAGTATTGACGATTACATGTATGAGGTGAATTTTCACTTTTGGAGCGTGTCACAATGACTCATTTCTTGTCGAGTAGGCATAGAAGGGCTCAGGCCAGGATAATAGAAGCGTTGCTGGCGGTTTTTATAATGACAGTCGCTATCCTTACAGCCACCTTCTACAGCACGACAACATCTCAGGTTTCAGGAGAGAATCTTCAGCAGACAGCGAATAATCTCATCTACGCTCTTGATAACACTGAAGCCTTACAGGGCATCCTCAGTGCAGCGGGAAACTGGCAGGCGCAGCTTCAGCAACTCATACAGAGCCTTCTTCCAGCAGGAACATACTTTAACGCCAACGTTCTCCTGTCGAATGGGACCATCCTTAACACGTCTCCGATAGGCAACATGGGGGGACTACAATTCGGTGTAACCACAAACGTCACATATGTGATCTCGATTTCACTCCCCAGCCCCTACGCTAAACTGTCAATGCTTCCTACGAAGTTTAATGTCGTGCTCGTCAACGATATTTCAGGCAGTATGAAGTGGGTGGAACCAAATATCACGGAAACCCCTCCTGCTTCATGCAGCTATGATGGACGATGGATCTGTCCTTTGTACCCTGGACAGAATAGTAAGGAACAGGACGCCCGACTTGCGGCTAAGGGGTTTGTTAACGACTTAAATGTTAGCACAAATGGTGATCACATCGGAATTGTTGCGTTCGGTGACAGCGGCTATATCCGATCTCATCTTACTGGGAACAAGGCAACAGTCCTGAATACGATTTCCAACTTGACCGCTCAAGCTGAAGGTACTTACTTGTCAGATGGATTAGCTAAAGCGATCCAGGTCTATAATCATAATCCCGTTCGGCCAGAGAATCAGAGCCAGTGGGTGATGGTCCTTCTGACAGACGGTTATCCGACATATCCTGGTGATGGCAGTTCATATTCAGTGAGAGGTGCAAATGATGCGTTGGGAAATGCTACGATACTCCACAATATGAACGTGACTATGTTCACGATCGGTTTGGGTGTTGAAATCGATCCAGGACTTCTCACCGCTATCGCAGGCAGTCCTTCCAACTATTTTTATGCGCCCACATCTGCGGACCTTCAAGGAATTTATCAGACGATCGCTAATAGATTGTCTATAGGCGTTGGACTCACATCTGAGACGGTCATTCTACAGATAACGCTAGCAACGAGTGGGTAGTTATGAAGGGCAGAAAGGCTAGAAAGGGGCAGTTTCTCATTCTGACCGCTGTGGTGCTAGTATTGGCCCTAATACTAATCTCCACCATCTTGAATACAGCTATACTATCTAGAACAGAGTATCTGGAGCCAAGCTTTAGGGAGGTAACTCAGAAGATCAGTACAGATTTTCCGGATGCTCTGGGTGGAGCTCTCTCAAACGCTACAATGACCTATAAGGCTACAGGAAATATGACAGAGGCGCTATTGAATGCTGAAATCTCTCTGGCAAACTGGAGGGAGAATATCTTGAATGAATACGTGGGCTTCGGTGTCAGATTGAGTGTTTCCGATCCTGTCATCGAGCTTAACTGGGACACTCCTGATGAAGGAAACTCTTCTATTACCGCTAATGTTGGACTAAACCTGACCACCCTAGGATTTTCGGGTTGGAACGATACAGAGACAGTTGAAGCCTCCGCCCAAGTTCAAAGGTCACCTGATTCTGTCATAGTTACACCCAACGAACTCACATTCAACATGACCTTTGTTAAAGAGGATGGTAGTCCTGTAACAAGTTTGACAAACGAAACGCTTGAAATCAACGCCCACTATGTAGGTGCCCAGCAAGTCTACCAGACCCTCAACATGTCGACTGCTACGTTCAGATACCTCGGTAACGGTCTATATAACATAACTGCTGGAATTGATAACACGATAGATGCTTTCCAACTAGCTGCATACGATGACCGTGGTGTATTGGTCTGCCTGACGTCGAGCTTGGCTGTTCCAGTTAACGAAGCTATCGTAAAGTCCATCAAACTTACCACAGGTCCTAGTAGCACAAAGGCGGATGTGACAGTTGTTTCATCCCTCAATAAGCCCATTCAAGGTGCCACTGTATATGGGCATTGGGCGGGCCCAAATGTCACCAGCACAGATCAAGTGCCAGAAATAATGCAAACCAACGCCAATGGCATAGCAGAGTTCACAGCTTCAACTTCTTCTTTATTCAAACAGAATGTGACAAAAGGTGTCACAGAAAATTCCAATGTGGGTGTAATCAGTTTTAATATAGATGATGTTTTGTTTGTACCTGTAATAGGAGTAATAGGTCCTGCTACTGCCAATAATATCAATGGGTGGACGGGAGTGAACAATGCCAAGATTGATAATGAACAACCAATAGTTCTTTGTGCATCTGCCTCTACGAGTGGATCGCAAGCAACATTCAGCGGTTACAATTTTAACATGATACCATCTAATATGACGATCACGAATGTATGGCTTAGACTTGATTCTTGGACTCCAGGGACTCTAGATAACAACTATATTTCAGTTGCAATCAGCAACGATAGTGGTACTAAGTTTCCATGGTCTGTGAATGTGTATCCACCCACCTACCCTGCGACTCCAGAGCCAACGCCGTTAGGAAACTACCCGCTCTGGATTAAGCTGAATAGCACTTCACCATTGGGTTGGAATGTCACACAACTTCAGAACACTAATTTTTACTTTAAGCTCACTAAGATTACAGTCGGCTCCTCCGCTACTGTATACTTGGACTTCATTCCAATCGTTGTACTGTATCAGCCGAATTATGTATATGAGCCTCTGAGAAGCGTAACACAAGCTACGGCGGTCAAGAGGGGCGCTTCACTTTTTGTCGGCACATGGTCGAATGCAGCAAATGCATTACAAAACAATACCAATTCCTATGCATATGCAACCACAGCCAGTTCCACATTGATACTGCGCCCTAATGCCGCTGGGACATATCAGCAGTGGGCCACCTTCGGCAGCGGAAGTAGCCATTTCGGTAGTACCTCAGACCAGAGCGACCTTACTGGTGTCCAAATAACAGGTAACACATCGGCTAAAGAGACTGAAAATCTTCAGAATTCAACTCAGACGGCAACGATAAATAACGTCACTATATATATGAGAGCGAAGGAGTCTGGAACAACATTAGTATATAATAATGTAACTTTTGATGCTGCATCTTCTGCAACGACATCTGCTATTGCATTCAGTACAGGAACTACAGACTATGGAACTGGTACTGGAGAAACAGCTTCTGCAATCACTATTAATGCAGGTGATTTTGTCCTTGCAGACGTCGCTATCGTTGGTACTTCTGTAACTGTTTCTAGTATTACTCTTGGCTATGGGAACTCTATGAGTAGTCTAACTAGTAATACTGGTGACGGAATAGGAAATTATCTTTATTACTATGTTGCTACAACTAGTTTGGGCAGTGTAACTCCAAGACTCAGATTATCATCACTTGGTGCTTATCATGCTTGGACTGTAGTAGATTACACTGGAGTATCAACATCTTCACCATACTGGGCAAATACTGGCACGAGTGGCGGTACCTCAATAAGTTCTGGAAGTACAGAATCTGCAGCTACTATGGCTGCAAAAAGCACAGGAAGATTAGTAGTATCTGCTTTTACTGGTATTAGTGCATCTAATTCAGCTACAGCTATTACTATTGCTGCTGCAAATAGTGAAAATCAAAGAGAAGTAGTAAAACAAAGTGGAAGTAGTTCTAATCAAGCTGTAAGTGCAGAACTTGAAGATTATGCTTCTGATGCTAGCAGAATCAATAAAGCAACGTATACTGATTCAGGAGTTACTATGGATTACAATACGATAACTGTGACACTTTTACCAGCTAGGTCAATGTCTTGGACTCATACAGTTGGAACGGGTAGTAACCGTCTACTTCTTGTAAGTATTGGAACATACAACATCTCGGGGACACCTGCAACCGTCTCAAGCATTAAGTATGGTGGGGTAGCGTTAACCCTAGTTGCGAGCGACGTCTACTCAACAAACCCGCAGGTTGGAAGTTATCTATATAGTTTAACAAATCCCGCATCTGGCTCCAATACTATCAATGTAACATTCTCAGCTTCGACACTTGCGGTCGGCGGTTCAGTATCATATTTTAATGTTAACCAAACCAACCCAATACAATCAACCGGAATAAACCAAAATTCTGGAACAACCCAATCGGTGACTGTAACTCCAACAGGCACATACAGCAAGATTTTCTATGCCAGCATGATGTCCTACCAAACAGCGTCTTATACGGTAACAGGCTCTGGACAAACCAATAGATGGACACAAACCAGTTCCAACCTTAAAGGTCGTGAGAGTGAAAAAAATGTCACGGGCGGAACTTCACAAACGATGTCGTGGACAACCAGCAGTACTGTAAGCTGGGTGGCAATCGGCGCAATTATTGTGCCAACAAATACGAACCCTGTGGAACAAGCGGTTATTCTTTGGCGAACTCATAGCACGAATTATCAAAGCTCTGCCTTTACTATTTCAAGAACAGCCTTTACGAATTATTCCAAGACACTGACAATAAACAATAATACAGGACAACCTTGGACGTGGGCTGAAGTAAACGCTTTAGAGATAGGCGCAATGGCGACACAACTTGGAGCAACGGAAACTATTCAAGTCAGCGAATTCTGGATCGTAGTTAATTACATGAGTGCCCCGACAGAAAGATATTACGGATTCGGCTTTAACATTCCATCAGAATCGATCATAGACTATGTTGATATTCAGTCAGACCTCTGGCTTCAGTCCAGTGGAAATGACTATGTCAATATGTCAATAAGCAGAAATTCAGGAGTTAGCTGGCTGCCAGCCCAACCATTTCAAGTAAACCCTCTCACAATAAATGAAAAAACATATCACACAAATGCCACAGGATGGTACAAATGGACGCCTGCTGACCTGAACGGCAACGGAATCCAAGTGAATATCACAAAAGTGACCGTCGGCGCAAGTGAACAGGTGAACCTCGACTACCTCGCGTTGTATGTTGTATACCACAACATGCCAACCCTTTCACCGCCTTTCATGCACGTGGACAATATTACACTCTCGCAGCAGGGAACCTCTCCGAAAAAGCTCCAAGCAAGTGTTAAGATAGTCGATGCAAGACTTGATCCTGTGTTAAATGCAAAAGTATACGTAACTATAACTGATACAAACGGTTCTAGTTGGGTACGTAATGCGAACACGGCTTCAAATGGTATAGTAACCTTTTCTCTTCCAGGAATACAGTCAGGCCACTCGTACACCCTTACAGTGACCAATGTCATAATGACAGACTGGGTCTACGACATCCAGATAAACTATGTATCTTCGGAATCGTATAAGGTAACGTAATGTGTGTCAAGGGGCTTTTGCTGTAGAAGTGTTAACATCGTAGCCTTGTAATCCTTTCGCTTGATGTTCCAAAAGGTCTAACTGACTGTTGTTTGAGGTTCAAACTCGGTAAATAACTTTGTAATCCTTCCCATAGAACTTTTGCCTCGAGATCTTATATAACTTCATGTTTACAAAGTAAAGTCTAAGTAAGCCTAACTTTTTATCCTGAACCTTAAAGAAAAGTTTTTAATAGCTCATTCTACATTAATATGAGGTAGTAGATGAACAAGAAGCACGGTGTTTTATGTCTAGCTTTATTCTTAATGCTTCCCTTGATGAATTTTGCAATGGTACAATCTTTGAACGGAACAAGTTATCCGAGCAAAATGAATGAGACAACGTCTTTAAGCGCCTTCTCTTCCTACATCAATTCTTCCTACATCGATATTTTAAGTGAACAGTCTTCTGTTTCAATGCCCGTCAACACATCAATATCAAACAATACATCTTTGTATTCGATAAACGTTTTTTCTAACATAAACGCATTAATAAATATTTCACCGAGCGCTCCAAACAACGTGTACAGAGAGAATACTACGGTCACGCTAACTGCACCATCTAGTGTACCCCTTGACGGCTTCTTAGGCGCTCTTGGCGCAAAGTACGATTTCAAAGATTGGTCCTGCTCTTGCGGATCGACCTATACCTCAAATCCGTTAACTTTCACTATAATGTCAGGAGACATGCAGAACCTCGTATTTAATGCGAACTACGTGCCTGACTACACCATTGTCTACGTCATCGTAGTCACAATTGTCATCGTTGTTATAATATTAGCCCTTCTACTGTTAAAAGAAGCAAAGTTAGAAAATAAAAAGGGGCACAAAGCAGAAACAGCCAAAATAATGGATAAAAGTGAAAACGTTAAGGATTTTCCTGCAGAAGAAAAGAAGGATGACAGTGTAAAAGAAGGTAAGTAGCGACTTCCATTTTCATTTCTTCTTCTTTATCGTATAGTTATTTGCATTTCGAGTGACATATGTGTTTGTTATTTACAGCTATAACAAGACAGATTATCATTTGAATGAGCTTTTAAAATTCCAAAATAATAGATGCTCTTGAATGCGTTAACAGTACCATATATAAGTGCACCGTTTATCAGTGTGCCATTACAATGGAGGTGTGTCACAGTGCCATTTACACTAAGAAGGAATGTCCCAACATTACTAACGAAGTCAGGACCACCACTTCTTGGATTATATCTTATATGCCTGAGCTCCTGGTTTCATTTCGACATCTTCAACAATTTCGGCGAGGTTATATGTTGAATCTTAAGCCTGCGAGAATTCTGATTGGTCCGCTTGCATCTGGAATATGCTATTTGCATAGGTTAGCACACCAACCAGTATCATGATTAAAGCAGAAAATATGATCACGGTTGAAACAACTAGGCTTATCCCATGTCTTTTTCTATGCATTCAAATTATACTTAAACCTTATCTAGTGTAAACCGATCATTTGGAATAATCTCATGATTATTGAGGATGCAGGGGCTATTTGGAATGACCCCATGAGTATTGGCGCGATATACAGCGTCAGAAGTGCGATTGAGGCAAGTACGAATGAATGAAGAAAACCTGCGCTAACCCTCTCGCCAGAAACCTTTCCCGCAATCAGGCCCATAAATACGGTGTTGAATATTATAGGTGGAACAAAAAGTCTTACAAAGTCAGAGAAATTGAAACTTTCTGAATACATTGTGAAGACACTCCTCGCAAAAAAGATTATCGTTATCGTACACACCAACAAAATTACCCCTCCAAGATATGGCAGCAGCAGTAGGGGCTTGATATTTTGCTTCTTTTCCCTTTCAATGGCGTTTATTGACTCGCTAAAGGAAGCGAGGCTTTCGAGTGTTTCCGGAGTACCTCCTCCAACATCAATCGAATCGATTAGAAGGAACATTGACATCATGTTTAACCAACCATGTAGCTGTTCCCTTAGATTGCTCATTACCTTTCTAAAAGATATTCCCCAGTTGATTTGATTCGACATAACCTTCAGAATCTTTGAGAAACTTCCATAATTTCTCGATGACAGGTAGAACATACATTTTTCAGGGCTAATCCCAGTCTTACGAATTTCGACCAAATCTCTAAGAAAATTGGTGATACCTGATCCAGCTGCCCTGGTCTGTCTTGAGTAATACGTATCAGCGATCATCCCTGGAAGGAAAAGCACCATTAAGGTGATACATATTCCTACGCCCCCTTCGAATCCAGCATCTAACCCTAAGGCCTTATTAATGCCAACAATTAGGTCGTTGAAGATCTTTAATGGACCGAGAGGTACGTCTGCAAAGAATGCAATCACCATTGGATAAGCGAGTAAGAGTGTAAAAGGAATTGTAGCGCCGAACCACTTGTACGCTCTGTAATCTGAAACCGGGTATTTTGGCGCAGAAACATCAATAAGGTATAAAAATACTATAGAAACAACTGGTAACATTATGTAGGCGAACATAACGAAACTTCCTGCGGAAAAAAGTGTTGCAGAACCGATCGGCATAATTTTGGTGACGATATACATGACGTATAAAGTTAAAGCGAGAAGTATTGCAACGGTGATGTACGTCTCCATGAGAAGCGCCATACGCTCCCCAATCACCTTCATCTTTGCCTTCCTGTTCTCAAACATCATTTCAGTTCTTCGAAGAAGATAGTGCTCAGTATCCCCACCAACCCTCAGAGTTGAAGCATAACCTAATACAAATTCCTTATAATCGTTGCTCGGCACGTGTTTGGCGCTTTCTTCTAACGCGGTAACGGGATCAATTCCTCGAGCTCGAGTATCTATGTAAACAATTTTTGCTGCCATGCTCAGCTGGGGAAGGAAATCGACATCCTTGAGTTTTTCGAAGGCCTTAAATGGGGAAATGCCACCTGATGCCAGAACACTAACGTAGGCTGCTGCGAATGGAACTTCAGTGTCTAGGTTTGAAGCACGATCCGTTGCTGCAAACCTCGGATAAAACAGAAAGATAACTAAAATGATGAATGGAACCGCGATCAAAGATAGCAAAAGGGGGCTTATCAGAAAAAAGCCCACGACAGCGGTAACGGTAAAGATTGGCAGAGAAATAAAAAATGTCAATCCAGACATAGCTAAATATGTTTCAGGATGTATACGCACGTTTGCGGACTCCAAAGTTTTAGCGATGCCTTGAAAGTATGGAAACATTCCCCTTCCAAACCATCCAAAATAGGTGTACGACAGCCCGGCAAAGGTTAAGCCAACCTTCTCTTTCTTCACCGTACTAACCTTCCCTTTCTTCATCGTCATTTAATATGAACCATATTAATTTAAACTTAACGTTGAAATCTGATTATTTTTCTATCAGAATATATAAAAATGCCCTACTTTAATCTTGAACCTCCTTAATTTTAATGACGGTCAAACTTTCTTCCAAAAACTTTAAAAACAAAGATGTGAAAAATAATATGTGGGCCAGATTTGGATAAAAAAGCGGTCGTTTGTATTATCTTATTTCTTATGTTGGCACCGATGCTTGGAGCATCCTATGCATCATCGTCCGTTCAACTCAGTCTTCTAATCACTCCGGCTTTAGCTTCTGTCCCTTCTGATGGCCTACAACATCCAGCTTTCTACGTTTCGGTTGTGGATAGCTCCGGCAACCCTAGAGCCCTACAAAAAAATATTAACGTAACTACTTCTAGTTCAGATAATAGTATATTGAAAGTCCCCAGTAACATAACAATGGGGATTGGAAGCTACTACACTATCGTGTATGGTTCGAGCACCATTTTGGTAGGGAAATCCGTTCAGGTTTCAGTTTCGTCGTCTGGTTTTCAATCTGGCACGGCCACAATTTCAGTGGCACCTCCGGCAGGCACTCCGATATCCCTGAAGATCACCCTGCTTCCAAACACGGTAGCACCTTTGGTGGGATCAGAGTCAGATGTTGTCGTCACAATTGTTGACGCATATAACCAGCCTGCTAAAGCTAGAACTAATATTAATGTAACTTTGTCTTCATCTAATCTTCAGATAGCAGATCTAATCCCTAGAACAATTACAGTTTCAAAGGGGAATTTTTCTGCTATGGCTAAGATCAAAACTACAGGCTTTGTTGGAAGTACTTCAATTACAGCCTCCTCATCCAACCTTCAGTCTGACACTCAAACTTTTACGGTCTCCGGTCCTAAACCGCAACAAATTGATATTTGGTCCCCTACTGATATTTGTACAAATGAATCAGTCTATATCCCTGTTATGGTAACGGACCAAAATCTTGAACCTGCAAAACTACCTTTCAAACTTAACATCAGCCTTTATTCTACGAATACATCCATAATTTCTGTTCAAAGCCGTGTTGTCATAGGTATTGAACAATGGTATGCGTTGGCGACAATAACTTCTTCGAACATTACGGGGTCAGCTACTATTTATGCTTCAGCAGAAAATATATCTTCTACTAACATCGTTGTAAACGTTGTCCGTGCGGTCGGACCTCCAAAGTTTAAAAACAAGAGTGTGACGCTCAAGATCTACTCCTTGGCAAATTATTTTCCAGCTGACGGAATAAACTATACCGGTCTTATGGTGCAATTAGTCAATGCAAGTGGGTATCCAACCTGGTCCAACGTCTCAAAGGTCATTAACCTATTTTCAACGAACAATGCGATTCTTGCTGTACCCGCGACAGCAACGATTTTAGCAAATCAGTCGATAGTCTACATCCCTGTTATCCCCGTGGAGCCAGGCAGTGTTCAAGTAAGCGTAGTTGCCTCAGGCTTTATCGGGACTCAATGCCCATGTTCTGTATATGAACCAATACCAAGCTCTATGCAGATAGTGGTTCCACCAGTCCCTGCAGGGGGGGAAGTTACCGGGTGCCTTTATATTTCAGGCGGGGGTGGGCCAGCTCCTGTACAACAGAATACTGTAGTGACTTTATCTTCTTCTAACACAAAAGTAGCTGAAGTCGATGCTACATCGACGCTTCTAAATAAAAACTACACCGCCGAATTTAAAGTTACAGGAGTAACTCCGGGCTCTTTCTCTTTATCTGCATCGGGTCCAGGTATACCATCAGGCAGCATGCAAGTACAGATTTCTCAATTAAGGCCCTCAAACTTCTTTGTATCAACTATTAAACCCCTAGTTGGAATGCAATTTCCGATTATTACGCAGATCATTTCTTCTTCAGGTCCTCCGGCAGTACTCGACGAACCCGTTCAAATAGAAATTTCTTCAAGCAATACGACCGCTGTCAGCCTGCCCACTACTGTTCAAATTCAAGCCGAAAAAAGTGAAACAATCGTATACGGCACAACTAACTCATCTACCAGCATTACATCGGTGACGATTGCATCGGTAGGCTTCACTTCTTCGACTTTGCAACTGCAGGCCATATCCTATAAAGGCAGTTTGGTATTAGTAAGTAATAAAACATCATCAACCGTCAATTCAGCTGTTACAATTCAAGCCATAGTTACATTGGGTGGTAATCCAGTTAGTGGAGTAAAAGTCTTTTGGAAGGGGCAGGGACTACTAGCTAATAATAGTATTACGGGCTCCTTTGGCAACTGTAGTAACCTTCTTACTTTGAAGCATGGTCAAAACGATGTCGGAGCATATGCTGTGATTCCAGGCGTAGGTTATGTTAACAATGTTACGGAGGTTCAAGGGTTAAACGAATATGTATTGGAAACTTCTTCGAACGTAAATGTGAACGTTAACGTGGCGCCGAGCGCACTCGAATACAAGGAAGGTTTATCGGTGACTTTAACTGCGCCAAATACTGTAGCTATGAATGGATTAATCGGTCTTCTGGGCGGAAAATATGATTTCAATAAATGGACCGGTTTTATAAACTCTCAGCAAAATCCTATGAATATAGTCTTTTTAGGAGGCAGTACAACGTTGACTGTTAGAGCTATTTACGTAGAAGATCTTACATTTGTATATGTCTGGCTTGCAGTTATAATTCTAATTGTAGCCGTCATCGGTTTCTTCTTTTTTAGAAGGTGGTATATGTTAAGACCGCCTAAAGAAGAAAAGGAAACAGAAGCATCAGAAACATTAGAAGAGACTGTAACGGAAACAAAAACAGAAGGGGGCAAAGAAAAAGAGACCGGAGAAAGCAAGGACGTAAAGGAGTCCTCTACTGAAGAAAAGAAGGATGACAACGCAAAAGGAAATAGCTAAAGGCTCTAACCCTCATATTCAGAGGCGACTTGATCTCGAAGACATCAACTCAGCCTTCAGATACATGAAAAGATATGCGAAGGATGTCATAGAACATGAGAATACAGAATCAACTAAGAACAAGTTAGAGCCTTAACCGTAGATTATCCTAATAAAGTAGCATACTAAACTTTGCTATTAATGCTGTAGTTATGCTATTACTTAATTCAAATAAAGAATTTTATGGTTTGCAAAAAAGTAAAGTAAACTATCTGATTTCAGAAATAATTAGATAGATTATATGCTTATGAAAATCTTTTTTTTATCACTGCATTCATTCGACTATTTATGTTCAGATATAAAAGTAGGGTGATCAGTAAACTTCAATTTTGTTCACTCTCCGGGGAGGCTTTACTTTTACGCAATAGGGTGACTGCCAAAAGCGCTACGATCGCCAGCAGAGGAATCCAAAGCAGCTGAAGATACAGGTTCAAGCTATCCTGAATAACGATTCCTCCAACAGGTGAAGCTGTCGTCTCAGTCGTAGTTGCAGTAGGCGTCGTGTACAGGTAAGCTTCGAAAGTTGCAGTTATGGACTGGTTAGCTTGAACATCGCTAAAGACAACTGTTTGACCAGCAGGCGAAGAAACCGTCACAGGACTGCCATCAACCGTTATGCTCGCAATGTAGTAACCTACACTAGACGTGCCTGCATTAGGCGTAACAGAGAAACTCAGGCTACCACCCTCAGCAACCGTCGAATTACCAGGACTAATAGTGCCATCGCTAGACTGAGTAACCGTAATAGTGTACGTGTAAGCCGCGAAAGCATAAACATTGCCGTCATATGAGCCGACGTAAACGACGCCTCCGACAACAGCAGGAGAAGACCACACCCAGCCTCCAGTAGTGAAGTTCCAGATTTCAGCACCATTAGAAGCGTTCAAAGCATAAACATTGCCGTCAAATGAGCCGACATAAACGATGCCTCCGGCAACGGCAGGAGAAGAAAACACCCAGTTTCCAGTAGTGAAGTTCCAGATCATAACACCGCTAGAAGTGTTCAAAGCATAAACCATGTTGTTAAGTGAGCCGACATAAACGATACCTCCAGCAACAGCAGGAGAAGAATACACATCTCTTCCAGTAGGGAAGCTCCAGATTTCATCACCATTAGAAGCGTTCAAAGCATAAACATTACCGTCGTATGAGCCGACATAAACGACGCCCCCAGCAACAGCAGGAGAAGAATACACAGCGCCTCCAGTAGTGAAGTTCCAAAGTTTAGCACCGCTAGAAGCGTTCAAAGCGTAAGTATTTTTGTCCCATGAGCCGACATATACAACGCCCCCAGCAACAGCGGGAGAAGAAAACACATAGCTTCCAGTAGGGAAGCTCCAGATCGAAGCACCGCTAGAAGCGTTCAAAGCGTAAACATAGTCATCAAGTGAGCCGACGTAAACAGCGCCTCCAGCAACAGCAGGAGAAGACCACACCCAGCCTCCAGTAGTGAAGCTCCAAAGCTTAACACCGCTAGAAGCGTTCAAAGCATAAACATTGTCGTCATCTGAGCCGACATAAACGACACCTCCAACAACAGCAGGAGAAGATCGCACACCACCTCCAGTAGTGAAGCTCCAAAGCTTAACACCACTAGAAGCGTTCAAAGCATAAACATTACCGTCCCATGAGCCGACGTAAACGACGCCTCCAACAACAGCAGGAGAAGATTCCACAGAGTTTCCAGTAGTGAAGTTCCAAAGTTGAACACCACTAGAAGGGCTTGAGGTAGAGTATCCAGAATGCGCAGCATCATGACGAAACATCGTCCAATCGTCGCTAGCCCCAACAGCAGAAGGCAGCAAAGACAAACACAGCAAAACAGTCAACGACACAAGAAAGAACCTTGCAAACTTCACTTTCATACTCTTTATTTCTCCAACCAACTAATATTTGATTATGTTTATAAGTTTTATTCCCATATACTTGATTTCACGCTTGCTAAACATTTTTTGGATGTAGCTCTACTTATGTTATAATTATGATGATAGGATGCGGTGTCCGTGATTATAAATCCTACGGTAATAATCTATTCATAAAAAATAAGGGGGAAATTACCTCTCCAAATTATTATTTATTTAGTGATTTTTTAACTTGAGATAAGAGAGGAAGAGCTAGGATCACAAATAAGATTAGTTAGCTGTTTCTATAGTTTCTAAGTCGACGCTGATAGCTTATGCTCTTAGTGAGATAGCCTCCTTTAAAGGTATAAAATCTGTTAAGACACATATCTATCGATTTCTGATAGTGGTCCTCCTATATAAAGGAGCCCTTATCCATCAATTAAATAGAGGTTTCTTAACTTCTATTTTTCGATGCTGTTCTGAAATGGGAAGGTAGGTTCCCGATTGGCATGTTAATGCCTTCTGTAATAGGGTTCCTCAGAGTGTGTTGGCAAGACATTACACAGATTATAGCCCACAAAGACTAAAAGAGATATATGACAAAGCAAAATTGAAGGTTTTAGACACATAATGTGTTCTAACTATTTCTGCAATGGATAAGCGAACAAGAACAGCCACGATCTTACTAAATATCTCCAAATGTGATTTTGAAGCATCAAAGAAACTATTTAAAAATAGATTCCATTATCAATTTTAATTTCTATTGGAAGCTCTAACCAAAGTCTTAAATAGCATTTGATCTTATTTTGAAAGGAAAAAGAATGCATCAGTATGGTGCGATAATAAAT
The DNA here is from genome assembly GCA_050011875.1 of Nitrososphaeria archaeon. Taxonomy (GTDB): domain Archaea; phylum Thermoproteota; class Nitrososphaeria; order JACIWG01; family JACIWG01; genus JBEKIG01. The sequence goes on from JBEKIG010000022.1 coordinate 22,366, forward strand.
GTCATAGGCAATGATAATCCGAATATAAAGTCTTTGTTAAATGAGGGTTTATGGGGATTTCCTGATGATAAAAGAGGTAGTTAAAAATCCTTAGTTAATGTGAACGTGTAAAAATCTCTCTGATTTGTCAACGCTGAGAATCATTTGCGAGAGTTGCGGGCACATCAACAAAGTGGAGCATATTTCCTAATTTTTCGGGTGTCTCGGGAGCTATTAGATATAATTTTATTAAATGCTGATGTCCAACAACTTCACATAAGTAGATTTCTGAAAAGTCCCTTTTTTTCATTTTTTAAGGAAATGTTATGAGATAAGTTCATTATTTTTTGCGGATTAGATAAATATTTTAAAGTAAGCTTATTTTATAATAAATAATGTATTAAGTAATAATAAGAACACATAACTTTATGCTTAATCTAATATGCCATATGAAATCAACCAAAATGGAATCAAGGATGAGCTGCGGTTTACTGAGGAGACTGGAAGCAGTGAGAGTGAATCGTCAATTGATGGATTGATTTTCCAAGCTATTGATGAAGCGCTTTCAATACTGGGTAACAAATCAAGGGAATCCATCTATTACTTTCTTGAATCAGAGCATGGGTTGAGTAAGGAGGAAATTCCCTCTAATTTGAAGAGGTTTCATGAAGCGTTGCGTATGATTTTCGGTGCAGGTGCATACGTGCTCGAAAAGCACATCCGAAGTTGTTTGGAAAAAAAGTTTGGCACTTATATTCCTTTAATCAAGGACCAAGACCTTATCGAGTTTGTCGTAGAAATAGAGAAGATAAATCGGAAGGGCGGGGTGTAACTGATTTGATCTCTGTTGACTTCTTGAATGAAGAATTGCTTTCAAGGATCTTTTCCTTTAAGGAAAAGGCTGAAGCCTTCAAACTCCTTAAAGACATCTTTTCAAAGCCAAGGGGATATGCTACAATCATATTTTCCTACCTTCCTGAAGCAAACAATCTCAGGGTGGAACAATTCTCAACTCAACTTAACAGAAGGGAGGATCGGAAGCAACAGCTTGAAGGCACGACTTCCACAATAATGGAAAACGGAATATTTTACAGAGTACTAAGGGGAAAGGAAACAGTATACGATGTCACATATTCCATCCTAAAAGAAATATTTCCTGAAATCTATAACGATACCCACAGTTTAGCTCTAGGCTATTCGATTGTTGTACCACTCACTTCGCAATCTAAGGTCATCGGCGCACTATTGGTCTCTTCTTTTGGTCTCGACCACAGTTCTGTTCCAGAGGTTCAGATTTTGGGAAACAGTATTTCCGCTATTCTGAACATTGTGGACCACCATTTAAGTCATGAGGTAAAATATCGCCAGCTTGTTGAAAGCGCTCAAGAAGGGATATGGGCTATCGATTCTGAAGCTAGGACCACTTTCGTCAACCCCCGTATGGCAGATATGCTGGGTTATACTGTGGAAGAAATGAATGGGCAGTCTTTATACGAATTCATGGATGAGAGGGGGAAGGTTCTTGCTGGAAGGCTTTTTGAACGCCGCAGGGAAGGTGTCAGGGAAAGCCATGAATTCGAGTTCATGAGAAAGGATGGTGCAAGAGTTTACACAAGTTTGGAAACTTCACCTTTACGTGATGACAGAGGAGGATTCACAGGAGCTTTAGCGTTTGTCACCAACATTACTGAAAAGAAGAAGATGAATGAAGAGTTATATCAAAATGAGGTAAAATATCGCCAGCTTGTTGAAAATGCGCACGAAGGTATTTGGGCAACAGATTCTAAAATGAAGACAACATTCGTTAACCGTCGTATGGCAGAAATGTTAGGGTACACTGTAGAGGAAATGTTTGGTCGCTCAGTATACGAGTTCATGGACAAGAAGAATATCGCAATTTCAAAGAATAAACTGGAACAGCGTAAAAAAGGTGTTAGTGAAAGCTATGAACTCGAATTTATTAGGAAGGATGGAAAAAGGATTTACACTATTATTACTATTTCGCCTATTTTAGATGAGAAAGGAATTTTCGCTGGCGTCTTAGCTTTTGTCACAGATTTATCTGATAAGAGGAGGATGGAGGAGGAGATCAGAAGCCTAGAGAAGTTTCCTGCTGAGAACCCCAGTCCAATACTTCGTTTAAGTCAAGATGGTGTTATCCTTGCCTCCAACAGGTCTTCTGGAAGTCTACTGGAGAGTTGGGGCTGTAAGGTTGGTGGCTACGCTCCAAAGAATTG
>JBEKIG010000023.1:0-20405 GCA_050011875.1 Nitrososphaeria archaeon
GCATTGAAAGCCTCAACAGGGACTTGGCCAAATTATATGAGATTAAGGAAAAACTGGAACACACACAAACATAAAAAATCTGAAAACCTTTAAACATATAGAGAAAAAGGGTGCCAAATTAGATGAATAAATAATGTAAATAAAGAGCCTCTTAAGCTCATGATAATTAATAATGCAGACTCAAAGGCCGATCTTTCTCTATTTGTCAAAGATTAGGTCACTATGGAAAATATTTAACTTCGGGTTGGAGGAAAACTCACTGTTGCGGTTCCTCTGGAGACCAAAGCTCAAAATGGATGGGAGATAAATGGAATAGAGTTGAACATATGCCTGATGAAGATTCATATAGGAAAAAAGTAAGACCAAATAATTGAAAAAATGATTTTGCATGCTAAAATATCTTTCAACGGTTTAGTACGGTAACTTAACTAGAACGTCTAATGATAATTACCCTTAGAGGATCCAAAATCGCATAAGCCTTCTAAAAGATATTCTGCTTAAACTTTTTTTTATAACGTGCATGTACAAAATATTTGTCTGGGGCATAACTCTGGGCGCTCTCATCGTAATATATTATCATTTGAACAACATCAATCGATTTTTTCCGGTCGAGCCGCTAGGTCATACCATAGGGTAATATACTATGGTAAAACCATAGAGTAAACAGAGGGTAAACTGTATGGCATGAAGGTATGGTAAACGACACACTTAAATTGGTGAGATTGATATTATATCCATGACAAGGCACAAACCTCCTTCACGTATAAAGTATGAAAAGAACAATCCAATAATTTCAGTAAGATTGACTAGAGGGCTTAAAGATAAGTTAGATAATATTAAAGAGAAAAAATCTTATCATCAGTTAATTGTAGAGGGACTAGAAAAATGTACACAAGTGCCAACGGAAGAGATTTTAAAGGAAAAATATAATGAAGGTTACAAAAAAGGATTATCTGCTGATGTCAAGCAAGCATACTATAAAGGCTTTGAAGATGGTATACACGATACCGAAAACGATTTTGAACATTTTAAAGCGCCTTGCGGACTTTGTGGGGAGATGATTACTTTTAGCCCTGAACATGAAGATTGGATTTGGGTAAAAGAGAAGATACTTAAAACATTTGTAGGTTGGCCCCATAGTGTGGTTAAATGCAAGCGTTTTGAAGGAGAAGACATAAAACTTGCACTAGAGGAGCAGCTTAGTTATTATGGAAGGTATGAACCAGAATATTCTGCTTTAGTAAGTAAGAAGTTAAATAAATATAGAGAACTTTTTGGAATGGCCCCCTAAAGATCTTTCCATATTGCTTCCTTTAGAGAGGCTCTTATCAGATGTACCTTTAATTCATCTCTTTTATCCTATTTAGAATACTTAACTTATATGCAACTATTATCTTAAGAGGGAGGGATAGACAAATCTAGGATACTAATTTGAGTTCTTTTCGGTAGGTATCACGTGATGTCGCAAGAAGTTACAAAATTTTCAACTGAGCGCATAAGTTTAAAACACGCGCGGAAATAGCCAATGTTGAGTAGTATATCGAATGTCAGCTATAGCGACAAAAAAATTTGCTGAAGAATTGGCGGGTTTGGTTGGCAAAAAAGTTATAATTGAAACCATGGACGGAACAAAGTACAATGGCGATCTCTCAGGAATAAGCGAAAATCTTAATGTGATACTAAGTAATATTGTAGGCGGAAATAATGTTAACAAACTGGTTATCAACGGCAATTTTGTTAAGAGAATAGAATTGACTGAAAAGCTGTTTGATTTGAGGGCATTGGCTGTAAAGCTTGAGAAGATCTTTCCTAATAATGTCAGGTTAATGGAGGAGCTGGGAGCAATCATGGTAATGGATAAGATAAAGGTGACGGAAAAGGGCGTGGAAGGGACAGGCCTTGCAACGATTAGGGTAAGAGAAATCTACGAAGACTATTTAAGAGAAACCGCGAAAAGACAATGATATTATGCCGACCTTTGAGGTAAGGAAGACTGACCTAGCGGGTAGAATAGCTATTCTGAAAACGAGAAATGGCACATTAGAAACGCCTGCCATACTACCTGTGATCCACCCTTTCAATCAGATTATAAAACCAAATGATATGAAGGAAATGGGATTCAACGCGTTAATGACAAATTCATACCTTATGCTAAAGAAGAATAAGGCAACGGGACAATCTTTCGAAGTTCACACGCTCCTAAACTTTGAGAAAACTATTATGACCGACTCGGGCGCATACCAGCTTCTTGAATACGGGGAAGTCGAGGCTACGCCTGAAGAGATAGTAAATTTTGAGAAATCAATAGGAAGCGACATCGGTGTTATACTGGACACGCCAACCGGCATTACAAGAGATAAAAGAAAAGCCGAGGATACGGTTAATCGGACAATTGAGGCAGCTAGAAGATCAGTCCCCCTCTTTGAGAGAGACAAGACCCTTTGGACAGGGCCAATTCAAGGAGGAATCTTTTACGATCTTATAGAACGAAGTGCGAAGGAGATGTCTAAATTTGATTTTGACATCTATGCCCTTGGTAGTCCAACTCAGATAATGGAGCAGTACGATTTTGAAGACCTGGTTCGAATGATAGTAGCCGCTAAAAATAACATACTTATCGATAAACCATTGCATCTGTTTGGCGCCGGTCATCCTTTAACCCTACCAATTGCAGTGGCACTTGGATGCGATCTATTCGATTCCGCTTCGTATATACTTTATGCAAAAAGAGGGGCCTATATAACTGAATATGGTACAAGGTATTTAGAAGACATGGAATATTTGCCATGTGAATGCCGAGTCTGCAGCGGGCATAGCTGTAAAGAAATTTTAGAAAGCGAAGAAAAAGTCAGACTTTTAGCTCTACACAACCTCTACGCCTTATCAAAAGAAGTTAGGAGCATAAAACAGGCTATTTCAGATGGAAGGCTATGGGAATATGTCGCGGTTAAGAGTAGATCGCATCCGAGGACCTGGACCGCATTCAATCTCTTCAAAGATCTCAGCGATTACTTTAAACATGGCACACCGCTTTTCAAGAACCGGGGATTATACCTCTGCGGAACACCGGACCAGTTTAGACCCGAGTCTACTCAGAGTTTTGAACGAATCATTAAACATATCAAGATTAATAAAAAGTTCCTAGTTCTATATTTATCAACATCAAACGATCACTCTTTCCTTTACAGTTTAAGAAATGTGGTTGAACGCAAGATTGGTTCAGGAGTAGACGATATAGAGTTCTGTGCCGGAGTATTCCCGATCGGCATTGTACCCATAGAATTATGTGATATATACCCATTCTCACAATATGAGATATCTCTTCCATTAGACGCTGAAATGAGAAATGAAGCAATCAGAAAGTTTAAGAGATTCCTTTCAAATTACAAGTTCAAAAAGGCAATTCTCGTGGACCATTCAAATGGAAAATATGACGACATCGTAGAGTGGTTCTGTAGGGAAAGAAGCATCGTAAAAAAGAAGGTAGTAAGTGAAAGGAGAACGGATGATATTATCAGGGAGATGGAAGGCTTATGAGTAGAACGAACCTAAAGCTTTGCCAGCTCCTTCTTCGCCTACAGACGGCTTAGCTAGCTCTTCTTCTATCGCTTCTGCGCCCTCTATCAGAGGCTTTAAGTCAACCTTTATACCAGAAATTTTTTCTAGAACGATCAGAGCTTCAGCGCATGCTCTTGGATCTAGGCGATTCTGCGCGGCGAAAGATAAGACTGAGAGTGCAGGAAACCCGACTGCTTCAAAATGGTTTAACAATATCGCGATTGGTCCAACTATTAGACGATCATCTTCGAGAAGAAGTGAGTCTTTCAGAGACTTCGGTACGGTTAAATTGCTTGTATGAACGATTCTGTGAGTCGTATCATCGGTTTTTAAAGTCGAATCGAGTCCTCCTATCAAAAAAGCTTCTTTGAACTTCGAGGAAACAATCCAGTCAGCCAATTGCATGTAAAACGTATATTCCCTTTCTCTGGGAGGGGAAACCTCTGCTTTGAAAAAAACAAAATTTTCCTTACGATAAAGCTCGAATGGGGTTACAATTTTGTCCCCGTGCGAAGTACATATAGGAGGAGAAAAGGCGCTCTCGACAAAGCCTACCCGTTCTGCCTTGAGCTGCTGTATGAGGAACTTTACACTCCAATAGCCGGCAAAACCTATGCCATGGAAACCAGTTATAAGTGAGCATCCCCGAAATTTTTCTTTACCTGAATAGACTTTGATTACCATCGCAAGGGAAATGGTTAAAGATGTATAAAATGATGTCTATGTCGATAAAGGTATAATAAATAAATGCGGTTAAAGTTCTTAGGGGGTACTCGACAGGTTGGCAGATCGGGTGTCCTGTTAAATGGGGAAAAAACAAGTTTTTTACTGGACTATGGAGTGATGCTCTCTAGAGAAGAGCCGGGCTTTCCGATGCACGTTAAGCCAAAGGAATTAAGTGGGGTTATCCTTACACACGCTCATTTGGACCACTCTGGTGCAATACCACTACTTTATGTCGATGACGGTATTCCATTAATTACTTCAAATCTGACTTATGAGCTTTCAGAGCTTCTTATAGAAGATTTTATAGGCCTTTCTGGTTTCTATTTACCATATGAGTACATAGACCTGTTAAGCATGCGGAAACACTTGAATAGAATATCATTCAATAAAGCCATCACCATAAAAGACTCCACAATCGAATTCAAAGAAGGTGGCCATCTTCCAGGAGCTGGAATGGCTCTTGTTGGAATAGACGGAAAAAAGGTACTTTATACAGGGGACATAAATGCCAGAAAAACAAGCTTACTCAGAGGGGCTGACATAGAACTCGGAGAACTTGATGTGCTGATCACGGAAAGCACTTACGCTCTTCAGGAGCATCCAAACAGGGAAAAGGTTGAAAAGAGCTTCGTTGAATACGCCCGTTCAATCATAGAAGGGGAGGGGACACTTCTGATACCTGCTTTCGCAGTTGGTAGAGCGCAGGAAATTGCGATGGTATTATATAAAGAGAAGTTCGGTTACGATGTGTATATGGACGGTATGGCTCTGAAAACAAATGAAATTCTGTTGAGAAATGGCGAATACGTCAGGGACATACATGAGCTTTCAAAGACACTAAATTGGGTAAAAAGGGTTGAGGGATGGAGGGACAGGAAAAAGATAGTCAGAGAAAGATGCGCTATAATATCCCCAGCCGGCATGCTTGTTGGTGGAGCAGCGGCTTTCTACAGTGAAAGAGTTAGCGAAAATCCGAAGAATGGCATATCATTTGTATCATATCAGGTTAGAGGAACACCTGGAAGACAGATCCTCGAAAGTAAGGTAGCACTGATCAATGGCAAGCCACAGAAGATCAAAGCGGATATCAGGAACTTTAACTTCTCATCACACAGTGGCAGGAGTGAGCTGTTCGATATGCTTAAGAGAGTAAAAGGGAACCCCAAAGTGTTCACAATGCACGGTGAAGAAGAGAACTGTATCGGCTTTGCAAAAGATATAAAAGAGAAGTTTGGGCTAGATGCCATCGCACCCAAAACAGGCGGAGAATATGAACTCTAGAGAAAAAATAGCCCTCTATCCGGTTTATAACATGGACTCCTACAAGTATATTACACAGGTCGAAGCAGCTGTTAGATTCTACGATAAAGAACCGGATGTTTCACTAGAAGCCATACCTCTTTCAGCCCAAGAATATGATAGTGCAAGGAGACAGTATAAGGCAGACTTGATCATTGAGAGGATAGCAACCAAACGGGATGTGGATAGAAAGGGGAAGGTGCTGGGTTTGACGAATGTAGATATCTCAATGCCCAAAATGAACTTTGTGTACGGTGTAACCAACACCGTTAAGAAAGCTGCTGTTCTGTCTTTTGCAAGACTAGCAGTTCTGCCCGGTGGAGTGCACCTAGGTTTGAAAACAGTCGAAGAAAGGGTCTTTAAAGAAAGCGCCCACGAGGTCGGACACCTCCTCGGACTTACACACTGCTTTGAGCCAACATGTATAATGTCATTTGCGAATTCGATCAAAGAAGTCGACGATAAGCTTCCAATCCTCTGTAACGCGTGCAGTGAAAAATTAAAAAACCGAAGGTGAATTCTTTTAAAGACTTACTACCAACTTGTGCTTCTTGTTCTATTATCAGAATTCTTAACCCTATTACTGCTATCATTAAGCAGTAGAATCTTAACAGGACCCTTGATCCCCGAAACCTCAAACCTTTTTGTTGCCGCAGGCAATACTCTCTACCTAGTCCTAGTTTCATTAATGTTTTCATTCCTGTTTGTCTGGATCATTAGAAAGAAAGCTATAAAATTATATTACTTTATTTCTGGCCTGAAAGGTGTACTATGTGGAGCTCTTTTTTGGGTAACTACTTTATTGGTCGCCAATGAAGTAACCGACTTTCAGGATTATGCAATTATACTTCTTAGCTTCACGATAATGATAATAGTTGGTGTATCATCAATAAAAAACTTGACGGCGATTTCAACACCCTTCTCTATCTGGATGAGCGGAGCCAGCGCATTTCTCATCAAAGTAATGTTCTCGGATATAGCTATCGGAATACTTTTAGTCGGGTTCTCCCTCTTTGACATCTACGACGTTTTCAAAGGACCCCTTAAGCATCTAGCGCAAACTTCTCAGGATAGAGCTGTATCTCCACTTCTTGTCAAAGTTGGAACTATTGAAATCGGCCTAGGGGACCTCCTTTTTTATTCGCTTTCGGTAGGATTAGCGTACAGCGTTGGAGGTCTTTTAGTCGCAATCCTCTCCATTATTACAATAAAAGCCGGAATGTGGATTACTTTGAAGCTTCTTGAGAAGAAGCCGATGCTGCCTGGGCTTCCGGTGCCGGTTTTACTTTCCGTCTTCGTGACTTTTTTGTCTTCGTTTCTAATTCGGGTCTTTCATTAATCTCTTCAACCTTACCCTTGAAATTTGAAAGAAACTTTTCAATGGCGTCGAATGGTATCTTGCAAGTATATAGTACTGGCCCTACTCTAGCCTTAACCTTTGCAGACTCATCGCTCCAAACAACAGTGATCTGCCCCACATTCGAAACAAGTCTACTAAAATCTTTAACGTCCTGCATTTCTTTTGGCATACCTTATCCACCTAAACCTTGCCTACCTGTTTATAAAACGTTTAGGGTTACGGAAGAAGGACTGCAGCAGAAATCACGGTCGTCCAATAACCATCTTTGTTGTTGCCTTCAGCCGATTGTGTGACGTTCGATGTTTTAACTATCTTACCTGATATAAGCCACTGTTCCTTTTGAACATCGTAGCTCTTGTCGGGGTTGAATTCAAGACCCAATGTTGACGCAAGCATGTATGCAGCGAGGTCTTCGGCGTATTCACCGCTTTTTTCACCAGTCATGCCAAATGAGTGGAATTCAGAAAGATAGCCGTACAGCTTCTTATCGTTTGGGATAGCAGAGCCCACAGAAGCTGAAATAAGGCGGTTGGGCTCGTTAGTCTCGTTTCTACTGATCACGACGAAGATTATTTGGCCTGGCGATATGTACTTTAATCCTTCATTTTTAGAAACCCTCCTAGCCTTAGGAGGTATTATACTGGACACCGAAACCAGGTTACATTGCTGAATACCTGCATCACGTAAAGCAAGCTCAAAACTTGCGAGCCTATCTCTGTGTACGCCAACTCCATTTGTCAAAAAATACTTTGTCGGAATAAATGTTGACATTTCCCTGTTTTGAGATAAAAAATTGGCGTATTTAAATGTAATGTGTAAAAAAAATCTAACTAGAAAAAAGAAAAAAAGGAAATTACGCTATATTATGGGCTTCCTTCCATCAGCCAAAAAACGTTTCCATCGAGATCGTCTATCTTAGCATAGGTGCCCCATTCTTCCTTAGTTACATCTTTACTGAATTTCACCTTCTTACTCTTGAGCATTTTGGATACCTTTGAGATGTCATCGCAGTAGAAAGCTATCCCTGTATTACCTGGCTCGAGTTCACCTTGGCAAAGATGCAATTTCGAAGTACAACCCCTTGGCCATACTGTAATCCAATGTTCTTCGATGGAGGAATTGAAGCCTAATTTCTCCTTGAACCATTGAGCGGATTTCTTTGCATCCGAAACCATTACCGCAACACTAAGATTTTTCTTTATCACGATTTATCACCATAAGTAATATTCTTTAAGGTATCTTATATCTTTTATCTAATTACTTTTTAAAATGTTAAAAGGTTGAAATCAAAAATATTTTAGAAATGAATCAAATGAGAAGAAAAATTAAGGGGACAGTATAGACAATCTAACAAAAAAATAGATTTAAAGGGTTTTAGGAATCCAAATCACGAAAAAAGCTTTAATCGATACAGGTTTTGAATACATCATTAAGATTGTATGGCAGAAAAGAACTCAAATTAATTGAAGGACGCCGGATACTAAATGAGCTGCCATAATAGGAAAGAGATAAAGGAGCCTCTGTCATTTCACACTTTAATCCGTTAACCAGCATTATCGTCGTAGTCGAACTAGGTAGGTAATCCACGGTAAAGCCCGAATTATTAGACGTCAGAGACGAAACAGCCACCAGCGTCATGTTCATACGGTTACTCATAACTATCATATAGTAAGGAAAGTTACCAATTGTCCCCCGACCTATTTCCAATAGTAGCATACGAATTAGTAAAAGTCAATCTTCCGAAATCCGCTAAAGTTGATATCCTATTATTCAAAGTAGGTCTTTCCACTACCCATTCGGCGGAGAGCATAGAAGAATTATAGAAAAAGTTCTTTTCAAACACTTCCCCTGCGATAATATCCTTTAATTGAATTAACCAGTCGTTTGTATTAGGATCAAGCAGTCTTATTGAGGCTAAAATTTCGTCTCCATCTGATATATTCATTGTAGTAATTGTTCTTGAATAATTTGGTAATACTTCAAACCAAGACGAGTAAACTTCACTTTCACCTACCGAATCTTGTTCAGTGCCCACCTGAATAAGCGTTTCATCTAAAAGTCCACCTATTCCTATCCAAACAGAACTAAAAGTATTTCCTTGCGAAATATTAACTTTTGGAACCGTCTAAGATCCATTTACCCCGAACACTATAGGTTGAGGGTTCTTTGAATCAGGGACAACAGCATAGCCACCCCAGTCTAAGCTGGGCAGCTTTCTCTATTTGGTATGTTTACAGATGAATTTAGGAAAAGCAAGCTTGAAGATATGATAATAATAATAATTATCAAAACTATTGATAACCCAACCTTAATACTTCTGTAACTTCTTTGACCCTCCTGAGAAACACCTTGTCCTATCATACAAGTCTCAAACATTATTTTCACTTTAATTTTATATATATTAGATTCCCTCCACATCAATTCACCTTTCTTTTATTTTTCGTGATAAATGGTGGTGTAACACTTACAATTCTGGCAACCATCACGCACGCTACTCTTTATTACAAAGGTGCATCGGCTTGGACTCTTGTTGGAGGAGTAATTTTGGTTATCGTGGGCTTTGCCGATGTGTACGGCATTCAAGAATGGTGGTGGCTGATTCTCGTTCTCATAGAGTACTTGGGCCCAGAGTTTAAATCCCTACAATCAGTTGAGGAATAGGGAAATATCGACGTGTTCCACTTTATACCCCCCTTGGCATTCGAAGAAATACGTAAACAAGGTCAAGTCTATTTAGGCTGTTACAAGATATGCCTTTTATCCGGAACGATTGTAAATATATCGGTCCAAACGATAGACCTATATACATCATCATTAAATGGCTATAGATTGCAATGGATCCAATAGAGATTGCTGTAATTGTAGGTGCTTTAGCTGTATTCCTCCTCTGGGGGCCTAATAAGATACCTCAACTCGCCCGCTCACTTGGCATGGCTCAGAGAGAGTTTAAGAAAGCCCAGTCTGGTATTGATGAAATTGCCAAGGAGGTTACTTCAACGAGTAGCTTTAGTGATGACAAGCTTTTAGAAGTTGCTCGCAGTCTAGGGATAAGTACCGAAGGAAAAACGAAGGATCAAATAGCGAGCGAAATCATCGCCAAAAAGCTGGCATAGCTCTCAGACTTGTAGGACGAAGACTTATCGGCTAGGATAGTGTGAGGACCGTATTGAAAAATTCGAGGGAAAAGAAGCTAACTATTTGGGAACATATTGAAGAGTTAAAGCAAAGACTTAAGGTGATAGCTATTTCCCTTGCTGTGACCACAGCTTTTTTTCTGCTGTTTCCATCGAATCCTTTAGAACTATTAAGAAATCCTCGTTCTTTGCTGAGTGGATTATATAGGCCAATGGTATCTGACGTACTAGTTTGGATGAAGAACTACATTGCGCCACATGGTCTTCAAATAATAAGCTTGGAGATTGGAGCCCCTCTTGAGATATGGGCGTTTGCATCATTCCTGCTCGGCCTGCTTGTGAGCTCCCCTATAATAGCTTATGAAATTTACAAGTTCATAGATCCTGCACTGTACCCTAATGAGCGTGGGGTTGTGTACCCCTTTGTGATAGGGTTCACACTGCTCTTTACATTTGGCGCCGCCTTTGGGTTGTTTATACTTGCACCATTCGTTTCTTACACAGTTATCTTATTCTCATCATTCGTTGGTTCCATCCCTACTATCTCTGTATTCGATTTCTATACTATGGTCTTCGCAATAGTGGGCTTCAGCGGATTCGGCTTTACATTTTCACTAATCTTCGTACTGTTGGTTAGATTCGGGATAGTCGGAACATCATTGGTGACCCATAACAGGCGGTATTTCTATCTAGCTATGTTTATAGTCACCTCAATTATTACGCCTGACGGTGGGCCTTTGGCTGATTTTGCTCTCTTCATCCCGGTAATGTTTCTTTGGGAGATTTCAATACTTTTCGCAAAGAGGTACGAGAAACAGCGAGAAGCAAAGCAGGCGGCTGCTGAGACTCCAGCAACTGCGACGACCATCAAGTGTAAATTCTGTGGACACGGCGTCGAACCCTCCGAGATGTTCTGCCCTAACTGTGGCAAGTCGCAGCTATAGTGGTAGCTGACATGTGCCCTATTCCCAGCCCAGAGAAAGCACTTTACCCGCTAGAATGGCCTCCATTTTTGAGCATTCCTTGAAATCTGCACTTCTATTATATTTCGAACTAAAAAGTACCTTTCTACATAATCTTTCCTATTTATATCCCAGATTTTCCGTCTTAATCGAATTTTGAACTGCACTGTCGATCACCGTTAATCCGAATTTCTATGAGTGATAGAAGATTTAGTTCTGGTTCTTCAATCGTTCCGACTCTCTTCTTTCGAGGGATGAATTTTTGTGCATACTCTGACATTCCCATTTAACTTTAATTCAGCTATCTGTATAAGTACAAATGTTATGACAATGCTCTATTCAATAACACCCTAGGTTCGGAAAATCAAAATTTAGCGGGCCAGGTCGGAGTTGAACCGACGACCTAATCCGTGTGAAGGATTCGTCCTACCAGTCTAGACCACTGGCCCCAACTTCTTATTCTACTTCTTTGGTCCAACATGTCTGTTCTTTAGTCTAAGGTCTCTTGAACCACACTTTCTGCATCTTTCAGCGCGTATATTGTTCTTAGACCCGCATTTAAGACATATTCTGAAGAAAAGACGCCTCTTCTGAGCTATCTGTTTCTTGGTAGCATCTGTAATTGGCATACAGCACCGTCCACTAGATGATTAACTTAATACTTTTTATCTTTTATTATCGGACCCTTATCATATTCTATGAGCTAAAAATACATATGATCACAGACATCATGTCTAAAGCGCTTAAATAATAAGCGATGGGTTCTCGTTTTGTGCTGCTATATATATTTAATAAAAGACCTTAAAATTCTTTTTCTTGCACATTTTAGTGAAGATAATTTTAAAAGCATAATGTATATAAGTAAATGATTTACTTTCCTTGCGTTGAACTACAGCGATTCAAAATGTCAGAAACTGGTACAGTATTAATAGGCAAAAAGCCAGTAATGAACTATGTTTTAGCCTGCTTAACATTACTCCAAAACGGTTCTTCATCGATAACATTAAAGGCAAGAGGCCGTGCTATCTCCAAAGCGGTCGATACAGCTCAGATTCTTATGAATAGATTTGCAACAGAAGTTAAAGTAAAAACCATAGCCATTGATACCGAGCAGGTCAAGAACATCGAAACTGGTACAATGAGCAACGTAAGCTCAATACTTATCGAAGTTGGTAAGTAAATTGGGTGGCCAACCCAACTTTTTCTTTTTGAATCAAAAATTTTATTACCATAACAAAAGTAGTGTTGATGGCTATATGTTTGAAAGCGCCGATCTGTAATTTTTGCGCGAAAACAGGAGTTTTATGTCCGGAGGACAGTAGGAGGTTAAAGAATGGGCAGATTACTGAATTAGATGTGGAATCATCGGTTAAACTTACAAAGTTAGCTGAAAAAGATAAGGTTATAGATAAATTAACCTTTGTTAAAGCACTCGAATCCGATGGTGATACTATATTTCTATTTGGCAGCGGCAATCTAAAACTGCTGAGGGCAAACCCGCAGACCATAAACAATATCAACAAACTTTTTAACAAAAGGGTCTGGCTTTTTGAAGCGGACGCAACTGACAGGACGCTGATGGAAGAAGCATTTTATCCTTTCCGCATTCTTACGGTTAATGTTGTTTGGTTACCCGACGGCAGCAAGCTCACCAAGGTCCTAATACCGGAAAGTAGAGGAACAGAAGAGAAAGTCGACGAAAAGGCGATCAAAAGGATATTAAAAACGCTGAAAGGTTTGGACGTAATGATCGAATATGAGCGCAGAACTTCACAATAGGTACTTTGCCAAAGAAATCTTAAGCATAGAGGGGGATAAATCTTGTCTTCTGAGAGGATGGGTAGAAGACATACGTCCCCTTGGGAAGATAGCCTTCTTCACTATACGAGACATGACAGGGCTTGCTCAGGTCGTGATAAACAAGAATGTTGTAGGGGAGGAAACATTTAATCTGGCAATGGGTGTAAGTAGGCAGAGTATTATAGAAGTTGATGGCAAAGTAAAAAAGAGTAGGTCAGAAAACATACCTAAGGAAGTCTTAGCTGAGAAATTCAGAGTCCTTTCTAGATCAAATCCGCCTTTCCCAATCGACCCAACGGGAAGAATCTTCTCAAGCTTAGATAAGAGGCTTAATGCAAGAGCTTTAGATCTAAGAAACCCGAGAACCGCGGCGATATTTAAGATAAGAGGTACACTTCTAAAATCTATAAGAAAAACATTCTACGATCTTAAATTTATTGAGGTCAACACTCCGAAGCTTATTGGACAAGCAGCCGAAGGTGGGGCAGACCTTTTCACTTTACCCTACTTTGGTAGAAAAGCTTACCTCGCGCAAAGTCCTCAACTGTATAAGGAACAGTTGACCATGTCCCTCGAGAGGGTCTTCGAAATGGCACAGTATTTTAGAGCAGAAAAATCCCACACCTTAAGGCATGTCTGCGAATTCACGAGCCTAGACATGGAGTCCGCGTACATCGACGAGTTTGATGCTATGTTTATCGCAGAAGAAGTCGTGTGCAACTCGATAGAAGATGTACATAAAGAAGATGCTGATAGGCTAAAGATTTTGGGAACAAAGTTACCTGACATCTCTAGACCGTTTAAAAGGCTGACATATTCTGAGGCAATAGATACGCTTAGGGAGAAGAGTAGACTAGAATTTGGAGACGATCTTGAAACCAGGGACCTAAGAAAGCTTGGTAGAATCTATAAAGGATTCTATTTCATTTATGACTGGCCTGTTTCGATAAAGCCTTTCTATATAGAGAAGAGAGATAACAGAATTTCTAAATCATTCGATTTGATGCACGGTTACCTAGAATTAGCGTCAGGAGGAAAGCGGGTTAGCGATAAAGATGAGCTGCAGAGGAGACTTCAAGACCAGGGGTTAGATCTTAAGGAGTTCGAGTCACATATCAACTCATTTGATTTTGGAATGCCCCCTCACTCTGGATGGGGCCTTGGAGTTGATAGACTTCTTATGGTTATTACTGGGCAAAAGAACATCAGAGAAACAATACTCTATCCGCGTGACACTGATAGGCTAACACCTTAGGAAGTTATTAAGTAAATTGAAGCTCCTTTTAAAGGGCTTTAAAGTTTTCGGTCCAAGTAATGTATGCGCGGAGCATATCAGGTGAGACGCTGGGCCTCCGGAACCTCAGGACTTCCTTGAAATCTATCATCCTGATTTCCCTCGTCTGAGAGCTTTTATCGACAGCTGCCCCCGAATCGAAAAGTTCTGATACAACCCTGAGTTGCACTGACTGGCACACGTCCCTGATATCGCTGCCGGAGTAGCCTTCAGTCAGCTTTGCAAGCTGGTTCAGGTCAACAGACTGGTCAAGCTTCAAGGGATGAGTATACAGTTTGAACATTTCAAGCCTAGCTTTAAGGTCTGGCAGCGGAACGTAGATTCTTTTCTGAAAACGTCTAAGGAAAGGAGAGTCAAGCGACCAAGGTTTATTCGTCGCCCCTATAACGTAAAGTTTTAAAGATGTACCCTTATCCATGATTCCGTCCATTTCCTTGAGGAACTGGTTTCTAACTCTTATTTCACCGCCCACTTCTTGGCTCCTTGCACCGAGAAGGGAATCAAGCTCGTCTATAAATATCATTACTGGACCGTTGTCTTCAAGAAGTTTCCTAGAGTAGTTAAAGAGCTTTGAGACGTTCCTTTCCGCTTCACCGAGCCATTTTGACATTATCGATGCGGCATCGACTGTAATGAAGTACCCATCTATCTCACTTGCTGCAGCAGCGGCGAGCATCGTCTTACCGCAGCCTGGAGGCCCGTAAAAGAGCATGCCACGGGGCCATCCAAGAGGAAACAGGTCAGGTCTCTTTACCGGGAAGATTATCGACTCCTTTATAGCCCTTTTAGCATCCTCTAACCCTATCACTTCTTCCCATTTTACGTCAGGTTTCTCCTTCATTACAAGCTCGTCAAAAGTAGCCTTCAGGGTCTCAACAGATCTTGTAGACTGCACAGGTGAACCTGCAGGCGCTTCTCCGGTCGCGGATTCTTCGGCTGAAGTAACACCCCTAGTAGTCTGCAAAGCCTTGACACGCTCCTGGTACGCCGCAGCACGTTCAAGGTACATTCTATTCAACTTATAGTCGGGATACAGCTGCGCGAGCTTAATCAGAGTAGCGATAGCCTTTTGATAATAGCTTATGGCAGCGCCATACGAGCCCTGAGAATCCATTCTTATGGCTTGCGAGGCATAATTGTATGCAGAAGACTCCAGCTCCTTTGCTGCTACGTTACTCAAGACTATTCGACCCCCTGAGCATGGGTCTTTCCACACGACGCAAGACGGAATATGGACTGCTCTATCTTATCCACTGGAACACCTAGACTTGTAGCAATCTCTATAACATTATAAGTGTTTTTCACGTTGATGTAGTCAAGAACCTTATCATCAAGGTTAGCCTGCTCCGGTGTCGGCATTGGAGCCTTTAAAAGAGTAGCCTTAAAAGGCTCTTCTTCATCCTCTCCAGACGCTAATAGGGTTATATTCTGGATTTTGTCCAGAGAATACTCGCCTGCGCTTGCCTGTATTGTCTCAGGAGCAGGTTCATAGAGCGCGCTTATCTTTTCTTCCACATATTTCTTGGCGGATTCCAATATTTCCTCCCCTTGACTCACATCCAAGACAATAGAGCTTTCAGGACTTAGTTGACCAAGGCTAGACAGGGTGTCAGTAAGTACGTTGTTAACATCCTGCATAGTGTTTTCGAGCTGTGGCATAATTGTCTTTATTTCCTCTCCGATCTTTTTCACAACATCGAAAGCAGATGAGACCTGGGCCACGACATCTCCTGTGTCACAGATGCTTTCCAACCTGATTACGATCTGGGTGAGAGCGAGTTCGCTCATTGTAACCACCTTTATAACGCGCTTCAGTTCGTTGTGTTCTGTGGCATAAACGTTGGCACGGAGCTTATCCTTTGCTTCCAGCGCGTTAACCGTTAAACCAAAAAGCTTTTCACGTCTGATTTCAAGACGTTTTTTTATTCCTTCAAGATCTTTGCTATAAATTTCAATGGACCTCATAGATTCTATAATACGTCCACGAACGGACTTATTCTCTTTTGTCCTCCAAATCCTCCAGTTCAACTTCTTTTCACCAAAAAAATAAGACGGGGGGGGAAGACGGCTGCCCAAACCCTGCGATCGGGCTTATGCAACTGCCTTCGACCTAAGGAATCTAAGTGAAGGCTGACTCTGCTGTTGGAACGCCAGTCGGTAGCTCTGGGAACCTTTCTTTCATTCTCTGTTCCGCTACAGCTGATGCCTCTGCAAGTATCTTTTCTGCGTCTTCGTTAGCTGCCTCAAAGTTCAATGATGCCCCACTTGTCTGACCTGCGTCAACCAGTATGCTGCTCAGTAGGCCACTGATTTCGTTTATTTCCCTTTCTGCTTCAGGTAGAACACTTATTATTCCTGTTTTAACGCTTCTAATCACCGACATAGCAGGAGCCAACGTCACTACAATGTCTCCGAGTTCCGTTACAGTGTTCAACCTTAGCACTATCTGCTCTAATGCAAGCCTCGAGGATGTGACCATCTTGTTCATTTTGCGAACTTCCGCAAGCTCGTTAGCGTACACGCTAGCGTGCTGAGTGTCATGCTTCTGAATTGCCGTCACGACCTTGTTAAAAATAGCAGCGTCCCTTTCTTTTAGTTTAGTACAAGTGGCATCAAGCCTCGCAACCTGAGTCTGTATCGCACGAACCGCATCTTCCAGCCTTGGCTTAAGAGGGCCAGAAGGCCTTATAGCTTCCTTTACCTTGTCCCCCATACCAGGTTTTTGTTCTCTTACCCATTTTTCTCCGAAGTTAGACATTTTTTACCACTGAGTCTTAAATCCATAACATTCCTCTATTATTCTATATGTTACCGAAGTAGCTGTAACCAAGGTGACAGTTGTGGCGGTGACGATGATAGGAGTAGGGGACGAAAACGTATCCTTAGAGGAGTACGGGCTAAGCGAATACGAATCAAGGGTGTACGTTGCCCTGTTAAAATTTGGACGAATGAAGATCAAAGATATCGCCATGAATTCTGGTGTGCCGAGGACAAAGGTCTATGGCGTCGCCAAAGCATTAGCAGGAAAGGGTATCGTAGAACTGGTGGGCAAAGATCCGGTGTACTGCGTTCCGGTAACTCCGGAAGAGGTCTTTACAAAAAGTTTGAATCATGAGAAGAGAAGGTTCAAGAAGATGGTTTTGACGTTCAAAAAAATACAGGAACTTCATAGGGAAACTCCACTCTTTGCAGACTTCGAAGAGAGAAAGTTCAAGGTCTATAACAGCCAAGCGTTTGAGAAAAGACTTAACGAAATCTTCCTAGACACTTCCAAAAGCATTTTCGCGTGCTTAAACTGGTGGGGCTTCAACATCATAGCAGCAAATGCTGAGACGCTAAACAGCCTTTCTAAGGAAGTAAATGTCAAGATAGTTATAGGGACATATAATGACGAGAAGACCCTAGAGAAATTTGATTCAAAAGTTGATATTAGGGTGACTGGAAAGAACATCGGCGTCAACATTATCGTCTTCGATGACAAGACAACGGTTCTCCTTGACGAATCGGGTAAGATAACGGAGATAGAAGACAGGGAAGTGTGCGAACTCGCAAAGGAGGTCGTTATCGGGAGGTTCTTCAAGAGGTCCCTTGACTGGAAGAAGGCGTTCCAGATAACTCAGCTTGGTGGAGAGGACCTGATCAGCCTCTATTCAGGAGAAGAAAAGGTATATGACGCTTTCATCCAGGCCGTAGCGGAAACGGTCCTAGATGAGGAGAAACTCTACCAGATCGGTGAAAGATTTGTTGACAACCTGACCACGATGCTGCAGGTTGACCTGTTCGGTAAAGGCTTTGAAGTGCAGCAGCCCATCCTGTCGGCGCTCATGTCAGAGAACCTCGGACGAGACTCCAGTACAAGATATGATCCTCTTACAAGACTATATACTTTAGAAGCTCCAATGACTTCGAAGGGGCTGCCTGCAACTATATGGCTCTTTGCTTTGGCAGGTGCGGCGAAGAGGAATGAGCTGACCTTCAAGATACTCCAGAGCACGAGCATTTCCGCTGAAGGAAAACATATTATTCAGGCGAAAATAGAAAAGAAACCCTTAACGTAGTATACCTACTTAGATAGATAGGACCACAGAATTATGGTAATATCCATTATTATCGCTCCTGCAAGGCCTGCTAGGAAGGCACCGGCCACCACCTGCGAGATAAAGATCGAAGGTAAAATAGACATCAAAAATTTGACGATAGTGGGCGCCACAAGGTAGGCGATAAATCCTAACGCGAACCCTAGAAGAGCGAATCCTGTTAATATTGTGATTCTTCCCATGTATTACACCTTAGAGTGTAGCTTAAAGTCCCGTATATAAAAGTTTTTTAAAAAAAATTTAAAAAAAAGAGAATGTGAAGGCTCCTGTCTTAGGATAGCCTTCTTATCAGTATAGCTATTTCAATTACTAGTACTATTGCTGCGAGTATGCCGATGATGATCAGGTATGTCGATAGGCTGTCCACTTCTGTTTTGATGTTGCTAGTTGTCGACGTCTGGCTGTTTATTGCAGATGTAATGCTATTCGTGCTGCTTGTTATCTGCGTGCCCAATGTATTTCCTAAGTTTGTTATCTGAGTACCAAGCGTTGAGCCCAAGCTAGTTATCTGGGATGAAATACCTGAAAGGCCTGAAACACTGGTGTTTATCGATCCAATAGCGGTGTTTACGCTGCTAAACCCACTTGTTGTAGTGGAAGAGAGTGACGACACACTACTTGATACTCCTGCGATGTCAGACCTGATGCTGGACACACCACTTGTCAAAGCAGTGTTAAGGCTAGCTATTGAAGCGGTTATATTAGTGTTAAGGCTAGACATTGAGGTCTGTAGTTTATTAAGTGAAGCGGTTATTGCATTGTTGTTGGTAGTCATTTGACTTAGAATTGCCTGAGTGTCGGCTGAAGTACCTGTGACAGTGAAGGTCTTGTATACAGGTGTGGTGTTACCGCCCCCGTACATCGAGAAGACGTGTAGGCCTGAAGTGAATCCTGCAGCTACAAACTGAATGCTAACATCACCTGTTCCATTTCCTACTAAGCCAGATGGAAGACTTTGTGTACCTGTTTGATTCACAACGTTTTGACCTAGGTATTGGTTGTCTATGTCCGGTATGTAGCCTACAACTGGGCTTAGACCAGTAAAGGTTACCGTCACCAGAGAGCCGTCATTTGTGATCGTTGTTGGGTAAATCGTTATTTGCTGCGTCACCGTGAAATTGGCACTCGTAATCACGTCAGATCCGGGTACACTGGTTGTTGTATTCCCTAAAAATGTGGTAAGGGCCACTACTGGATGTACACCGCCGAACGTGTGTGGAACAGTGAACTTGACGGTTACGTTAAATTCGCCGTTTGATCCCACCGTCGCGTTGTTCGTCCAATAGTATGTGACGTCTTTATACGTCTCTTGATACCAGTATAGGTAGACATCTATGTTCGTTGTGAAACCGTAAGCTTGTGCACTTACTATGGTGAAGATGGGTCCCTTGCTTGGAGTCAGTATCAGCGCAGGCTTTACTGTAACGTTGAAGCCGAAGATTGTATTCTTATCCTTAATGTAGACGTAGTGATTGCCGATTGTTGTGGTCGGGATTGTTACGGTCGTATTAAAGAAGCCTGTCGAGTTTGTTGTTGCCGTCGCGATTTGTGATGAGCCATCCCACCAGAAGCTTACACTTCCTACGTAGAAGCTGTTGCCCGAAATTACCACAGAATCGAAGACGTGGACGTTTGCTATGTTAATGAGGTTTGTCAAGTTGCCGAACTCGGCATAAGATGGGTATACTGGGGTTGGTGTCACAGATGGGTAAGCGCTATCGACCTGTAGAAGACCTCTTTCGCCTTCCATATAGGTGGCTGTACCTGGAGAACCTGTACTGTTGTCTATGACACCAAAGATGATGCCATAGCTGTAATTCAGCTGTGATCCAGAGGGTAATGCTTTCAACAAATCAGGAGCTGCCATTGTATACGTTAATTGCCCTATACTACTTGCTGCTGTAAGGTTTGCGATGCTGACGTTATCACCGGAAATTGGGTTGTAGTAGGTTAGGTTCGCTTTTCCGCTTGCACTAAGGCCGCTGGCTTTTAGCGTAAGTGGAGTACCGGGGGCCCCACTGTCTGGGGTGACTGTAAAGCTCGGCATCACTTCGATGTAGCTGCTTGTAACCGCAACAGAGTCTGCGGAACCGTCATAGCATTTGATATAGTAATCTCCTCCAGCTATGTTCTTTGGTATTGGACCGGTGACCGCATCGTAACCCACTGTATAGT
>JBEKIG010000024.1:0-24918 GCA_050011875.1 Nitrososphaeria archaeon
CAATTGGGGCAAGCCCCACAGAAGCAATGGAATGGAGCCAAAGCCCCAGTTCCAGTCAAACCTGGTGAAAGAACAAGTTCAATAGATAGAGCTGCAAGAAAACGCAGACTAATGGGAATGTAAAGTTATATACCTGAGTGGGAACAATAAATTAATTATGAATGCTAACGAAAAGTTTTTACTTGAAATGGAAAAAAGATTTAAGGCGACATGCGATGTCTCTCCATTTCCATTGCAGACTAAAAAGGCTAATGTAGAAACTAATAAGGATAAATCTAAAGAGTTTAGCGAGGTCTTTACTCCACTTTGGTTAGTAGACCAAATGATCAAGCAGGTAGATTTTGATAGTTGTGATACGACTACTTTAGATTTATGTGCAGGTTATGGACAATTTAGTATTAGATTAATGAGGTATTTCTATAATAACTTTCCTTATTGGGATGTTAAGAAGTTCCTGATTAACAATCATGCCTTTTCAGAATTGCAATTATCTTCTTGTTATAAACTACTAAACATTTTTAGCAACAAGATAACTCTTTTTATTGGCGACTCCACGCACTTAAACAAGTTGCCAGCTAATGCTAAAGGGTTGTGGTGTTATATTGAAAATTATGGTTATTGGGTTTGTTTGACCAAAACTATTCAAGGCATTCTTTCTTCTAATGGGATTAAAGAAAAGCCTTGTTCGGAAGCACAGTTTGTCTCATCGGTTGAAACTATAATCAAGGACTTAAACGAAACATACACTACTATGGAAGAAAATTTTCTCAAGCAGCTAACCAATTCAAAGCTTAGGCTTGAATTGATCGATCAACTTAACGAACGGGTGAAGATTATTCCGCCCAATCTTGTATCGGAGATGTTGGATCAGGTTGAGGATTTGGAAAAGAAGACTATTTTGGTATTGTATAATTGCGAGATAGTGGAGCAGTTAATTCATAAGAAGAAGATTGATCCCAAGACGATTACATTTGGAAGCGAGCTTGGATTTCTACACAATACTTTCAAAGGTCGGAAGTTTGATGTATGTTTGAGCAATCCCCCGTATAATCGTGGATTAGATTTAAAGATATTGCAAGCTTTAATGAATAATGGAACGGTGGAGACTTCGATTGCTAAGAAGTTTATCTGGGTTCATCCTTCTACTTGGTTGCTAGATCAAAAAGGTAAAGCAAACACCTATAATAATGTCAAGGCCTTGTTGAATAAGAAACTGAGAAGTGTAAAGATTTTCAATGGCAATGCGGTATTTGGAATAGAACTATTTGTTCCGTGCGTTATTAGTCACATAGACTGTGAGTATGATAATACAAAAACGAAAGTCCTTCTTTTTGAGGAAAATTTCACTGTCAATTCTATTGCTGACATTACTAAATTCGGTGTCAATTGGAAGACAATTGTAGAACCATTCATTGTTAAGATGGAGAAATTTATCCAAACATCTGGCCATATCTGGTCTCATAACACCAGGACGATTGATCCTACTAAAACGTATTGTCAAACTGCCGCTATTCGAGGAAATGTTAACGATCGTAATAAAAAATCCAACGCAACAAATGCTACCAAAGAAATTGTTAAAGATAATTTCTATACAATGCTTAAGGGTAGAGATATCGAAGAGTGTAAAGGTATCAGAGAAACAAGATTGAATAAGCCGGGTGGTGCAACACCAACTTTCGGATTTGATACTGTGGCTGAGCGAGATAATTTTCTCAATTATCTTAATACCGATTTCGCACGCTTCTGCTTGTCGATATATAAGATTGGTCAACATATGGAAAATGGAGAAATGGAACTCATTCCATGGCTTGATTTCACTCAAACTTGGGATGATAAGAAACTATTTGATCATTTCGATATCAATAAAGATACGCAAGATTATATTAGAAAGTTTTTGCCAGATTACTATGGAATTAGAAAATAATCTAAAATGAAAAAGTTTAACCCATAATTTCTATCAATATTTCATTATATTATTAGACATTCGTGTTCTATTCATGCTATGTGCAGGCGTCTTGGTTTCAATTGCCTCGAATAAGAAGAAATGTTTTCAACAAATCCCAACTATTTTGAGGCAAACAAATGACTTTCGTAACAGGTAATACATCTACCACAATTGATGCGATTCTAAAAGAATATTATGATGATGGTGCTCTCGTAAACGAGACATACATTGACAATCCACTTTGGGCACGTATGTCCAAGGCAGAAGCTCTTGGTAACGTAACTGGTAGGCACTTTGTGCATCCAGTGGTTATCGCTACTTCACAAGGTCGTAGCAGAAGCTTTACACAAGCACAGTCTCGTGGTCAGGCTACAAATGAAATGGCTTATGACTTCTTAGTCCCACGTGTGACTAACTATCAGCTTGCAACAGTATCAACCCAGGCTGTTCTACAGACCAAGGGTGATCGTGGTGCATTCATTGACATTCTAACTCTTGCAACTGATGACGCAGTGCGAAACCTTGGTCTTGCACAAGCTCACAGCATGTATGGTAATGGTGGTGAAGCAATTGGGCAGATTGGAACAATTGGTGGAACATCCAATTCAGTTATTACTTTTGCTCAGGCAGACCAATGCCTAAACTTCGAAGTCCAGATGGAATTAGACGCAGCCTCTGATGATGGCTCGACTGGTTCAACAACTGTTGCTGCTTATGGCACCAACGCTCATGGTCTTTATGTTATCGCAGTAGATAGAACTGCAAATACAATCACTGTTGGAACTGCTGCTGGCGTTGCCTGTGCAGTTACAGATGCAGCTGATGGTATTCCAACAGCAGCAGATGGTTATTACCTATTTGGTCGTGGTGATAAAGGTCTTGGTATGCAAGGCATTCAAGCCTGGATACCTTTTGGTGGTCCATCATCTGGCGACAGCTTCTTAGGTGTCACTCGTACAGTAGACCCACAGCGTTTGGCTGGCAACTGGCTTGATGCTTCAAGTCTTGCAGTTGAAGACGCATTCATTACAGCTTCGCAGGTCGTTGCAAAGGCTGGTGGAAAACTAACTCACTTCTTCGTTCCATTTACCAAGTATGCCCAGCTTCTAAAGAGCCAGTCAGCTAAGGTAACAATCATTGAAGAGGTTAATCCAGATATTAGCTTCGATGGTCTCCAAGTCTTGACCCCCAAAGGTCCAGTTCTTGTAATCCCAGATCGTAACTGCCCAAGCAATAGAATGTTTGGTCTAAATATCGACACTTGGACTTACACTCACGTTGGTGATCCAGTTCAGATGTTCAATCTTGATGGTAACACTTGGCTTCGTCAAGCAACTGCTGATGGTCTTGAGATTCGTTTCTTCTCCATGGGCAACCTTGTTTGCAGAGTTCCAGCTCACAACATCACAATGGCTTGCTAATTTTAGCGATAATGTGTGGGCTGGTTATATAATGATCAGCCCCCATTATCAAATAACTTTCTAACATAAAGGTAAAATAAAATGCCATTTGGTTATAATCAGATTTTCACAGACATTCCAGAATCATGGATAACAGCAGGTGTCGTATCCATTGGTACAACTGGAGCCCCAACATTCACCACAAAAAAGCCATCTGGTCTTATTTCAAGTATTACCAGAACTGGCATAGGTGCATATACACTCGCATTATCACAAGGCTTTCCAGAATATGAGTTCTTCAAGGCTGAAGTAATAGGTGCTGATGGTTATACTATTAGAACAGAAACAATTACTATTGGGACAACTCCAACAGCAACTTCTGCCACTCTACCAGTTATAACTATCCAAGCAGTATCAGGTAGTTCAGCAGCTGAACTTCCATCAAGTTCTAAGTTCTGCTTCTTACTAATCGTAAAGAAAATGAGTCTATAAAATGGACGAAAAGAAACCTGGACTTGCAATTCTAATTGGACATGCTCTTGCTGAAAAAGGCAAGGCTAAGCACGATCCATTATCAGAAGCTCCAAAAGATGATGGGGAAGCAAAAGATGATGGTGGTCTCGACGAACATGTTCATATGATAGCAGAAGACATGATAGCAGCAATTCATGAGAAAGATGTAGATAAACTCGCAGACTTACTCAAAGAAGCGTTTGAATGCATGGATGACAAATTAGTATAATTAGTTTATTATAATTTAGATTAAGAGCCTGACCAGATAAGAGAAGATTTGGCAGGCTCTTAGCATATGGAATATTCTCATATATAATAGAGGCAAACAGTATGGCTACCACATTACAAAATATCATTGACCTGACTCGCTATCGTTCAAATATGGAAAACAATTTCTTTGTAACTGATGCAGAACTAACAATCTATATAAATAATTCACTCGCAGAACTCGATGACATTCTTGTAACAGACTATGAAGACTATCGAGTTTCTTCATTTCAGTCAGTCATACCAACTGATGGCACATCAAATACTATTCCAATCCCATCCAACCTTTATAAGCTGCGTGGGGTCGATTACCAGATTAACCACGAACAGAATGGAACATACTGGCTAACATTATTTCCATTCCAAATGCCAGAACGTAATAGACAGCGTAATGGTTTAACAAATATTCTTATTCCATATCGCACAGGTCTTTCATATAGATTAGAAGATACACAAATTATGATAATGCCACAGATGCAAGCAGGTGGAACATATCAGGTATGGTTCACGCCCAAGTTCGTTCCACTGGTTGAGACAACTGACACGCTAAATATCCAAATGGATACGCAGGCTTGGGGTGAATACGCTGTTGTAGATTGTTGTGCCAAGATATTTAATAAGCAAGCTCTTGATCCATCAGGCTTCTTGGCAGAGAAAGCAGCCTTACAGCAAAGAGTTCGTGGTGCAATGAAGAATAGAGATGCAGCTGCTCCCAAACGCGTTTCTAATGTTCGCTTTCAAGATAATGATTTTGGTGCTCCATTTGGGTGGGATAATTTTTAAAATGGTATAAATAATATGTTTAAGGTATTTCGTAAACAAGTTCTATCAGTCAAAGAGTTGGCTACACCAGAAAATCTGTTAAAGGTTATAAATACTATACAGCAGAACATTTCTGATACGACAGATAACATGGCTCGCAAAGTACAAAGTGACTCAATAATTTTAACAAATATATCTCTCAAATCTGGAAAAAATAATATAATTAATCACACACTTAGTCGTAAGCTAACTGGATGGAAGATAGTTAGACAAAGAGCAGAAGCCAGAATCTGGGACACACAAGACAGCAATCCATCACCTAACCTAACACTTTGGCTCTCAACTGGGGCTGATGTAATCGTAGATATTGAGGTTTTTTGACTTGAACTCTTGTTATAATCCAACAGTTGGTCAAGAACCAGGTCCAGCTTATGCTTCAGATATCTCTGGAGACCTAACTAAGATTGCAGAGCATACTCATACTGGTGCTTCTAATACTGATGGCTATCAGATTCCAGCAGCTGGCTTGAATATTAATGCAGATATTTCTATGCAAGACCACAATCTAACTAATGCTCGTTCAGTTAGAATGCAATCTCAATCAGGCACATTATCTGGCACAGGTGATGTAAGTTGTATTTATGTAGATGGTGGAAATCTTTGGTTTAATAACTCAACTGGAACGCCAGTTCAGATTACAGCTGGTGGAGCAGTTGATGTCACAGTTGCAGCATCTTATACAATCGATGCTGTTTCAACCAATTTAACAATTCCATATACAGCATTATATAATATTGTAAATGTTAATTCAAGTTCATCTGCTGTAACAATTACACTTCCAGCTGCCAATACAGTTGCAGGTGGTCGTTATTTTATAATCAAAGACATTCAAGGTTCAGCAGCCACAAACAATATTACAATTAGAACCAATGGTGATACATTCAATGGTGGAGCAACATCAATTACAATTTCTACACCATTCCAAGCAGTTATGGTTGTTGGAGATGGTATTTCAGTTTGGGGCACATATCCATTTGATAAGTCAGCCTATGAACAAGGCGATGGTTATCTAACATTTAATGGAAATACTTTTGCCACAGCACCAGGCATTAAGATGAATGGTGAGACCTGTATCTATTTAGGCTCAAATGCTTCAATCATAAGCTATGGCACAGGTCAATATGGTGGCATTCGCAATAATGGAACATTGACAAGCCAAGGCGTAATCTATCATGCAACTGGCGACAATGATTACTTTGCATCTGGTTCTCAGTTTAACTTAACAGCTGGAGCACAAGCAGAGTTTGGGGCTGGCTCAACTGTTCTAATGTCTCAACCACCAATCTTCATAAATACACAAATAAGAACATTAGTTAATTCAATTATTAATGGTTTCTCATATGGAGCTGCTGGTAACTGGGCTCCATTATATTCTGGTGGATTGCTTTGTGGTGTTGTTGGCTCAACTTGGGTTATTCCATTGATTAAAGTTCATAATGGAGCAACATTATCTTCAATTTCAATCTCATTCAGGGTAGGTTCGTCTCACCTTCCAGCAACAGGTCCATCAATACAAATGTTGAGAGTCAATGCTGTAACCAGTGTAAATTCTTATATGTCAAATACAAATCCAACCCAGTATTATTCATTGCCTGGTAATGCAAACGCCTATTACAATAATGGAAACATTAACACATTAACATTTACTTGTAATGAGAATAATGTAATTGATAATACTACATATGAATATATTCTTGTTCTGGTAGATGAATCAGGTTCTGGTTCAGCAGGTGGAAACACTTATTATTCACCAGTTTGTTCATTCACTAATATCACTTCACTTGGCTGGAGCATTTAATGGCTTTCATTCAACCCACAACAGTGCCACTTTCATTTCAAGGTGGCATCAACTCCAAGACTGATGCATTACAGCTCCAACCACCAGCTTTATTGGAGTTGCAAAATGCTCAATTCTCGAAGATTGGTCAGCTTAATAAGAGATTTGGATACGACATTCTTTCCACACAAATTATGGATGGCACGAATATTGGATCAGCTGTTGCTATTGACAACTTCAATAATGAGCTTAATCTTTTTGACAATAGTAATATCTATACTTATATTTCTTCTAATGGAACTTGGGCTAATCGTGGAGCTGCCATATCACTAATCAATACCAACAATAATATTATCAGAATGGATAACGCCCAGCAAATCAATCCAGATAGTAATTATTGTAATGGTATAGAAGTTTATGTTTGGGAAGATAGTCGTGGTGGCATTCGCTATTCCATCATAGATTCTGAAACAGATTCATATGTTGTTTCTGATAAGATATTAAATGGAAATGGTCAGCAACCTAAGGTCGTTGTCTTCGATAATATTTTCTATATTTTCTATAATGATGGAATAGATACCTTCTGGTATGCAACAATCAATCCATCAAATCCAGAAATATTAACAATTCCAATCCCACTTGTTTCAGATTGTATGCCAACTGGATTTTGCTATGATGCCTGTGCATCGTCTGATGGCTATATTTATGTAGCCTATACTCAACTCTATGATACCAACCAATATGTAACAACAATTAGGTTTAATAAAACTACTATACCACAAACAATACAATGTCATGTTATTTATAATACTGATATTATTTCTTGTCTTTCTATTCTTGTAGATAGTCATGATAATTGTTGGGTATCATTTGGACAATCTTTTCAAGGCGTTTGGTCAGTTCAGTCTATCGTCATTACAAATTATTTAACACCAACATATACTATTTATCAAGTTGATTCATTACAAACAGCCACAATTGCAATGGTTGAGTCGCTTAATCTTGGAAGCATTCAGATAATCTATGAAGTTGTTGGAGATCAATCTTATAATCAACTAACAAAATCTTGCACAGTAAATGCAAGTGGCACAATAATTCCAATTGGCACATTGCGTTCTGTTGGTATTGCCACGAAGCCTTTTACTTATAACAATGAGATTTTCATCAACCTTACCTACCAGTCAGCGTTGCAGTCAACCTATTTTACAGTTTATCTTACAGAATCGCCATTCACGATTGTAGGCAAGGTGTCAGCCCAAGTTGGTGGAGGCTTGCGAACCAACTCAATGCTCGCAGAAGTTGCTTCTCCAAAATCAGGTCAATTCATTTGGTCCAATCTTGTTAAAGGTCAATTCATTTCAGAAGATAATACAAGCTTCTCATTGCTTGGCATCAATTCTACATTAACAGATTTCACAAATGTTAATAAGTTTAATTCTGTAACGTTCAGCAACAATTTACTTTTCGTTGGAGGTATTCTACAAAGTTATGATGGCGTCTCTGTGGTTGAACAGAACTTCCATCTATTCCCAGAGAATGTAACAGCAACGCCAAATAACAATGGTGGTTCTGGTGCATTGTCTGTTGGTCAATATCAGTATCAGGTTGTCTATGCTTGGACTGATAAGTTTGGGCAAATCCAATACTCATCACCATCAGTTCCAGTCACAGCCACTTGCACAATTGTGAATGATAGCGTTTCAATCTTTATACCTACATTAAGGTTGACTGCAAAGCAGAATGTAATTATAAAGATTTATAGAACACAGGTAAATGAAACTACATTCCAAGAGGTTACATCAGAGTTAGCTCCATTGTTAAATGATCCAACAACTGATGTAATTCTATTTGAAGATGCAGTTGCAGATATCGATATAGCTGGCAACCAAACCATCTATACAACAGGTGGAGTTTTACCTAATGCAGCACCTCCATCTTGCTCTATGATTACGCTATTCCAAGATAGAGTTATGATCTCTGGACTTGAAGACCCACATTTGATTTGGTTCAGCAAGAATAGAGTTGATAATACTAACTTCTCTACTGTGCCTTGTGAGTTCTCTGCTGAATTGACCTATGCTGTTTCACAAAAAGGTGGTCCAATTACAGCCATTGCAGTTATGGACCAGAACCTTGTAATATTCAAAGCATCTTCAATCTATTTACTTTCGGGTGATGGGCCAAATGATGAAGGTGGTGGCGACACATTCCCAGACCCACAATTGATTACTACTTCTATTGGATGCACAAATCCAAATAGTATTGTATTTATTGATGATGGGCTAATGTTCCAATCTCCAAATAAAGGTATTTGGCTATTACCAAGAAGCGTTTCAGCCCCAACTTATATTGGTCAGAATGTTGATGATACAGCATTATCATATGTAGTTTCATCTGCAACTGCTGATGTAAATAGTAATCAGGTAATCTTCACAACCTCAAATGGTCCAGCAATGGTTTATGATTATTTTGTAAATCAATGGAGCCTTTGGACAAATCACAATTCTGTTGATGGAATTATATTTGATGGCAATTTCTGTTTTGTAAAGAATAATGGAAACGTCTATATTCAAGATAGAACAATATTCTATGATGGATATATTGATGGTTATCAACAAGGTTATGATATGGAATTGACTACACCTTGGATTAGTTATAGTAGTCTTATGGGTTATCAAGCCATATTTAGAGCATTCTTGCTTGGAACATATAAATCTCCACATACTTTAAATGTTTCACTTGGCTATAATTTCAATCCAGCATTTACAAGTTTTGCTACAATAAATGCAACAAATACAGTTGGGGCAACAATGTGGGGTATGGATGGATATACGTGGGGTGGTGGCTCTGTTTGGGGTGAAGACTATTCTCCATATATTTATCAGATTAATTTCCCAATTCAGAAATGCACAAGTTTTAGAATTAAATTGAGCGATACTCAGTCAGTCAATGCTTATATGGAAGCGTTTGCAATTTCTGGAATGTTATTCGAGCTTGGTCAGATGCCAGCTGGTGTTCGTATTCCAACAACTAAGAAGGTTGGGGCTCAATAATGATGGTTATAGATAATTATTGGCATCTTATTAGAAATGATTTCTATGCCAAACAACTAAAAACCTGGTTCGAGCAATGGAATATTAGTGTATCTATTATGGATGTTCTACCTACAACTGGATTTATAATCGATAACGTGGCTGCTATGTTTGTCTATGAAACAAATAGCAAAGTATGTTTCTTCGATTGTCTTATTTGTAATAAAGAAATAGATAAAGATATAAGAAGTGAAGCCTTGGATATGTTGGTAAATTATGGAGAAAAATATGCTAAAGATAAAGGTTATTCTTATATATTCTCTAATTCACACTATGACGCAGTTGTCAAACGTGCTGAAAACCATGGATTCAATGTTGACAAACATGATTACAAAGTTTTTGGAAAGGTAATAACTAAATGAGTGGATTAATTTCAGGCATTTTTGGAAGTGGTTCGAGTCCAGGTCTATTAGGCACTGGACAATATCAAGTTCCAACCTATAACATCAATCAACAAGCTTATATGAATCCAGTTGGCGACCAATCCCAAAACTGGAACTCTGGTATGCAGAATATGCTTAACACTACTACTGGAACTGCACCACAAGGTGCTGCTGCTCAATTAGGTAATGCTGCTCAATATGGTGGCTATAATATGGGTAATGTATCTTCTGCTGGTTATGGTAGAATTGGTCCAACTTCAACTGTTGGTGCAGCAAATATGGGTGGTGGTGCTTCAAGTCAAGCAGCACAAATGCAAGCAGCACAAATGAACGCTGGGCAATACAACCAGACATTTGGTCAAGAACAAGGTCTTGCTGGACAATTAGCTTTGCAGGCACAAGGTATGGGTCCATCTGTTGCTCAGGTTACAGCACAGCAACAAGCTGGACAGAACCTGCAAAATCAGATGGCTATGCTTGGTTCTCAGCGTGGTGCATCAAATCCAGCATTAGCTCAAATGCAAGCAGGTCAAGCTGGGGCAACTGCTCAACAGCAAGCTGCTCAACAGGCTGTCTTGGGAAGAACTCAAGAAGAACTTGGTGCTCAACAGTCTTATGGTAATTTGCTTAGTGGAATGAATACACAGGCACAGAACTTTGCTGGAACACAAGCACAATTACAGCAACAAGCAGCAATGCAAAATGCCTCGATGGGGCAACAAACTGCTCTTGCAAACACTCAATTAGCACAGCAAGCTGCATTAACTAATTCTGGATATGGTCAGCAAGCAAATCTTGCAAATCAAGCAGCAATTAATGCACAAAACTTAGCACAAGCCCAAATGTATCAACAAAATAGTCAATACAATGTTGGTCAGGCTAATCAGTTTAATGAAGCCCAAGGTGCAATGTATCAGCAAGCTGGTCTTGCAAATCAAGCAGCATCAAATCAATTTGCTATGCAAAATGCTGCAAACTCTCAGCAAATGGGAATTGCAAATCTTTCAGCGCAACAAGCACAAAACCAATTGAACGATCAACAATATAATGAATATATGAATAACCTTCAACAAATGAACCTTGCACAATATCAAGGTCAAATGGCTGGACAGCAACTTGCAGTTCAACAGCAATTAGGTGCAGCAGGTACTCAAGCACAAGCCTATCAAAATGCAGCCCAAGCAGCCCAAGGTGTGGGTGGTGGAATAATGGGTGCAGTTGGTGGCTTATTAGCAATGTAATAAATGGAGAATTAATATGGACCCAGAAGATATTGGATCAGTAGCAGGCGATAGTGGTGGTGGCGATAGTGGTGGTGGCATGGGTGGAATGCTATCAGGTATTATGGGTGGGGGCAAAAAGTCTTCAAATAATGGTGTTTTAAGCCAAATAGTTTCAGAACAAATGGCAGGCACCCAAAACTCAACTCCAAACCTAACTGGAACAGCCCCAACTCAACCTTCTCCAACAGGTGTTTCAAGTTCTTCAAGTTCTCCATCAACTGCAACAGCAGCACAAGCTCCAACAACAGTACAAACTACATCATCTGGTGATATTAATAGACAAAATCCATATCAAACAGGTCCAACAACTCAACAACAGATTGGTTCTACAATCCAGAACTTTCAGAAAGGTATGGGAAATGCTCAAAAACAATCATCTGCCCCAATGCCTTCGACATCTATGCCAGGCAATACATATGCAGCTCTTTTTGCTTCTCAAACTACTCCAGGTAATTTGGGTGGTGGTCAGATTGGCGTACAAAGTCCATCTGCCATATCAAATGTGCAACCAGTGCAAGTACAGTCGCCTACTGTACCTTCTGCACCTCAAGTTGCGATGCCTCCACCTGCTCCACCAGCACCAATGCCAAGTATGCAATCAGTGTCAGATGTAAGAGCAAAATATAAAATCCAAAATGCACAAGATGAAGTTGATAGATTCTTATCAAATATCTATAATAACCTATTAGCAAAACGAGGTAATAAATAATGCCTTTTGTAAATGGACAATGGATGCCACAGCAAATGCAGGCACCTCAAGCAGCACAACAATTTCAACAGCCAACAGCACCACAGCCACAAATACAACCACAGGCTATGAATCAAATGGCTATGATGCAGGCTCGCCCACAATTCCAAAACCAATTGGGTATGCAGCAAAGCAATCCACAATCGCAGTTGTATAGACCACAACAGCAATTTCAGCCACAATCTCAATTATATAGACCTCAACAGCAAATGCCTTCTAATATGATGCAATTAGGTCAAAATAATCCATTTGGCAAACAGGCTGGACCACCCCCAATGCAAGGTGGTTATGGTCCCCCACAGCAATCGAATTACATGCCAGCCCAGCAAGGTTGGGGTGGTCCAAACTTTGGTGTAGCACAAGGTCAGCAACAGCAGGTAGGTCAATCAGTTGAGCAAAGTGTTCAACCTAATTCACCACAATCTGTTCAGAACTTTATGTCAGCACTAAATAAAGTAGGTGCTGGAACTAATAACCAATTTATGAATGGTGCTGGACAACAAGGTGCTGGAGCACAAGGTGGTTTCGCAGGTTTTGGTCAGAATGGTTATCAAGGCATGATGGGGACAGGTGTTGCAGCAGGTTCACCAACAGGTGGTGGTTTCTATGGTGGAGGTTATCAAGGTAGCTATGGTGGTGGAAATGGTTCTATGGGACGTGCTGCAAATCAAGCTGCTAGTGGAATGACTTTCTTAGGCGATCAAGGTGGTGGACCTGGAAACAATACATTTAATACACCAAGTCTAACTAATGGTGCTTATGTAAATGCATCATCAAATGCACCAAATCAAAATAATAATCCAAGTATGGGAACTCAGGCAGGTTATCAGCAACCAACTCCATGGGCTCAACCAGGTAATCAGGCTCCAGGTGTTTCTGGTTCGTGGTATCCAGATACTGACACAGGTTGGCAAGCATATGGTGGTCAATTATTTGGTGCTTCTCCAATGGCTCCATCTCAATCTGGTTCATATTATTCACAAAATTCACCATCTGATTATTCTATGAGTGCTGGTTCTGCTGCCAATTATGCCACATCAGATATTAGAGCCAAGACCAATATTCTTCCAGGCAAAGAAGAATTACAAGAGTTTTTAGACGCATTAGGTATATATTCATATGAGTACAAGAATAAGAACGATGGTGATGGAAGACGAATTAGTCCAATGGCTCAAGAAATTGAATCAACTCCATTGGGCAAAGTTGCTGTTTCCCAGAGACCAGATGGCATCAAATATGTCGATTATGGTAAGTTGGCTGGAACGCAATTGGCAGCGATTGCAATGCTTAACCAAAAATCAAAAGAATTAGAAGCTAAAATTACAACAATTCTTAGCAATAAGTTTAATTCGCGAGTAATTAACGAGCATGGGAAAAAATAATGGCAGACACAGATAACACACAACAGACACCACCTGTTTCAGATCAGCCAGGTAAAGCCACAGTTGCACCAACTACAATAACTGGAAATCCACCAACACAAGGTTCATTGGCTTATATTGGTGAAGGTGCTCCAGCCCCATCTACAAATCCACTATCTACACAAGGTTATGTAGATCAACAAGTTGGAAGTGCAGAAGAACGCAAGATGATTACTTCTCAATTGGCAGAAGCACAAGCTAAAGGCACAGATACACAAGCAAATCTATTAGCACAAGCAACACAAGAACAAGATAGAATGCTTAATGGTGATCCAGTTAAACGCCAACAATCAATGAATTTATATCAGGCAGCGAAAACTCATTTGGCAGCAAACCCAGACTCACAAGAAGCAAAAGATGCAC
Source organism: Nitrososphaeria archaeon (assembly GCA_050011875.1). Lineage (GTDB taxonomy): Archaea > Thermoproteota > Nitrososphaeria > JACIWG01 > JACIWG01 > JBEKIG01. The sequence goes on from JBEKIG010000024.1 coordinate 14,015, forward strand.
TGTATCAGGCTAAACTTGGAACAGAACTAAACTCTGGAGCAAAAGATCAATGGGCAAGAGCAAAGTTAGATGCAGATAATAGAGATGCAGAATTAAGAAAAAAAATTGCAACAGTTCAGGCACAACAAATCGATCCAGATCATTGGTGGAATCAAAAATCTACTGGAAGTAAAATAGCAGCAGGTATTGGTATTATATTGGGTGGAGCAGGTGCTGGATTACAAAGACGTGGTGGTGAAAATCCAGCAATGCAAGTAATTAATAGAGCAGTTGATCAAGATATTGATGCACAAAAAACAAATATTAGAAATAATATGGAAAATAGTTGGAAGCAAATTGCAGCAACTCATGAATTAGATGATAGTGCATTTAATAGAGAATTACATAATCAGGTTTGGCAATCTAATTATAAAAATGCAGCATTAGAAACTGTTAAATTACAATTACAACAAGCAGCAGCAAAAACTCAAAGTGATGTTACAAGACAGAACGCATTAATTGGAATACAAGATTTAACAGATCAACAAGCCAAAATACGTAATGGTTTATACAATATGCAACAAGCATCCATGGCAGCAAATCTTCAACGTATTCGTAAGAATGGTGAAGATGTTAGTAAAGCAGCTCAAGATTATGCCAAAGAAAAAGGTGTTGATTTAGAAACAGCAGAAAAAGCAGTGTGGGGAACTGATACAAGAGCAAAAGAACTAATCTATGCAGGCTATGCTCCAACTTGGATTACACAAGCAGAAGGTCAAAAACATCTTGCCCAAGTGGCTATTGCAGCAAAAATTAAATCAGGTATTGCTCCAGAAGTGGCGATGCAACAAGTTCTTGCAGACCCAAAGTTTGACGCATTACGCAGATGGAGCACACCAGTTGGTACAGTTGTTCCAAATCCAGAAGTAGATAAAGATGTTAGAGAACGCACAGTTACAATCAATGGACAAGACTATCTTGCCAGAGATGCAAAACAAGCAGAAGCAGCAGCAACAGCAGCAAACTCAGCTCTGGAAGTAAAGAAAATTAATGCACGTATTCTTGCATTAGCAAATAAAGGTGGAATACTTGGACCATCAGAACGAGCTGAAATGGATTCATTATTAGATATGGGTGCATTACATTATCCAAGAATGCAAACTGGTTCTATGAGAGTTAATGATACAGAAATCCAAATGGGTAAAGATACTTATCAAGGTAAAGGTGATTGGTATCGTGGTGATATTTTAAGTAGAAAAGCCGGACATCTTACTGCAATTAATCAAGAAGCAGATCAGAGATTACATGATGCACTTGATGGATTACAACCACTAAATCGTCAAGGTCCAGGCGTATCTCAACCACAGCAATCACAAGTTGCTCCAGGTCAAGCAGTTGGATTAAGTGGTAAAGTCTATGGGGTAAAGTAATATGAATCAATCTCTAATCTCGCCTTCTGGAGAAGTAATTCAAGTTCCAGATGAGCAAGTACAAGATGCTCTTAAAGATGGGTTTAAGGTGGCTGGCAACCAACCATTGCCAGACTTATCTCAAACGCCAACTAAACCTGTTGAGCCATTTACTAATGAAGGTGTAGTTGCACCAAGAGCAACAATTCAAGCAGTTTCGCCACAAGGCAAAGTTGTAAATCTGTCAAAAGAAGAAGCAGCAGATGCATTTAAAGATGGTTTTAAACCAATTGAAAATGTAATTAAAGAACAGAAAATAGATTCTGCATCAGATAAATTAGCAGCAGAACTGATAAATAATTCTGCTACTAATGGATATGATTTAACTGTGGCTTCTGGTTTATTAGATACACTATCTCTTGGTGGTGCTGACAAAGCAGAAAAAGCAATTACCAATTGGCAAAATAAATCTCTTGGTCCAGATCAAATTAAGGCTATTCAAGAGCATTATGGTGTTGATCCATCTGATATGGGTGAAGTTCATGTAAGAGCCTATAAAAAGATTCAAGCACAAAATCCAATTACAAATGTTATCTCACAAGGTATAGGTGCTATTGCTCCAATGGTTCTTACTGGTGGTGCAGGTATGTTTGGTGAAGGTCTTGCAGCCACTAAGATTGCTGCTGGAACAAAAGCAGCAATTGGTGCCACATCAACTCTTGGTAGAATTGGTTCTGCTGTTGCTGGTGAAGCATTGGCAGGTGCTGCTATTGCTGCTCCCCAAGCAATTGCACAAGCAGCAATTCAACAAGACCCCAAAGGTGTTGCAGAAACACTTGGATGGGGATTATTAATGGGTGGTGGTTTGGGATTATTAGCCCAGAGTGGTAAAGAAGCTATTATGGGCGTTAAAGCAGCAAAAGAATATATTGCTGGCAAAACTATGCATATTGCAGAAGCACCTATTACAGAATTACCAGAAGGTCTGACAGAAGGCGTTAATGCCAATCCAGTTGGAACTGAACCTATTAAAACACCAACAAGTGAAGCAGATAAAATGCTTCTTGGACAATTTGGAGTGACTCAAAAAGAAATTGCTGAGTTTGGAACGCCTGCTCAAAGAGCACAAAAAGTTGGAATGCTCATTAATGAAATTGGTGCAGATAAAATTAGTAATATGAGTAGAGCAGAATTAGCTCAAAAAATAATTGATATTGGAGATTTATCTGGGCAAAGAATTGGTGGATTTATTAAAAATGCTGATGCTGCAATAAAAGAAGAACCTGAACTTATGCAATATGCTCCAAATAGAACAGATCAAATTAATAAACTTGAAAAATTAGCAGAAACGCTTGACAATCCATTACAAAAAACAGAATTATCATATGTGAAAAAATCAATTCAGTATTTAAAAGAAATGACTGATGAGCCAACTATTACTTTTGCAAAACAACAAGAACTTAAAGAATTACTACAAAGTAAAGTAAATTATAAATCTGTTGAAAATCCAAGTCTAAATGGTATTAAAGCAGAAGTTGCAAAAATAGCAAAAGAAGAAATGGAATTAGCTGCAGATCGTATTGCTGAAAAAAGTATGTATGCTCCAATGATAGAAAGTTGGAAACATCAAAAAGATTTGTATAAATTAGCACAAGAAATAATGCCTGGTGCGATGCGAGGTGTAAGTGAAATTGCCACAGTTGGTTCTCATATTACTGGATTTGGTGGTGGTGCTCTTGCTGGTCATGCTTTAAGCCCATTACTTGGACCATTTGGACCATTGGGAACTGCAATTGGTGCTGGTATAGGTAAATTAGTAGATCGTTGGACTCGTGATAAAGGCATTACAAAATTGTCAATGTGGCTTCGTAAAAATGCAGAAAATGTAAATATGCCCAATTATCTTGTAACTGATGCAGCAACTGCATTGAAATCTAAATTACAAGACATTCCACAAATGTTGCGTATGGCAGCAGAACATCCAGAAATAGATATTATCAAATCTGCATTAGGTGATGAAGCTAATGGTTTATCTAAAACACAACAATTTGATAGACTTGGAAATCATTTAGCAAATATGGTTTCTAATCCAGAAAATACAAAAGTATCAATGCAACAATTGCTTTCACCAATTGCACAATACCATCCAGAATTAGCATCTGGTGTTATGGATGCTATGATGACAAAGATTCAAGTTCTTCAGGATGCATTTCCCAAATTGATGACTGCTCCACAACCATTCCAAAAAGATGTAAAACGTGAGCCAACAACACAAGAAATTAATGATTTCAAGAAGATATTGGCAATTGCTGAAAATCCATTCCATGTTCTTGAAGAAATAAAAGCTGGAACTTTATCACAAAAACAAGTAGATGCATTAAATCAAATGAATCCAGCAATAGCAACTCATATTCAAGAAGAAATTATGGAATCAGCTTATAATCAATCTGAACTTCTAGATCTTAATTATAATCAAAGACTTGCTGCTTCTGTGCTTATGGGACAGCCAATGGAGAGATCATTGGTTAATCTTCAGGCTTTACAGTCTGGATTTGTTCCACCAACTCCACAACAAGGTCCATCAGCCCCACCATCAGGTAGAGGCAGAGGTGGTTCTAAATTAGATGGTGGCAAAATGCCAGGTGCTCAATATACTCCATCTCAAAGAATTGGTGGGGGTATTAAGTCTGGCAAATAATAACATGGAATAATTTAACATATATATGAGACTTTTGAAGGCTCGTTTCTGAAAGGTAATTTACAATGACTGATTTCTCTGGCAAACTATTAGATGGCTACGCTCTATCCACAACTGATGGATATAATTTTACAACTCCATGGCTCGATGTTCATGGGGCACAAAACTTCTCGCTTACAGCGATGATTACAGGTGGAACTGTTACAGGTGTTCTAACCTTGCAGCAATCCAATGCAAAAGAGGCTGGAAACTCTAATGGTGTTTATCCATTGGGAGCAACCTCAACCACAACATCTCCACCAGATGCCTGTAATGTGCCAACTGATGCAGCAATGGGGCTAACTTCCATAACTCTGGCTGCGTCTGCAACGCCTGTTGCTCTGGCTCAACATCACATAGGTTATCACTGGGCAAGATTATCTGGCGTTCTTTCTGTTAAGAACCAAACTGGCAAAGTGGATATCTGGTTTCATTGGAAAAAATAATCTAAAAGGCGAATAATATGGCAACCAAGTATGTAATGAATGGGACGATAAACTCGCCTCCATATACAAAAATTACGTGGCAGGTTTGGAATACTCCAGACATGACAGGTGCCTTATCAGGCGTATCTAATCTTACAAATATATTTGTAGATTATACAGTTAATGACGATGTGGTCGCTGGGGGAAACGAGCAAGTTGCTCAAGTCCCACCTCCAACACCTGAACAAAATGCAGTTACACCAAAAGTCTGGTATGTAATGAAGGCATTGTGTTCTGCTACTACGCCTGCTAATGGTTTAATTACTTGGAAGGTTGCCAATGATCCAGATTTAACTGGACAGTATTCTGGTTTTGAAACTGATACATTATCTAATATTGTAATTGATTATACAATAAATGATAGCGTTACATCTGGACCACAGGCTGTTCCAGACTACCAATTAATTTATGGAGCTGCCTCTGGTGATTTGACAGGTGTTTATCCAGACCCAATTGTTGTTGCTATTCAAGGTCAGTCAATATCACGTGTTCCACCATCTTCTGGTCAAGTATTAGAGTGGAATGGAACTAATTGGATACCAACAGCACTTCCAACAGCACTTCCACCAGATGGTTCTGCTGGTGGCGATCTATCTGGAACATATCCAAATCCAACTGTTGCTAAATTACAAGGCAATACATTATCTGCAAGTTCTCCAAGACCTGGACAATTACTTGGATTTAATGGTTCAGCTTGGGTTCCAGAAGCTGCACCAGTTACATTTACTGCTGGTGGTGATTTATCTGGAAATAATTCAAGTCAAACAGTTATTGGTATTCAAGGTAAATCAATTTCATCAACTTCTCCAACAGATGGATATGTTCTTACTTGGAGTGCTGCAACTTCTAAATGGGCACCTGCTGCTGTAACAACAGGTACAACAACATTGGGTGGAGATGTAACTGGTATTTCAAGTGCAAATACAGTTATAAAACTTCAAGGTATTGTAGTAAAATCTGGAACTCCAACTGATGGCTATGTATTAACATATTCAACGGCAGATAGTCAATGGGAACCAAAATCTGCACCAATTGGGTTTACTGCTGGTGGTGATCTTTCTGGCACAAATAGTTCCCAAGAAGTTACTGGTATTCTAAATAAATCATTACCATCTCTTCCGGTTTCAGATGGTTATTTAAATTATACTGGGTCTGCTTGGACATTTTCACCAATAATTATGCCAACATCATTGCCACCTAATGGTTCTGCTGGTGGTGATCTATCTGGAAGTTATCCAAATCCAACTGTTGCTAAAATAAATGGTCATGCAGTTGCTTCTACTTCTCCAACTGATGGTTATTTATTAACTTGGAGTGCAGCAGATTCTCAATGGGAACCAAAAACTGCTCCAACACCTTTTACTGCTGGTGGAGATCTATCTGGAACAAATACAAGTCAAACAGTTGCTGGCATTCAAGGCCAAACATTACCGGCTTTGCCGGTTTCTGATGGATATCTAAACTATACTGGGAGTGCTTGGCAATATTCTACAATAACCATTCCAACAACATTACCACCTTCGGGGGCTGCTGGTGGTGATCTTTCTGGAACATATCCAAATCCAACGGTTGCTCAGGTTAATGGTCATCCAATTTCTTATTATATTCCAACAAGTCTTCCACCTAATGGATCTGCTGGTGGAGATCTCTCTGGCACATATCCAAATCCAAAAGTAACTCAACTTGATGGTTATGCAATTACACCACTTGCTACTGGTTATTTAAACTGGACTGGTTCTGCAATGGCTTGGACTGCTTTGCCTTCTGCACTACCACCTAATGGAAATGCAGGTGGCAATCTCTCTGGAACTTATCCAAATCCAACAATATCTTCTCTTGCAGTTTCTAAACTTGCTGCTGGTAATGCTGGACAAATTTTACTGAGTAATGGATCGCCAAATCCAACTTGGATAACAGTTATTGGCGATGTAACAATCTCATCTTCTGGTGTGACTACTGTCGCAAAGATTTACAATACTTCTGTTTCTTCTACTGCCCCAACTGATGGATATATCCTTCAATATCATTCATCTGGAACTCAATGGGCACCTACAAAAATTACAGGCGATGTAACAATATCTAATGCTGGGGCAACAACTCTTGCAGCAATTGATGGACATACACTTCCATCCCCATCTGGATCAAATACTGTTTTAACCTACAACTCTGGCTCATTATCCTGGGGAGCTGGTGGTTCTGGTATTACTGCTTTAACAGGTGATGTTACTGCATCTGGTTCTGGTTCTGTGTCTGCCACTGTTGCTGCAATTTCAGGCTCTTCGCCAATTGCAATAACTCCAAACGTTCTATCTTGGGCTGCTGCTTCAACTGCCCCAGAAATTACGCAAACTGCTGCTGCCTCAACATCTGGTGGAAATGGTGCTGCTGGTATTAACTTAACCATTCAGGCACAGGCTGGTCAATCTGCAGCAGGTACTGGCAATAATGGTGGTGCAGGTGGTAATATAATTCTTCAGCCAGGTGCAGGTGGAGCTTCTCTTTATGCAACTGTTGGTTCTGCTGGATATGTAGAAGTTGTAAATGAAACATTATTCTTACCACAAACTTATGGATCAATTACATATGGTTCAGTTAACTCTCAATTATTAACTTTGCAAACAACATCTGGTGCATATAGTTCTATTACAGTTTTAACATTGCCATTACCTGGAACTTCTGGTGCCCCATGTACAAAAGGTGTGCTTTATGTAGATATATGTGTTGCTATGGCAAGCACGACAACTGCTGTTGGAGCAACAATCAAGGCGTGTGGTGGCTGGGCTGTTGTATCTGCTGGATCACCAACTGCAATGGGCGTAACAAACTTACTAAATATTGGAACTAACTCTGGTGCTCCACCTTCTGGATGGGCAGCAACAATGGCATTAGATGGTGGTTCTAATAACGTTTTAGTTAAGGTAACTGGTGATTCTTCACTTACAGTAGATTGCACTATTCAGGTTGACTGGAGATATGTCAAATGATGTGTGGTCAAATGATTAATGGAAAAGCTCCATATGCAACGCATTTTGGCAATAATTGTTGTTTTGATGGCAGCAATTTATGGATAACTATTCCTGGATCGAATCTTATATACAAAATTAGATGTAGCGATGGTGCGATTCTTGGATCAGTTTCAACTGGAACTTATCCAATAAATTGCTGTTATGATAGTAATACTGGGACCTTATTGGTATTAAATAATAATAATAATAACCAAGCTTCTATTACTTTTATTACAGCATCATCTATGGCAGTTGCTGGTACGTATACATTACCTGCAAGTACTGATAAACAGTGTTATGGAATTACGTCTGATGGAACTTATGTCTATCCTTGTTCTGGGGTTTCTGGTAATTTGTATAAAATTATTATAAGTAATCGTCTACTAGATGATGGGGAAACAATTGCTGGATACGCCGCTGCTGTATATTATGATTCTTATAATAATTATTTGTGGGTGTCTTTACCTGGTGGTGGTGATCCCAATTCTCTTGCGAGAGTCAATGTATCTAATTTAAGTATTATGACAACATTTAATATTGGAAGCAATCCATATATAGAAAATTGTATGTTATTAAACAATGTTTTGTGGTGTTTTGTTAACAGAGCTACTAATAATTTGGTAAGTATTAGTTCATCTGGTTCTGTTATAAATCAATATACTATTGGATCGTCTGCACTGCTTTGTGGGGCTACTGATGGAACTTATATTTATACCACACCATTTACTTCAACTGGCACAATCTACAAAGTGAATGCATCTAATGGTAACTTAACTGCAACTTTCACTTTACCAAATAACCTTGGTAATTTCTCTTTCTGTAAAAACATTATTTATGATGGGACTTATCTGTGGGCAGTAAATAGTGCAGGCGTTGCTGCTACACAATTAGATGTAAATGGAAATGTGATAAGAACAATAAACTTATAAGGTAAGTTAATAATGAAACTATTAAATAAAGAAGAATTAAAACAATTTGCTTCTGTTGGAGATAATGTCCAAATAGATTCGTCTGTTCAGTTTGTTCATCCAGAGAATGTCTCAATTGGAAGCAATGTTCGCGTTGATGCGTTTACAATAATTACAGCAACACATAAAATAACAATTGGAAATTACATTCATATTGCAGCATTTTGTCAATTACAAACCTCTGGTGGAGAGATAATAATTCACGATTTTGCTGGAATTTCATCAAGGTGTAGTTTATTTACAGCATCTGATGATTATGTTGATGGTTTTATGACTGGACCAATGGTTGGAGAACAGTTTAAGAAATTAGACAAAGGCAATATTGTTCTTCATCGACATGCAATTGTTGGCTGCAATTTTATAATTATGCCAGGTATAACTCTTTGTGAAGGCGCATCTGTTGGGGCGTTATCATTTGTAAATAAAGATGTTAATGCTTATACTGTTGTAGCTGGCGTTCCAGCAAAACAAATAGCGTTGCGAGACAGAGAACAATTACAAGAGATGGAACAGATGTTTAATTGGTATGCTCGCGACTCGCTCGCATATAAACAAGAAGAAATCTATTATGCATTGGAGTAAATAATATGTCATTAATGAGTAATCATCAAATTATAGCAATATCATCTGGGGCGTCACTGGCTGCCTGTCAAGGTAATGGTGCCTCATCATTTGAGGTGGGTTTAGCTTTATGGTTGGCAACCCATATATTATCGTATGTATGGAGTAAAAAAGATGTGGCTTATAAGTTTATTAAAAGCTTGTTTTCAAGGCATTCTTGAATGTCTATCAAGTGCAGAAGGTTTTCTGGCTTTAGCAGCTTTATTGGCAGTGACTTTCTTATGCTATCACAAGTGTTGTGGAGATATGGCATTTGCAGCAGTTTGCACAATGGTTCCAAGTATTTTCGCATATTGCCAACACAAAATAGACTTAAAACAATTAGAGTCTTCTCTTCCGGAGAAAGGTAAATAAAATGATCGTAAAAGAAAATGGTAAATATAAAGTAAAGTCAGAAGATGGCAGCAAAACACTTGGCACATATGCCACGAGAGGCGAAGCAAAAAAACGTTTAATGGAAATAGAATGGTTCAAATCTCATCCAAAGAAGAAATGACATGTCGCTTTTAAGACGTTCCATTGAGGCAGAACTGGCTATCAGAGCCAGGTTGGTTGAAACTATTTTAGAAATTGTATTATCAAAATATGAAATTGCTTCTTATGGGCACTCGAAGCGTGGGGAATGCTACCAGCTCGTTTGGGAGCAACTTGGATTTGCTGGACGTCATAGCAATGAATTGTGTAATTTTGTATCTAAAATCTTATTAGAAGAACTTGGTGTGCGTAAAGGCTGGTCACGAGGTGCTGCTGTCTTTTATGGACTAATTGCAAAAGCATAAAAATACCCAGCTGGTGGAAACACTATGTCAATAAAGTATCCAGCTGGGTATTTTGATTTTGGCACACGAAGAAAATTAAGTGGCTGAATAACTCCAAGCTAAAGCATTGGAGGTTCCGAGGTTCAAAAAGCTTTTCTTCAAGCATTTGATTGCCTCATAGGCGTATCAGTATCGCCATTACTACCGATCTTTTTCTCGGTAGTAGAGATCAAAGCAGATGACTTTGCAATAGTAGAGATCAAAGCAGATGACTTTGCAATATTGAAACTCGCATTGACATCGGCATGACCAGTGTGGTTGCAATGAGCACACTTGAATACTTTTCCATTACGTTTTCCAAGATGACCACATCTACTACAGTTTTGACTGGTATAGGCTGGATCAATATACTGCACTGGAATACCTGCAAGTAGAGCCTTATAGGCGATCATAGCGCCTAATTGATAATAGCTCCAAGAGTTCAAGGTATAACGAAATGTTCTATTATTTTTCTTACTATTGCGAATACCAGTTAAGTCTTCTAACTTAATACCGCACTTATTATCTTTAGCAAACTGAACAATCTGCTTGCTAATCTTATGGTTAATATCTTTAACCTTTCTGCTTTCTTTTCCTTTAGTTTGCTTAAGCTTCTTATATAGTTTACAACGTTGCAAACTGCTACGCAAAGCCTTATACTTCTTATGGATATATGGTGCCTGCTTACCTAATTTGATAACTTTTCCGCTAATAGGCTCGCCTACTACCGCACAATGAGAAGTGGCATTGAGATCAACTCCAACAAACTTACTGGTTGCTAACTGTGCCTCATTCATCTTACTAAAAGCTATATAAGCATAAGTCTTATCTAATTCTATCTGATAGACTTTTGTTATTTGATGCTTGCTTTCATTAGTTAGCGTTAGTTTCAATGGAACTATT
>JBEKIG010000025.1:0-19006 GCA_050011875.1 Nitrososphaeria archaeon
AAGGCGGCCAAGAATCAACTGAAGCCGAATTAACTCATCCGCATAATTGCCCGATAACATGCAGAATCCATTGCAGTCATTGCGGAGAAGATATCACACATTCTACATTCTATATCATTAGAAATGACAGCGAAGAACAAAGAATGCAGCCACGAAACTATCTATTGTGTCTATTGTGCCATAAAGCATATGAAGAACTATTCCGTGAAATGGATGCGGCCCCCGCAGAAAATAAGAAAGACAGCTACCGCTCATCTGTCATCTGATAATGATCGGAATCAGGGCGATGCTTCCAGCGACCGCCCCAAACATTAAACGGATGCAAGCTTTCCCAATAGGCTCCGAATGGCTCACATTCTTCGACTGTAGTCAACAATCTTCCATTGGGTGCAAAGATATTCAGGTCCATAGCCAAACGTTCGCAGTGAAGCGAATTCTTTATTCCTAGGCCTTCGTGCGCATATATGAGAGCTTGCTCATGAGTGCGATATGCTTCGCCGAAGGTGACATGGTATCCTCGCTTGTTAATATATTCTATAAGCTTGGCAATATTAGCAGAAAAGATCTCTTGTTCAGAGCCAAGACATATATGAGGCTGAATATTATTTGCAGCCATGGAAATAAAGAAACTGCTTATTGCCAAAAGCGCCATAAAACGGAAATAAGACATTGTTATGCCTTTTGAGTTACAAGTTTTTTATACTAGCGGCCATCTCTTTGCGCAACTGTCCCTTCAGGTCTTCTGTGAGACCATTAGCGAAAGCATTTGCACGTTGCAATGGGCTATCGTTGCCCTGAGAGGCTGCTACTGATGCTAACGGTCTAGGCTTGGCAAGATTTGCACTAGCACGAGCTCTATCAGATTCATTTTGGGAATTTGGCGATATGCCCATTTGCTTAATAATGGTATACGCTGAAGCTCCCTTTGTATAAAGATCGGGATTATTATAGACAGTTTGGGCCAGTTCCGGATAAGTGAGCTTCAGCATCTCTAGATTATCCTTATTGACGATCATATCAAAGTCAGAATATTTAGCTCTAAGTTGTAACTCTGCTGAAGTGGCTACCGACTGATCTTTATACTGTTTTAATTGCGCCTCAAGATTCTGTATTTTCTTGTCATAGCGCGATAAATGCCTTTTTTCTATAAGAGCATCGGGCGCAAGATTATCGTCTTGCTCAACCGATTCTTGTTGTTGTGGCTGCATCTGTTGTTGATATGCCGCAAGCTGACGCGCCATCTCTTCTTTCTCTTGCTTTAAAAGCAGGGCCTGTTCGCGCAGCGCTTTAAAGTTCTTTTGCCCTTGAGTTTCTTGTTCTACGGGAGCAGCCTGCGCAACCTCTGGTTCCTGGACAGGAGCATCAGAAACAATTGGCTCAACTTGAGAAACTACATCAATACCAACATCTTGAAAATTCTCTTCATTCTGTGGGATTTGCTCATTGTCAATCATACTTTTCCTTCTATGAGTGGACTATCATCAGCTTCACCATTCAACTTTTTAGCTATCTTAAGTAGCGTGCCATCGTTATATGATAGCACAAATCTGAGCAACTCATACTCAGATTCTGGTATATATTGCTTATTAATAGTCATATATTCACATGCATCCTTGGAAGGAACTACCCACAGAAATTCAAGCGCATCGCGTTTTCTGTGGTACTTGTAGACTGTTTGGTCCCATCCAGGCGTAGGAGCTGAAAGACGCGCAAAAAAGTAATTGCGCAGTACATTTTCAAGCAATCTTTCTTTTTTGCATTCTACAACAACATAGAAATCACCAGGGAATGTTTTCTTGGCATTTTCTACACATAGAAAGATATTCTTATCATAATCAGTGAGGTTCTCTTGCATCTGATCTATAACAGTATGACCGATCTCTGGCTTAGCCAGAAGATCAGTTGCTATCTTGCCTACTGTGGGCTTCTTTGTTTCTTTTTTCTTCATACTTCTCCTTAAATGGCTAAATTTCCACCAATTCTACTATAGTTTTTGGTCAAAAATCAAGGATCCAGCATGCTATCGTACTGGATCCTTAGAAATAAGTGGTGGAGAAAGGAAATTATCTCTTGGGCTTCTTTATCTTGGCGCCTTTTTGTCTAGCCTCATTCAGACTTATCGCGATCGCCTGTTTAGGGTTAGTAACTTTCGGGCCAGTTTTTTTAACACGCGAATGCATTTTGCCTTCTTTAAACTCGTGCATCCGCTTTTCAATGAATGATTTAACCTTGGGGCTTTTTTCTGCTTTGCCTTTGAAGATTTTCGCATGCTTGGCAGCTTTCTTTGTCTTAGATGACGACTTCTTGCCGGCTTTCTTTTCAAGAGCCTTCTTAATATCTTTATGAGCGGGTTCTTTGGCCTCTTCAGCCCAGAACTTTCCTGGAACTTTCATTAGTCACCTTATTAAGATGGGGAGCATATGCTCCCCATAATGTTATTATCTTACGCGTATCGATTCTTCAAAGACTAACCGCCTGTTAATCTTCTTATCAATCGCATCACGTCTATATGCAATATTTGCCGGTACACCGAGAATCTTGTAAGCAATCTTCTGCGGCTTGCCCGGTACTCTTATCATCGTTGGCATTAATATCCTTTATCAAAGAGTCCTGAAGAATGAATGAACTCTTCTGGAAGATTTGCTATCTTGGCATGATCTTCGCGAATCAATTCAGAATCCATTAACTCAGGTTTTCGACGTGGATCAACATTTTGATAGAATACGACGCGCGCTACTTCAGAATCTGATGCATTAGTCGTATCAGTCTTTGCAATACCTACGTCGCCCATCAGAGTCGGTTTCAGTATGATCATATTAGACCTTCTTAGGTTCAAAGTGCTCTTGACGCTTCTTGTCATCATAATTGATCTGCTTGTTGATTCCTACAATGGTATCATCAAGGATATCAGGCAAGTAAGCTTCATGATCAGCCCAGTCTTTCATGATAACCTGTTGAGGTAAGTTAGCTATTGCATTGTGATCTTCAGAAATCATAGATGCATCATGGTGCTGCATACGCTCTGTCGCATTTTTACCGGCATAAGCGCCATCTTTCATGGATGATTCAGATTTACTGTGATGAACTTCGTGATGATATCTTGGCATAGTGTGCCTTTCGTAGAACTGCTTGCCCGCATGGGGTAGCAGAGGTTTTAACCTCCTACTACAGGAAGTATTACCATGAGTTCACTACAAGTGAAGGAGAAATGCTATTGTTTTGTGAGATACAAATAAAACGGACTCCGCTGGAATCCGTCTAGAGATAAAAATCGTATGTTCTTGAAAATTAGCCTGCCAATTTAAAATTTACAAGGATATTTCCTCCTTTTCGGGCTTCATCAAAGCCATCATTATAGTTCCACAGTCAAAATAATAGATTTGCCCAGAATGAACTTTTATATTCAGTGAGCGATATATTCTTGCTAGTTCCGGAAACTTGCAACTGGACAGATATCTTTGGAGGATTACCAGGATCTATGGCATTGATAAGAAATGGCACAACCACGCTCATCATGATGACACCAGACGAGTCATATATGTTAGTAGCGCTCATTTCGGTAATAATATCTGAACCTCCTAAAATAACTAGAAAATCAGTATTAGTAGACGCATATCCATAAGTATAGAGAGAAACTCCAACTGAATATGTTCCCACTGCAGAAGGAACCCAGCTATATGTACTTGTATCAAAACCAGAACCCGATTCCATAAAATCAAAGGGAATCGTATACTGAGTTCCATCCCCAGTTACATTTGTTGGGCTAGTTGTATTAGTTGCGTAAAATCCATTGCGGGCAATATATATATCATTTACAGCATTATTAATAGCCATTGTATTTCCTTATCTTATATAACCCTGATCTTCCATTTCATGACGCCTTCGTGGATTCTGGCCAGGAAGATCAAAGCCGTGACGCGCATGCAATCTGTGAAATGCCACAGTTTTACTTCTATCTTCAGAGCGCTTGCTCTCTTGGTCTCTTATATTGCCCAAGTATTGAGCTTGGTAATCTATTCTGTTCATTGTGCCCTCGCGGTTGGTTGTTCTTTAACTTCAGGATTACTCTGCTCTTGCTGAATAGACTGCGATAGCTGAATAAGCTTCTCGATGTGACTCAAGTCCATTGTATCTATTTCTTTAAGAGCCTTAACAAGATTGAGCAGTGCTATCTCATCATCTTTCATGGATTCATGCTTGCGTTCTTCAGCAAGGGCCTGATTTTCTGCTATGCGCGACATTCTTTCCATGCCCAAGCCTTGATCAGCAGTAGCTCTGGCTTTTGCCAGCTCAGTGCGACTTTGGATCTCTTCCATTTGCACTTGCATTTGCTGCATTTGCATTTGTTGTTGTTGCTTAGAAGATTGGACAATCGAATCGATAAGCTTTTGCTTGTTCTGCAAAGTAGAGGCATCAATAAGTAAGTCATCAGCTATTGGTACTCCGGCTTGTCTAAGTTCTAACATCTGAGCGAACTGCATTTGCTTTTGCGTAGTTGTATTGAGTCCTTCTTCTACAGTCGCATTATATTTGCCGAACGCTTTGTTATAGAACTGAGCAGTTGGATTGCCTTCTTCAAGAATTTTGGCAACTTTGCCCGGCGTATAGTTTGCTTGAATGAGATCGATCATAAGGCGGCCGAGCAGCTCTTGAGACCTGTCCAGCTGATCGAAAAGACGCTGCAAGGTAGTAAGGCCGGCACCTTGCCTGAGCATGCTTAGAATGCCTGCTTTGTCGTCAGACGCGCTGCCGAGTAGTTCTTCATTTACACCTGATACTTCTGAAATTTCCTTGGCCAGTAGCTCACTTAGCTGAATCATAGATGGCGGAATCTGCGGTGCGACTATTTGTTCAGCATCGGTCATTTGTGCATCTTCTTTAAGAGCAATACCGCGACCTTGGCCAGATAAGAATATGTCCTTCGGATTAACGAGGGCATTCTCTTTATATTTCCATCCAGAATTAACTTGGGATTCAAGAATATCAAGCTCAATAATACGACGACGATTATATAAATATTGTGCATCGCGTAATCCTCTGACAACGCCCTGAATGCGCCATGGGAAGTATTCACAATGTGGTTCGTAATAAGAAAAAACCGGAACAAACCCGTAATTATCTATGCCCGTAGGATTTGGCCCGTCATAAAATACACGGCCCTGAATAACTACCGAAAGACGAACTGTCGGCACTTCTTGTTCGATCATTGTTACAGTTGGATATGTCTGTAAGAATAAACGAAGCTTGTCTTCATCTTGGGCGCGCCATTCTTGTGTCTCACCAGTCTGCGTATCAACGAGCATCTGTTGTTTACGGTAATCACGGTACCAGAATTCATCGTATGTTAGTAAATTTTTAAGACCATAGTTATAGGCTTCTGCAGCAAATTGAAATTTTCCATCTCTATTATCTACACCATAAAGGCCTAGAATCTCTTCTGCATATTGTGGCATAAGAGAGATTGCTTCTCGTTTGGTCAAGAACGTTCTCTTCCAAAGAGCATTACAATCAGAGAGATCGGCCTTTTTGAAATATGGGTCGATTAGGAAATAGTTATGAGGGCAGTTGTCAACCTTAATAGTTCCCGAAACAGGATCTTCGCGATAATCGACCCATACATGTAATAGATTCATTCCAGAAATAAGAGCACCATGGAACGAATCAGATATTGTTTCAAGCACATGCTCTGTATCGGCAATATGCATTAATATTTTTGTAAATTGATCAGCAGTCTCGTCATCAGCATTCTCTACACCAACGCATACAGTTGATTTACGATTACGGCGCTGATGGCCTTCAATCACGTTTATGATACGCATAATGCGATTAAAGGTGAACTGGCGGCGCCTATTGGAAGGAAGGTTGCCGTAAAGATCGTTCCAAAGCGACTGATCGCCAAGGTAAAAGCGCTGATCTGTATCCGCCTCACCCCAGAAAGATTGATTAATTGTAATACTTTCTGCATAAAAGGCTTCCATGCGGCCTAATATGGGTTTGTCGCGTTCGTCATAATATTGCGGACCTAATTGGGGAAACAGCATCAGCTACTCCTTAGTTAGTTGGATTGCAACCGGAGCAAGTGCATGTCTTGTTGACTGTGTCAAAGTTGGCAATGTCGGTTAATATATCTTGGCACCAGCTTATCAATGATGCATATTGTGGAAATGCTGTCTCAGCATAAGTAATAACAGGCTTCAAAGTGGCTAATATAGCCAAGATGTCTTTGCCTAGTTGCCCAGAAGATACGAGTTGCTCCAAAGTAGGCCAAACGGCTTCACCTTCAGAAACAACTTCTTTGCAAAGATCTTCCAGCTTGGCTAATATCCAGGATAGGACATGCTTGAGGTTGTTTTCAATAACCGTTGCTGCCATAGATATCTCCTTATAGAAAATAGATGATAGATACTACTATCCGCAGAATAAGGCCGGTAACATTAGTATTCAAGATTATTTTTCGCGAGGGCGGATGCTTGCAGCTATAGACAAACGAGGCGATAAGCCTAGTTCTTTGCGATATTCCAGATCAAGTTCATGAAGATGCTTATCATATCTATGCCGGCAACGGGAACTACAATAAGTAAAAGATCTACTACCTGCTTTCGGCGTGAATTCCTTTTTACACATAGGACATATTTGACTTGCCATTGATATCTCCTGGTTTAATTTTCAAGAGCATACCATGGGTAACAATAATAAAAAACCCACATGTCGTTATCACATGCGGGGCTGTTACATGTAATGCCTGCTTAATCAGACAATACTAGTAATATAGTACTTGATATTAGGCGATATGGATATATATTTATAACATTTATATAACAATATATCATATTCAGCATGGTTTGCCTGGAGTGAATTAGAACGGTTAGAGAAACATTTTATTGAAGTTCATAGTAATGATGCTTCGAAATGCAAAGAGGGTTGCATGGTAGACTTTACCAAAGAAGATGGCATGGAATATATAAAAACAATTCTTGCAGCAATTGAAAAGGATGATTAATGGAATGGATATCAGTTAAAGACAGATTGCCTGATGACTATGATGCAGATTACATAGTATTAGCAACAAACATACAAGCTGATGAAGATGGTATTGTTCCAACATGGTTTCGTATTGGCTTTAAGCCATATGAATTAGCACTTGCAAAATGGTCGGAAGCAGATCCTGCATTAGTAAAATTCTATCAAGATAGGGGCGATCATTCATGGGATTGGGCAAGAGTAGACCAATTTAGCGATTGCAGAGTTGATACAAATAATATAACACATTGGATCAAAATACCTAAACACCCAACACTGTAGAAGGATAAATAATGCAATGGAAACAATTTAAAGACAAGATGCCTGAAGGTGATTGCCGCCTATTAATATGTGGCCATCTCAATACAGATCCCTTAACTCCTCCAGAATATGACTATACATACTTAGAATTTGTAGACTATAAGGATGGTTTATTGATTCCGGATGATGATGGACACGAATGGTATGCGCCAGATCCAGAAGATTATTGGATATACCAAAAGTCTATACTCACACCATTCGATGACAAAAAGGAACCTAATTATAAAGCATTGATAGCATGCGACAGATGCTATGAATATTTATACTTTGAAGGCAGTGCATGCTGTGAGGAAGATAAAATAGAAAGTTGTGTTTGTCCTAAATGCCTCAAGAAGGAAGACTAATGACAAGAAAATGCGATAAATGCAACAAAGAAATCCCAAGAGAAATATATTTAACAATTTTTTGGCCTAGCAGCGATCTTAATGTTGCAAGAAAGATATTAGAAACTTGCGATGATTGTTATAAAAAATACTTAATCCTTCATGATAAGCTATTGATAAAGTTCTTTGAAATTCCAATTGAACCGAAACAACAACCTAAAAAGTTTTGGCAAAGATTGTTTAGCCCGAAAGAAATAAAGCCTGTACAAATGATTCCCAAAAGAGGCCGAGGGCGCCCTAGAAAGAAGTAATTCTACTACTTGCAATCGCGCCATTTGGCTATATATTCTTAACGTTATATATTATTAACCTTCCTACTTTAAGGAGTTACCGTGAAAGGTAGCAAGATCCTGTTATCTCTGTTGGCATTGGTCTCTTGTAGCTGCGCTGCTATGTTAGAACAGCAAGGGCAAGACTATGTATTCAGAGACAATCAAGAGTCGCATCTAGTTAAACGCTATGATGTGCATCCGTTTCTGCGTAATTTGACGCCAGGTCAATTGCGAAAATATTACGAAGTGGGCAATCGTATTAAGGCTATAAAACTAAGCAACGGCGATTATATAGCGCGTCCGATAGGCGAACTTAATGGCGGCGGTCCTTGGCTGGCCGGTATCGTAGCAGCTGTAGGATATCCAGTAGTTGGCGTAACAGCACTTGCAGCAACAATAGCAAGCATTCCTGCAGCAGGTCCTGGTTGCTTTCTTGTAGGTTGGGGCGTAGCTGCCGCTGGTACCGTAGCGGTTACCAAAGGCGTTATCGCTGCTGCTGTAGTACCAACTCCGTAAGGCAGATATGGATTTAAAATTAGTAAAAAATACACCTTATGTGATACTCCTATTGCTAATATCATTCCTGTTTAATGCAGTATTGCGTATCCCTACACCATGGACAATGCCAGTAGTCTGGATTCTAGAATATTATAGTGTTTTCTGGATATACCAGAATTATGCCTATAGGGCTCATGAGCTATCATGGCCAGATATATTTCGAAGAAAAGCAATCCTTGGATTGTTGCTCTTTCTAGGAGCAATCGTAGGCTATCGCCTTTACTATGGTACTGTCACTGCATTAGTGTGTGCTGCATATGCAGCGCTAGTTGTCTCAACTTTGGTTTTATTAGAACATTCGCTATATAACTAGTCCAATATTTGTCTTTCCTGATAGCAGGCCCCCTATAAACGGGGGCTTTTCTTTGCATAAATAAACCCTCCATCGGGAGGGCAGTGTTACAAAGCACTCCGAAAGGAGGGTTCCAATATAAAGGATCTATCTTTTTATAACATCTTTAGTCTAATTGTTCAATAAAGATTTGGCACCGGCACTTGCATATTACACATAGAATTCAGTGCAAATTTTCTCTTGATATTATGCCATTTGCTTATATGTTTTATTACCTCCTCTAGAACATAGTCGCCCAATAGGAATTGTTCTCCTCTAAAGGCCTCCGGGATTCTAAAACACTGCTAATAAAACCCGGAGGTCATTTATAACCATGCCAATTATAACTTGATTTGCGCATTGAGCATATGAATAGCTTTATTAAAGGTAAAAATATCGAAGATATGAGTCTGTTGATACTGTGCTGTACCGTTAATGTAATGATAGCGCACAACTTCATAGTGATCTTGTGGCTTATCAAGCTTATTAACTTCCAGGAATCCCTCTGTACTCTTTGATGCATTATCTATCGAATGATAGTCATCAATTACAATGGCTCCATCGGTTACATATTTGAATGTATATAATTTTTCCATGGCAATCCTTTAATACTCAGGCAAATCTGTTCTGAAGATAGCAGGCATACATTTTGGGCATAGATCACTTTTTTTTATATAAATATATTCATCACGATGCTTAGAACTACAACGTAGGTAAATCATCTCTAAAAAATCCAGTTGTTACTCTATCCCCTAAAACGGCCTCACGGTAACGCTTATCTAGTTCTTCAGGGCTAGTACCTTCTCGTATCTTTGGCAAAGCAACACAGAGGTACCTCATTGCGTCGGCATAGTTTGATGCCCAATTGTGCAATGGATGATCTGAATAGAGTGGTTTTGCTGTATCAGACTTCTTAAGATCTTTACGGTAGTTCTCAAGCGCCTTAATCAGATCTGCACACTTAGTTTCATCAATCCACATCTTAGAGAATGTAGAGCGTACGCATTCTATACCATCGATAATAGGAATGTTAGGGCATATGGTAAACTTCATGCCCAATTGCGATGCTTTATCAAAACGTGTTACGCCACCTGCTGCGAATTCTCTTACTTTCAAATCATGGGGTCCTATAAAGCGACCCATATTATAGCCTTTTTCATTGATTATTTTCGCATAATGCTCAAGGCCCTCATCACAATTCTCATAGCAATCTATAACACGTATAATATTATTGCATATTTGAAAAAATATTAGTGCCGTTGTGTCCCTAATACCGAGATCAAAACTACAATGAACCTTGTATGCAGACTCATAGCCTACATGACCTATCTGCCCTTTTAATTTCATCTTATCAATATATTGCGTATAATATGCTCCCGAAACACCAAGATCGAAACTGCAATAATATTCCTGTTGAATAAGATCTTCTGAGATCAAGCCTTCATTCTTTTCTTTTAGAATAGCCTGTACAGGAATATGCCCTGTCTCTTCAACGGACATCTTGAGACAGTACCATTCAGGATTGTTGAGTGCAACATTATAAAGATCGTAAAGGTGGTTCTTGCCACGGGGCGTTGTAATGAATAGCGCCCAGGCACCATTAGCTACCATGATAGGACGTAAAAAAGCATAGGCATTAGGGTCTTGGAGAGCATACTCAGAGAATATAACAGCTTGGAAGTTTGTACCAACAAGTGAATCGTAATTGTCTGATCCGCAGACCTTCAAGATAGAACCATTCTTGAAGCGTATCTTCATGTCTGAAGAGTTCTTTTGTTCAACTATCTCATCAGGGCAATACCAATCTAAGATACGATGTTGCTGGTCATCTATGCAATCCCACAGCACTTTGCGACCTTGTGAATATGTTGGAAATACATAGAAGACAGTGCAAGTCTTACGCATGCATTGTCGAACGGCAAGGTTGAAGGCTACGATGTCCTTACCTGCACGGCGAGGCAATATAGCCAATACCTTCCTAAATCCATCTTCCTCTATGGCCTTAGCTATCTTTGCTTGATACGGCCGTGGTTGAAACCTCTGTAGCTTTAGAATCAGTTCCGGTGTCAGTTTCATTTAACCAGTTCTCCAAATAATGCAATGTGGCATCTATCGCAGCCACAGCCTGTCCTACAGTTCTTGTATTTCTTCCTATATTTTCTCTTCATTCTCCTTTTCATTCTTATCGCCCCACTTCTGTTGTACTAATGCTTGTACGCAATTGGTAAGATCTTCAATAGACGAACCTTGTTCTTCACGCTTCAATTTGGCTCTACGTTCTTCGGCCGCTGCATTCACAGAACAGTAATGCGATATAGTTTTATCTACTGTACCGGCATCATATTCACGCTTTAAAGCACCTATTTCTCTTTTGTCGCCTATAGCTGTTAATGCATACCAATAAGCTTCTTTAAAATCCGCATTGCTATGTACAGTTCGGTAGAACGTTTTTTCGGGTATTCCGTATTCGCGCATAAACTGTGTAATCTTCAATGAACTAGGCAAATCAGCCCAGGCGATAAGGTCTTGGCACATCTTCTCCAAGAACGCACCGCTCATCTCATTTTCTCTCCAAGAACAAAGGTTTTTAAACGTAGCATAGACCTTGTCTGCTTTTTCCTTGGCTGCTTTTGTTGTGCTACTCTTGATAGTTTGCGCCATTATTTTATTCTTTTCAATGTTTTGAAGTCTCCCTTATAGTGATCTTTTAATGTCCTCAATGTAAATTCTGTACGAGGTGGATCCCCATAAATCTTCTTTGTAATTATTGCCGTTATTTGAGCATCATCATTATAGAGTATCTTATTGGCACAATCTAATACCATTTTTATAAGATTATCTATATCTGGCTTATAGAAGTCAGGAGTGCCAAGCAGTTTTTCTTTTTGTTTCTCACGAGTCTTGGCAAGAGGCATATAGAAAGTAGCATTAAGCAACAAAGGACCGTTATAAAGCGGCCGATCGCCATGTTGATTAGTAAGATTAATGCCAATTATTAGCTTATGGTTCTTTTGTGCATCATAAACTCTATTTACATAATGTCTTGGTCGTTGTAATGGTATTGGTGCTCCAGGTATTGTATAAACTACTACTTCTTCCATGTATCACTCATTTCGGCGTTGTCGCTATGAGATCACAAACTTTTTCAAGTATATTTTGGCTAGTCTCTTTTTCAATATTCTCGCCATCAATATAGTAAATATCATATTGTTCGTCTACTTGTTGGTCCCAAGGACAAGGCATGGCATCAAGATCGCCTGGTTCAGGCTCTATTGTCCATTCGCCTTGTTCTTGGGCAGACATAGTGGAGGTAGTCATAAACTCAGTATCGTTAGTTGTACATGCTAGAAAAAGCGCTAAAAGCAAAGAAATCATTTGCCGGCTCCCTTTAAAATAAACGGCCTCAGTAACACTGGCACGAATTGGGCAATTGCTTCATGCGCTTTTATTTTAGCATCTTCTGCGCAAGAAATCTGCTTTATAAATGGCAGATCTTTATGAACTTCAAGAGTATATTCAATAAATTTATCTACTTGCGATATAATAGCGGCTAGATCTAATTTGTAATGTTCATCATGAGACATAAGTTCCTCAATCGTAAAAGCTGCACGTTTAGCGAAGCAATCGGACGTCAACACAACAGCAGTTCCTGGACATTGAATTCCGGCAGCTAAATAGCCTATAAGCTTAATAGATTCCGCTATATGGTCGAGAGTGCTTGTTGGACTAAACTGAAATTCATGAACTGATTTCTTCCAAGTACCAGTTACCGGCCGATAAGGATTTCCTTCATAGGGCTTCTTGGTTTGTTTTTTGGCATGATCTTCTATTTCTACATGGATGCGCTGTTCTTCTGGCAAATAGACATCAGTAGAAGCATCTATATTATACTGGTGCGCTAAACTAACGAGCTCAGGAAAATCTGGATCTACAAATCTTGTTTTACAATAATCATTGCATAAATAGATATAGAATCTCAGTGGATCTTTAATAGTAATCTTCTTTATTTTTTCGGCCGAAACATACTCGTCAAATGCCTCTTTATGACATTCTTCAGGATAAGGAGCTATCTTGATAGCGCCAGCCAAAGATAGTCCTAGATAATCGCCAGAATGTTGGCCATATTTCTCAAGAAACGGATACTTCATGTCGGATAACCTTCCTGTCTTAATGCTATGCAATCTTTGAAATGCAGCCTATCTTTGTAGCTCTGCAATTGTCTTTCAATAATCTCAGCCTTCTTGTCTGGTGCAAGTGCTAATTTCCCAATTGACTCTATAAGTCGTGATAACCTTTGGTCGCAGAACTCTTTAAACTCTCGCGCTGTTTGCTCATTGACATAGCGACTTGTAGTCCGTGTCTTCATTTGCGCCAAGAATTGCACAGCACTTTCAATAGAATCCTGGCTAAGCCCTTCCTGTTTAAGGATTCTTTCCGGGTCCGGGTGCTCTTTAATGCTTGCTCTATTTTGTGCCGTGCCTTCCGGGTGCCATACAGGGGTTGAAACTAGGCCATATTTCTTCGTTGTTTCTCTATAAAGACTAAGAGCACTTGCATTAATAATAACCTCTTTTTTATATTGTGCGCCAGTATCTGGCATTGATTGTCTAGATGCCGAATTACATAGTGCTACTATGGGTATCAAAAACGATAAACAAAGCAGGCCTCTAAGTGCTGGTAATATAGCCGCAAGTTCATCTATGATCTCCGGGCGGCGCAGCTCTGGATTGAGTCCATATATATTACTATTGTTAATGCGGCGCTTTCTTGAAATAAGACCGAGCTCTCTTGCTTTCTTAATTGCCCTGCATACCGTTCTTGTACCAATACCTAATCTCTTGGCTATAGTAGCCTCAGATTCGTAGTAATTATTGTTATAATACAAACACTGATTAACCACCAAGTTGATGGTTTCTAATATTCTACCTGTCTTAAGTTGTTTGATCTCATTGAGATCTTTTAGGTTTTTTTGATTTGGGACTTGATTTTTTTGTTGTTTGTTGTACATTTTAGTTACTTATTTTTAATGTTTCTACGTAAACACTTTGGTCGGTAGCGTACGTGAGACATCGGTAAAAGGGGTTATTTCAATAACAGTTAAATTTAAATTGATACCAATTTATCTTAACTGCGTGATGTAAGCAACAAAATTAAAGCCGGAGATTAAAAAACTTCGGCTTTTGGTTTTGTAAAAAGCTTGAAATCTATGCACAGGTAAGGCGAAGTGGATGCGCATCCGGCTATAATTATTCTTAAGAAATATTTATAAAGGGGCCGGATGTTATGGATATATACGACAGATCTTAAGCTCTCTCCGTATATTAAAGTAACGTGCTGGTTCGATTCCAGCTACCTGTACCATCATCTTTAACGTGTTCGCGCAAGAGATTCTGTTAAAAATCATCATAATTCTCGATCCTCTTGCAATTCATGAAAAAAAGTTCTATAATTATAGTAGTTGTGTAATAGAAAGTCTCTACTATAGGAGTTACATGCGTAATATAAATGAAGTGCTTCATGAACTAGAAAATATTATCAATAGCAATCTTGATGTGGTTCACAGACTCACCGACTATGCCAATACTTATGCCAAAGACAATCAAACAGAGCAGGCCGCTCTCGCAAGGGCAGTAGCAAGCATCTGGGATTACTTAAAACCCGTACATCGCATGATACGCGAACAAAATCCAGCTCAGACGAAACTTTATGACAAGATTGATGAGTATATCGTCCAACAAGATAAACATCCCGTAGAGGCTAAGTCCGTTGAAGATATATCTATATTGGAACCAGTAGCACCTAAAACAATAAAGAAGGGGAAGAAATGAATGTAATTGCGTGGCTGGCTCTTGCCAATATCATAATGACCGGCTTATTGATGTCTATAGCTTATATGCTTCGCCAAGATATTATTGCATTCGATGAACAGAATATTAATCAGTATAAACGCATGAAAGAAATCATTACCGATCTGTTAAAGCTAAAAGAGATAAAGAAAAAGAATGAATAATCAATTTTTTGTATATAGATCTGATGAAATAGATAAAATAACACAGGCAATGATAGAATTCCAAAAAAGTATGAATTATATTATCAAGAATGCCAAAGGACAATTCGACTATGCTTCTCTTGATGCCATACTATATCATGTGATACCCAAAATAGCTGCTTGTAATATCCAATTGGAGCAATCTGATATGTGTTACGGAGAAGATGTATATTTACGTACAGCTATTACTCATGCAAGCGGTCAGTTCAAAGCTTCATACAATTATCTTTATCCCAAATCGTTTATGACTACCCTTCCTAAATCTTCTAAGGATGCTGGCACCATTCAGCAAACATTGGGGGCTATAAAGTCCTATCAATGTCGTTATGCATTGAAGAATTTCCTTTGTGTACCAATCATGGACCCTGATTTTGATGATGCAAATTGCATCACTGAAGATCAAGCCAATGCTTTATATGAGATGGCCAACGGCAATCAAACAATTCTTGATACATTTATGCAGCAATTAGGAATCGAATCAAGCATGGGTATAAAAACAGAAGATTATGATGCTGCTGTAGAAATAATGAAAATTCTTTGCAATAAAGGAAAATAAAGGAGCAATATGGATAGTAATGAACTCAATCTGTTATTAGACTTTGCAGGTAAGTTAAACGAACTCATTGAACAACGCGCCATAGAACTAGTTAAATCTGCACCTAAGCGAACGTTTATGTCGGCTGAAGTCAATGAGCTTGCTGCGGCTATGTCTAAAGCCCAAGGGAAATATTTGCCATTGTTCTTCAACAAGACTAATCCATATGAACGGTGGGAATTCAATGACCTTGAAGCTATTGTTGCAGCTGTGAGACCTGCTCTTGAACAAAACGGAATATTCTTTACGCAACTGCCCTGCGTTGAGGAATCAGGTGTTATCATCCTTTATACTCGCCTGATTCACAATTCAGGGCAATGGATTGAATGTACGTCGCGCATTGTTCCTCCTCAGAATAACCAGCAAGAGTATGATAGCATTCTAGCTGCACAAAAGCGCTCTGCTGCTTATAGCATTTTGGGTATTGCCGGTAAGAATGATCGTACTGACGACGATTCAGAAATAGCTATGCGTACTGTTAGAAACCAGTCAGATAAGGGCACCGATATCAATCTCAGCTATGATACTAGTGATGCAAGTTATGATCGAATATCTAAAGATCAACTGCAAGAATTGGAATATGTTCTTTCAGAGTTTCCTGATATGGTAACAACACTACTTAAACGTGAACGTATTGAAACATTAGCTGATTTGCCCAAGAATAGATACCGTGCTACGTTAGATAAAACGCATGAGATTGTAGCGTTGCGTAAAGGTATAAAGAAATAGGAGAAATAAATGGCATTAAACCGCATTGTAAGGCATACAATACCAAACAAGTTCGATAGTGCAGAATTCGGCACTATATGTTTAGCCAATTATAGCGATACTCCTTGTGAGCTCTTTATTCAATTGAGCCATACCGACGAAGCTGAGTGGGAACCTATCGGACATTTATTGGAATCTGCATTCTGCGATCTATTGCAAGATGAAGAATTCATAGTAGAATTGATCAATATGGCAGCTACTCCAAACACTAAGTCTTATAAAAACATAACTACGATACTCGCCAAGAAATAATCTTGGTGCTCATCTCTACTCTTTTTGATGCGCCTGGAGAAATCTCTGGGCGTATTATTTTGGTCTAACTGATGTTGGCGCCGCAATAGGCATTCTTTCCTTCAAAGCCGTATTTAATGCGCTAATGCCTGCATATTCTCTGTCTAACAATTGGTATCTTTGTTGTAACTCAGATAGCCTTTTGCCTAATCTGCTATTTTCTTGCATATATCCTTTAACTTGCGCATCAAGAACTGCTCGTTCTGCGATTAGATCAGTTATTTGTTTAGTAAGGCCGATTACTCGTGCATTTGGCGTCACTTCTTGCAGCCGTTCTGCCAGCGCCCTATTCTCTTGGCGCTCATCCGTTATGGCCTTGTTTGCTATGATGAGCTGCCGGGTAAGTTCTTGGACTGCTGTATCTTTTTCGTGCAATGTCGTTTGAATGATCTCTAATGCTCGAATTATTTGCCCCAATTGTTGTTGCGTTTGCTGAAATGCACATTGCACACTTTGTAACTCTGCTGGATAGCCCTTTTTAGGCGGCGATGACAGAGTCCCCTGCTCCGAACAGTTACTTATTGAACAATGTTTATATGTATATATTAATGCTATGACAACAATTGCAACTATGGCCGCTGGAACAATGGCCTGCTTGCATATCTTATTACATATAAATTCTTTCGATTTTTCCATAGGCAATGTTTGCATACTGAAAAGAACGCAGCAAAGAATAAATATATTAAATATTGATCTGTTATTCATAGGTTGTCCTCCTTGTTTTAATCGATCTCTTTTTGATGCGCCCGTTTCTTTCTATCTTAGAATATTTACCGATAACCATGTATAGCGGCGCGATGATGGGTCGCCTCGTACACCAACTACTTTGGTTCCACGCCCTACAGACAAGAAGCAATTAATTGTATCGCCTGCATTCAGATATAATATCATGCTCAGCGTCTGCATAATGTTATAGTAATATGGATCAACACTAAGAGCACAGATTGGATATGGATTGATAACAAACGCTTCCGCTTTCTCTGCACCATTGAGTTGAACCACATAGTGAGCTTCAACGTGAGTATCTTGAAGATTATAAAAGCTTATAGTTCCGGCTAGTAAATAGCGTCCGGCCACCGGTGCAGTATATATTCCAGTAGTATTATCATAGCCTCCGTCAGTGTAGTCAATGGTATCAAATATTATATTATATGCAGTCCAATCGCCAGTCGCATTATCTACATTCGCACTCTGATGCGCAGAGAATCCATAGTTAGTTGCAGTCGCGAAAGCTGCTATGGCTATTCCATTGGCCGTATTGGTAATAGTGATATTAGATCCTGCTGTAAGAGTGTTCCATGCAGGTGCTGTGCCTCCGCCGATAAGCACTTGCCCATTGGTTCCATTAGAAGCTGCTACGACGCCAGTTCCGTTTGTTGTCAGCACGCCATTCGTTTGGCTATCTACCGTCAATGTATTACCTCGCAAGGCAGTGGTCGCTCGAACGCTTCCAGGGGCTATGACAACAGGATCCAACGAGACTGTCGCCACGCCTGCCACCGTATTAACATCTATCTGATTGACCGTACCATTGACAGCCGTTATAGTGCCAGCATTGGTTGCATTAATAGTAATCTGATTGGCTACTGTTTCATCGAAAGTTATACCGGTGCCAGGTAGTATCGAGCCAAAAGCTGGAGAGGCGCCCGGATTGGCAAAGAGCACTTGCCATTGGGTAGTACCATTAACAGATGATGGTACACCGGCATTATTGGTAACAACTACACCATCGATACCAAGATCGTTAATTACCCCAACAGGTATCCATTGTGCTTGATTGGCTAATATCGCTACTAGCACCCATGCTGATTGATCTGTTGGGTCAATCCAAAGCGTTCCCAAGAAAGCAAAGTCTGTTACTTGCGGATGCCTTGGAATAACCATAGGGTTCTGTGCAGCTGAATATATTGAGTTAGTAAGGCCATATGTCTGCTGTGGCCTTATATTGTGAATCTTACTTACTACAGTCATATTGTCTCCTTAAATTGCCATTATAAGATTGCCAGAAAAAAATGGCGCTGGGCCGTACCCCGTCATGCCGGATATACTTATAGTCTTAGGAGTAAGGCCTGCAGAAAATATCATTTCCATAGTATCACCAGCATTCATATAGCAACTAATACTTCCGCTTACTAACGAAACACTATCTTCCTCTTGAGTACTACTTAAATATCCGTTGCCAGCTCCTGGAGCAGTAGCTTGATTGCCAAGAAAGATTTGAGTATTATCTCCACCTTGCGCTATTTGCCAGCCGCCACTAGCAAAGCCTTGCACGATAACTACATCTCCAAGAGCAGCTGTTGCCGGAAGAGTAACTACTAGCCTGGAACCGCTCTCAGTTATTAGGCCAGTGTTAGAAGAGGCAGTTAAATCCGAGGTCACAGCAGACCATTTTATGCCGCCTCCAGCAGCTTCAAG
>JBEKIG010000026.1:0-17488 GCA_050011875.1 Nitrososphaeria archaeon
TTTGAATTTGCTCAAACTCTCTCAGGAAGGGTGCAGCTTGCAGTTCAAAAGTTTGCAGAGGCCATGGAAGTCATACCTTTGACTCTGGCTGAAAACGCTGGAATGAATCCGATAGACACCCTGGTTGAGCTTAGAGCGAAGCATAGTAAGGGTGAAAAGACTGTTGGCATAAACGGACTTGTCGGAAAGGTTGAGGATGTTAAGAACTTTGGGGTCTATGAGCCGACGGCTGTCAAAGAAGAGATTCTTTCAGCAGCCACTGAAGCAGCGACAATGCTTCTGAGGATAGATGACGTCATAGCATCCAGTAAAACAAAATATAGTCCGCCAACAGGTTCAAGAGGTCCGTCATTCCACCCGCCATCCATAGGTCCGCCAACAGGCGGAATGGGAGAAGAATAAAGCCCATTCTTATTCACTTATTCTTGCATTGATCAGCTAACTCTTGATAAATAACTCACTAAGCTGGCATTAACCTTTCGGGAGAGAAGAGAGATTGTATGGCATCACGTTTATCGTCAAGTTTATGCTTCTTCCAGACCTTTACTTTAAGCTGTGATTGATTCTTGATTATATCCATAAAAACCTGACATAGCCAATTTAAAGTCCCTCTACGTGTTTAATAATAGATTGTCTCGTCCAATAATTTTGTTATTCAAGAATTAACTTGGCCAAATCATTGCAATTGAAGACTTCGGATAATTTATTGTTAAAGATTCATATTTAATTTATACACTTATTAGAAAATTATGAAGTGAAAAAAAACTATAGCATTTTAGATTTCTCGCTTACAGGAAGAGTATGAATAGGAGTAGGAGAGAGAAGTTCGGGTTTAGGGGCTAAACTTTAATATCAACACCCGGGATGATTAAAAAAAGATACACAGATTGAAATAGGTTAAACTCAAGGATGGCGGTTGAGATATTCGAGAGTGTACTTGGATCGTCAATTGAAAGGTTGGGCGTTGGAAAAGTTTTTGTTCTTGAGTCTTTAGACTTATATATCGATTAAATATTTGTTCTAAGATAATGTCAGGAACAACTAGTGAGGGAAGTACTCAATTCTGTCAATACTGTGGTGCGGAGATAGACATAAAGGCTGAAATATGCCCAAAATGTGGTTTAAGAGTAGTTCCTCCACCAATTATTCCTCCGTCCGTTAGCCCTTCCACAGTTTCAACTCCACAGAAAAGTGTAGCACTCGCAGCTGCACTTTCTTTCATATTTGTTGGTCTGGGACAAATTTACAATGGGCAAATCAGGAAGGGAATAGAGTTTATTATAGCTGGAATAGTATGTATTATCTTGATTTTTGTACTAATTGGAACACCGCTATACTTTGTTCTCTGGGTTTACAGTATCTACGATGCTTACAATACCGCAAAAAAGATTAACGCAGGTACAATTAAAACGTAATTTGTCAGTATTCTTATGCATATAGTCAGACACGCTCTTTCTAACAAATAATCGTAGTGTATGAATGGAAAGTTGAGTGGCCCGTGGACATTGTCAGTGACACATAGTGACCGCAGATAGAACTCGAAGCAACAGTTATCATGCCTTACGGATAGACATTTCTTAACCATCTTTGCAAAATTTGTCTCTGCGAATCTGAACCAATGCTGATGTAAGGTTCGGAATATCTGAATAAATTTAGTGATAAGAAAATCCCGCTTTCATAAATGTTTAATTTCCCTAATTTTAGTATGTCTTCTCGTGGTCGACAGCAGGACAACAATATTGACGACTCTATCCCTAGACGCGTTCCTTTGGGGACTGGTAAACAGTCTCTTTGGGCCGTCAAGTCTAAGTCTTATGAGCTCATTTAATGTAGATTTTGCCACCGTAGGTGTTGCCACTTCTGCTGCCTCCTTTGGCGCTATGTTTGGTATTTTTACAGGAAGATATGCGGATAAATATGGCGCATATTACATCACAAGACTTTCTTTATTCTTCTTAGGTCTCACAACTTTACTCGCCGGCTTCGCAAACAGTATTTTTATTTTTATAGGAATATATTTTCTAACTGGTATTTCGATAGGAACTTACCAAGCTTCCTCTAGCCAAGCAATCTTAGACCTCTATCCTGAAAATAAAATCAAGATGCTAAGCTTCAATCAAGCTTTTTTTGGAATCGGATCAACCATAGGTCCGACCCTTGTAGCTTTAATCGTTTCAAACTTTAACTCCTGGAAGATTGCTTACATGCTATACGGGGGACTTTTAGCAGTCTCCATGGTCTTCCAATTCAGGATTAAACAAGCAAGAACGCAAAGTGTGACCCTATCTGAGGGGAAAAGTGTGAAAGATAACTCCTTTTACGTGCTCTTAACAGCGATGTTTTTCATGTTCATAGTTGGGCAAGCAATTTCTTCTTGGCTACCAACTTTTATAGTTACTTCAAACAAAGCAACCTACCTTGAGGCAAGTGCTCTGCTTAGTTGCTACTGGGGAGCCGGAACCGTTATGAGAATGTTCGGATGGAAGTTAGTGGATAAGACGGGAGAGAAGAAAGCGCTAGTTTACTTTCTCTCAGTCTGTACCATTTGCACCCTCGTCGCAATCGGAGTCACTGGGTTCATCCCTAACGCCTTTATCTGGGGGATCGTAGGACTTGTCTATGTCCCTATTTATCCTCTTATTATGACAGTTGCTTACAGCAAGTACAGGCGTAACCCCGGGAGAGCTATAGGCAGACTAATTTTTTTCGCTAACTTTGGTGCATTAATAACGGCGCCCCTAATAGGTACAATAGACGCCATATCTGGCCCAAATATAGCGACCTTAATTATGCCCATATCAAGTCTAGTTGTTCTGATGATGTTTCTGAAGTTGAATATTGATTAATCATACCGACGAGGTATGGAAATCATGTAAGAATAAGCTCTGAGTTTTGGAGTTTCAATAAAATATTGGAAGATATAGATCTTAATCAAATTGAAATCAATACATTTTATTGAAGCAGAAGGTTATTGACGAATAAATCTCTCCATTTGATTATATGAAAAATCAGATAATGTCATCAAATTTTAACGGCTCTAGCATATTTTTTAAGGTCAGATGCCGGGTTATAACATAAACGCTTAAATAAATAACCTGGACATATCATTGTTCGATCTTAGCCATGCCCAACCTTGTTAAAGATTATATGGATAAAGAGGTTCCCACAGTTGAAGAAAGCCAACTTTCTACCGAAGCGGCTAAGATTATGATGAAAACAGGGAAAGGATTTCTTATAGTTCTACAGAACAGCAAGCTTTCGGGTATTTTGACAGAAAGGGACTTTGTAAATAAGATAGTGGCCGCTGAACGTGATCCAATAAAAGTTAAGGTTGGAGACATCATGTCCTTTCCGTTGATAACCATAGACCCTGATGAAGATATTCTTAGAGCATCTGAAATGATGCAAAAGCATGACGTCCGAAGACTGCCTGTCACAAGAGGAGGAATAATCTATGGCGTAATAACAGCAAAAGATATCGCACGCCAAGCCGGTGAATACGTGGAACGAGAAGTTAAAGAAATATTGAAGCGGTCTACACAATTTAGATATTAGAAATAATAAGTATAATAATTATTGGGATTTTGTCACCTTGTCGTCGGATAGATGGGGCTGTAAATAATCGTCGGGTAACTTTATTAGTTCGTATAAAGGCTTGGAATTTACATCTTCGATTTTGCGAGAATTTTTCCTGCTTCTTCCAAAAGCATGGACAATTCATTCCCGTTTTCGATGGGGATATTGTTCTTTTCGCAGAAGTGTAATATTTCACGAAATAAATTTCCTATTACTCAAGTTCAAGGGAAAGCAGTTTTTAGCCCTATAGAGCTTTTCTAATACATTTATTACATCAAGGTCGGACAATGCCCTCTTCACCATTTCGGGAGTCTCTTCGGTTTCTTAACTCCTTAAATAATTCCCCTAATACTTTAGCATTTTCAGCTAATTCTTTGCTTGAAGCATCTTCCTCTAAGCCTAGAATTAATTTGATAAGTGCTCTATCCTTTTCAACAAGTTTTTTGTTTTCCAGCGTTACATTTCTATTCTCTTCTAAAACGTATTCGTCTTTTAGAATAGTGCGATATTGGGACAAAAGTGTTGTCCACAAATCTACATTTTCTTGAACTAACTTTTGTATCCACCCGTAAGTTGGTTTAGAGGGCCCTTTCGGCATATTTTGGTAGATTGCATTAATTTGTCCTTTTAATAGTGAGGCTTCATCCTTCTTTTTATTTATATAAGTATCCCATTGTCTTTTAATGTTCTCATCTTCAGTCATTCTTTTGCTTCACCTTCTTCGATTGCTTCTCTATCCATGCCTCAATTGCCTCTTCTAACGCATCGCTGATATTTCCTTTCTTCATGCCTTTGCTTTCGAATACAGCCCTTCTAAATTGCTCTTCAAGTTTATCATCTAACACTATATTCATCTTACCCATTTAGGTCAAGGTCTATATGGAGATATAATTATATTAATATTTAGAGATAGCTACATATATAGAAAATCATATTAAGAGAATTGACGCTAACTCTTACAAAGTTAATTCCCAATCTGGAAATGGCGTATGTGAAGTCTTCAGCACCGAGTTAGGTTGGAAATTTTCTTGTCCAGATTCCATTTATCGTTGTGTGAAGTGCAAGCACATTTATGCAGTTGAATTTTCCCTTTCAATAAGAAAAGAAGTTGAAATAAGGAAAATAGTTTCATGCGTTTGAGAAACCAATATCTCAGTAATCAAAATAATAACAGTTTACTATGTGATTTTAGAAATAATCATTATACAAACTATTTTTACTAAAGCGTCAAAGACAGGAGATACTAGATAAAGTTGAGACGTAATATAAATTAAATCAAATATAGATGTTGGTACCGGTTGATTATTTTTTCGATTCAATATCCTTTATTTCTAACTCAATGGATTTGATAATGTCTTCTATGTCTTGAATTTTATCAAATATACTTCGCAGGTCGTCAATACTTAGAGTTTTATGTCTTAAAACATCATCTTTCCCTTTCAGTAATTCTATGACACTTATTTCAGATAGAGTTGCCTTGTTTGAAGTGTCCTCTGTAATATTTAGCAGCGCATTTAACACGTCTTTACTATGTGTAGTAATTACAACCTGCCAATCTTTTGATAAAAGCCATCTTAAGAACTCCTTAATTATATTTGGATGTAATGAAGTCTCAAAATCATCTAAAAGAATAAGATGAGGTTCAAATAGTTGTAGCCAAAGTGCAATAAGAACGACTCTTGTTATACCTGATCCAAGGTCTTTAATATTAACGTAGTAAGGAACATTTTCAGAGGTTTGTTTTCTGCCGACTATTTCAGGATTAAAAAGAAGTTCTGTGTATTCATCATCAACGCATTTATTTACAATCTCTTGCATTAAACTTAAATTTACACCATTTTTTATCAGAGTATTTTTAAAAGTCATACTTTGTTCTAAAATAGTTTCAATAGAGCTTAGATGATTAGGATCGTTTGGTATATATACTGTCCAATTAAATCTTTCCGTCTCACCTTTATATCTGAAGAGACTCCCTAACTGATCAAAGAATTCACGTTTTTTATCTGAATATCTGATAATGCCCCCATCCTCAATTTCCAAATTATAACTTGGTTCTTTGTCTTGGAGGGTTAACCTGACAAATTCGTTACCTATTGAGATACCTATAGTCGCTTTACCTGCATATTTATATAATAATGATAAAAATTGGAAATGACTTTTTGTTATATTCTGCAGTCTGCTTAAATTAGTTGGTAATGTTAAATCTGTAGGAAATGGAAATAGAGATAATGCTTCCAGAATCGAACTTTTTCCTGCATTATTTCTACCTATCAGAACCACAAATTTTGAGAGTTTTATTGGTTCAATACAATTTCTTATCCCTCTAAATTCTTTAATATCGATTTGATTTATTATCAAGTGGTCATTTATATTATTTCCATTAGGTTAATATGTATTTCGTCTTTTACAAATATTCTGAACATAATTTCTCCCGTACGTAATCGACAATGTCTTAGACACATAATAAATAGGGGGAAATTACCTCTCGTTGAATTAGTAATCTCCTTTTTTATAGATTTTGCACATTTTTCACTATTATATTTTATAACTTATTATTTTCTTAATCCTTCAGAACATATAAAGTATATACGCAGGTGGAAAATCGAGAAATTGGCGATATAGGGTAAAAAGTGAAGAATCGAAACTATCTTCTCCTTTATAAGATGTCTTGATACTATAAAGAGATTTAGGTTATAAGACAAAAGACGATATCGTAAGCAGATTAAAGGTTCAATTCGCCACTTCTTTGCGATCTTTTCAGTCTTTCGGAAGCCTATTTATACTGTAGGGCTTTCAACAGGTTGGGGTTTTTTCTTTCCTGAACCCTTTGGCCTTCCCCTTCTTCTTGGCGTCTTTTTTTCTTCTTCAGGGGTCCCAGAAGGCTCTTGTTTAGGTGTTACTTCTACCACTTTTGAAGACTCTTCTTTTGCAACTGCTGCAATCGGCGCTGCTATTTCTTGTCCAACAGTTGAAGGCTCTTGAGGAATTTCAGGTGGAGCAACAGTCAAATCTTCTTTTGCAGGGAGAACCTGTTCTGTTGGAGCCACGGTTACAGAAGGAGGCTGCACAGCCAGCGATTCAGATTCTGGTTTAGGCGCTTCTTCTACCACCTTTGAAGGCTCACCTTTTACAGCCGCTATAATCTGCTCCATTGTTCCTTTTGTAGCAATTGAAGTCTGCTGGATAATCTGTGGTGGCGCAATAGGTATGCTTGCTTGTGTAGTTGGAACCTGTCCTGTTGGCACCTCAGCTGTAGAAGGAGGTTGCTCTGCTATTTTTTCAGATTCTGGAGCTGGTTTATTAGATGTCTTTTGTTCCGTCTTTTTTTCCTCCATCGGTTTTCTGCTCAAAAGTAGGTAAAGCAATATCACTATAACTATCGCGGCGACCAGTATCACGATCAGTTCCCAAACGTTCATCCATATCATATATACTTAGAAAAAGGATGCTTATAAGCGAATAAAAAATTAAAACAGTGTTACCTCCAATTTGTATCCCTTTTTATAATCGTAATCCGGGAGCACCTATATCCTTCTCGGGCTGAAGCCTAAGTCGTCAACAAGCTGCTTAATTATGTCCTCCTTCTTCTCCATGTACCGTACATCCTAACTCATCATTTTTTGAAATAAACGTCACCATTATGGTTTGATATGTCAATCAGCAACATAATTTGTAATTTATTTTGAACCTTATGATATTAAATGGAGTTAATCAACTATAAACTTTAATAAAAGTATTTCATATAAAAAATTTACCTTATGGCATATTTATTCAAAATATTTTTGGGAATAACAAATATTATGACGGCTATAACTGAAGTAAGTATTGCTTGTCCCCATGAGGCATCGAACAAGTGCTTAAACAGTGCTAACCAAATTATCAGCCGTATTATAGCGACGGCGAGCCAGGCAAAGAAGTACCCAAATACGCTTCCGATAATCACTCCAAACACCACTATCCATACGGTATCTGTGAACTTTGCCTTACTACCTCCAACAATAGCCCTTCCAGCGAGCCATAAGAAGGGTGAGATAATTATGATGTTCAGTATCAGGTGTAAAGAAGGGTGTCTAAATTAAAAGCCAAACACTGCACCTGAAACAAGAACGTGTTTCTCAATATAAATAGTTTTTTGGTTGGCCTTGCTACTTCTTTTGTTAGGCATGCACGAAAAAAAGTGAGAAATTTTAGTCGCTATATAAATATGGTAGAAGCTGAATAGGACTAGCATTCCGTAATAATGTTGTCTATGTAAGGTTCAACGAGGCTGGGATAAAGTGAGGAAAGATGGAATATAACTGAAACTTCTTGAGGAGTTTATTAAGAAAATAGGAGGAACACCGTGTTCCTTGACTGTTATGCCTTATAATTTTAGAAGACGAGAAAGACGATCAAGACACAATAATCCTGATAAATCAACTCCTTAGCCTTAAGTTTCTAAATAGTTATCTTCAGCTTTGCTGTGCTCATGCTTTCCAAAATGACTTCGTTTTAATATTAGTGATGCCCACGGAAGAAGTCAGAGTTCAAAGTATTCGCCTACTGTTTGCGGACTGGATTCGTTCTCTTCTGAACTATTTAGCGTTTCAAAGTTACTTGGTTCTTTTCTTCAACGTGTCTTGTTATAGTAGATAAACTTGAATAGCGTTGATAATTACTGTTAAGCAGTTGGCCATTATAAGGCCAAAAGAGATAAAAATAGAGAATATTCTAATGAGGATGAACGGATGTGCTGTGGAAATCAAGATAGTCACAAGAACGGATTGGCCATCTTTCAGTAACATTGCATCGACTATATGTAAGGCAATCAGGCCCATATGTGCATGTACAGTGCAGGATTGGAAAACTGCTACTCCTGGCGGATACATACTTTTCATCGATACTGTGCATGCTGAATCCCTTAAATTCCTTGAAAAGATTTTGTTGAAGAGCAATGTCGTCTTCTATGGCACAACAGAAGGGATGAGCCTTCTCGACCCCAAGTCGCTTGCTGTTGCAAAACGTGCCACAATAGTTGCTGTAAGCAATTTTGTGAAGCAGATGCTGGAAGAAATTGGAGTACCAGTAGCCGGAGTATTGCATCATGCACTAGATATGGAAGACAAAGATGTAGACCCTCATTCTTGCAAGAAATGGAAAATGAGAACGGAAGGAAAGGCAGTTGTTCTGACGATCTCCGCAAATCACCCAAGAAAAGGTTTAGAATTACTATTAGAGGCTTACAGAGCTGTAGAACAAAAAGTAGAAGACACATTCCTCATCATACATTCACAACAACATGGCTATTGTGACTTGGACAAAGAGGCAAAAAAAAGCGGTATCAGAAGATTTCATTTTACAAATAGATTTGGAGAGATGAGACAACAGGAGATTAATGCACTTTATAAGATATGTAAAGTATATGTCCAACCTAGCCTCTCGGAAGGCTTCGGCCTACCTATTATAGAGGCTTTTCGATTCAACAAGCCAGTTATCGCAGTAGATGCACCACCCTTCAACGAAATAATCAAGCATAGGAAAAGTGGAATCCTTGTACCGCCTACAGATATTAGATGGCACAACTTCGAGAACAAAGTAAACTTCAAAATGCACAACTATAGTGCAGAGGATTTAGCAGACGCAATCATTGAGTGCATTTCGAATAAAGTCCTCTATACTAGAATGCGAACTAATATACTCAGAGAAAAACACAACTGGGACGCACAAAAACTCTATCCAAAACTTCTGGACTACTTTAAAAGGTAACGATACAACCTGAACAACGTAGATTGAGTTTTTCCCATAAGATTTAAGTTCGACCTTCATAAAGTATACTAGAATACAAATGGCTATCACTATCGATAAGATCGTAGCATACATTATAGAGTTGGGCATGATGCTTCTTCAAGTAGCGATCGTTTTGGTTGTAGCGATAGTTGTAGGGAAAATAGGTGGATGGATGGTAAACAAAGTGTTTAGCAGGGTTCATATTGTTGAAAGCTTTAGAAAGAGCTCTATAGGACGGGCAATACTAAGAGCGGGATACACTCCTGCATCATTTCTTGCGACCTGCTTCAAATTCGTGGTCTACGTTTTTGCATTGTTCGTGATAATTGACATCTTCTTCCCAGAGAACCAAATGGTTTCGAATGCGCTGGCATTCATTCCAAAGTTAATTGGTGCAGGCC
This sequence comes from Nitrososphaeria archaeon, assembly GCA_050011875.1. Classification (GTDB taxonomy): domain Archaea; phylum Thermoproteota; class Nitrososphaeria; order JACIWG01; family JACIWG01; genus JBEKIG01. Next base: position 9,744 of record JBEKIG010000026.1, read on the forward strand.
TTATACTTCTGCTTGGATCCTTCTTTGGAGACAGCGTGGAAGAAGTCTTTGTCACAGGTGTACAAGTAGGAAACCAGATAAAGGTCAGCCTAGGTCAGGTTTTAAGGTTTGTCGTCTACTTCGTTTCGATAACCATAGCATTGGCGTATCTAGGATTTGATGTGACAATACTCTACATCTTTGCACAAGCAGCTGCACTTGCAATTGGAATTTCTTTTGGGGTCATAATCGCGATATTACTGATAAGCGAATACAGGGAGGACTTCAAAACCTTGCTTAAGAAGGAGGTTAGTAATGAAGGTTGAAGCTATGTTCTTTGATTATGATGGAACCCTTAGCCCAATAGATGTTGGAAGGGAAGAAGCAGGCCTCTCGCCAACACTTGAGCACACATTAGTTCGCCTTTCGAAAAAAACATTAATTGGAGTCGTAACAACCAAGGACTTTAAATTCATCAGCAGAAGAGCTGGCTTCGCACAGGTCTTAGCATGTGTAGGCGGACTTGAAATTTTATCCAAAGGAGATGGAGAATACAGGGTTTTCTATAAATATAGAAAGGGAAAGCAACTAAAAATCCAAACTTTATATAAAGGAATTCCTCGCAACTTATTCTTCGTTGAGGAGAAGCATTTCTTCACAGGAGAAGTCGTAGGCTTTTGCTTAGACTGGAGAGGACAATACGGTTCATTCAATAAAATAAAAGATTACGTGAATTATGTAAGGGAAAAAGCACGTAAGAGTTCTCTATACATAGTCCAAGGAAGAAACTCACCATTCTTAGATGTCTATTTATCAAGAATTGATAAAGGTATGGCTGTCAAAAGAATCAGCAGGAAATTCGCTTTGAACCTGGCGAATTGTATGTACTTTGGTGATTCGGAGATAGATAATAGTGCATTTAGGAGCGTAGGCTTTTCTTTTGGTGTACTACATAAAGAAAATAAGAACACTAGACTTGAATGTGACAGATACGTTAAGTTGGAGGATCTTCCTGTATTCCTTAAAGACTTACTAATTTCTTTTAATGCTTAAGATTGGACGGTCGAACGATTTGGTAAAGCCTTCCGACGGGCTGAGAGTTGGTATAATAATGTATCAGACGAGCAACAGCAAGGGGCAGGAACTAGTCGCCCAAAGAATGACCAGAGAATTCATCAGACTTGGTCATAGCGCATACTTGATTACTTCGCCATATAAGGATGGGAAAAGGGTAATATCCGACGAACTCTTCGAAAAAAGTGAGAAGGGTTATCTTGTCGTTGAAAACGACACAATGCAAATCCCAATTATTAGGGTGAATGGTTACATTAGCTCTTGGCCACCCAGGAGGATAATGTTCAGAGATTTCATCAGCGTTCTTAAAAGGATAGTCGATGATCTAAACTTGAATACGATAATAACCCATAGTACGTTATGGAATGGCCCAGAGGAAGTCGTCAAGTTTTCAGAATGGTGGAATATACTGTACGAAAGTAAGATGGTAGATCATTCGTTGATATATCTTCACATGTCCCACTATCAGCCTCCATTAGTATCAAGGTATGAGCCCATAGAGCTGGCGTATAGAGTTGCATGGAACAGGTCATTTTTCCCTTTGATCTTTAAGAAAGCCGATCTGATACTGTGCACTACTCCCATTGAAATGGAACATATGACCAAGTTGGGATGCCCACCAAAAAAGTTATTTCTTTACCTGGGTGTGCTTGACGAAAACCTAGTCGAATTAGGTGCCAAAGCATCTCTCACGAACTTTGCTAGAAAATATAATATACCAGAGGATAAGAAGATAGTCTCGTACATTGGAACAATGGAAAAGAGGAAGAACCCTCTTGCAGTAGCGAAGGTAGCTCGTCTGCTCTCAAATCAGAGAGATCTATATTTCGTTCTAGCTGGAAGACCTGGAGGCCAAGAAAAGGAAGTTAAACGTGAAATTAGAAACTTGAACAACATTAAGTACGTAGGCGAAATATCAGACTCGGACAAGGCAGACCTCTTAAGCGGATCCTACGTCAACATTATTCTTAGTCATATGGAAGCTTTAGGTCTGACGCAGATTGAATCCATGTACTTTGGAGTTCCAATCCTGACATCAGCAACTGATGGCCAACGTTGGTTGGTCAGAGACAAAGTAGATGGAATTCACTTGAAAGGTCCTGAGGATATTGGCGGCGCAGTCGAAAGTCTGCGCTATCTTGCAGAACGTCCAGAAGAGAGGGCGAGGTTATCAGCAAATGTCAAAGAAAGGGCGAAAATGTTTCTAATGACCACCATAATCTCTTCACTAATTGAGAAAATCATGACTATAATGTAATCTATTTTAATATCCATATGATATTAAATAGAGTTAATTAACTATAAACTTTAAATAATATAAGTATTTCATAATCCAATTATTAATTTGGAGCTAGAACATGACAAACTTCATCATGCCTGAAGAAGGTTTGGAACATCTAATTAAGACGCTGTGCGGATCGTATGAGGTTTTTGGGCCGGTCCGGAAAGGTGTTGAATGCAGTTTCGAGAAGATTACATCAGCAAAGGACCTCTGGCTCGATTACCCGACGACGATATTGCCTCCTAAGAAGTTCTTTACTCCTCCGAGGGAAACTATCTTCACATTTAAGGAAGATAAGATTTCAAAGATAGAGGACATGATACCAGAAGAGAGACAGATCCTTCTTGGGGTTCATTCATGTGATATGGCTTCATTTACATTTTTGGACAGAGTCTTTCTAGGCTTTAGAAGCGATCCAAGATATCTTAGGCGTAGAAACAACTTTCTTATATTTGCTCTCACGTGTAAGAAAGTTTCAGAGACATGTTTCTGTCAGTCAATGGGGACAGGCCCCGAAGCGCCTTCCGGATATGACGTACTGATGACCGATATTGGTGGAAGATATTTGTTGGAAGCGTCTTCTAGTGGAGGAAACGCGCTATTAGGATCGCTAGGGTTTCAGCAGGCCACAGTTGAGGATTTTGAAGCAAAGCGGGGATGCCTTGAAAGCTTGAAGGGACAGTTCAAAAAGGCTGTAAACCGATCTGGATTGGTGGAATTAGCCTACAACAATCAGGAGCATCCCGTTTGGAAGAAATATGGGAATATATGTGTAGCTTGCGGACAGTGCGCGATGGTCTGCCCCACATGCTTCTGCTTCGATGTCAAGGACAGGATGGACCTATCCCTACAAAGCGGAGAAAGATACCGGGAATGGGATGTCTGTCTTCTCCTTGAGTTCGCTGAAGTTGCTTTGGGCGGTAACTTCAGGAAATCGAGGGATGCTAGGCTCAGGCAGTTCATGTGCCATAATCTAAGTTACGGCGTAATGCAATATAATTTAATGAAGTGCGTGGGATGTGGACGTTGCATAAAGGCTTGCCCTGTCCAGATAGACATTACTGAAATCGCAAGGGAGTTGAGGGAGGTGTCGAGTTGAAGGACCCATATGAGAGAGACGTGGCAGAGATACTAGGGGTCCAGCTTGAGACTTCCAACACTAAGACCTTTGTTATGAAGTTTCTTGATGAAGGAAGACAGAGTAACTTTAGCTTTATACCTGGCCAGTTCATTGTCATATCGATTCCAGGTGTTGGAGAAGCGATGTTCTCGATATCGTCTAGCACATCAAATCATGAGAACTTTTCTACAACGATACGGAACGTCGGCAGGGTGACAGGAATGATACATAAGTACAACGTTGGGGACAGGATATTGGTGGGAGGACCATATGGAAGCGGATGGCCGATGGGTCAGCTTGAAGGCAAAGATATTATGATCGTGACCGGCGGCATAGGTCTTCCTTCTCCAAGGCCCGTGATAAACTACATAAATGAGCATCGAAGAGATTTTGGTTCTCTAGAGATTTTGTACGGCACAAGAACTCCCGCAGAGAGCGTCTTTGCTTGGGAACAAGAAGCTTGGAGAAAGATGGAAAGCACTCGGCTAGCACTGTGCGTGGACTATGTACCTGAAGGGGTTCAGTGGGAGCATAAGGTGGGAGTTGTTACGACACTGTGCGAGGAGATGGTGACGAAGCCAAGAAATGCTGTCGCCCTTATCTGTGGGCCCGAGGTCATGATGCACTTTGTCGTCTTAGACTTGTTGAAAAGAGGTTTTCATGAAGACCAGCTTTACCTAAGCTTGGAGCGTAGGATGCGGTGCGGCATAGCGCAGTGTGGACACTGCCAGCTTGGACCGAAGTTCGTGTGCAAAGACGGACCTGTCTTCAGGTACTCAGAAATCATGGGACTTCCTGACTGTGGCATTTAATGGAGGTTGAGACGAATGCCAACAGAGAAAAAGCTCAGAGTTGCCGTATACAAGTTCACAGGTTGCGCGGGATGCCAGATGGAGTTTCTTAGGCTGGAGGACGAACTCCTAGACATTGTCAAGAAGATTGAGTTCGTCTACTTTAAGATGGCACAGAACAGAGATGAACTTGAACGATATGACCTATGCTTTGTAGAGGGCTCGGTCTCTACACCTAGAGAACTTGAAGAGATCAAGTTGATAAGGGCGCAGACGAAAACCCTAATCGCATTCGGGGACTGCGCGATAACAGGCTGTGTTCCATCCATTCGAAACTGGCTTTCGCAGTCTGAAGTGGAAAGGGCAGTCTATAGAGACACTTCTCCCATAAGATCCTTTAAAGTGGGCGGAATAGGAGAATACGTTCCTGTCGACATATCGTTATCTGGTTGCCCCCCTCACAAGGATATGATATTTGCGACGATAAGGTCTTCTCTGCTCGGTATAAGGCCTGACCTGCGGAAGCACGCGGTCTGCATGGAGTGCAAGCTACGCGAAAACGTCTGCATATTGACAAGCCTTAGCAAACTGTGTATGGGTCCGGTTACGAGGGGTGGTTGTGGTGCAATATGTCCCACGTATGGAAGGGAATGTGAAGGATGTTATGGACCGATGAGTGATGCGAACCCGTCCCCACTCGCTTCGGAGTTTCGCAGGCTTGGAATTAGCACCGACGATCTCGTTAGAAAGTTCAGAAAATATGCGGGAACATCTAAGGAATTTCGGGAGGTTTCAGGACTATGAGTAAAAAAGAGGTTACAGATGCCAGGACTGATGCCAATAAGGCTGAGGTGAGCTATGTTGCCAGGGTGGAAGGGCAGGCTGGTATCAACGTCGAAGTTACAGGAGCGGGAGAAGCGAGTGCCCAGTTTAAAGTTTTTGAACCAATGAGATTCTTTGAGGCTTTCCTAGTCGGGAGGAGATATCACGAAGTCCATGAACTAGCTTCAAGAATCTGTGGTATCTGCCCGATAGCTCATCAAATGACCGCGCTCCGAGCTGTTGAAAATGCGTTTAAGGTCGAAGTTACAGCCCAGACAAGGGCTCTCAGGAGGCTCCTGTCTCTAAGCGCATGGATACAGAGCCACACGCTTAGCCTCTACTTTCTAACGGCACCCGACTACCTCGGCTTCGGCGGTGCATTCGAGATAGCAAAGGATAACATTGATGTCGTTAGGCAGGCGCTTAGGCTCAAGAAGTTGGGTAACGATATAGGAGAGCTAATAGGTGGAAGAGCGGTTCACCCTATTTCGGCGATTGTTGGAGGCTTCACAAAGGAGCCGACAAAGGAAGGCCTGGCTGAGATTAGGCTGAGGTTGAAGAAAGAAAAGGAAGCTATATGGGATGCGGTCGAACTGTTCCGCAGATTCGACTACCCTTCAGTTGACCGTGAGACAGAACTAGTAGCGATTTCAAGTGATGAGGAGTATGCCGTAAACGAGGGAAAACTCACGTCCAGCAGTGGCCTCAACGTGCGCGAAGGAGAATACCGCACTCACGTGGAGGAGAAGGAAGTGAATTATTCTAATACAAAGAAATCATTTATTGACGGCAAGGAATTCCTTTCCGGCCCGATCGCTAGAGTGAGCCTTAATTATGGAAAGCTCACATCCGACGCAAAGAAGGCGTCTGACCAATTAGGGTTCAGTCCACCTTCCTTTGACCCTTTCATGAATATTAAGGCGAGAGTTATCGAGATAGTCTATGCCCTGGACGAGGCTGTTAGGATAATTGACAACCTTAGGCTTGGCTTTAGTGAGCAGCCTATCAAAGCAGAGACAGGAACGCCATGCGAAGGCGCCGCACTTACAGAGGCGCCTAGAGGGCTTCTATACCACTGGTACAAGTTTGATTCTTCCGGCACCGTGCAAAAGGCGGACATAGTTACGCCAACCGCACACAATTCCGCTAGTATTGAGAGTTCGCTCTGTTCGCTAGCGCCTAAGCTCCTCAAACAGGGTCAGGACCTGACTTTGGGATGTGAAAAACTCATTAGGGCCTATGACCCCTGTATATCGTGCTCAGTTCATGTGACAAGAATTTAATAAGAAATTAGACAAGCCCAAACGCACTCGGGAAATGTTTACGATGACTTTCGCAAGAAGTCGGATTCCAACCGAAGACTGGAACAGGATGATAAAGGATGTTTTTAAGCTCATCGAAGAAACCCGACTGAAATTTATCTATGACAAATAAATAATAGATAATGAATTATATTAATTATATAAGGATAAAATAATAAGTGTTCTCATGTGTTAGAGCATCCATGTAAGAAGGAAAGAGAATTTGGGACGTTTAGAACTTGATGACCAAAAAATAAAGGTGAAAAGATAGAGAAGATAGTTAAAGAACTTTAACGTAAAGGGCTAGGGGATAAACTAACTCAAATGTCCTATGCGTTATAATATTTAAAAAAAATTGAACGAACTTCAAACAGTTACATCTCTGACTAAAGCTCATGTGTCAGGTTACCGATAAATATAACCTACCAGCACCAGTTAAGACACTTTTTGACCTGTCTGGAATGAGTTTAGCGAGACATGGAAACGTTCACTTTAGGGAAAAACACCTATTTCTGCGGGTATGGCAACCATTGAGAACAGGATTAATGTTTTCCTTTTATCTATCACCTTTTCCATGTCACCTCTTGTGATAGTGGATATATTGCAATTTATTAAAAGGTTTTTCAGAATTATACCAAAATGTGTTCCTAATTTTACACAAATTATGCCAAATTTAAGATAAGACAGTTTGTAGGCATCTTGTTCACTAAAGATCCAATATCATACTGGGAACATTCAAACCATGTATTTTATGAGTTAATCACTACCTTCTCTTTTAGATTTCAGTATTTAAAGAAGAAAGACCAGCAAAAACCGATTGTGCAAAGATTGCATTTTTCTTAAACTGAACATTAGCGAACATAAAGGTTATGAAGAATGTGGTTTAACAAAACTTTGAACATGGAGAGAAATAAAATATAATGATAAAGGGTTAGAGATCCTCAAACAATTAAACCTGCAACCAAAAGACAGTAAAAACATCTTAGACACCTTGATTTCATCTTTAAGTTATACTGAACAATCTGATAAAAATAAAATATAGGAAAAGATGTCTAAAGTGTCTTAGATGGCTGTATTCTAAACATTTAACACTGGTGTCAGAGCTTTATTTTTCTCAATCGTTGTAAAGTTATTAAATTCTTTTATTTGGTTGTGTATGAGAGAAAATTTTAACAATTTTAACGTGACTATTTCTTTTAAATATTCTTCTGTTTTAGAGGTATTCTGACCTTGAAGGTTGAGCCGACGCCGACCTTGCTTTCCACGGATATGCTGCCACGATTGGCTTCAACTAGCCGCTTGCAAACCACCAACCCTAACCCTTGACCTTTAGCCTTAGTCGTAAACAGGGGGGTGAAAAGCTTGCTCATGTTTTC
>JBEKIG010000027.1:0-17473 GCA_050011875.1 Nitrososphaeria archaeon
TACCCAATCGACAAGAATGAGGAGCATAATCCAGACAAATTCGCCGCTTTAAGAAATAACCTTATACAGGCTCGAGATGCGATAAACTTTGCAGGTGGCATCAATGGACATATGGTCACCCTAGAAGAATCAGGGATCAATGTGCTAAGCTCAAGTTGTGGCAGGAAAATATAAATTGCCATTAATCAGTCCATAGGACTTTTTCTTGAAATACATCTTAGTTCATGCCTCGAGAGAAATCAATAGACCTTGTCGTTTCTTGAGAACTGCGATTGATCATGTGTGCCCGTTTATCCGTTTTGGCACATATGGTTCTTCCATGTAAGCGATGTCTTTTTCGGATAGGCTGATATCCACCGATTCAACCGCCTCCTGCACGTGCTCAGGCTTCGAAGTCCCTATGATAGGCGCTGTGGCCCCCTTCCGGAACAGCCATGCCAACGCAATCTGAACCGCCTTCACTCCCTTGTCCTGCGCCACTTCAGTAACCCTTCTGACGATTTCAGAGTTTTCAGGAGGATCAACGTAAGGTTTATGATATATCGCGGCAAGTTTAGAGTCCGACTGAAGCCTCGACATATCGTCCCTGCCGATCTCAATTCTTCCACCTTCCGAATAGCGTCCGGATAGCAGGCCGGCTGCGACGGGGTTGTACGGGATGACCCCTATGTTCTGGTCCTTGCACAGCGGTATCATCTCCCTTTCCTCCTCCCTATAGAGCAGGTTCCACTTGTCCTGCATGCTCGTGAACTTCTCGAAGCCTCTTATTTCGCTCGTATACATTGCCTTCGAAAGCTGCCATGCCCACATACTCGATGCCCCGATGTACCTGACTATTCCACTTCTCACAAGGTCGTTTAACGTCGACAACGTATCCTCAATTAGCGTTTCGTAGTCCCACCTATGTGTCTGGTAGAGATCGATGTAATCTGTTTGAAGTCGGTTAAGCGAATCCTTCACCTGTTTCATTATGTGCTTACGTGAGAGACCCCTCTGGTTCGGCTTCTCCCCCATCTTACTGTAAACCTTTGTAGCAATTATTACATCTTCTCGGACTTCTTTGAGAAGCTCTCCTATGATCTCCTCAGACCTACCTAATGAGTACATGTTCGCAGTATCAAAGAAATTGACCCCTAGGTCGAGCGCTTTACTTACAACCTTCCTTGCGTCCTCTAATTCGACTTGATATGGCTCAGCATTTCCAAAAGACATACAGCCAATCGCGATCGGAGAAACTTTCAATCCTGACCAGCCTAATCTAACATACTTCATATCGTTCAACAAGCTTGTCAACCGTGTTATTAAAAGGATTTGCTGAACTTTTTCTATGATACAACTGAGAATCCTAAATTTTTGTTTATATGGTCTGTTCTAAAATGTTGTTCAATATATATACATAACAGGCTAGAAACTTGTGAGGGAATGTTTGAACTATGATAAGGGCTGTGATATTTGATTTCGATGGCGTAATAGCTGACAGTGATCGAGCAGAATTCGAATCCTTTAGGCAAGCTTTCCAAAAGTATGGTGTCACCCTGACTCTTACTGAATTTTTGGAGTCAAGGGGTGGCACAAGTCTGGAAATAATAGGAATAATCTTAAAAAAGAAGAGGATAAGATTAAGCGCGACAGAAATCTGCGAGGCTAAGCAAAAAATCTACGAAATAATAATCCCTGGGATTAAACCTTTCGATGAGATAATTGGGCTGATAAACAGACTGGAGAACTATAAGTTGGCGGTTGCTTCCTCAGGTTCAACAAAAAACATTGAAAAAATGATTCTAAAGTTTGGTGTCAGAGACAAATTTGATGCAGTTGTAGGTAGTGAAGACATAAGAAGGGGGAAGCCTGACCCTGAAGTATTCTTGCTTGCTGCAAGGAAACTGAAGACTCTGCCAAAGAACTGCCTTGTCATAGAGGATTCTTTAGTCGGATTTAAAGCTGCCAGAAAGGCTGGAATGGAATGTATTATACTTAGTGGGAAACACTAAAAAAGACTAATTCTCTGTGAGACAACGCATGCTTGAGTATGCTTTCCTCATACGCATCCTTGGGGCCTTTGTCGTTGGTGGTGGATGGGTCGCGTTCGTCGCACGGCTTGGAGACGTTCTAGGAAGTAATCGCGGTGGCATGGTAGCTGGCCTGCCATCAACTGCGGCATTCGGATTCCTGTTTATCGGATGGAATCAGTCGGCTGGAGTTGCAGCAGAGGCCACTACAGAGTTTCCCCTGATCTTTAGTTTCACAGGTGTGTTCCTTCTCTCGTACGCAATCCTCGCCACATACGGATTTTGGAAGGCGTTGGTTTTGTCCCTCTTGATTTGGCTTGGCGGAGTTTCGCTAGTCGTCGCGTCTGACATTCAGGACTTCGGCGTCTCTCTGGCGGTAAGTGCCCTGATTTCGCTCGTAGTCTTCTTTGTCTTCACGTGGAGACTGAAGTTGAAAAAGCGCTCCTCATCGAAGTACAGTGGTTCGTCGCTTGAGGTTCTCCTTCGCTTTATACTCGGCGGAGGAATCGTCGTGCTTGCGGTCGTGGCAAGTCAGATGGCTGGTCCCAGAATCGGTGCGATTCCAACAGCGTTTCCCGCCGTCTCCGTGCCAGTGTTATATGTGCTCCACAAGAGCCAAGGAACAGAGTTCTCCCGGGCGGTCACAATGCCGCTGATGGTGACTGCGATGCTAACGATTATACCTTATAGCGTAGCTGTCAGAATTTTCTTTCCTGTTGTTGGAATCTGGTGGGGAACGGCAGCTTCGTATTTGGTAGCAACTCCTTTTGCAGCTCTTTCGTACTTTGTTCTTAAACCAACAAAAAGAGAAAATTTGTGTATCTGATGTCATACCACAGAATTTGCGTCAATAAATGCCTTTTCCTGAGGCTTTCCACAGAGCCCTCCAAATATGGTATGCTTCTTGATAGCTTTCAAACCGTCAATCTTGGGTGGCATTTACTGCTTGAGCTAATCCTTTCTTTTTTTGCATGGCTATTTTTACACTCACACTTAGCCTTATTAATGACAGTTTTACCTTTCAAAGACAACGAACGAATCCTCTCTTCATTCAGCGATAAAGGAATGGTATACACTTCCTATGGACAAATTTGAGGTGAAGGTAGGTCAATATTTTGCTGATATTGTCCGAGGAGATTTAATAGTTGAAATTCAAACAATGAATTTTTCCGCGATCAGAAAAAAACTGGAAAATCTTGTACAAAAGCATAAGGTAAGACTAGTATACCCAATTGCAGAGAGAAAATGCATTGTTCACATTGACAAATCTGGCGAAGTTGTAAGTAGGAGAAAATCTCCAGGCAAAGGAAAACTAACTGACTTGTTTCGTGAGCTCGTTAGGGTTCCCGAATTGATCAAAGAGGTTAATTTCTCTCTTGAGGTTTTGTTGATTGACGAGGAAGAAATCAGAATTGATGATGGAAGGGGAAGCTGGCGAAGAAGAGGAGCCAGCATCAAAGACAGAAAGTTAGTCGGCGTTAACACGAGAATCCTCTTTGAAAATAGTATAGATTTTCTCAAACTCTTACCTGAAGAACTGCATGAAACATTTACCAACAAGGAATTAGCCAGCTCAAAGAAAGTCTCTGTTAGAACTGCACAACAAATAACCTACTGTTTTAGAAGAAGTGGGATGATCCGAGTAATTGAAAAGAGAGGGAAAGAACTCGTTTTTCAGAAAACGTAACTATCTTCAAATTTACGATAAAGCTGTGTATGATTTTATCTTCCTTATGCTAATTTTCCGAGAAAATCTTCCTTGAATTCTATTCCATTTCCTTCTCTTTCAGGTGCAATGGCATATCCATCTTCTATCGCTAATGGAATCTTGAACAAATGTGTAAGCCATGGCATATGTTCCACTGTTAAACCATTCGAAAATGCGCATGTCAAGTGGACATGTAAGTCCATAACGAAGTGTGGAGCTACCGGTATTCCATAATTCTCTGCATATTCAGCGATCTTTATCCATTCGGTTATTCCTTTTACTCTGCAAACATCCGGTTGGATTATGTCCACGGCCTTCTTCTGAATAAGCTTTTGGAATATATCTAGATGGTAGATCCACTCACCGGTTGCAACCGGCAGGTCGAGTGCAGAAGCGATCTCTGCATAATCGTTGACATCACCATCAACCGTTGGTTCTTCAAACCAATTGATGTTGAATTTTTCATATGCTTTCCCCCTTCTAATTGCCTCAGAGACGCTGAAAGCTTGATTGGCATCGACCATCAACGAAAATTTATCGCCCACCGCTTCCCTAACAGCTCTAATCCTCTCAATATCTTCCTCTAAATTTTTCTTACCAACTTTAATCTTGAATCCTCTGAAACCTAGCTTGACCAGCTCCCTAGCATTTTTAGCAATTTCATTGCATGAGTAATGCAGCCAACCGTAATCAGAATCGTAGATAGGAATTCTATTTCTTTTGCCGCCCAACAGCCTAAAAAGTGGTTTTTTTTCTTCTTTCCCCTTTATATCCCAGAGAGCGATATCGACGGCAGCTATACTATTTGTGGCTGTTCCACCATGAGTTCTCGCGTCAGTTAAGGTACACATATCATTCCAGATTTCTTCGATTTCTAAGGGATTTCTACCTTGAACCTTCTTCTTTAATTCTTTATCAATAATTGCTTTTACCCCCTCACCTCCCCTTAAGGTATAGGTATAGCCTGTTCCTTCAAAATCGTCATCTGTTTGAACCTTTACGACGATTAACTGTATGCTATCAAGTGTCCTTGCAGAATCGGAGATAAGTTTCCCACATGGAACATTTAGAAAATATGTTCTGATATCTTTAACTTTCATATTCTCAACTTCATCAGATTAGTTCTATTTAATATTTATCAATGTTATTTGAATTCTTCTTTTAAATCCTAACATGATCATAGACTAGCGTGCATTACTTTAAACAAACTATAAATAATTACTTCAATATCATTTGCCGATGAAAAATGAGTAAGCCTATTGTTCTAGACTTTACATCAGGTACCTCTTCTGACTACTATTCCGAAAATTTTAGGAACAAGTACGAAATAAGACAAAATCCTTTCAAAAGAGCGGTGAACAAGGAGGAAGAAATGATATCGATAATAAGAAATGTGGACGCTACCATTGCCGCATCTGAACCTTACTCAAAAGAAGTATATGAAGCAGCAAAGAAGCTTAAGATAGTTGCAAGGTACGGCGTCGGATACGATAGCGTAGACGTTAAGGAGGCAACAAAATTTGGAGTATTTGTAACCAACCTTCCGGGTGTAAACTCTGAAACTGTTGCGGAGCATACGGTCGCATTAATATTTTCAGTTACAAGAAATATAGTTAAAACTGCAAGTTCAACAAAACCGGATACATGGCAGAATGTGTCAAGTGAATACTACTCAACTGGCACACCATTTGAGCTTTATGGTAAGACCCTGGGTATAGTGGGCTTTGGTGCTATAGGGTCGAAAGTTGCAAGGATCTGTTCCGGATTAAACATGAAGATAATTGTGTCTGATCCTTATCCTAACCTCCAAAAGATCAAAGAGGCAGAAGCAGAATTGGTAAGTCTTGAAAGGGCTTTGAAAGAGTCAGATGTGATTACCGTACATTCGCCCTTGAATGATGAAACAAGGCATATGATAGGTGAAAAGGAGTTCAAAATGATGAAGAAGACCGCCATATTCATTAATGCTGCCAGAGGTCCGATCGTTGATGAACGAGCGCTCTTTAAGGCTCTAAAAGAAAAATGGATATCCGCTGCAGGACTCGATGTCCTTGAAAAGGAACCGCCAGAACGTGGTAATCCCCTATTCACACTAGATAATGTTATTATTACCCCTCATGTCGCATCATCTAGCATTGAAAATTCTATAAGAACCGATGCGATGATAGAAGAACAGATAGAACAGGCACTTGAAGGAAAGGTACCGAAATTTGCTTTAAACCCTGAAGCAATTAAGTATAGAAAATAATTTGTGTGACATAGGAACATTTTTGTCTTTTTTTGTGTTGAGAGAGAGTTAGTAGTAGAGTAAAAGAAAATTAAAAATGGAACTCCCTAGGATTTTCTAATTTCTACTGATACTTAAGCTCGCCTCTAGTAAATAGATTACCTGTAATCAGCTTTACTTTGACCATATCCTGTACCAGTGCTCGAGTGTGTCGGCTCTCTGAGCTGGCCGATCGGGTTCGTAGAAGCTTGGGTACCCACTGTACCCGACGACCTCTTCCATTGGGACACCCTTCGAAATCATCTCCTTCATCTTGGACCTTACGGCCGTGAACCAGTCAAGCTGCTTTCTGACTTCGCCCTTGTCGGATAGGGACCCGTGGCCTGGCACGATAACCCTGACGTCCATCTTCAGGATCTTCCTGAACCCCGATATCCATGCGTCAGGGTTCGCTGTGGGATCCCCTCCCCAAGGAAAACGTTCCGCGAAAAGCAAGTCCCCTGCGAACAGCACCCTATCGTCGGGCACGTATACGATCGAGGAGCATTCAGAATGGCCTCCCGTATGGATCATCTCCACGCCGTCGACCGTGAAGCGGCCCTCAAAGGTGACGTTCGGAAGCACGACCTCCAGCCCTTCGAGTAGGGGTGCGACTTCAGGCCTGTTCACTCTCGCATCCTCCAACAGCTTCAGAAGGTTCTCCTTCGACCAGACGGTCTTCAAGTTCTCCTCAACCCTCTTCTTCAACAATGAGTGTCCGACGATCTTGCAGTCCTTAAAGGCCCAACTGCCGAAGACATGGTCTTGGTGGTAGTGGGTCAGAAGAAGGTATCTTACAGGCTTGCTGGTGACATTGGATATGCTACGCCTAAATTCCGCGCCTGAAACTGGGTACTGTGAGTCGACCGCAATGACGAAATCATCTAAAACTATGATACCCACGTTTGCACCCGTTTTGCCTTCAGTGTTCACGTAAACTCTCTGAGAGACCTTATCTAGCTTCATAAACATATCACAGATACGTTCAAGCATTTCGCTTCTATTTATCTATTGTTCGATCACTTAGTTCTGATCTATAAAAAAATCAGCAAGAAGTCCTCTCAACTTGTTTAAAAGGAGTCAGGAGGTATAAACTTCAATTATTCTTCATGACCCCGGAGCTGATAGGCAAAAGGTTTAGTTTTCTCTCCATTTCGCCTTCAGTAGCGCAAGCGCCAAGAACGCCACGGTGAAGGCGGGCAGCGCCGCCCAACTGACGATAGTCTGTGTGTAAGAGACAGGGAGGCCAGAAAGTCCCTGAATGAGAACTGAGGCATGAGTAGTGGGTACCAGCTCCGACAGCCACCTCACCTGCGGCGGCAAGAGTTGCATTGGATAGAATACAGGCGGGAGGACAGAAAGGATGATCGATATGAAGGTGACCGTCAGGAACGCAGTCCTCGTGTTCAGCACATACGTCGACAGGAAGAAACCGATGGAGCTAGTTGTCATCCATGTCAATACGGCCACGACCACTATTCCAAGTATTGTCAAAGCCCCTACCTCAGGCGACCTGTAGGCGAGGATGACAAGGAGTATGGCAAGAGGGGGAACCGCGAAAGCCAGTTCGGACGCCGCCACCGAGAACATGTAGGTGAAGGGTGACACAGGCGAAGCCACGACCACGGACTGGAACTTGTGCTCTATCTTGTAGCTCGTCAGGTCAGCTCCCAGGAAGAGCCCCTGCTGTGCTACTGTCATGGTGATCGCCCCCGACAGACCGTAGGAGAATGCCGTGCTTTGGCCGTTGACGAAGAGGATGAAGAGGATGGTGAACGGGGTGGCGAACACGAACGGGAGCAGGGTGGGAATCCGTATCATTGGGACGATTCCAAGGTAGTAGCACAGGGCTCCGATTGTCCTGAGGTTCCTCCACGCCTTGGTAGAGAGACTTTCGCTCATCTATTCATCCTCTCCCGGCCCGTCTGTCCCTCCCTCGCTTCGCCCTCTTCGTCCGCATTCGACCCTACGAGTTCCACGAACACATCATCGAGAGTCACGGGGACGATGGAGATCGTGGCCTTGCGCCTGAGCGCCTCGCTGCTGAGCTCCCTACCTGCGGCTTCATCCAGGAATACCCTGGCGACGTTTCCCACCTTTACCACCTTGCCATAGGCGACCAGCTCCTCGGCGCTGAATCCGCTCACAACGTCCACTCGTATCTTGGAGCCCGAATACTTCGCTCTCACGTCCACAGGGCTTCCCTGTGTAAGCAGTTTCCCCTTGTCTACGATCGCCAAATCGTCTGACAGAGACTCCGCTTCGTCCATATAGTGGGTCGTGAGCACAATCGTCTTGCCCTCGTCCTTCTTCAGCCTGATCAATTCGTCCCAGACCTTCCTCCTTCCGACCGGGTCGAGTCCTATGGTTGGCTCATCCAGAAACATGAGCTCTACGTCACAGGCTATCGTCATCGCGATAAGAATCCTCTGTCGGAGGCCGCCAGAGAGATCCTCCGAATGCACACCAGCCACCTCCGACAACTCGACCGTCCTCAATACTCGCCTCGCCTTCTCCGCGGCCGTGGAATGGCTCTCGCCCCTCATCATCAGCGCTAACACAACGTGGTCATATGCATTAAGGGTCCACAGAGGCTTTCCCTCCTGAGGTGTGATCGCCACCCTTCGTCTAATCTTCCTTGCCTCTGCGATAACGTCCATCCCGAACACGCTTACCGAGCCTGAAGTGGGCAAGAGTTGGGTGCTTGCAATTCTGAGGAAAGTCGTTTTCCCAGCGCCGTTCCTGCCGAGCAGGGTGAATATTCTTCCTTCGTTAACCGAGAGATTGAAGTTGTCTAGAGCTGGCTCTGCCTTTCCCCTGTAGAACTTGACAAGACTTTTTGCGTCGATTATTGAAGGCAAAGGGCATCACTTCGGAACCCAGCACATTCCGTCTACCTTGAAGTATATTAGGATATCAATATAGCGATTAGGAATATATGAACATTCTTGCAAAAATTGTGTAGTGTAGAAGAAGGCACAAGAGAAAGCCGAAGAAACACTGAAGATTTCTCAGATGATTCGCTTCAATCGACAAAAACTCTATTAGAATCACTTACATAATGTATTGGCATATTGTAACCTTTCCATACTAGGTTTCCGTCTTTTTCTTCTGTAAAATCCATTAAATATGTATTTATTCAAAATTTTCTTAATGAACGATCTAAACAGACACAACACATAGCAAATGGAGTGCTTATTTCTTCGTTCATGCATATTTCTATGAAGTATGGCTTAGACGATTCGAAATTACGTAAGACTTCTCTAATAGCCTTCTCATAGTTTATCGTTTAATATCATGGCACATCCAAAAAAGATTTAGATTCTTTCTGAGATTAAATATAAAAACTTAACTACGAGAACATCATCAGCATAAATCGTGTATAAAGCTGGGAACGATTATAAGTTGTTCCACCATTCACCGAGAAAAGTGATATTGAAATGAATGAAAATGTAATATTGGTGAATGAGAAAGGCAAAGCGATAGGAACCGAAGAGAAAATGAAAGCGCATCAGAAAGGGCAACTTCACAGGGCATTTTCGATATTCATTTTTAGCATGAATGGCGATATGTTACTACAAAGAAGGGCTGAGGAAAAATATCATTCGGGCGGTCTGTGGACAAATGCTTGCTGTAGTCATCCGCGACCTGGTGAAAACTTGGAGCAAGCAACGCATCGCCGATTAAAAGAAGAATTGGGATTTGACTGTAAATTAAAGAAACGCACTCATTTTATATACAAAGCTAAGTTGGATCATGGCCTTACTGAACATGAATTCGATCATGTTTTTATAGGCCGATATGACGGCAAAATAAGTCCTAACAGGGACGAGGTGAGCGATGTCAGATGGGTAAGCTTGGAGGCACTGGGAGAAGAAGTCAATAAATCTCCAAATGAGTTCACTGAGTGGTTCAAAATTGCCTTTGCAAAATTCTTTGGGTCTTTCAAAAAGGCAATAGGCGAATGATGTGTCCGACGTTTTGTTAATTGAATCAATGTACTCCTATGAACATAAAGGAATCATGTGAGCATCAGAAGATTTTGTGAACCTACTTCCTTCTGCTTGCTCTCTTAATATTTCAAACCTGAAAACAATTATCAAGAGAGACAATTTAGAATAGTCTCACTTACGGATGCAAAGTTCCCATCTGATTCGCCGCTTAATGCTTTGACTGAAAAGCAAAGACGAGTCCTTATTACCGCCTAAAAGTTAGGGTATTATAATGATTTTCATAGCAAACAAACATCATCCATTATCGCCTTTTGGCAGATCCGTTTGCTTATGGGGCCCACCATCTCCCTTCAGAAGTGAACTGAGCAAGGTAGTCATGAACCTCATGCCATTTGTCATAGTCGCGGTGAGCCCAGACCATCATCTTTAGAACGGTTGTTAAGCGCTTCTTTAGTTCACTCCACAATGGTTCTGGTGCCCGATAACCTTCTCTTCTAAACATACCCATCCAACGCCTTAACTTGAAATATTCTTCTTCAGATAGATACGCTGACACGACTAACTCGAGTAACCAAAATTGCATACCTGCCTGATATTGTTCAGGGCCTGTCCACCATCCGCCATGGTACCTGCTTCCCCATGATGGAAGCGGCCTAACGGTTAGATTGTTTGTATCGTGAAAACCCCACTTCCTGATCATACCCCTATCCATGACTGCATAAGGGTATTGACAATACAAATCCATATCACTTGCATATTCACTGTGCTTCTTATCAATGCTCATCCCAACTCTATCTGCGACAATGATAGCGTAGTCGGTACCTGGTACATCATCAAGGTGCGATACTTTACAATCAACGTTTACAGCGCACTCCCTTATTCCAGGTGTCTTTACTTGGTTTGGTCTATCTAGGGTTAAACCAGCAGCTTCGAAACCATCTGGTAAGTTCTTCTCTAGCCTTTCGAAGTTGCCAATTTGGTGGCGTAGAGGTATTGAATAAACGAATTCGCCAGTTCTCTTGATGTTTTTGTAACTGAAGCTGTTCTTCGGAACAGGTATCTGAACAGATACAGGAGCAGCCATAAGGAGCCCACCTGATACTGGAAGACCATTTGCTCTGCCCTCTTCATCGAGGGACATAAGTATGTATGATGGCCTAGGAAAAATAGCATTCATTAGAACAGACTCATATTCAGGATTGCAGAGGTCAGCCTTACTAACAAATGTCTTATCACCTTGTTTCTTCGTGAAAGGTTGTGATGGTTCTGCTGAAGGAATCAGTTCTCCGCTCAAAACACTTGGCCCATATAATCCGGTATATCGATTCTGAGTTGCTTCGTGCATAGGATACTTTTTTACAACTTCAGACCTGCTTAAATCAAGTAAGTCAGTATCAATGCTGACGCCAACTACATCACCTATAAGAATTAACCGCATAGGTTGCTTAAGTTGAATCATATGAGCTTTCTTGCACTCTAAGTTGAGTGGGCACTCTGCTATCCCAGGTGTGTTTATTTGTCTTGAAGGAAGCTCTGTCCAGCCGGCCAGTTCAATCTCGTTGATACCCTTAGGCACTGAACAGGCTGTAACCCACATGTTATCGATTTGATCTCTTCTCGGAACGGCAACAACAAACTCATCGGCATCATGATAAGTTAATTTTGAATCCCAACTCTTAACGCCAAATATGACTTGCAACGGCTTAATACTCAGAACTCCTGCGCTCACTGCTCCTGCGTTCAGACCGTATTCTGGGTCATTGACAACAGGTATGATAGCAGTTCTCGGCATCCTAACTCCTGTGCTTCGAACAGTTATCATCTCTATCTGATTATAATACAATTTTTCATTCATTTCTTAATCCATTTTAGTTTCGATCGGAAGTTGCACTTAAGACTTTCTTCCATGAAGTCATCAGAGTTCTACGGCTTAGCAGAATGTGCGACAACTGAGGAATCCCATGGATGCCTCCGCATAAGACTAAAGTGGAACTTGGGGAACTCATGTATTATTACTTAACAAAAGGATAATTTGCTAAGGAATATATCTTAAAGAGAAAGTAGATTTACGGTAAAGCGGAAATCGGAGAAACAGTGGAAGAGGTTAAGAATTATCATCATAACTCTACATTAGTTTCCAAACAAGTTCCGAATCTTCCGTTCCCAATTCCTTTTTTTCCTACAAGAGGGAATGTCTGCTCCTTAAACTTTTGAGTGATTAAGTTTGACATAAAGCAATCAATTTCTTTCCCATATTGAGAAAAGGTTTAGCTGGGCTGTTAGAATTTTTAAAAGGTAGCGGGTCCGGTGGTTTCTGACCTTAATTAGGAGCAGATACCTCAATCTTAAAATATTAGACTCCTTATATGTTGTCAATCAATAATGGGTCAATGATTTGCATGAAATTTATCTGGGATGGTCTCTCAATTATTTATTAGTTTAAGCAGATTTGCTTCATTTCTCGACCTCTCAAGATCAACCCTTAGATTTTTGCTATGTATTCGATAATTCTCATTAGTTATGTTTCCTCTTTCAAAATCGTCTCTTTGTAGGCTGGGATTATAATTGCCAACAAATGGTTTGATGATAAAAAAAAGGTGCTGTAATCATTTCCTATGATCAAGGAAGAAGGGATGGGAAAGTTTGACCTTAAATAAGAAATTGAATGTAGTTTCCTAATCCTAGAGATATGTAACTTTAAACCTAAACCTGTGCAACGGTAAGACCTCTTCGCCACTTTTTTCAGCTTTATCCCTTTAGTGTTCCAAATGTTAGACCTCTAACAATATACCTTTGCAACGCCAAGGCTAATACGACAGCAGGCAATACTGAATATACTGCGCATGCGGATATTTCTCCATAAAGGACATCATGCGCTGATCGGAATCTGGGAATGATCATAGCTAAGGTGACGACATGAACAGCATCTAACGAATAAGCCATCAGATATTCATTCCAAGCAAACAAGAAACAGAAAAGCCCCGTAACTACCAAGCCAGGGATTATTAATTGAACCGTAATCCTCAAAAAGGCACCAAGCCTCGAGCAGCCGTCGACCATAGCGGACTCCTCCATCTCAACAGTCGTTTGTTGTAGAAACCCCATAAGAATGAGGACAGCAAATGGTATGTTGAAAAGAAAATAGGCCAAAATTAGACCCTGATATGAATCAAATAATCCTAACGTTTTATATATAAGAAATAGTGGCGTTATAAAAATTATAGCGGGGAGGAATCTTTGTGATATAATCCAGAAACTGAGGTTACCCCCTCCTGTTCTGAATCTTACGATGCTAAACGCTGCGAAGAGGCCAATTATTAGGCTCAGAACCGTACTACTCCCAGCAACAATCACACTAGCTTTAATTCCCTGTATTGCTGCGTTAGAAATCCCAGGCCCACCCCACATACTGTTTGAGAAATGTATCAAAGTAATATGTAAAGGTATTAGGGTGGGCGGATATGTTACAATCTCTGTATCTGGCTTAAGCGCGGTGATAACTAACCAGTATAATGGAAAAGCCGTCCAACCTAAGAAGAGTATAACGAATACCGCTTTTAGCGAGGAGAGTATACGTCTTCTTCTCTTCTTCATAACATTTCTACTATTTCTCCTCTCCTCCATACTATTTCTCCTCTCCTCCAAAAGATGAACCTTCTCTATAAATAAACCTCATATACAGTGTTATGATGATGGTCACCATAACCATTACAGCCATCGTCAAACATGCGGCATACGAAGGATTAAAATAATAAAGGCCAACATGATATATGTAGAGGGATATTGATTCCGTAAGATCTCCAGGCCCGCCCTGCGTTAATACAAACGGTATATCAAACATCTTGATTGCATCTGTTGTTCTAAGAAGAAGTACAACAAATACTATCGGTCTCAATAAGGGAAGAGTGATGTCTTTAAAAATCTGCCACTCTGATGCTCCATCCACTTTTGCAGACTCAAATGGCTCTACAGGAAGCGCGAGGAGTCCGGACAAAAAGACAATCGCTACAAAAGGTGTCCATTCCCAAATGTCAGCTATAATGATAGTTAATAAAGCATAGTTGGGATCAGATAACCAACCTATATATGGAAGACCTAGTAAAGAGAATATGTAAATTATTGGGCCGACCCCAGTGAACATCAAAAACCAAGTAGCACCTACAGCTATTGGCGCTAACATCGTTGGTATCAAGACGAAAGAACTGATGGCATTTCGAATTCTAGGTCTAAAGTCTGCAAATACCAAAGCAACAATCATCCCTAATAAAAACTCAATTGGCAGAGCCACAACCATGAATTTTAAAATAACTGTCAAAGCATTCCAAAATTCAGAATCACTCAACATTGCAAGATAATTAGCAATTCCATTCCAGGTAACAGGAAGAGTTGGGTAGGGAGGCCATTTATAAAAACTTAAAGCAACAGCGTAAACGAAAGGAGCTAATCCAACAGCCATCAATATAGCAATAGCTGGCAATATGAGAATCCATTTTAATTTGCTCTCACGCAAAGATATCGCCGGAATTTAAAAAATAGGGATGGTGGCACATTCCACGGATGAACCACCTAAACAGGGTACCCAAGTGATCTAGCATTCGCCAAGAAATTCTTCCAAGCAGCTACCTGACTGTCTAGGCCGTACTTCGCCGTTATCGTATTAAAGTTCTTTTCTGCTGTCGATAATGCAGTTGTGGCGTCCATCTTACCAGTGATGAAATTTGTGGCTTCTATAGCAATTTCGTTGTAATATTCTGCAGCGCCTGGTATTACATGATCAGGGTATCCAACAACTTGGCATTTTGGAACGATGTTTAGCCAATTTTGATCGACATTGATGTTCCACTTCGTCTTTGTCATATCGAAATAGTCGTCATACATCGGATCCTCGCCGGATAAGACATCGCTTACATAATTTATCGCATGCCTCTCATCGCTCATTTTAAGCATAGCTGCGACAGCAGCGTCAGGTTGTGTTGTGTATTTGGACACTCCTATGATTCGTCCACCCATTACTGAGCAAAAATGCTTGGCGTTCTCGGAGGGCGCAGGCCATACGTTGTAGCCTATCAAGCTCGGTTCATTGATAAACTTCGAATTTCCAGCGAACGTTCCTGAATTTAATACCAGTCTGCCTATGTCCCCATATGTTATTGCCATTAAGGCTTGACCGCCAATAAATTGTGCGAACATCGTATCCCACGCTAATGAGAGATATCCTGGCATCATACAATCAGAGAGAAGCTTCTGCATATAGTTGAGAACTGCAACACCAGTGTCATTGTTTATTTGTGGGGTCATATTTTCATCGAACATCATCTTGCCCTGGCTAAAACTTCCGAACAATCCGAGGAAAGTCGCTTGTATATCAGTTACATCCCACGGACCTGTAAGACCAGTTAATCCATAGCAGGGTTTACCTACGCCACCCCAATCCCACCCTGAAAAGAATTTTGCAACATCATAGAACTGATCCCAAGTCGTCGGGGGCGCTGGCAGATCGTATCCCACTTTTGCTTTAAAGTTTGCTTGGTTCGTTGGATCAGTAAGTACGTCTTTACGATAGTACAGATTAGTGGTGTCCCCGTCTTCGGTATAGGCGTATACGTTGCCACCCCATTCATCGTATAGCTTTCGGAAGTTCGGAGAAATATGGTTGTAGTCATTCCTGTACGGTTCTCCAATTTCGTCCTTAATACTATCCAAGTAATTGTCGAGTTGGAGTAGGTATCCTCCCTGCATAAAGGCTCCATTCCAAACCGGTTCTAGCACAACGATATCATAGGTGGGTGGGGATCCTGAAGCTGCTGCTTGCCAGTCTCTCATGCATGCTGCATAATGATTAGCCAGAACATCGGCTACTGGTTCAAGGATTATTCCCAACTCATCTCTAACATACCCATTGTTCTGCGCAAATGGTTCATAGTTGTGCCCCGAGTCCATATAGGCTACTAATGTAACACCCCAATATGGCCCACTCGTTATCGTTGCGGTCGGTGGTAATCCAGCTTGAACTACATAAGTCGAAGTAGCAGTTGTTGTAGTTGGAGCAGTGACAGTGGTTGTAGCTGTTGTTGCTGACGTTAACGTTGTTGTAGACGTTGTTGATTTTGTTAACGTTGTTGTAGTTGGAACTGTTGAAAATATCGTGGTCGTAGTTGCCGGCCTAGTACCAAGGTAAACCGCCGCACCGGCAACGATGATGACTGCAGCACCTAAACCAGCGTAGACAAATTTCCTTCTATCCATCTTTTTAGGTTCTTGACTCATAGTTTTGAATGAGCAGAGCTGGTATATATTAATTGTCTAATAACACATGTTACAATATATTAATAAATAACCTTTGCATAGGTAGTAATAAATGTCGATGGATACTTTGCATTGCATAAAAAATCTGCAAGAGTATGGCTTGACCTTAAATCAAGCTACGTTATATGTTAACTTGCTTATGCATGGTTCGATGAAATTAAGTGACATAGTTTATACGTCTGGATTAAATAAGATGTTAATCTATAGAACCATTAAAAAAATGGTAGAATTGGGATTTGTACAATCCAGTTTTACACGACCCAAACATTTTTTGGCAGTGCCCCCAAAGGAGACTTTATCTTCTCTTATAGAAGAAAATGATTACAATTTAAGAAGAGAAAAAGAAGAAAGTGCCTTTCTTATAGAGGCTTTAACATCTTTGACCAAAAAACTTCCTTGCGAAGAAGTCAGTTCTGCTAATTTTAAAGTTTTGCAAGGCAGGAAACAGGTTCTTAGAGTTGTCAATCAAATGGCCGAAAGAGCAAGATTAGAAGAGAATGCCATTAACACAGCCGCTGGTATAATTAGATGTGTTAGTTCAGGAATTTCTGAAGTTAATGAAAATGCTGCAAAGAGGGGGGTAAAAATGAGATGGATTGCCCCCATACATGTAGAGAACTTCGTCGAAGCTAGAAGATTATGCGAATTTGGAGAGGTTCGCAATCTCGAGGTTCCAAGTCCAATTCGCTTTATAGTAATGGACGAATCTGAGACATTAATATCATCAATTTACGACGACTCGACTTCCCTTAATTCAGAAGGAGACGTTGCAATTTGGATCGATGACATGAACATATCTAAACTAATGAACTATCTTTTCTACAATCTTTGGAAGGATGCCAAACCTATTTCTAACAAGCTAAGCGAATGCGATTTATATTTATAATAAGTTCTAAAATAAACGTTAATAAAGACAAAAAATTAAAGGTCAAATTCTTTAAATGTATTGCGATCATAATGTATATTAGAGAACATAAATGGACAATATAAGAGAGTAATAAATATAAAAACAATAGAAAGATTCCTATTTGAATACATTTATGTCGAATATTTTCGGAATCTGCATACGAACCACTACATCCGTAGGGCTTGGACAGGCGCAGACCTTTAGATCCCCAAAAACGCTTGTGAACATATAAGCATCATCAAAAGATAACCCCTTCCTTTCCATTATCAGAGAAACTGACTTTTCCACTACACCCCTCACTGCCTTTTCAAGCGATTGATCATT
>JBEKIG010000028.1:0-15659 GCA_050011875.1 Nitrososphaeria archaeon
TTGAACTATAAATGTTGCAAACAATAAAACAAAGTATTTGTAAGACATATTTATCCCTATTGTTTATGGGTTGTTACTCGATCATTTTATTTTAATATCACTAGCGATATACTGCAAACAGCGTGAGGGTAGAATCGCTATCTACATTCAGCGTTTAAGCAAGATCGCTCCTTGCATTCGGGTGTTATTTGCCTAGGCCATCACCCAGTCTAGAAAGTCTATATACTTCATGGTTCTTTATAGGAGCATTAAAAATGCCTATAACAACTACAAGCACATTGCCAGCGCCTAAACCAAGCTGAATACGGGCGCGTTAAACTAGGAATGATTACATGGAAAGTCTAAACATAAATACGAAACTCTGTTATACTGATATAGGTACGGCAGACTATTTCATTTGGGAGTATTTATGCAAGATAACCAGAGGCAAACGCATACAGATTGGGCGTATATTGCAGGAATTATGGATTCTGATGGGTGTTTTATGATAACGAGACATAAAAGAAAAACACAAAGAAAAAATTATCCTCATATGGTTGAGGGATGGTCTTGGACTTATATGCCCTCAGTTAAAGTAGCTATGATAAATCACGAAGCGATAGAATTTATTGTAGAAAAAACCCAAGCAGGTACGTGTAATCTTTATGGCGCTCGACCTTCGAGACCCAATTCTCATCCGATGTATGAATGGGGAATAAGAAATCGCAAGCAGATAGTACCATTTATTGAAAATATAATGCCTTACTTAAAAGTTAAAAAACAACGGGCGCAATTCTTATTAGATTACTGTAAAAAAGCACAATATTTGGAAACTAATGCTGCTAAATATTATGGGTTAAGTAAGGAAGAGCTAGAATACAGGGAAAGTTCTTATCAACAGATGAAAGAACTCAATCGTATTAAAGTAGCCGCAACGACTAAGTTTCCTGGGCCCGTGAGGGCATGCGATAGTCTTATCTCATAAGAAATTATGAGAGGGAGGAATAACAAGACTCTCCGCTGCGATGCCGATAGCTAACATGATACACAAAATTCGCAGTCATCAAGTAAAAGAGTGGTGCAGCAATCATTCAGTTATAAATTGCTGTCAGTGCCAGTGCCTAAACTTATTGGGCACTTAAAATCTTCTCTGATAGACTTGGAAGCCGAAGTGGTATTTAACTAACCGGTAACAAGGGGCAAGATTATGAATAAAGATAATAAACGCGAAAAATGCGATGGTGTAGACATGGCAACAGGGTTGAGAGATTGTTGGAATTTCTTTTGCAAAAAAGATCACACTTGGCGTTTTTACGAACTTCATAATCAGCCTGAACGTAGCAAGCGAGAAGACTCTTGCAAGAAATTTCATTGTAAGAGATGCGGTGCTCTGAACACGATTCGATAAGGTCGTGAGGGATAAGTAGAGAAAGTCCCCGCCTAGAAATAGGTCATAAAAGTAACAGATTGAATATGATCCACAAGATCCCAGCCATGCGTAAAAACATGCCTAGGAATGGTGGTACTACGCTTAGAATGAGACGATTGAGTTTAGTCGTCTTTAAATCTTCTCTAATTGACTTAGAAGCCTGAGTCCAAGGCGATAAGGGGCAAGCGCAAGCAGCCTGAACGACTTAACGAGAAGACCGAGGAAAAATGAAAAAAAGATTGAATTATAAATGTTTTTTCGATATATTATATATGAATTCATTTTGGCTGTTCCTTACGTCCAAAGTAAATTTAAAAGATATAACTAAGCTGTCAATGCAACCCTGACGGGCCGGCGACAGCTTTTTTTATTATTCAATTTTTCCTCGGATGCGAAAGTCTGAACTCGACAAATAGGGTTGTTGAAAGTCGAGAGGGAGATCCGAAGAGGTTTCCCCGCTTAAATAATAAGAGAAGATCGTGGGTTCGATTCCCACCAAGAAAAGCAAGATTTCTTGTAGCTGAGCGGTACAGCGCCTCATGTATTTAAGTCACAAAAGTAACAGATTGATAATCCGTTAAATACAGCTATGGTGCCATTAGGGACTACAGGGGTTACGCCTCCTGCGCAGCAATTGACGGCCATAGACATCGATGCGAAAATATCATTTTATGGGACGTTTGTTCAGCTCAATGAACAAGTTACATTACAGAACCAAGATCCCGTTTTGAACGAATGCGCCGCACGTTTGGGTGTATCACTCCGTTAATGCAGACTGAAGATCAATTGACTAGAGATATGCTGGCAGCTACAGCAGGCTTTATCAATTGTACTGGCGGAGTTAACGGTAAGTGATTATTGCCGTTAAAAAATCTCTGGTGATTGACTTGGACCCCGAAGCTTAAGAGCCGGAAACAAGGCGGAAGGCGAGAGCCACCGTGAACGACTAAGTCCAGAGAAGCCGAAAGGCTAAGCGATAGTCTGATCTCATGCGATAAGTATGAGAGGGCGATCCGAAGAGGTTGCCCCGCCTAGAAATAGGTCATAAAAGTAACAGATTTATGGATAATCCTACAGAGATCACCTTGCAAGACTGCGATACTGTAACTCAAACTCTTTTGACTAACAATGCTTATACCATCATGGATAACATTGAAGGTGAAAATAAGTTCGGTACAGCTCCAGTCCGTGATGCGTATTTTGCAATGACAAGTACGAAGTTAACTTCTGACTTGAACAACGTTAATACGTTCATACAGAAGAACCAATATCCTGCTCCAATGAATGCATTGCGTTCAGAGTGGGGCGCTGTGGGTAACCTTCGTTTCCTTGTCAGCTCAATCGGCTCAGTAACGCCTGCAGCTTCTGCCAACAGTGCAGATGTGTATAACATCTTCTGCGTCGGCATGGAGGCCTATGCGTGCGTTGAACAAGACGGATATAGCGCATCTTTCATCTACCGTCCACCTATATATGACGGCCCACTCGCGCTTAACGCTTCAGTCGGATACAAATTCGCTGAAGTTCCTCGTATTACGAACGATCTGTTTATTATTAACCTTCGTGCAACCAAGAGATTTTAAGGAGATATCATGGTTAATATATTCAATGGTTCTTTTACTTCTACTGGTTCTGCTCAGTTTCTCAATATTCGTGGCGGCCTCGATACTATCGAAGTCTGGAACATGACAGAGTTGGCTGCTGCTAATGACAGCCATGGCGTAAGCTATGCATGGAATCTTGGCATGGGCTACAATGATGCTATTGTTACAATGCGTAACGCAGCAGCAACTGCAGTCAATGCTACGACAGCAGCAACACTTACTGTTCCAGGATTTATAGTTTACGATGCTTCTACTCAAGTCAATGGCCCAACAATAGCCACTACTGACTTTGGTACAACTGCTCATGTCGTGCTAACTGGCAATACTACCGGCGTATCAGTCGGCAGTATTATCCGTTTGCAGGAAATGACAGGTGCAAACCAAGTTAATGGTATGGACTATACGGTTACAGCAGTTAACCCAGGCGTCAGTATGACTCTCGGCTATACTCCTGTAACTGTTGCAGCTGCTGGTGCCGGTGCCTATTTCACGGTGCCATTCAATAAGTGGTATCCACAAACCCGTTATATTGCATCCATATCACAAGCAGCGCAAGCTGTTGTTGTGTTCACTGTAACGCATGGATATCAAGTAGGACAAGCGATTCGCTTCCATGTCGGATCATTTAACGGCATGAAGCAGATTGATGGGTTAGAGGGCAATATTGTTGCTGTTAATACAACTACCAACTCGGTAACTGTTGATATTAATACAACAGCATTTACAGCTTTCGTATGGCCTACTACTGCAGTAGCCGCTGCACCGTTTACTCAAGCATATGTTAACCCGATTGGCATGGATAGTTCTTTGGCGTTAGCCCAAGTACCACCTGCTGATACATTAACTGATGCTATGCAGAATATCATGACCACAGGAATTATCCTTGGTGCTGGTATTACAAGCCCTGCAGGATCTGTAAACGACGTCATCTATTGGCGCGCTACTAGTTCTTTTAACCTTTAAGGTTTATGGGGGGCATAGCCCCCCTCTTTAACTTAGGAGAAATCATGGAAGTTGCAGCACAAACCACAGATTATACAAAGAAACCAGCTAAATCAGACAAAAAGGTCAATCTCAAGTACCAACATGATAAAGATCGCGAACCAGTTCGTGGTATCTTCAGATTCTATGAATGTGCCGGCGCTCCACTCAGTTTTGTTTATAAGGCATATAAAGAAGATGATGTTGAACGATTTGATTTAACAGATGGTTGTATTTATACAATACCGCTAGGAGTTGCGAGACATCTTAACAAGTCTGGACGTTATCCTATACATGCATTCAAACAAGATGAAGCAGGAAATGTAAGTTCCCATATTGGCAAGAAAGTTGCTCGTTATGGGTTCCAGAGTTTGGAATTTGTTGATATCTCAGATGTAGAAGCCACTGGTTCTGACGGTATCATCGAAGTAACCGAGGCTCCATAATGGCTGAACCATTAATTCCTGCGTATCCTCATCCTCAATTTCAACCTGCAATGCGCATCATAACCGCCATTACCAATGGCTTTCCTGCTGTAGTAACTACTTCTTTTGCCCATAATTACTTAACAGGACTCGTCGTCCGTCTAGATATACCAGATGATTATGGCATGGTGCAAGCAAATCAGCAATTCGGCCCGATAACTGTACTCAGTGATACAACATTTTCTATACCAATAGATACAACTTTTTTTGATGCTTTTGTGGTTCCTTCATCGGCTGTAATCTCCACATTAGCACAGGCTGTTCCAATGGCTGAAGTAAGTTCGCAATTATATCAGGCTGTGCGCGATGTTGCACCATATATATATTAGGAGTTGCCATGCCATTACCACCTACAGCGACACCAAGCTCGACACTGGAAACTATAAAGATAAAAGTTAGAAGATTGACCCGATCTCCTTCTGAAGCTCAATTATCAGATGCAGATCTTAACCAATATATTAATACATTCTTGATCTACGACTTTCCACAGCATCTACAGCTCTTTGATCTGAGAACAACATTTACCTTTTTTACTGAACCTTTTATAGATACCTATAGTACTAATACTACTGATTCTACAAGCCCGTTCTACGACTTTAATAACAAATATACATCTATTCATGAGCCAGTTTATATTGCTGGATATCAGCAATTCTATACTCAGTCTCGCGAACAATTCTTTGGTATTTATCCAATGGTCAATTCTATACAATCCATTGGCGCAGTTGGTGACGGCGTAACGACAACTTTTACAGGAGTGATTAACTTTGGCGGCTATACGGGTGCTATTCAGCCTAATCCTACAATTGGACCAGCTTTATTACAGAACAACGTCTTGTTTAGTTCCGTTGATATCAATGGTGACGGGTGCAATCTTAATGATGTACCTGTATCGGCGACTTTAGGAAACTTAGTTGGAACAGCAGGCGCGGGCACTAATACAATAAATTATACAACAGGAGCATTTGATATTACTTTTGCAGTAGCTCCAGCTATTGGCGCACCAATTAACTCCCAGACTATTCCATATCAACCAGCTTTACCTCAGGCAGTACTTTATTACGATGATACATTCACATTGCGTCCAGTTCCTGACCAGCCATATAGAGTGAACTTGGAGGCCTATGTGCTGCCTACAGTGTTGCTCGCTAATAATACAGCTCCCGATATCCAACAATGGTGGCAATATATAGCTTATGGTTCAGCAAAAAAGATATTCGAAGATCGCATGGATCTGGAATCTGTTCAGCAGATAATGCCAGAATTCAAGATGCAGGAATCGCTGGTGATTCGTAAGACTATAAAACAATATACCAATGAACGAACTGCAACTATATATACTGAACAAACTGGTGGTCTAACGAGCGGTGGATTCGGTTGGGGTTCAGGTAACATTTAATAAGGAAATAAAATGGCTTACATAGCAAATATTCCAGCAGCTGCCGATCAGATATCAGCTTCGCAGGGACAGATTCAGGGCAACTTTCAGTCTATCGGTACTGTATTTGATCAGAACCATGTAGATTTTAATGCCGGTGCAGGAACAGCAGGACAACATACATTCGTGCAACTACAGCCTCAAGCGCCAACTCCTGCTTTTGCAGGTATTCCAGGATTCTGGGCTAGCACTGCGGCAGGCAATCCTATTATGGCGCATTCTGCTGCGGGAATTGATTTTGATATTACAACATTAGTTAATTCTATAGTTACTGGCGGTATAGGCCAAGGTTCTCTCACATTGCCTTGTGGATTGATTGTTAAATTTGGCAAAAATCAAGGTTCTGGGACTGGGATAGATACTATAACTTTCACTAATCCATTTTCTGCAAATGGTCAATGTGCAGCATTCGTAAGCGTTATATCTACTAATATGCCTGCAATATCTAATGCGGCAGTTTATTCATTGACCAATACAACATTGCGAGCAAAAGCAACTAACTATGCAGGCACTGCTTATAATAATGCCTATTATTATTGGTTTGCTGTAGGTGTATAAGGAGATATCGTGGCTTTTGACAGATTTTTAATCGCTCCGTTCTCTGAAGGTCTCAGGACGGATCTTGAACCTTGGCAGATTCCAGAGGAAAGTTTCGCTGAGCTTTATAATGCCTATGTATGGCGAGGCAGAGTGCGTAAACGCTTTGGGGGTCGATTGATGGGTACCGGTTCTACGGGAGCACTTACTGCGCCTTTGTTGTCCCGTTTTAGAATTAATCTTGGAACAACTCCTATAGCGGCACCCATTGCATTGCCCGGTAATACATTTAATCCAGGGCAACAAGTATCTGTTGGCGACAATATATTTACAGTTATTACTGTAACTGCTGGTGCAAATGCCATGCTTTCTACTAATGCTGCCGCAACTGGAACAATAACTATTACAGCGGGCCCTCCTATAACAGCTACATTTACCGCGACAATTCCAGGAATACCAGCAGGCACAGCTATTTTCTTCTATCCAGGTCTACCTGTTATGGGATTGACTAACTATGCTACAGGGCCAGTAAATGATCATCCATCGATAGGATTTGACACTCGATTCGTGTATCAATTTACCAATGGCTGGGACCGTCTTGGCGTGGCGCAGAATGTTATATTCCATGGGCAAGATTATGATTTCTTTTGGACATGCAATTGGACTGGCATTGATGATGCTGCAGTAGTTCTATTTGTGACGAACTATAATGCAACAGTCTCTGGAAATCCAGCAGCAACCGATGATCCAATGTGGTATTATAATGCAGTAGCTGCTGTGCCGTGGGTTCAATTCGCGCCGCAAGTTATTGTAGCCAATGGAGCAATTTTACAGCAGAATATAGTTTCAGCTCAGATAATATTGCCCTTTAAAGATCGCCTAGTGCTGCTTAATACTATTGAACAGACAACTACGGGTGGAGGATCTCCGACGCTCGTAAATACTCAATATAAAGCACGCTGCAGATATTCACACAACGGTAGCCCATTAGATTCAAATGCCTTTATCCAGGTCAACAATACTGGCTTTGACGGCGGTGGTTATATTGATGCAGCTACCGATGAGGCAATAGTATCGGCAGAATATATTAAAGATCGCTTAATCGTTTATTTCGAACGTAGTACATGGGAACTAGCCTATACGGGCAACCAAGTATTACCTTTCTTATGGCAACAAATCAATACAGAGCTGGGTGCAGAATCAGTATTTGCCACAGTACCTTTCGATAAAGCAGTACTCGGTATAGGCAATACGGGTGTGCATGCCTGCTCAGGCGCAAATGTTGAACGTATAGATACCAAGATTCCTGACCAGATATTCCAGATTGCCAACAAGTCAGAAGGGGTTCAGCGAGTTGTAGGTATCCGTGATTACTATGTAGAGATGGTCTATTGGACCTTCCCTAATTCTGCAGAATCTGCAACATTTAAATACCCTAATCAAGTGCTTATTTACAACTATAAGACTAATTCTTGGGCCTTTAATGACGATTGTATAACCATGTTCGGCTATTATGAGCAGCAACTAGGTACAACATGGTCTTCATTAACGATGCCTTGGAGCGACAACAATTCAACGTGGGGTTCAGGAGTCCAACAATCAGAATTTAGACAAGTAATCGCAGGTAATCAACAGGGCTATGTATTTATTGTAGATCCTGATACGCCTAATAATGCTCCGGTAATGTCTATAACAAACATTGTAGCTACTGGTACTAACAATATATTAACACTTACCGTTATAGATCATACTCTGCAAACACAAGTAGATAATAATGGCGATTATATTTATATAACTAATTGCCAGGGAGTAACAGGTATCAACGATAATATATATCCGGTGCAAGCCGTAGTTGATTCTAATACTATTCAGATTGCAGTTCCTGGTTATGCAAGTACATATTCAGGCGGTGGCAGTATAACGCGAGTCTCTATGATCGATATACTTACAAAACAGTTCAATCCATATATGGATCAAGGACGTGATGTTTATATAGCTAAAATAGATTTTGGTGTTTTAGCAACAAGTTCAGGAGAACTTACAGTCGATTATTCTCCTTCTGCTACGCCATTGTCTATGGTAAAAGATGGTGCCACTACTGGCACACTCATGGGTACAAGCGTATTGCAAACATATGCATATCCTGATGTGCCTATAGAATATACATCTACTAGACTTTGGCACCCATTGTATTTCCAAGTTGATGGTGAATGTATACAATTCGAGATATATCTATCTCAAGCGCAGATAACTAACACATTAATAGCGTTCCAAGATTTCTGGCTAGAAGGAATGGTTTTGCATTGTATGCCTGTTAGATCGAGACTATCATAAACGTTTAACCTGAAGGGAATTCATGGCCAATCCGACACAATATGGCGCATATATACCAACGACGAATGTTTGGGATACAGAATCTGAACATGTAAAGTCTATGGATGTTACTAAGCCAGAGTTCAAAGAACTACTTGTACGGCTCTTTCAGGATCTGAATCGCATGTCATTATCGGTGAATGTTCGTGATGCCGGGATATATGATACAAGTCAGTTCGTTAATGGACAGGTATACTTTCCGAATCCTACGAGCGGTACATCTGCTACGCAATCATCTAACTTTCGCCAAGTATATCGTACCGTTGTTAATATGGGTGCGTTAAAAAATACTGGAACTACAACAGCGGCCCATAATATAACCTGCGATGCGAATACTACTTTTACCAGAATATATGGAGTAGCTACAGATCCAGTAGGGCTGACATATATACCATTGCCTTACATTGATGTTAGCGGAGCGTTTAATATTCAGTTGTATGTAAATAGTACCAGTGTAAATATAGTAACAGCGAGCAATCGTAGTAACTTTACGATATGTTATGTTGTTTTAGAATATTTACTTTATTAAGGAATTAAGATGCCAAGTGTAAATCAACTCATGAATCCCATGTACCAAAAGATCCAACAACAAGGAAATGCATGGACAGGATATAGTCCACAATTGATGACAACATCACCATATAACAAACAACAAATGAGTAATTTTGGCCAAGAAGGACAAATGGGCATGAAGGGTCTTCAGACTGGACAGATGCCAGGCGGTGTAAGTTTCGAACCATTAATGCAGAAAGCTATGACGCAGTTCAATACTCAAACAGTTCCTTCTCTTGCAGAACGCTTCACATCACTTGGCGGGCAAGGAGGGCAACGTTCTTCGGCTTTCCAAGGAGCCTTAGGACAAGCAGGTGCGGGCCTACAAGAGAATCTTGCTGCTATGGGTTCACAATACAATATGCAAATGCTCCCCATGCTGATGCAATTGCTTCAAATGGGTCAAACGCCGATGTATGAACAGCAATATATGCCAGGTCAAGAAGGATTTCTTTCTAAAGCTGGTACAGGATTTATGGAAGGGCTAGGTTCTGCTACACCTGCTGCCGCTACTGGTGGAATGGGTCCATTAATTTCATGGTTAAAAGGTCTTTTCGCACATTAAGGAGATAGAATGCCTTTACAAATATTGCCTCGTGAAACAAATTGGGGCGAATCATTAGGCGGAGGCCTTGGAAGAGGTCTGTCAAGCGGCATGCAAGCACTCGCAAATATGAAGATGCAGGAATATGCACAAAGACAACAAGCTGCAAAAAACGAAGCATTCTTTAATACATTGCCTGGCATGACACCAGAAAAAGCTAAGGCGTGGTCGGATGCGCCACTTGGCTTGCAACAAACTGGTTTAAAAGAGCTGATGAATGCACCGCGCAAAGAAGCATTTTCTACAGGATTGGGATTAATTAACAAATTAGGACAACCAGGTCAAGCATCTGATATTGATCAGCAACAACTGCAAGAAGCATTATCTAAAATGAATGCTGAAGATCAATATAAAACCATGCAACTAATCAATCAGCAAGAAGCAAATAAAATAAATGCAGCGGAAAAATTAGAAAAATCCCAACGCGCTAATAAAGAACTGGAACTTCAGGAATCAAATAAGATTACTCCATTCATAAAAACTGAACAGACTACCTCTAGTATAATTGGAGATGTAGGCAAAGATGCAAGAAGAATAAAACAAATTCTAATGAGACATAAAAAGGATTGGCCTAATTGGATTTCTGGGCTAATTCAGGGAGCAGCCGGTGGTAAGTTAACATTTAATCCAGAAATGAGAGAGTTTTATAAACTTACTTCTGCTCTGCCTGTTAAATTAGGAAATGCCTTAAAAGGACAGCCTACTAATATGAAAATCAAATTGGTAGCAGAAGGCAAGCCGGATATATCATCTCCTTGGCAGACTAATATGGATTTAGTTCAAACCCTTATAGATGCCGATGAAGAAAATAAAAAAAGAACTCTTTTTAGAATTAAACAAAAAAAGAATGACAAATATCCTGTAGATATAGATCAAAGAATGGCAGATTATGACGCTGCCGTTAATTCTCCTGAAGAATATCCAGAATTCTTCGAAAAATATCCTCGATTTAAGCCTAAAAATATGGCGCAACCTTCTGCACCAAAAGCAGCACCTGAAGTTAAGGTTGGTGCTAAATTAGATAAATTGCCGGCGGCAAGTGAATATCCTGGCATGGAAGGCATGTGGAACGGCAAGAAAGTAAAGTCTGATGGTAAATCTTGGAGGGCAGTATAACTATGCCTTTTGAAGTAACTAAACTCGGCGAACAACCAAGTGGCCGCTTTGAAGTAACCAAATTTGGAGAAGGCACAGCTCCTATGCAACAAGCGCAACCCGAAGAACCTGAAGGATGGGGCGGATATTTAGGCAGGAACTTGGGCGCAAAATTGCCTACTTATGGGTATGAAGCTGTTCGAACTGGATTGGGTGCTGGCAATATAGCTCAGCCATTAGCACGTGCAATGCTGCCTAATAGAGGCATTGTACAATTCAATGCAGAAGAGTTACGGAAAAATCCTTTATTTAGAAATACGCAACCTAACGAACAAGTTGATCTTACTCGTTTGTTGCCGTTTGTAGGGGGAGGAACTGCGCGGCAAGAAACAGCTTCAGTATTACCCAAAGTAATGACAGAACAAAGACCTGAAGATTGGTGGCCTGAATTTCTCATGAGCAAAGCAATTCCTTTGGCCTTGAATTTTCCGAAATCTTTGCCAGATGTTTTGCAGACTTTAGCTATGTATGGTGGAGGTAATTTAGCATCAAATATTATGGGTTCAGTTGCGCCATCAATCACTAAGAACGAAGATCTGCAAGAATTCTTAGAACAGGCTGCGGGTCTTGCTGGAGGACATTATACAGGCAAAGGAGTACGCGCATTAATGGAAGGTGCGACAGGAAGATTAGCGCCACGAGTAGAAGCGCATGAAAATGAATTGTTGAATAAGGAGATCGCAAAAGCTGAAGAACAATATCAAGCTCAGAAAACTGCTTACGAACAAAAAGAGCAGCAACGAGTTGAACAAGAAAAAGGTGCTACGGCTAAAATATACGCTCCAGCTCTAGAAGAGGCGCGTGCGCAAGAAGCAAAGATAATTAGTCAGTTGCCAAAAGAAAAAGATGCATTCGAACAAGGCAAGAGGGACCGTATAATCGCGGTAAATAAAGAAAAATATGCCTTTGAGCAAGAAAAGAAAAATCGTGTGTTAGAAACTCAGAAGGAAATAGCAGCATACGAAGACAATATAAAATCGTTATCCCAAAGACAAAATGAAGCTTATAAAGCTTCCGAACTAGTTAGAAATGGAGATTTGACAGGAGATGCTGAGCCAGTCATGGATGCAGCAAATAGAGCTGCCAGAATAAGCGGTTTGAGTGCGAGCGATGAGGCAGCTGTACGTAAAGCTACCGAGCAAGTTGAGGGCGCAATAACTGACGATACTATGACACTTGAAAAGGCTATAGAATTACAAAAGAATTTTAATGGACAGTTATATCCAAAGCCAGCTGCAAGAAATGAAGCCCCGACAGAAGTTAGTAAGAATTTTAAACGTGCTATGGCTCCTATAATTGATGCGCTTGGCAAATTTATTGAAACGACGGGCGGACAAGAACATTTTAAACCTTGGTCTGAAGGCGAAGAATTAACAAGAACAATCTCTGATTTAAGTAAAAACAAAAAGAAATTTGTTAAATCCAAGACAGATATAATCAAGAGTATAAATGCAGAAAAATTTCCTGCTTCAGATATGATCAAGAGCATAAATGCAGAAAAATTTCCCCTAGAAAGGCAGAATGCTCTCGAATCGCAAGCGCTGCAAGTAAAGCATCAACGTTCACAACTGGAAAAAGAATATAACATTGCTATGAAACAAATAGGTCCAGTGACATGGGAAAAATTAATGCGCGATGAGCGTAGTCAGCAAAAGTTAGAACAAAATTTCATTGATGCGGCGACTGAATCATTTGAAAAAACTGAACGTCCTGCAGGCACACTCGATAC
Organism: Nitrososphaeria archaeon; assembly: GCA_050011875.1. GTDB lineage: Archaea > Thermoproteota > Nitrososphaeria > JACIWG01 > JACIWG01 > JBEKIG01. The sequence continues at coordinate 12,867 of JBEKIG010000028.1, forward strand.
TTCAATAAAAGTAGGTCTTGGAGCCGTTGGTGCTGTATTAGGATATTTAAAGTTAGGACTACTAGGAAGTGGCCTTGGAACGTTAGGGGGCTTTATTGGCAAAACAGCCTATAACCAAATCGGTTATGCCCGCAAGGTATTCAAGAAATATCCAAGTGTTAAAAATGAAACATATAAACTTATCAAAGATGCTACGCGTTTGACTCCCGAAAGATTAGCTTTGCGCATGTCGAGCCTCGGACATAAAGTAGAAGCAATTTATGATAAAATAGAAGATCAGGAAGATTAAAAATTTCCTCGGCAGCATTCGATAAAAAGTATTAATAATCCAGCGATAATTCCAGCAGCTATCGCTTCACTTAATGGATACATATTGTCCTTTTAAGCGTTATTGTTATCTTCGTCTTCAAAACGCTTCTCCTGTGCAATACGCTGTACAATAGCCTGTGATATCCATCGCGCCATGGTGACATTTCTTGCAGCAGCGCGCACCTTCACTTCAGTATGTAGATTCTTGTTTATCCATATTGAGAATTGACAGTCTGCTGTCTTTTTTATTTCCATCCACTTTTTTCTTTTTAATATCGTACTTTCTTTTAGTTTAGCCATAATCTAAGTATATATACTATAATTATAGATGTAAATAGCTAGTTCCCTTTATTTTAAGTTTCACCGGCTGTTAACTGCGCTTGTAGTCTATTAATCTCATATCATGGAGAAACTATGTCAGTTAATCAGCGTCCTCAAGTAGCATATGGGTTGTCACAACCTGATTTTGCTGCAGCACCGCAACCAATTATATCCGTTCGCGTTCCAACAACTAAAGATTTTGCCCAAATAGGCACTATCTGGATTGATACTGTAACAAATGCAGCCTATATATTGACTTCCGTAACAGACAATTCAGCTAACTGGTTAAACATTTAAGGATCTGGCATGTCAACCAATCAACGCCCCAAAACAGCCTATGGTCTATCACAGCCGAACTTTGCTACAAGCCCGATGCCTATTGTCACCACAAGAGCGCCTCTATCTTCTGATATGTCAGAGATTGGTACAATCTGGGTTAATACTGCAACCAACAATATCTGGGCATTAACATCAGTAGTTAACAATATTGCCTCATGGCAGCCTCTTGGCATTGTCGATTATGGAACAGCTACTAATGGCGAACTTCTTATTGGCGCTACTGGATCTATTCCTGCATGGGCATCATTGACCTCGACTGATGGATCGATAACATATACTGTAGGAGCGCATTCGCTCGATCTTAAGGCTAATGCAAGTGCCGGTCCTTCATGGACAGTCGTAACGGGCAATACAGGAACATTGGCAGCCAATAATGCCTATCTCATTAATAATGCTACGCCTGCGCATCTAACTACAATGACATTACCCGCTGTTTGCGCCGTAGGGTCAACAATAGAAGTCGCAGTTTATACTTATGGCGGCGTATATATAGCTCAAAATGCTTCGCAATATATAGTAATGGGTTCCAGCATATCAAAAGCCGGAACCACAGGCTACCTAACTTCTACTGGATATTATTATGCATCAGTTAAGTTGTTATGTGTTGCAGCCAACACGGTATTCCAGGTGATCAACTCGCAATCAAGATGGAATTTAGGCGTAGAAGGCGCCAGTTAAAATATTATATAATAGGAGAATATTATGCCAGTAATACCTATAGCATGTACGTCGATAGACAATTATACCGAGGCCCTAGAATCTGTAACTGCTATAACTGTAGATTCTGGAAATTTGACGCTGACTGCAGGGAATTTAGTACTTAGTGCAGCAACTGGTTCCGATGGTCAGATCCCAATTGCTGCTAGCGCTGGTTATCAAGCATGGGGGTCGCTTACGAGTACTGGTGGCACGATTACCGTTACACCGGGTCCCAATACATTGAATATTGAAACGACTGTAGTAACAGGTACAGTCGTTGAGACGTTGACTGGCAATACTGGTGGGGCCATACCTGCTGATAGTTCTCATAATATCAACATTGTAGGCTCAGGAGCCATCGAAGTACAGGGTGCAGGCAATACTCTTACCATTGTTAATACGGCAACAGGCGGCGGACTTATATGGTCAACAGCTACCGGCAACACTGCAATGGCAGTTAATCATGGTTATGTAAACAATAATGCCTTAGGTCAAACGACATTTACATTGCCATCTACTGCATCAGTCGGGGATACAATCGCCATTCTGGGATACAGTGCAGATGGCTGGACTATAATTGAAAACACAGGACAGAGTATAATACTTGGCGAACAAACTACTACAGTAACAACTGGCGCTATAACTTCAATATTTGGCTCAGACGGACTTTATTTGGTGTGTATTATTCCGAATACGACTTTTTATGTTATACCTTTACAAGGGAATGTAATAGTTTCCTGAAGGGATATTTATGGCAACAATAACTAATTCTCTCAATAATGCGACGAATTTTCTTACATCAACAACTGGTCTTACTGCGACGACTGGTGATATAACAGCAACATTAGGTAATGTCGTACTAACTGAAGGACAATTAATACTCGGAACTTCATCTGGCACCGATGGTCAAATACCAATTGCTGCTAGTTCAGGAAATCCATCTTGGGCGACACTAACAAGCACTGGTGGAACTATAACATTCACTCCTGGTGCTAATACATTGAATCTTGAAGCTGCTGGAGGCGGCATAAAATGGTCTGCTGTGACCTCGGATTTAACTGCCTCTTCTAACACTGGCCTAATAACTGAGAGCGGTTCCAGGCTAGTAGTTACTCTTCCGGCAAC
>JBEKIG010000029.1:0-13027 GCA_050011875.1 Nitrososphaeria archaeon
GATGAATCCATGGACGTCTGGGCCTGCCACGGCATGGCCAGCAGTTGGGGAATGATCGCCACCGGGCTCTTTGCCACCCTGGAGGTGAACGCGGCCGGGGCCAACGGCCTGTTCTTCGGAAACCCGGGCCAACTGGCTTTGCAGGCCCTGGCTACGGTAGTCACCATGGCCTTCGCCTTCGGGATGACCTTTGTGATAGCCAAAATCCTGGATATGAGCATCGGCCTCAAGGTCACCCCCATGGAAGAGGAGGTGGGCCTGGATATCAGCACCCACGGCGAGCGGGCCTATTCTTAAGAGCCTTCATGCATATCTTCTGCCACCTTTTCTCTTTTTGGCGCAAGTTCTGGATATTCTTGTGAAATAACTTTTCCGATATTGGCCGTAATTTCTTTGTTTCCTTCTAAGGGGCTTGATAATAAGAAGTCTGCAAAAGCATATGAATCCCCAGTCCTTGCTGCAATATAACCTTCTACCGCTCCTAACTTCCCATATGCGTAAAATCGGTATCCCTTGGGTTTTCCCCCAAGCTCTTGAATGTAAATCCCATATCGTTTCCCCATTTCGTCTTTACCGCCAAATAGCAGATGGATAATTTTTTTCTTTTCCTCAAAGGGTAATTTTTCAAAAGGCACACCTGACCTTAAATAATCTTCCTTTTGCCTCAGGATAAGCTTTGCCCACATCCCCCGCTCAGTCTCTATTTCCTTATCAGTAGGCAATGAATTTAATCGTAATAGAATTGAATCAATTTCTTCCTTTATATTTGTGGCTTTATCCTCTAAATCATTCCATTCTGGTTTAATTCTCTTTCTGATTTTGATACCATCATCTTCATCTTCACATTCTTTTAGCATCGAAAGTAAGTTTTTAATTCTTTTCTCGGTAGCTTTAAGTTCACCTTGTTTAGATTTAAGCTTTATCCTAAGGTCTTCTGCCACCTTCCCAAGTGGGTTTCCATTAAAAACAGCCTCCCGCAAACTTGCTTTTCTGCCAAGCACCGAAAGTAATTCATCTAAGACAGCTTTTTCCAGTGCATCGGCATTTACGTGGTATCTACGTTTGCAACCTTGGTAGGGTTTATAGTACCTTGTTCCTTTTTTATTTGATGTTCCAGTTAAGGCGAAGCCGCTATCCGTATCGAAAATTAAACGTGAGAAAAGGTATTGATGTTTTTGCGTCTTATGGTCATAAGTTCTACGGGCTTCACATTTCCTCCTAATTGCAATAATTGTCTCCTTGGAAAGAAGGGGAGGAATGTTTAATGTATGTGTTTCATCAATATTAAAGTCTTCATCTTTAAAATGAATAGACCAATTATCCCCGGAACGATAGCATACTATTTTATGAAGATTTGGGCCATTCATCCCAAATCGTTCGCCAAGCTGTTTCCATGAGTAATTCTCTTCAAGGTAGAGTCTGGCAGCTTCATTTATTATGGCTTGCTTCTTTTCGTCAATTTCCCAAGCCAGAGTGACCTTATTCCAAATCCGGCCAAAGGGCTTCTTTCCACAAGAAGGGCGGCCATCTTTAGCCCGTTTAACTCGGTTAATGGCCGACTTATACTTTTGCTGTTTTGCAAAGAATTCTTGAATTTCAACACCCATACCAAGGATAAGGCAGGAATTTGGATTATATAAGTTATGCTCCATGGTTCCTTCAAAAAATCTTATCCCCAAATTCTGTAAAATCTTTGTATATTGTTTTGATTTCGCATTATCCCGTGACCATCTTGATAAATCCGCAACCATGATTGCGTTAAATTTCTTTTCCTTAGCGTCCTGCATTAGCTGTTCTAAGATTTTGCGCTCATAGTTTTGTGTGGCATGTTCATGTCCCTCATACCATTTGTAAATTCTGCCATTAAAACTTTGTATCGCCTGGAGAAGTTGCTCCTTTTGGGTTCGCAAGCTTTCACCTTGTTTAGCCTGTTGCTCTGTTGATACACGAATTAGAGGGGCAAACAACAAGCTTGTATTATCTTCCTGTTTCATTAAAATATCCCCTTAAATTAAGCAATTGTTGACGTAGTTTAAGGTTATGTTGATTCTGATTCGCCTTCTTTCAGAGGAAACCTCTTTGCATTCGTAAGGTATTCTTCTAAATCATCTTCATCAACAAGTATTCTTTTTCCCAACTTTATGACTGGGAAGGGAACGTTGCCACGGTTAACCCAACTTCTGAAAGTCCCCTGACTGATACGTAAAACCTTTGAGACTTCTTCTACTGTCAGATACTTCTTGTTTAGTATAGATTTGTCTTGCAAGGCGTTAGCCAAATCCTTAAGTGGGGTTTCCCTATCTGATTGACCAAGCTTATCACCTAACATTTCTATAAGCTCGCCATTAGAATGTTTTTTATAGTTGTCGGATACCATTGATTTTTACCCCTCTTAGTTCTAATACCACGGGTCTTAAATTTCTCTCCAATAGCCTGCAAAGTGTACCCCCTTCCTCTTAATTCCTTTGCTAATTTGATAACCTCTTGTTCAGGCAAGAACGGAATTAACTCGCTACCTTCTATCTTGTAGCCGAACGGGATATGACCCACGTGCTCACCGTTTTCAATTTTCCATTTCAATGCATCACTTGTTCTCTCTCCTATTATACCCCGTTCCATTTCAGCAATTCCCGCTATGAGGGTGAAAAAAAACCTTCCCAAAGGGGACTTAGTATCTAATCTCTCATTGATGCTATGGAATCCAACCCCACACTTATCAAGCTCGCTTGTCACCTCCAAGGCGTCTATAGTTGACCTGAATGCCCTATCAAGCTTGTATACCACGATTGCCCCAATTTCCTTATTCCGGGCCAGATGAAGAATTTTATTTATTCCTGGCCGATTCAGGTTCTTTGCAGATAGGCCAGCATCGGTAAAAATCTCCAAAAGCTCAAAATCGTTTAGCTCACAGTAAGCTTTAATCTTGGCTTCTTGGTTTTCCAGGCTAACACCTTCCCTGGCCTGTTCCTCAGTTGATACCCTAACATACCCCACAGCTTTTTTCATCTAATTTGCTCCTTGACCTTTTTTCTCTGTATATATGTCTGTTTGCGTTGCATGTCAAGCTTTTTGTATAGAAACCGAACGGTTTTTATAAATTAACTGGTTTCGGTGCTAAAATGGATAACCCCCAATCTTCTAAAGAGACAGATTACCATCAAAATTATCTATGAAGACAGCGACGCCCTGTGGTAAAATTCATATTGAGGTGGATAATATGTCTGAAAAATGGGCTGTAGCCTTTGAATGTGACCTCAGCAAAGGGGTATGTGTACTGGCAAAGAAAAATGCCGGGGAGGGTGAGGTTGCCCTGTTTGACTCCAAGGAAGAAGCGGAAGAATGAGTCAACTCAAGTGGAGAGATAGATTCAGAGCTATGGGATATAAACTATGTGAAATTTGACGTTTAAGTGAGAGTACAGCTTCGCAGCTAACTTGCTGGGATTGTGGACTTTTTTTTAGGAAAAGCAGTAAAAACAACCTGGGTAATGAGGGAATTATGGGAACCATAATCGAAAACTTAAAGACTCTGAACGCAAGGGAACGATTCTATGTTATTAGATATGCGTTGGGCATCACAGAATTTAAATTGGATACGAAGTTTCGTGAACAACTTGATAAGTTGTTAGAATTAAGAATTCATCGTGATGCCTTTGTAGCAATGGATTATACTATTGATTGGGTATACGCAAGCTTGAAATGGGCAAAGGGTGAACAAGACGTTTACGATAAAGCTGATATGGTACAATTGAATGAAAAAGGGCATGATATTGACTTGTTAGTTGCATATGAGGATGATGTGAATGATAAGTTAACGCACATTATTTTTATTGAAGCTAAAGGTGTGACACCATGGAAAACTGCCGAGATGAAACCAAAGGTTGAACGACTGAAACTTTTGTTTCATGATAATAGGGAGCAAGCTGTCCCTCATTTGGTTCTCTTATCACCTAATCAGCCAACGCAATTAGACAAAAAAATACTTGCCTCATGGATGCTTAAAAATAACGGAGATTATTCATGGATGAAGCTTGATATCCAACCGGGATTGAAGGGTGTAATGCGCTGCGGCGGCGAAAAAAATGAAAGTAATTGCAACGGCAATTGCTGGAGATTATACGATAGGCAATATTAGATATGTGCGACCTGAGCAAAGGGGTGTGTGTCCTGGCAAGGAAAGACGCCGGAGAAGGTGAGGTTGGGGAGAAGTCTCCGGTCACCCGAAGGGTAGGTGGACTACAGTTCAGAAGATTAAGCCAGGGGATTATCTTCTGGCCTATCTGACTAAAATTTCTCGTCTTGTGGGAATCTTGGAAGTGGTTTCAGACCCCTACTATTATGACGATGACAAAAATCGAATTTGGTAAGATGGTATATACCCTTGCCGTCTAAGAGTAAAAATCATAACAAGTCTTACTCCGCTGAATTGGAACGGCTGTTTCCGGGATAAAAGGAGGAAATAAGATGTTAAAGAAAGTGATTATGTTATTGGGAATTTTGTTAATGGGTTGGGCATCAGTTTCTTATTGTCAGAACGTTGGTGAGAATGCTGGGATAATAACTTATCCGCCAGAGAATACGGAAATGAATATATTTGTGCAACTTGTAGCTAAAGCGTGTTATACTCAGTTGGATACCTTTTTAGCTGCTTTGAAAAAACCTAAGGAAGCGGGTTATCAAATTACGTTTACTAAGTTTAAAAGAACGAATAAGTATAAACGTAATCTTGGGGGGGAAGATTATTCTGTGATTGAGTATGGCTCCACTTTAGAGTGTTTTTATCCAAATGATAAACCCCCATTCACACGAGTAATTTCATTTACTAGTTTTACGGTAGCATATATTCAGCGTGGTAATTCTTGGTACGGGAGTGTTATTGCTGGGGATGTTAAGGATTCAACGGGTTCAATTACGAACGTGTATGGGAGGTATTAATGGATTGTAATTGTTGGGAATGTGAGCATAAAAGGGAGCTTTGGCTTAATAAGTTTGAGAAGTTGTGGGAATTGACAATATTTGGTTCAGGAATTTGAAAAACTGGATGGAAACTTAACAGCTCTTCATATCTCTGCTGGCAGCCCTGCTCGTCTTCATGATACCGCAAGATGATTCCCTTATCCCACAAATAGGAAGGCGATGTCAATAGGTTTGCAAGAGGCTCAGACGTGAGAAATCCGGGTGGGGTTTTAACCTTCCCCTTAGGCATAATTTTTATACTGTAAATCGCACTTAAAACGCTCAGAATGGCACGATTTGATGAAGGGCAAGGGCAAGGGTAGGAGGGAAAACCATTGAAAGCTGACCTGAAAAGTGGTTTAATAATATTAGGAAGTGTCTTCCGCCAAGATGCACAATCTATCTTCCTTCAGATATGAGTATCTCTTAAAACCTATAATAACGACAAAGCCGTACTTGGAATTGACAATGTGATGAAGCAGTACAAAAGATTAAACTATTCTGAAATGAAAAGAAGGATATTAAACCTTCAACAGCTTTCTAAACGCAACGCAGAGCCTGGAGAATATCTGCCCATATTAAAATTGATGTTTACTAAGATGCCTCTACATGGAACAACAATAAAAAATGATTTTATATACCATGCCAGAATGAATCTTAATGGAAAGCTATTTGACAATCTTGGCGAACTAAAGTATCCGTTAAAAGAGGATATTAAAGCTAAAGGTCGGCTAAACGACATTGGTGAAAATATCCTATATGTAGCCCTTGGTGAGCTTGAAACATTAATTGAGGTTGCGATACAATTTAATAAGCTATTTACAATATCAACAATTAGGCATAATCTTAAAGAAGGCATTTTCATTCCACTTGGAATAATAGACAGAGAATATAGCGTTATTCCACAATCAAAAAGAGAAGAACTATTAATAACTTATCTGAATTCCGAAATCACAAAAATCGTATCAAATCCTATTGAATATAATTCAACAATAGCCATATCACATTTTATCCTAAATCAACCTGTAAAAAATTATAAGTTAGGAAGGCTTGCTGGTATAATCTATCCAAGCGTGAAAAGCAAAACGATGACAAATGTAAGAACAAATAATATTGCAATTCCGCCTGAGATATTCGATTTATGCTTTGTTATTGAGAGAGTTAATGTATACTGTCTTACATATGAAAGCACTCATTATCAATTAAACGAAGTAAATAAGGTGATTCAAATTAATAGTGATGGGACATTAAAATGGTTTTATGATTTCGCTGAGATGAAAGATAGGATTTCAAAGGGTCTTCTTGTGGAAAGGGGAACATGTAATAATCTTATAGGCGTGGAGAAATACATATAACCATATATCCATAAGCACCTTTCACCTTTTTAGAAAATGGAGTAAATCAATCACACAAGATATACTGCAATAACAGTAGCCAACTTCGAAAAGCTTAAAGCTTATCGGAATCTCCTTTATCTTTCGCACGATAAAATAGTTTTAGGAGATTTTTGTCCATACCTAAACCTCTAAGCTCAGCAAATTTTAATTCAATTATAGTTGTTGCAAAAATCCAAGTAGTTTCATAATCATTGGTTAGGGAATCCTTTCTTTCATTATCAAGTGGAGGTTGACCATATTTTTCAATCAACATTTTCTTTAGGTCATCAAAATTAGATAAGGATACCCTTTTGTCCAAGAGAGTTATGTTTATTCTTTTTAGAACTCTACTATAATCATCCATCACAAATCTAACGCTAAACGGTAGGCCATTTAAATAAAAATTATTTATTCCAACGGAAGCATAAACGTTATCGTCGTACTTTTCACCTTTATCGAGTCGTATGGCCTCCCCTTTAAATGCCTCAAGTATCTGTGATTCTGTCATCCCCCACCGGGCTTGCCTCCAACCCTCAACATCCTTTGGGGGTTCTGCGACCGCTAATGAGACAGACAGAATAACCAGTCCTATTGCCGCCAAAAGAATCTTCTTCCCAAGCAATGTAGATACCCAAGTAGGCTTTCCCTTTGTCTCCTTTGATAATTTTGGTTCTAATATGCCCGAATGGACACATAAAGCAATCAGGGTTTTCCTGAATTTGGCATGGGGAATTGATTAGATTTGGAAAAGAGGTAAGAAAGCCTGTGGGGCTTTCCATTCCCATGTAACCCCATCCGATGATTTCCACATCTGTCAATTTCACGGCCTGGGTTCGAAAATCTACGCAATTGTTATAACCAAAATAGCCTTATAATTCTGCAAATGGCCCGTTTGGGTTCGGGGAAGGGTAATTGGTTAAGTTAAGGGGAAGCTCGCCAAATTCGCCGGTTAAACGTGCATTCACTATAGCGATAAGGTAACTTTGCAACCTCAGATTACGGAATAAGATTTTCAAGCTACGGTGTAATGGGATAAGTGACTATTATTATTAGAAAAGAGTCCTTTTGTCACCAACCGTCTCAAATCACCAAATTAAGCAGGCAAAGGTCAACATTTAGAACAACTTACCCTTCCCCCACCCCCTCATTAGAAAGGAATGCCTCATTGCGTTAGTTAGCTGGCAACGATATGATTACAATTGCTAAAATACAAAATATATTTTGATATGAGAACAATCTATGATAGTATGCAATGAAGATAACATAGCATAATCAACAAGTTGTTGGTCTGCATTGTGCTAATACGACAGTTTGTGATTACAGTTTGACCTTTTGGTTCCTTTTTATAGGAAACAAAGTCGTTCACCATATTATCAATATTTACATCACAATGAATCAGGCATGACATAGTGTTTACCAGTGATAGGAATGAAAGATGTCTTTGATAGCTTACTCATAAATGCATTTGTAAGTAGTTCATGTTCAACTATAAACCTCCAATAATTAGGTACACCCCTATCTTTATCTTTTAGTCTTTCAACCTGCTTGATGAATTCAAAGTCATGTTCCCTATGAGTAATACCACGAACCCATTGTGCAATATGTTTCTCAAATAACCTCCCACCCCATGGCCTTCTCAGATTAGCTCGTTTAATTTCCTGTTTGTTCTTTTTTACAAAGTAGTTTGTTAGCATTCTTGAGTCAATATAGGCGAATATGAAAAATTTCTTCAAATCTATGCCATCTATATTGCTTAAAGGTAGTGACAGCCCTAACCGACTTATTATTTTCCGTTTTAGTAAAAGCTCCATTCTGACAAACTCAGGATTATCAAATGGCTTAGGATAAGTCCTTGTACCTTTAGTGGCTTTCCTAATATCTGTTGTATAGAATGTGTCCTTGATATTGAATGACTTTTGTTTTTGGTGTCTGAGATACAAGTGTTTGTTGAGGAATTCATTAAAGTCTTGAAGGTCTCTTGTGTAAAAATCAAAGGATAGCTCAACTTGACTTAATTTGTGAAAGATAGAAAACTTATTGAAATAACCATGAAATAAGTCTAATACCTCTTTGCTTGGGTCATGAATCTTTATTACTGTTGTAGGTATCAAATTACCTTCAAACCTCATATCATAGAACAATTGAATACAAATATTTTTATCTTGATACTCCTTATTCCTTCTAAATTTACCTCTTACATGAAAATTAGTTTTTGAAAGAATGAAACCATTTACATTTAATAGGTCACAAATTGGCGTATGATACCTTAGGTGAATATCTGAAAGGGTTAGCCAATCTATACTGGTCTTAAGGGTAAAATCAGGAATGTAAGAATCGTCTATATTATTATAGTGAGTTGGGGGATTAAATACTTCAAGTGTCATAACGTGTTAAATTTCCATCACATTTGAGATTGAATACATATTAATGGAAAAAGGCTAACGTGAAAGCTTGACATGGAACGCAAAGGGACATATTAATGGAAAAAGGCCAACGTGTACACATATTTTTTTGGTTAGGGAATGGGTGCAAGGATTTTCTTTGTTCTATCTGCGGTGAAACTGTCTTGCGTATACTTCCCCGTTCAGCATAAAGGGGATTGGTTTTGAAGGTGGAAGAACATATGCAAGGGAGCGGTCAGCCAAATTACCGTTTCTTCTATAGATCCTCAATAAGAGAGAACCGAAAATGCTAAAAAAGATCGAAGCCATCATTCGGGAAGACAAGCTCAACGATGTCAAGGAAGCCTTGAAGGAAATGGGCATCGTGGGCCTGAACCTCTTCGAAATTCGCGGCCACGGCCGCCAGGGAGGCATCAGCCTGACGGGCCGTACAGGCAGCTACCGGGTCGATTTGCTGCCCAAGATCCAGATCAACATCGTCTTGAGCGAACACAACCTGGAAGATACCATTCAGACCATCCTCAGGTCCGCCTATACCGGCATGGCCGGCGACGGCCTGATCTTCGTCTACCCGGTGGAGGAAGTGATCCGCATCCGCACCCGGGAGCGGGGGCACGACGCGGTGATGTATCCCGGGGACATTGACGAAAGGAAGGAGGTCACCGCCAAATAGTTTCCCCCCTTCATTCCGGCCATCCCCCTTCTGGCAGGGTGGTGGGGCGGCCTCCCTAAACTATTGCATTTCTGGTTTTTCCATGACAAAATAAATTGATTTCTCGCGGCCAGGGAGGCTATCCTTCCTGGCCTGCATTTCGCTGGGGCGTCTCCCCGGCCTTTTGGGGCAAGAGACCTATGTCAACCGAAGCGGTGATCTTCGCCTGTCAGCAAGCGGTGCCGGACCCGGAGGCCCTGCTGGTCTCCTTGGGCAAGGGGGGAGACCGGTGGCGGGTGCTTTCGGAGCCTTGCAGCAGTAAAGTGGAGGCCTTTCAGTTGCTCCGCGCCTTGGGAACTCCGGTGGACCTGGTATGGGTCATCGGCTGCGATAAGACCCTCTGCCGCTACCAGGATGGCAGCCGCCGCCTGGAAGGCCGGGTGCAATATTCCCAGGGTTATCTGGAAGAAATCGGGCTGGAGTCGGGGCGGCTGGGCTATTCCCTGGTCACCCCGGGCGATGCCGCGGCCCTGGCCGGGATCGTCAAGGAAGTTAAGGCCCGTCTGCAGGCCCTGGGGCCAAGCCCCCTCAAGGCCAAGGTTTAGGACTAATGCTGTTCATTTAAGGACCAGGAGCCGACGCGCAGTCATTTCCTTTGTCATTCTGAGGGAGTCGGGGGCGGCCACAGAATTTCTAAATACGAGATGCTTCGCTTCGCTCAGCATGACAAAAAAATGTGGGGTGGGCACTGCCCACCAATCCCATAGAAAAGAACCGCTTAAGTGAACCTTATTTTATTAAACTGTCTCATTTAGGAGAACTAGGGTTGCCTGCCAAATATCACATCCACATGCGCCGGGTGCCGCCCCGTTTCACCCCTCTGGCCAAAAGCACCGTGATGGACTGGGGCGAGGGCTGTCTCCGCTGCGCCCGCTGCGTCAAGGAAGACTGTCCGGTGGACGCTTACCGGAAGCGGGGTTTCGACCGGCAGCAGCTGGTGGACACCATCGATCAGGTCTGCCGCGACTGTTACCGCTGCGTCCAGGGTTGTCCCCGGGGGCTAGTCTTCAAGGCCATGAACCCCCAATACCGGCAGATGGGGGACGACTATTGGACCCCGGAGATCATCGCGGTCACCTGGAGCCAGGCGGAAACCGGCAAGATCCCCGTTTCCGGAGCGGGCTATGGCGGGCCCTTTTCCGGGGAGGGCTTCGACTCCTGCTGGACCGACATGTCGGAGATCGTCCGGCCCACCCGGGATGGCATCCACGGCCGGGAATATATCAGCACCTCCATCGACCTGGGCCGCAAACCCATGTTTCTGGCCTTCAACGAACAACAGGAGATGCTGATCACCCCACCTCGCCTTTTGGAAATCCCTTTACCGGTGGTGCTGGCGGAACCATCCCGGAGCGCCGACCCGGCGCGGCTGCGTCAGATCATGGTGGCGGCCGCCCAAAACCTGGGCACCCTGGCGCTCTTGCACCGGAAAGACATCGGCGCCGACCTGGCCCCGGCCGCCTCTCGCCTGGTGCCCATCCTGTCGGCCAGAGAGCCTCTGAAGCAGGATGCGCCGCTGCTCAGCCAGGTGCCCGCGGTGGAGATCCCGGACCATCCCGGGGTAATGGCCCAAATGGAGGCCATCAAGAAACGCTTCCCCCAATTGCTCGTCTGGATCAGGGTGCCGGCCGACGGCCAGGCCGCGGCGCGAGTGGCGGCCTTAGCCGCGGCGGGGGCCGAGGTTTTGCACCTGGCCGGCTCCGACAAGGCCCGGGGCCTCAAGGACGCCGGAACCGCGCACCTGAAGGACCTGGTGCGCGGCTGCCACCTGAAGCTGGTGGAAGACCGGTTGCGGGACGCCGTCACCTTGCTGGTCAGCGGCGGCATCGCTTTGGCGGAGCACGTGGCTAAGGTTATCATCGCCGGCGCCGATGGGGTGATGGCCGACCTCTCCCTGCTCCTGGCCCTGGAATGCCGGCTGTGCCCCGAGTGTCCCGGCGGCGCTGATAAGAAGAACCAACAGCCCTGCCCCATCGACCTGGGGAGCCTCAGCGTCCCGCGGGGGGCCCAGCGGATGGTCAACCTCCTGGGCGCCTGGAACAACCAGCTTCTGGAGGTCCTGGGCGCCATGGGCATGCGGGAGGTGCGCCGTCTGCGAGGGGAAGTGGGCCGGGCCATGTTCAAGGAGGACCTGGATAGAGAAATCTTTGCCCCGCTCTTCGCCCGGCCGGAGGGTGAAACCAGGAGGGTCGGCGAATAGAAGGAGTTACCCGTAGGGCGGCCGTCCCTGGCCGCCTCTAAATGGCGGGCACGGAGGCCCGCCCCACCGAACCGATAACCGGTTTTCGGCGAAAGGCGAACGCAGGCTAAAACCTGCGGCTACCACTTAAAAGCAAATGAACGCCAAACCACCCCGTGGCCGGTTCAAAGTTCAAAGTTAAATCGACTAAAATCAGAAAAAGACTAAAAAATGGCGCAAGCGAAGAAAAAAACGGTTCCCATCATTCCCCTGGAATCCTGGAGCGAAGACGGGCCCTGGCAGCCGATTCCCACCCCGTCCCGCTTCCGCACCCCCTTGAGCAAGTACCTGGTGGGGCGTGACGAATCCGCCTGCATCAAGTGCGGCGGCTGCGTCGAAGCCTGCCCCTATGGGGTTCACACCAAGTCCGGCGGCTACTTGCGGCGTCCCCGAAATTACCTCTGCCTGGGATTTGCCTGCCGGGAGAAGGAATTTTTCTGCGTGGCCAAATGCCCGGCCAAGGCCCTGCGGCTCAGCCTCCACCCGGTGTACGGCACCCTGGGGGACCGGCGCTGGCCTGCGGATTTGCTCCTCAGCACCTGGTGGCAGGCGGAATGGGGCAACCTCCCCTATACCGACCTCGAATATCGCCTGGGAGACTCCGGCGGCGGCTTCGATAAACTGCGTTTTCTCTTTCCCAAGCACCATTCGGACTTCAAGCTGACCGAGGACGACATCTCCTTGGAGGTGGAGCTGAACCGGCGGGGAGATGGCCGGCCCCAGGTGCGGCTGGCAGTGCCCTGGTACGGCGGCGGCATGTCCTTCGGCTCGGTGAGCATCAATACCATTCTGTCCCGGATTCGGGCGGCGATCCGCTTTAACACCATGGTATCCACCGGCGAGGGCGGCTTTCCCGAAGAACTCTACCCTTATAGTGACAATATCGTCACCCAGGTGGCCACCGGCCTCTTCGGGGTCCGGGAAGACACCATCCAGCGGGTGCGCATGGTGGAGTTCAAATACGCCCAGGGGGCCAAGCCCGGATTGGGCGGCCATCTGCTGGGGGACAAGGTGACCCCCGCGGTGGCCCGCATGCGGGAGTCGGTGACCGGCAGCTCCCTGTTCTCCCCCTTTCCCTTCCACAGCGTCTATTCCGTGGAAGATCACAAGAAACACATCGACTGGATCAAGGAGATCAATCCCCGGGCCCTGGTGTCGGTGAAGGTCTCCACCCCCACCGACGTGGACATGGTGGCGGTGGGGAGCTATTACGCCGGCGCCCATGTGGTCCAGTTGGACGGCAGCTATGGCGGCACCGGGGCCGCGCCGGATATTGCCAAGAAGAACATCGCCATGCCGGTGGAATATGCCATTCCCAAGGTGCACCAGTTCCTCAAGGCCGA
>JBEKIG010000030.1:0-11105 GCA_050011875.1 Nitrososphaeria archaeon
AAAAATAAAATATTTTCCCACCAAAATTAAGAATTAAACCTGAGAATTTGCCTTTCCTCGCAACCCTCCTCATATCTCACATGTCGCTGTCTGGGTCTCTAATACGTATGTCGCTGGATGGACATTTTCCTATTCGTTCACTATGGAGCGTGATGATGACGCTTATGCGGCCACACTCCATACCGACTCTGTAAATGTTGCATGGTCTATTTGTTGCATGAATTCTTTGTGAATTTCCATCATTTCCCTATGCTTCATCATTCTTTCACTATCCTCCTCCATCTCTTCTATGCTCTTGTATTCCCACATTTCAACGTATGAGCCGGCTACTCCACCATATTCTTGCTGGTAGAGTCTCCAAGATTTTAATCCGCCAAAAGCTTCTGGGTTCTCTTTCTTGAATTTGACGAATTTTTCGACAAGTGCCTGAAATTCCGTCCTCTTTTCGTATTTAACCCTGTATGTTAGAACCAAGATGATATTCATCCTTTTTCATTCACCTCCTCTTCTGATTTTTGAATCAACAATTGATAAATATATATTTATTATTATGTCAGACTTATATATACTTAGAACCACTTTAATAACGAAAAAATGGAATCAAAATTAAGGAGGAGGGTAGGACATGCTCTATGAAGTAGCTCAATGGCGTATTCCTAAAGAATTCAGTAAGAAACACATTGATATGTGGAAAGAGATCCTTAACGAACAGAAATCCCACTCGGACAAGTTCTACTATACAAGGTCATGGATTCTTCAGTTGGCCGAGAAAGAAGCCGACCCAGCTGAAGAAACATGGATGTATATCGACGAATACGAAGACCAAAAAGCATACGACAAAATGGCGAAGATGATAGAGGAGGACCCTGAAGTCATCAAATTGAAGAAAAAATGGAATTCCAAATGGGACCAAATAAGAATTCCTGGCTCCTTTAAATCAGAACTCTGGACCGAAAGAGTGAAGGTTGAGCTGAAAAAGTAAAATGAAAATCAAGGAAGAGTTAGAAACCATAAGCGCATGAATCAACGTTTAGAGAGTTCTTCCAACGATGCACTGGGCATATCGCGCCATTTGAAGCCACCTTGAGATATAGGACTATGTTTGGATAGCCTTCTACACCTCGCTGATTTCATGAAACACGAGATGCAGACTCCATACCGTTGCCGTTGAAATTGCCATTCATGATTGGAACCATAGGTATTATCGCTGGTGAGAAATGACTATAAACTTCCATAGCCTTCAAGTGATATATTCAACTTCCCTATCCTTGAGGAGAAGTGAATTTTCAGTCTGTTATGACTGGTTTTTAGGATTCACTGACACCAATTCTGATACCAATACCTTTATAAAGGTTGCTACCGGTATCTAATGGTAGTGATAAATGTTTGATGAAAAAAGTTATGGTAAGCATGTCAAATGAAATGATGAAAGCTATTGAAGCAGAAAGAAAAGCAAGAAAATTAGAGACCATCCCTGAGACGATAAGGTCGGTCTTGGGGGAATACTTTAAGATGAGAGAGGATAATATCAAGTGAACATCTGTCTGAGAGGTAGGCTTGAAATTGGAATTGGGAATAACAGTAAACTCAATGCTGAGGAATGAATTTTTCATGATTCTAGCAAGTGCACTTTTATTATTTGTTCTGGCATTGGTATCGTTCCAATTCTGGGTATTCTTCTTCTCGGTTTTAGTTGGATGGGTGATTGCCGATGGTTTATCAGGTTTCTTTACAAGAAGGGGCAGAGGAATTGGGCAAACGATGGGTTCAAATCGCATGCAACCGAGAGGGGTTGTTTATCTTGCATTCTTTGTGGGAATTATCGTTGCCACAGAAATTAGCTCACTTATGCTAAACGGAGTTCCCAACTTAGTGGCTGACATAGGCAAATATTACCTCCTTCCCTTGAGTTTTTTTGCGTCTCTCGTTGTTTGGGTTGACATGCGGGTACGACTTTATCGACGTTGACGATAAGCAAGAATGCCAGTAAACAAACGACAACGCTTCCAGTTAGGATGGTTTCATTAAAACTTAACATTTTACTTGTTACCAAAGCGATTATCGCTCCCACCATTGCTACAATGAATAGTTTGTTTGCTTCTGAAAATAACACATTGTCTGATGTATGTTCATCAACCGAATTTTTACAGCGAGAAGAATCAACCGATGACTTTACAGAACCTCCAAACGTTAGACCTATATCTCTCCTCTCTTAATGGCTATGGATCGTATTGGATCCAATAGAAATTGCTGTAATAGTTGGTGCTTTAGCTGTCTTCCTAATCTGGGGGCCTAATAAGATACCTCAACTCGCCCGCTCACTTGGCATGGCTCAGAAAGAGTTTAAGAAAGCCCAGTCTGGTGTTGATGGAATTGTCGAAGGTATTACAGCTGAAGGGAATAGCTCTACTGATGAGAAGTTGTTAGAGGTTGCTCATAATTTAGGAATAAATACAGAAGGAAAATCGATGAATCAGGTAGCGAGTGAAATTGTCGTTAAAAAGCCTGTGGTGAGTAGCTCTACTGAGGACAAGCTTTTAGAGGTTGCTCGCAGTCTAGGAATAAGTACCGAAGGAAAAACGATGGATCAAATAGCGAGCGAAATCGTCGCCAAAAAATCGGTCTAGCTCTCAGACTTGTAGGATTAAGGCTCACCGGCGAGGATAGTGTCGGGGCTTTAGAAGATAAAGCCAAAACCTGAATAACAACGTGGACGTTGAAGGACAGTCTTGAAGGAAGCTGGTGAAACCCTGCACCAATTGATTTCTTTTGATATAAAAACTAGCGATGATTCCGGAACCTTGTAATGTGCTCCTAAAGGAGAGTACAAGGAGTAGCATCGACCCAGGACCTATAACTACCCATGGCGTGACAAGAAGAAGTAAACTGATGGAACAATTATTTTGGTAGTGCAGGTCTTAAATTTCATCTTTGATTGATTGCTTTACAAGATATTTGTTCAGCAAAAATGTTTATTAGTGAGACGTGTCGCAACGGTTCGAGCAGCTTTTCAGTTGTCAAAATGGAGTTTCTTCTGCCGATTGTCATCTCCATCACTCCGCTATGTGCCATGTGATTACAAATAGGTTTCTTCTCCTGTGTTATGCTCCTTCAGTTGAATAAGCACACCATTCCCTGTTCTTGCTTGCATTCTGAATCAGTGTGAGCCACTTGTTCTCACCTCCAACCTTGATACCTACCTTCTCAGGGGGTGTCTTCCCTTCTAATAATTTACCAGTAGATTAATGCTGAAATCCCACCTCCCGCATAGCATACTTCCAAGTCAGCATTAGGTTGTGGCATGATGTTCTGATGATCCTAATATAGGTAATATAGCCACTATTTTTTCAAAGCTACATGTCAATAAATTGGACTGATTCGTTGAGGACGATTTTCATTTGGAAAGCGGAAGGGCTATGAAAAGAATAAATATTTAATAATAAATTAATTTATAGATGAATAAGAACCTGGTTATAATAGGATTTTTAGTTATCTGGTCTATTTTGGCAGCATTTACTCTCACATTGGGAGTTACCCTGAATTATCCTGACTATCTGCATGTGAACTATGGTT
Organism: Nitrososphaeria archaeon; assembly: GCA_050011875.1. GTDB lineage: Archaea > Thermoproteota > Nitrososphaeria > JACIWG01 > JACIWG01 > JBEKIG01. The sequence goes on from JBEKIG010000030.1 coordinate 3,574, forward strand.
CGCCTTTGGTTTGGGGCACTCACACATTGAACACGATTGCAGGGCCTGTGGATAAGTGGCAGGTCGATCCTTATCTGCTGCTTTCTGATCTAGCATTCTGGTTTGGGTCGATGATAGTTATTGAGATCGTGTTGCTGTATTCTATGAAACGTTGATAACTATACATTAATCATAGTGATGGGAGCTATCAGATCTAAGGACATGGTTTCAGATATGTTTCCTTTTCTGATGTTCTTCATGTAATGCTCTACTGTCTCCTCAAAGTTTAAAGGAATCTAAGAATAGTAGAGCTCTAGTGAAGATGGTTTTCTAAACAGCCTACGCCTTACCGTACGTGATAGGACAATAGTGAACAGCGGATATATCGGATATTACTAACTCAAAAAATATGCTATGCGTTATAATATATAAAAAAAATGTTATGAAGATGTTTGCTTATTCAACGAGTTTTCTTCTAAATATTGTTCTGAGATTTGTTAAGGTAAGTATCGATTATGGATGACTAGGCTGTCAAGTCCGTTAAGTCGGCGTTAAGTTTGTCGTTAAGTTTGTCGTTAAATTGTGCGTTAAGCCTTCCGTTAAATTTTGGTTTTTTAACGCCAAAAACAGCGTCCGGTTTTTAGCGTTTTTACTTCATCATTTTCCAGCAAACTTGTCTGGGGCATCATGATTTTCCGTCAAACGTTAAGCTTTTTCCTTGACGCAACATTTGCAGGCCTTTGTCCGTAAGTTGGACCTTGACACCATCTGATTCCGGTGTCAATATCACGGTTCCCTCTTTCTGGTACTTATCCAAGCAGTCAAAGGCGCCCTCCTTGGTAATCCCAAACTTTTTCCCCCAAACTGAATAATGGAGGAACGACGGGTTCTTCTGTATGATTTCAAGCCTTTCTATAACTTTTGGTTTAGGTGGAGGTGAGGGCTCGACAGGCCTGGGCTTCATCTGCTCTTCTATAACCTCGTTAGTTCCTTCGTACATTAGACCGTTTTCAACAAGTTTAGCCCTTAGCTCGTTAAACCCCTTTCCTCCGCTCAGTTCCTTGAGGTATCTGATGAATTCTACGGGCGCTCTTATTACGTCCGCGTAGCCGTCCACCTTGTAAGATACTTCTTTCTCCGAACTGTTAAGGGCAATAATTCCATAAGGCCTCGTTCCATCTTCGATGAGCCAAGATAGTAGGCGTATCGGTATCGTAAATATGGGCAGTGGTTGTATATTAAGGTCTTTGAGACTAATGAATTCATCATAATAACCTAATAGCCGACGCTTTATGTCTAGGTTACGTTTTTCGTCGATGATTGTAAGGGGGTAGGACTGTTCCTTTTGGTGGACTTCAACGTCAACAATGGCATACCTCTCCTTAGGTACCAAACTCAAGCAGTCGGTCCCTAATAATCTGTATTGGATCTCAAAGGCAGGGAAATAGTATGGAGTACATTTAATTTGCAGAAAATCTCTTAGACTTTTTGATGTAACTCTTGAAATAAACCGCTCGTTAATTACATCTTTAACTGCTTCGTCGTATTCCTTATAATCTACCGTAAAGTAACTCATAATCCTCTCTGCTTGTTCTTTATCGTATCCTGCAACATTTTTTTCAAAAAGCAGTATTATATCATCATGGCTCAATTCATGCTTTCTTAGATCACTAGAAAACAGTTTGATATCCAAGTGTAGCTTTAGCTCGCGAAGTTGGGCTGCTACATCAACTAAAAATGCCTTTTTCTCTAATTTGATCTTATTCTCACAAAATCTAATCTCTCCATTTATTTCTATTGGAACCGTTCCGGATGTTGATCTAGAGGTAATTGATTTAGATAAATCTTCGTCAAATTTCCTATATTCATCTCCACTTAAGAAGATGGCAGCATCCCGAAGATTGTATGTCATTTTTTCAATAGAATTTAAGACATCGTCAACATTCCAATCTTTTCTATCAAGTATAAAAGAAATCCTATCATGAATACGCTCATTTTTTAGATCTTCCCAACGGATTCGAATCGAATCGGCTCTGATATTGTTTCCATTAGTTGTAAAATCAGGGTTTGTCATTAATTTGCAATAGTTTCTGGGTTTCTTAACCTTTGCATTTTTAATAGCCCTAAAGAGCTATCTAAATGGAACCATCTATCGCACAGCAGATATAGAGATGACTTCAGCCTTCTGTCATGACGATATTTGTTGCCTTGAATGAATAAAATAGTACTACATGTAGTAAAGATAAAAGGATAATAGAATAACTCTAACGATAGAGTATGTTAGGTACTTTGTAGCTAAACTTAAATATGAACTTCTTGGCTTTGGAAATATGAACGAGGATCAAGGAGTTGAAGAGAGATCGAACGCTGTCAAAAGTGACGAAGATGAAAGAAAGCCATTGTTCACATGTCACTTGAGCTATGTCTTAATGGATGATAATAATAATATAGACTCAAAAGGCGATGCTCAAGCTCAATTGGATAAGCAAAATCTCTCTATTCTCCCTGAAACTGGCGAGACTCTACTTATCCCATTAAATGATATCCTCGAAATATCCGAAGGAGACTACAGGATAGATCTATATCTATCATCTAGGGAGAAATTGATGTTATTTAGTATAGGGTATAGCTATGAGGCTTTTCTCAGGACACTCTTTGAATTGCGCAATGAAATTATACTCAAATACATGCTCATGGAAGAGAAACTTCGAACATCTGGTATAGAAACTGAATTCGTCTATTACGATAATAATAAACGGATACTGCAGAAAGGGATCAGTGAAACCCGTCTTTATGAAACTGCGATAGTTATTCTACCCCAAAAAGGGGAACCTGTTAGGATACCTTACAGCGATATATTGGAAATTAAGGCTGAAGATTATACTGTCACACTAAACACAGAAATTGGAGAAAGTATAGTTTTCTCTAAAATGGGAAGTCAATTTGACTTATTTAAGAAGGCTCTTACTGAGGCAATCAATCAGCTTTTACTTAAAGCTCAATTATTACTTCAGGAATTAGCCCCTCAAGTAAGTCCTTTACTTATAAGGAAAGCAGCACATCTTATGAAAGAGGGAAGAGCTGCGAAGAAAAGCGATATTGAGTCAATCTCTCCAGAACTTTGGAGGCAATTAGAGAGAAAACTTGAAAAAATCAACCTTAAAGAAGAATACGATTTCCTAAGAGGAATATCTCAAAATGAACAGGTAAGTGTAGGTTTCAAACGCGGACTATTGGGTGACCCTAAAGGAGAATATATTTGGTTTCTAGTTGCAATCTATAGCAATAATCCGAAAGAACCTGGAAATGCAATTGCAATGGAAGCAGTTTCAAGTGCAGAAGAAGGAAGAGCTACTTACTTCTTTCGAATATCAGGGAGAAAGGATTATTCCAAAGAAGGTGATTTTGAAGATTTGCGTAGAAAGACAGAAGACCTGATTAGAATGATTAATCATTGTCTAATTGTCATTAACTTCAGAAGGGAACCGATCTACTTATCAAATGATAGGCTTGATGATCCTGAATATATCAAATACAAGATTTCAGTTCAGAAGATACCTCAACTGCAAACCTTAAGAGACCTCTTTATAGGAAGAGTAGTCCATCTTACACTTGATCAATGGAAAAAGGACACGACGGATTTACTAGAATTCAATATTAACACACAAGACGATTCAGCAAAATGGCTTAAAAACGAAAAATATACCTAAGGCAGAATTGAACAAAACAACCAAAAGGAATAATAACAAAACTTCATTGATATGATAGAGAGCGAATTAGTCTATGCCAGGATATAAGCATCCCTGTCGATATTGCAATCAACTTGTTTCTGCAGACGCTAACGTCTGCCCATTCTGTGATAGAGTCAATCCTGTTGGCCCTTTAAGATGTCCAAAATGCAGAAATCCAATCCAAAAAGGACAGAAAAGTTGCAGTAATTGCGGTCTTTCATTGAACATCTCCTGCCCCAGCTGTGGCGCGCCAACCTTCTTCGGCGACTACTGCGACAATTGTAATAAACGTCTTGTTGTAATTTGCCCGAATAAGAAATGCAGAACTGAGCAGCCTCCGATAGGGGAGAAATGTATAAAATGTGGTAAATCTCTTATAGAAGGTGGTAAATAGCAATGCCTTTGCAACCTTTTACAAGAAACTATCAAGACAATAGTTCCGAAGCAGGGTTCCAGTTCACTTTTTTATGTGATATATGTAACGATGGGTATAAGACACAATTCATTGAATCCAAAACCTACAAGAAGGCTGGACTTTTCCGAGGATTCGGGAAAGCGGTCTCTGTTGGAACAGGACTTTTTGGCAGCGGTGCGGGCTCCAGCATTGAAAGCGGTACAGATGTGCTTTCACAGCGCTATCAAGGTATGACACCTCAATGGCATAAGGAACATGAGGGGGCTTTTGAAATCGCACAAAATGAAGCTAAAGAACACTTCTTCCGTTGCCCAAGATGTAAAAAATATGTTTGTGAAAACGATTGGAATGAACAAGATGGCTTATGCGTAGACGATGCTCCACGGGAAAATGTTGAAGTGGCTGCAGCAAGAGCACAAAAAATGGTTGAAGACATAAAGGAAAAAGCTGAAAGTACCAAAGTCTATTCTGGTGAAATTGAAAGAAAGCAGACTATCTGTCCTCAATGCGGCAAGCCAGCTGGAGAAGGAAAATTCTGCAATAACTGTGGTGCACCACTTGGTCTAATAAAATGCCCTAAATGTGGAGCTCAAAGCCCTGCTGGGACAAGATTCTGCGGCGAATGTGGCACAAAGTTTGAGTAGAAAGTAAACTGTTGAAACTAATAGTACTAATAGTTCACCATTTAAATGACTGAAAGACAAAATAAACAGCTATATAATTGCTGGGAATATTTCTTAGCACTATTGATGTGCTTTATTATTACGACGCGAACCGACTGGACATGATGTTAAGCATGAAAGCCAGCACCATGGAATCTCTCCATTGTTGATTCTGGATAGGAACAAGTTATTCTGTATGACTTCAGGCAGCATATTTGCCTTACGAACCTTCTGGAGTTGCTCTCTGAAACTACCCACCATCAAGTCCTCTACAGAGATCTCCTCATGTGGCATGGACATGACACTAGACATACTCCCACAACCCCAAATACACCTCCACTTGGAGTGTTTACCGTGTTCATACTTCCTACCTCCAATTACAAATTCTTCTTTCTTTCTACTGATAGCTCCAGAAGCACAGACACCTAAGCAGGCGTAGCCACATTTATCTGGTTCACATACTTTACCCTCGTACAATGGATCCGCCTTTAAAGGCGCGTTTGTTATAACGGAACCAAGAATCTGTCTAGGGCCAAACTTTGGTGATAGGAATAGGTTATTCCATCCTATCTGGCCTAAACCCGCAGCTACAGCAGCATGTTTATGCGAAAGTTCGCCGATCATTATACGTGGGTCTTTGGGATTTTGTGCAGGTATAGGATAAGCATCGTAACCTTGTGATTCTAGAAAATGTGCAACCCAATAAGCGAGTTCATCCACTTGGTCATATAATTTATCGTTAACGAAATGTTGGAACGAAATACTGGATTTTTTCTGTCTTAGGACATTAACAAGTGCTTCGTTAAACTTCTGACCGAGGGAAATAACCGCTTTAGCATCAGAAATATAAAATTGAGGTCTATATCTCTCAGGAGCAGCATCGAATCTATCTACAGATGCAATTCCAACAAGGTGTGCTCCTTTTTTAAAAGAAAAAATTTTTACCTTTTCAGTTAAGTCATGCATTAGCAATGTATTAACTATTACATGCATATATTATTTATGGTGACTGCCCAATTCCTATGATTCTAATGGAAGTTGCCTTGAATGAATAAAATTATGGGCCTCTATAGCCCCTTTTTGAAAGGTAGCCAGCGTAATCAGTTCCCTTTACCTTTCGAGACACCGCTTGAAGGTTGATGTAAAGTAAAGCCTCCGAGTTCACACCATACGGTCCCTGTGAGAGGATTTTTCCTTCTGGCCCAACTGCCAACGAGCATCCTATTGTTTTTCTGCCTTTCCATGGCCCGGCATCGATCCATCCCACGTTGCTTACTCCCACTACGGAGATTCCGTAAAGCTTGCTGAGCGTGCTATAACTTTTGTACCAGTCTTTGCCGTACGGTTCCTTCTCGTTGTCATGATCTGCGCTTACTGCCCAAGCACATGGGGAGAATATGAAGTGGGCTCCCATCCTGGATAGGACGTGTCCTATGGCAAGAGAGAATTCAAAGTTATCGGCGCAGATATTTACCCCTATATTTCCGAATTTGGTTTCGACAACTGAAAGAAAGGTCCCCACATCGTATAGGTCCTGCTCAATATCTAGGAGGTTGATCTTCCTGTGTTTTAGTAGAATTTTTCCTGAACTGTCGATTAAAATGGCAGAATCATATATCTTCTTATCCTCCCGTTCCGTTAACCCTGCCAGGACCATTATATTATTCCGTCTAGCTGCTCCACAGAGGCGATCTGACGTTTTCCCCGGTATTTCATCAGATAATTCATGAGCGCTGGGGTGGGTCCAACCCAGGTCAAGGCACTCCGGAAGGACGATCACCTGACATCCCCCTTTAGAGGCTTCGGCAATGGTTCCCTCTGCCCTATCAAGATTTACCGACCTATCCCCACCTATAACTTTCATCTGGCCCATCGCTAACCTAAAGGTCTTGTAACGCAATTCACATTATTTCCTAAATTGCTAAAACTTAAGCTTTTTCACCGCATGCAAAATATATATATATATAGTCTAAAAAAGGCGATACTAAGCTTGACGAAGATCGAAGATCATACAGATTTTCAGATACTAACGCATATCTTGGAGAATGGACCTAAAAACAGATTCGAACTGCGTAGAGAGCTAAGAAAACCCTATACAACCGTTTATGATACAGTTAAAATTCTATTTAATGATAAATTTTTATGCACTAGCAGAAAAAAGAAAGTAAAGAACGTTGAATACTGCGATTTGACTTTGTATGGATTAATAGTATTAATTAGAGCGTATCCTAAGATATGGGAAAAAATTGATAGCATCGCACAGATTCATTCCGACCGATTACTGATATTTAATAAATGGGATTTTTTCGTCAAAAATGGTCTAAGGGAAGAGATTATTAAAAGATTAAAGCTTACAATTGAATCTTGTAATGAGTGGGATCTTTACGTCTTTGCAGAGGTAGAACAGAGAAAATATGCAATAAACCCTTTTTATTCACCAGAAATAATTCAATTAAGCAAAAAGCTTGAAACCACCTTCTCCGAAGCTATACGCAACCAGACTTTCAAAGAAAGGGATCCCGAATTATATAAGCAAATGATTAAAATACAATCTGAAGGGTTTGATGCATACACGTACAAAGAGCGGGCAGAGGAATTCTCTGAGACATTTAATGAATTTCTATATGAATTAAATGATCCCCGTCCTTTAATGATAAAACAATTCCTCTTTGGCTTTGATCCCGAAAAATTAAGCTTTGAATATTCAAAGTCCCTCTTGTATTCGGAGAAAGATACAAAATATTT
>JBEKIG010000031.1:0-10883 GCA_050011875.1 Nitrososphaeria archaeon
ATGGAAAACAGAGGGGTGAAAAATATAATTGGGATCGCGAACGGGCCGGGGAAACTAACTAAAGCGATGAACATAACTATGGAACATTACGGAATAGACCTTACAGAGGAGGGGGAGCTATTCGTTATAGCGCATGAAACAGATGAAAAACCTTCTATTGTAACCTCCAAGAGGATTGGCATCAAGAAGGCCTCCGAAAAGCTGTGGCGATTTTACATAAAAGACAACCCTTTCGTATCAAAAACCTGATATATCAACTATCAAAGCTCAGCCCAAATATTTGGGTGTGACTTATAAAGAAGACTAAGCAGACCATAGGTTAAGAGCAAAATAGATGTGAAAGCGCACGCTATTTTAGGAAAGCGTCTTATCCAGAGCTAGTTGGGAAACTTTATTAGTCTATACAGATAATAATAAAAGTATATAGTGATTGTTTTTGAAGTGTGAAAAATGAATTATAGTGAATTAGTTGAAGTGGCTTTTAAGAGACTGGAAGAGTTAGGTTTACACGATGCGATTAGAAGGTTCAAGGGAGAACCTGCAGGTTGTGAGAGCGGTTACACTTCTGTGACAAATAGGAAATTTTTTGATCAAATTTCATTTAAGATGAGGCTGATAGACTCAAAATGGGCGGACACTAGTACCGAGTTGTTTGGTCAGCGACTAAAGACACCCGTTGTGAGTGGTGCGATGAGTGGTATGGCTAATCTTGAGAAAGAACCTCTTCGGAAAATAGCCTGGGGGTTGGCTGAAGCCGGCTCAATGATCTGGGTCGGAATCTGCTCAAACGAGGAGTTGGAGCTAGTTTTTGGGGAGAAAGCACCTGTAGTAGTGATCTCGAAACCTTGGATTGAAAATGAGAAGATCATCGAGAGAATAGGTTTTGCTGAGGATCTTGGTGCTGTCGCCGTGGGTGTGGATATCGATCACTCATTTGGTCCCAAAAGCGGTGATGAAGTACGTTTGAAAGATCAGGTGGGACCAAAAACCTTGGATGACCTGAAGAACATAATTTCTACTGTACATGTTCCTTTTGTGATTAAGGGAGTTCTGAGCGTAGAGGACGCGATCAAGGCAGGAGAAGTCGGAGCAAAGTCAATTGTCGTCTCAAACCACATGGGATCTACCATAGACTACGCGGCTAACCCACTCCAGATCCTTCCCAAAGTGGTCGAAGCCACGTCAGATAAACTGGTTATATTGGTGGACAGCGGCTTCAGGAGGGGAACAGACGTCCTTAAAGGTTTGGCCTTGGGAGCAAAAGGAGTACTTATGGGAACCAACATCTACATGGGTTTAGCTGCTAATGGTGCAAATGGTGTAAGGGATATGATCGTAGCGGTCACTGACGAGTTGCGCAGGGCTATGAGCCTCACCGGATGCGCCAAAGTTGACGACATAACCAGTAACATACTCATTTCCTAAGTGCCTTATCGTGATTTGAGAAAGATGAAGCTGACCTACTACATAATCTTTCAATGCGCACCGACGGTTTAAATGCTCAAGACTTTATGATGTAATCGATTATTTATGGTAAAAAGTATTAAATATCAGTAGAAAGAATAGAATTTTTATGAGAATCACTAAAGTGGAGGCCCTAGTATCCGCTACAAGACCACCATTTGTCTATGCAAAGGTTAGCACAAGCAACGGTCTCGTTGGATACGGCGAATGTGAGCATATGTTCGAATACGCTCCACCGGAGAATTTCACCACATCCATAGAAGCCTTAGGTAAATATGTTGTTGGAATGGATCCCTTCGACACAGAGCTGGCATGGTACACTTTGACACAGACTTTCCACATGTGGAACGCGCAGGGGAATCTCGGGGCTATCGGAGCCATAGATACCGCGCTCCTAGACATCAAAGGGAAAGCCCTTAACACGCCGGTCTACAATCTCCTCGGCGGGAAATTCCGAGACAAGGTAAGGCTCTACTGCCACATCTTGGAGGGCTCAGGAGGGGAGAGAAAGGATGAACGGGAGAGGAAGACGACGCCTGAGACGATAGCAGAGGGCGCCAAGGAGCAGGTCAGACACGGCTTCACCGTCCTAAAATTCGACCCCTTCACTATAGTCTACTGGGAAGAGATCGATGACCCCCAGATTTCCGCTCAGGGCGTGGTCAGATCGGCAAGGTTTCAGAGAGACTTCGGCATGAACTACCCCAGGAAACTAGTGCCAAGAGCCATTGAACTGGTAAAGGCAGTCAGGGATGCTGTAGGTCCTAAAGTGGACATATGCCTCGACATCCATGGACGGTTTGATGTAGAATCCGCCGTAAGGATCGGAAGGCTCTTGGAACCATACGACCTATTCTTCTATGAGGAACCGATTCCACCAGGCAACATTGAAGCCCTAAGATATGTGCGGCAACGAGTAAACATTCCAATCTGTGTAGGAGAGCGAAGATACTTCGTTGATGAATTTCGACGACTCTTCGAACTCGAGGCTACCGACATAATCATGCCCGACACATGCAGAATGGGGCTATCATGGGTGAAGAAGATCTCGGACATGGCTCTGATTTACCATGTGCCAGTGGCTCCACATGTCGTAAATTCCAGTCCTCTAAATGCCGTTATTGCAGCTCACGCTTGCGCATCGATACCCAACTTCCTTATCTCAGAATCCATGGGGCCTCAGCGGCTGGAACTCTACAAGGACTTGCTAAAGCCTCAGATCCTCCCCGAGAATGGATACCTAAGAGTTCCTGATAAGCCGGGACTAGGCGTGGAACTCAACGAAGACAACCTTACCAAGGAATATGACACATTGGAATAGGATAGTTTATTATCAGATTAAATTTGGATCCTAGGCCCCCTTTTTAATATAATTACCCTCAGATACACCAGCTGTGTTAGATTTTTACTAATTCTAATATTTAGGTTTTAAAAAAGAAAGTAGGTTAGTTGGCTTGTCTGTTGATATTTCCCTATCGCTATCAGCATTTTAGAAGATTCTAAAAATCGTTTCATGCGTTTTTGAACCCTAATTAACATTAAGTTATATTTATTTGATTAAGACTTGTTTTAGATTAAAACCCATTGCAATTGCATTATCTGCAACATTTGCATATATTGAGAAGAACAGCTTAACTACAAAGTAGAATATTTTAAATGAATGCCAGCACAGTAAAAGGCTGCAAATCACAAACTTTATCAACATCCTAAGTGCTATGTTTAAAATAGATTTGCCGGTTTTGTCTCTAGCTCCGTTCGTTCCATCTCCGCCCATAGTTGTCGACGCGATGCTTAAGTTGGCGGATCTGAAGGCTGGTGAGAAGCTATGCGACCTCGGCTGCGGCGACGGTCGCTTTCTCATTTCCGCCGTCCAAGGGTATGGAGTGAAGGCGGTGGGCGTTGAATACAATCATGATCGAGCCGAAGGGGCCATGCGGAGGATCCGTGAACTTAAGCTTGAAAGCATGATTCAAATAATCGAAGGCGACGCCATGAACGTCGATGTTAGCGACGTTGATGTAATTGTGCTTTACTTGACGCCCACCGGTAACGAGAAGTTGAAGCCAAAGTTTGAGAGGGAGCTGAGGCATGGGACTCGCGTCCTCAGCCATGACTTCAAGTTCCACGGTTGGAAGCCTTTAAGGAAAGGGAAGATCAGTGAGGGCAAATATTTTTGGTCCAATCAGCACACCATCTGGGTCTACAAAGTCTAGATGGTTCGTTCGCCCCCGCGATTAACTTATGCCATGAGACAGTAGGATTTCCGTTCCGCGTCTACTCATCCCCCGAGAAGCTTCCTTCAGCAAAGATGGTCATGGCAGCGATCCTTATCGTAGTAGGCATCCTCCTATTTTCAGCCATCATTTCCTTAGTTAATAATTGAAAACCTTAAAGCTCATGACCACATATAAATTCGATAGATTTTTTAAAACCTGTATCCTAGGATGTAAAGAAAGATCCTTTCAAAGCTAACCTTATATAGAAATAGAAATCTAAAGTAAGACACTGGTTTTAAACCTTCTTCTCACTTGCATTCTGAATAAACGTCAGCCATTTGTTATCTCCCTTATCGGAGCACGATCAATGGGTGCTTCTATATCCAAGTCACTCCTAGAATCCGATTGCCTCCTTAACTAGCACAACTGTAGCTCGACCCGGCATCTTCTCACTGTTTATGATGAGAATCTTCGAGATGGAGCTGGGGTTTCCGATCGCCTGTCGTGAGCGAATGTCTTCCATAGGGTAACTGTAGGTTTCAATCCGCCGCATGGCTGTTTCAAGGTCGGGAACGATCTTCTGAGCTCCGACCACCCATACTACCCTTCCTGCGCCTGCTGCGTACGGCCCAAGCTGGCTGCCAGTTGCCGACGCCACCACTAGACGTCCATCCTCGGTTACGGCGTGTACGCTACCGACAACGACATCCGGGGCAGCCCCGAGCTTCACCATCTCTCGGAATTGCGTCTTGCGATCCATTTTAGCGAGCTGCTGGCGCAGCGATTGATATTTCCCGGACTGATTGATGTCCTCATACAGCCCCGAGAGCCGGATGGTCTCGCTTGTAGCTGTGAATATCACCTGGTCGTGCGGTAGGATGCTGTTCACAAATATCCGGGCACCGGCGACCGTATCGACAACCTCCACCACGAAACCATGGCTGCGAAGGGCTGTTGAGGCATGCTGAAATCCATCCTCAGAGGTGGGGATTGCAAATCGATAGTCGATCGGTAGCCCGTACTGGGTCGTGGACGTGCCACCGCTTCCCGTGCTAATCATGCAGTATCACCTTTACTAAACAAAGCAGCGATCCACTCATAATTTTGAAAAACACGTAGATTCTTTTAAGCTTTGAGAATTATCATGAGTTGCATACCCAAATGAAGGTAAATCTCGGATGTCGCATTCTAATATCATCATATTATAGGCACTTGCACCCATTTTTTAAAAAACCTTTAATAAGGCTTAGAAGTCAAAAAAATATGGAAGTTTTAGTTTTAGGCTGCAGGGGTTTTGGTAGAATACACATTGATGCTCTAAAAAAGTTAGACGTGGAAGTGAGCGCCTTCGCAAGAACTGAAGAAGCGTTAGAGGAATGCTCTAAATACGCCAAGTTGAAGAAATCCTTCACCGACATCGATGAAGCATTAAATTCTCCAGCTGACGTAGTAGACATCATACTGCCCCACAGCATGCACAAAGAGGTCGCCATCAAGGCGTTGAAGAAGGGAAAACATGTTATAGTCGAGAAGCCAATAGCTACAACGGTTCAGGACGCGTGGGAGATGATTAAGACCGCTAAAGAGATGAAGAGGAAGTTCATGGTCGCGGAGCAGTTCTTCTTCGACCCCTCTGTCAAAGTTGCAAAGAAACTGATAGAGGAAGGGAAAATAGGAAAAGTTCACTCCATTATAATGAGGGACCAGATGAAGTGGAATGTGGGAGAAAGATGGTATGGTGGTGTACGAGGAGGATGGAGGCTTAGCAAAAAAGAGATGGGAGGAGGGAACCTGATAGATGGAGGAATCCACTTCATGGACACCTTCCTCAACCTTGGAGGGGAGTATAAGGAAGTTAAGGCCTTCACCTATAAAACTGGGAATATATTGGAGGGGGAAGATGAAACCATGGCGCTTTTTAGGTTTAAATCTGGTGCGTACGGCATGTTCTACCATAGCTGGGACTACCCTTATCCTCCTTTACTCCCAAGATTCGAGGTTGTCGGCGACGTAGGAAGCATAGTTGAAGATGCACGGTCGAGGAAAAAGAGGCCTTACGGGTCTCTCATCGTGAACGGAAAACTGTTACCCGTCAAAGATGTCGACTTACATTACGAAATGCTGAAAGGTTTCATTACGAGCATTAAGGAGGACTCCGAAGTCCCCTTCCCCCCTGAGTTAGAGGTGAGAGATTTGGAGGGGATCATGGCAATATATTCAGCAAGCAACTCGTTTAAGTAACGAACTTCGAAATCCTCCTCTTAATTTACCAGTAAATTAATGCGCGAATCCCACCCCTAAAGTAACTAGTAATCGCTATGTTTATATAACATAGCAATATCATCGGTGGGAAATAGACGAGCTTAGAAGGGAGAAGCATAGACACTATATGAGAGGCTACTATCGTAGAAATAAAGTTCGTATCCACGACTTGGATAGGAAAAAAAAGTTAGCGGAAAAGATGCCTAAAAAGTGCCCTATCTGCGGTGAAACCAAAGTTTTCGCCCCCAAACATAGGAAATACTGTTCAAGTAAATGCTTGAAGAAAGCTTTGAACTTAACGACTAGAAACTATCATAAAAGGTGGGAAAGTAAGAAGTTTTCGATTTTGGTGCCTAAACGGCCTATTCTACAAGATCTTCTGCAAAAATTTGAGCAAGAACGCCAAATAAAGGCTGTGTTCAGCCTCACCAGCATCGACGGCGAAGTGGAACAAAACAAAAATGGCAGCCTTTATAACCAAAGGTCTTTGACGACATAGTCTAAACCATACTTCTTCAGCGTTTCAGGTAAAGGCTTGCCTAAGCTATCCCAACCCATTCCTGTGTAGTAGGCATCCAGCATTTTGTCCCAAACCTCTTTGAGGCTTTTACCTTTTCCTAGGCCTGCGTCGGGCTCTGAACCATATCTCTGTGAGGGCCTGTCCATTTCTCTTCCAATTATTCCATGCCTTATGTTAAAGGCTCTGAGAAGATGGATTATTCTTCGTCCAACCTGTAATCCTTCATCCCATGAAAAATCCCATCCTGTAACAGCACTCAATGCTTGAGAGAGGAGGTCGACATTTGTTCTGGTATTGAATCGACATGTTACCAGTGAATCCTCAAACATCATGCCACCTTTATCGTTAAGGTTGACAGCCACTATGTCTTCCCACTTAGGAGTTGTGCCAAGTGGTAAGGGGCCTCCCCAAGTTTCAAGCGTTCCAGTGTTAGATATACATGTATCAAACTGTTCAGTCCACCTATTACGGTAATCATGCCCTCGTGGCGTGTTTCCTTTTAAGGTATGGATGGCAAAGGATTCCGTCCCAACGCCTATCTTTTTAGCAGCCCTCATAACGCCTTCTGCCAATAAATCTCCGACACCTTCTCTGTAGGCGATCAAGTGCAGCAACAGCCTAGCACTGTCTGCTTTCCCCCAAGAAAGGTCTAGGTCATTTGCTTTCTCTCCCGTGAGAATCCCCTTTTCGTAGCATTCCATAGCGAAGCCGATGACCCATCCAGCCTCGTTTGTCTCCATGCCTAACCGATCGACTTCCTTGCTTAACATCATCGCTGCTGTCACGTCTTCTTGGCCTATAGCTGAAGCCCATGCTGCAAACTGTTCATACTCAGGTTCCTCCATCACTTCGCCAGCGTATGGGCCTTCTGTTATCTTCATTATGTCACAGTGATGTATCTGACATGCCCAACAAGAGTTCCTTTCAATCGAAAATTTCTCTCTTATGTATTGACCTCCGAATTTCTGCCACTTATCTTCCTCGATATTCCACGTGCTTGTTGTGTAATTCTTAACAGGTATCATGTTCGTAAGTCCATTACTATGAATCCCATTCAAGGTTCCGTATTCATAAGTCGTTCTTGCTTGTGACTTAACGTTATCAATAAGCTCTTTAGAGATCTGCTGAACACGGTCAGCATCATGCATAGTTACTTTTTGTGTTCCTCGTTTCACAGATATGGCTTTAAGTCTTTTAGATCCCATAACAGCTCCTAACCCATTGTGTGAAGCAGAATGCCCGTGATCGAAAAAGATGCCTGCAAACTTCACTAGATTCTCTCCAGCTGGCCCAATAGAGGCCACACTCATTTCGCGTTTCCTTAATCCATGTTCATGCTTTATAAGGTCAGATGTCTTGTAGGTGTCCATGCCTTCAAGCCAGCTAGCGTCCTTAAGTTCCGCGGATTCAGAATCTACATATAGGTATTGGAGATTCTGAGCAACTCCTTGAATAATTATCCCGTTAAGTCCACAGAGCTTTAGATACGATCCGAAATAGCCGTTTGCTTGGCTACATCCAGCTCCGTTCGTAAGCGGTCCTTTTGTAATGACTGAGATAGATCCAGACCCTCCTATAGGAGTGGCGTTAAGAGGCCCATTTGCAAAAATTAATCTGTTCTGTGGGCTGAACCATTCGGTTCCCGGCAGCACTTCATCATATAATAACTTCGCTCCTAACCCTGTTCCCCCTATGAACTGCCTAAAAATTTTTTCATCAACTGTGAATCGTTCTATTTTCCCTTTTTCTAAATCTACCCTCAGAATTTTTGCGATATTTTCTTGGGACATAGTTTATCCTTACTAATATTTACAAACTAATATTTATTCCATATGATATCCTAGTAAGAAGATGAGCGTTCTTGCATGAAAACATCAAAAGAAGGATCTAAAATTAAACTTATGTGGAAGAGCTCGGATCCTGAAGATGTAGATAAGGCCAAGGTTTTCTTCACGAACCTAACAAGGCAGGGATGGTTCGCAGCGACATGTGCCGACAAGCTCGAAAGGGTCCTTGAATTTAAACCAGGGTACAAAGAGCTCTTTTTCATTCCACCCTCTGAAGGCGGATGATTCTATGACACTTTTCATATTTGGCAATTAAAAGGCCATCTAGCAGCATACCCTCATAATTCCTTTGAACGATCGAAGGGTTTTATGATTACAATTCAGCTTGTTTAAAAGCTTCTAGCGACTTCTTTAAAGTATCTATAGACATATTTAAAAAAAGATAGGTAAATATCATTTTGAGAATTTTTAGAGTTTGCAAAAATTCTAAACGAACCTTTTAAATGCATTGTCAGCCTTAGCTCTATCTGTGGTAATAGATTCATTTTTGGTGAAGAGAAGTGTCTAAACATAATGAAGGAATGAAGAAACAAAAAAAAAGAAATAACAAATTAATGATAGTTGCGATAGCGATTCTTATTATATTATTTATTGCTTATATGTATTGGATAGTTATCCCTGCATCAAAGGTTACTTCTAATTCAACAACTCCGATATTCTCTTCTACAACTCCAACCATAAGTCCAACAAATACCACAATAACTGATACGACAACAGGAATTACAACTACACCTATTATAGCAACTGGAACTTTAAGTATATCTATATTAAATTCTACTACCGATAATTTCAATATAGGAGCTAATATTAGTTGGACAGTTTCTGGATTAACTGTTGGCGCAACTTATTGTGTTGCGGTTGCTGATACTTCAACATTTGTAACAGAAGCAAGTTGGGTAGCATCATCTTCAGGTGAGAGAGGGACGTTCATAGCAACAAGTAATATAACCAGTGCTGGGGAACTCGAATTATTTAGTGGAAGTACTCCTAATTTGGATAATTTACTGACCGCAAAACCTATGACCGTTAATCCTTAGCTACAACGACCATAACAGAAGCAACTGGGGCCTTTCCAGTTTCGTATGCATTTAGTCTTCTTTATTTTTCTAAGTCGTTATTCTGTTCATAAAAATTCTTATAAAACGCTTAGAATCAACGTCAACGCAAACCTGAATGTTTGAATTTTCGCTTTCCGAGGCGATGGTGAAGCCCCGCGTTAATTCGCCTCTCGTTTCAACATATACCAACTTTGACTGTGTTTTCACAAGCGTTGGATCAAAACAAGTGGCTACTGTCAGCGGATCGTGGAGAATAGGCCAGTGACTTTTTCCTACATTCTTTCTCCAAGCTTCAGTCATGTCTGATAGAAGTTTAGTTGTTGCCAGCCCTCGATTTTCTAATGTTTTCACGTCCTCCTCGGTTAAACCGCACCTTAAGGTAACGTCTAAACCCACCATAGTTATTTTGATACCTGATTCAAACACAATTTTTGCTGCCTCAGGATCACATCGGATATTATGTTCTGCTAGGGGTTTGGTTACGCATCCCCCCATGACAACCAGATTTGCTTTATCCACAATCTTAGGCTCTTTGATGATTGCTGCGGCAATATTGGTTAAGGCCTCTATAGGAATAACGGTCACCTCTTTTCGGGCGTCCATAACAGTTGATATTATGAGGTCAACAGCGTGTTTTTCTGACGGCCTTTGCAAAAGTTCATCCTCTGCTAAGACTGCTGCTTGGTTAGGCGTTTCCAAAACGGCTTGTGGTCGAAACGTCTTTTCGAGGAAAGGTCTCCCTATACCCTCTCCCACTGGAATGTCCTCTCTGCCAAATGTTCTAAGGAGCTTTAAAGCCAGTTTTGTCCTAATTCTAACGTTGCCAAACACTGTGGTGACGGCCTTAAGATTAAGCTCAGGCGACTTTAGGGCAAGGGCGAGTGCGTACGCATCATCGATGTCGTCACCAATATCGGTGTCGATGAGGATGTCCCTCAAATTCCCTTCTCTCCTCTAAAACACGCTATACCTTTTATATTAATTTAAATGTTAGATATCGCCTTTGCTTAAGTTATAACCCTTTGTGATCGAGGAGTCATTCTATTAATTGCCTTCTCAGAGGAACTATTTTCTGGAATATTGAATTTCCCTTGTATTAATTAGTACCAATGTAGTTTAGGTCTTGGGGTAAGGTTTTATCAAGGTATCGTCTATCAACTACAGCATGCCTTTTCAAAGTTCTCAGATTTGATGCATAGAACGGTTAATGTAGTTGACATGAGGTAAAATAGCGTCAAGATGGGACAAGATCGCAGAAATAGAAGGAGTCCCTTTTAACCACATCACCCTTAGCCCATTTTATAGGATAACTGAAGATAGGACCATCGTACACAAATGTGTGGAACTCTCCGTTCTCTCCACATGTATCTACGTTAGAAGGCAAGGCGTCTAGGAAGTCTTTATCCAGGATTCTGCCGCAGAAGGAGGCATCAAGAAACCTTGGATCTATACAGACTGTAACTGCTTTAAAGCCTAGGTTAATGAAATTTGATATCAACTCCTTTGTATTCATTTT
>JBEKIG010000032.1:0-12705 GCA_050011875.1 Nitrososphaeria archaeon
CGGATAATAGTTGAGAAAGTAATCTTACAAGAAAAGGCTAGATACCTTTGGGAAGTTATTTTAAATCACACGGAATGAATTGTGAGGATAGAATGGAAAATGACTGTATTTGGCAAGCAGAATGTAAGTGTTCTGACAATGTTTATTGTTGTGAAGAATACCGCGAGAAGGCACAAGGTCATTGTTTCGCAACCGGCGCATGTATCAAAACAAAGGTATTTGTTCCGAGAACAAAGGAAAGTGAACGGTAAATGTATTCTCCTTTCCTATATCAAAGCCGTTGTATGAATTTAATACGCAAAGCTGTCGCGGATGGACATCGTTATATCTTAGTCCAAGGCGAGACAGGCATGGGAAAATCTGTCATTATATCTGAAATAATCCGAGGGGCTTTTGAAAAAGGAAAGTCAGTACGTTGCATAATAGATCGTAAAAAAATATTCAGACAATTAGAAAAATACATAAAAGATTTAAATATTCCTTTTGGCCTTATCAAAGGTGGAGAAAAACATGAGGACTGGCATCAAGTACAACTAGGCATGGTTCAATCTATTCATCGACGTATTTCAACTCCTTACATGACCCAGGGAGATGTTATTATCCGAGATGAAGGCCATGCAGCATCAGCACCAACAGATTTAACAGTCACAGAACATCTTATGCACCCAAAAAGTATATATATTGCACTAACAGCAACCCCTGCGAGAGACAATGGATATGGTCTTAAAAAAGCAGGTTTTACGATATTAATACAGAGCCGGGATTATGGAGGAACTAGCCATGAGTTAATAAATATGAACCCTCCTAGACTTGTCCCTATCAGATATTATGCTCCTGTCGGACCTGATTTAGTTGGAGTCCCAATTACAGGAGGCGATTATAATTTAAGAGTGTTAGAATCAAGGATGTTAGGAAGTAAGTTGATTGATGATTATATCGGATGGTGGTTTAAACTTTCCGAGAAGAGAAAGACCTT
The DNA here is from genome assembly GCA_050011875.1 of Nitrososphaeria archaeon. Lineage (GTDB taxonomy): Archaea > Thermoproteota > Nitrososphaeria > JACIWG01 > JACIWG01 > JBEKIG01. The sequence goes on from JBEKIG010000032.1 coordinate 977, forward strand.
TGTTTTCTGTACTAGCATCAAACATAGTGTCGCTGTTCGTGATGCTTTTATCAAAGTGGGGATCACTTGTGAACATATGGACGGGAATACTCCCGATGAAGAACAGGATGCAATTTATAATCGGTTTGAAAGCGGAGAAACGCTTATTATAACAAGTTGTGAAATCAACACAACCGGCGTAGATATTCCGCAAATTGCTTGTATTATGGACTTACGACCTACAAAGTCACTTAAAAAATACTTTCAAATACTTGGAAGAGGGAGAAGAGTATTCCCCGGCAAGAAAGATTTGATTTTTATTTGTCTATCAAAGAATTTCGCTGAACATGGCGCTATTGAAGAGTTCCAAGGATGGACACTCGATGATAAAACTAGGAATATTAATACTGCCAATGCTGCACGAAAAGCTAGAAATTCAAAGCCCATCGAATGTCCCGTTTGTTCCAACATCTATACTGGTCAACTTCGCTGTCCACAATGCCATAATATACCCACTAAGGCGCAGTATGGGAAAGACGAGATTGAATACATCGACGGCATTCTAGGTGAGATAGTTTTAGCTACTGGCAAGGCAAAAGTCCACGTTCCTACAATGGCCGAGAAAAAGGACTGGTATCAGCAAGCAAAAAATTATGGCTGGTCACGAGGTAAGGATGACAAGTGGCTTGCCGGAATGTTTAAGGCTTGCTTTGGTTCGTTTCCGCCGTGGTCATTTCAAAACCTCCCCATTAAGGAGACGAGTGCCGAAGTCTCAAGTTACTTGGATAAGAAGCGCCAGGACTTTGCCAGAAGGAAAGCATACGGGCAGAAAAAACAGAAAGGGGCAGCACCATAAATGCCCACCAACGGCCTACGTCTCCAAGATATAGAGAAATTCACCAAGGCTGAATCAAATTTTTATTCAGGAACCAAATTTCGTGATATTAAGAGAGTTGCAGAGTTATTTGATTTCCCGATTCACCTTGCTTTAAATTGTCGCCGTAAATATCTGGATCATGTAATATCAGAATACCGCGAATATGGAAAGCGAGTAGGGCTAGGAACGGAGTTTGTCTGTAAAGTGATGGTAGATATTGTCCGGGAAGAAATAAAGGCTTTAGACAAGGATTTTAAATCATCCCTGAGTTTTAGTAAAATAAGAAAATTTGAAGATATAACCGATGAAATGATACAGGAGGCACGAGATTACCCTGTAAACTCTTTAATTAACTTCGGCAATGGTAACGCCCGATGTATTAACCCAGACCATACAGACAATAAACCTAGTATGTATTTATCATCAAAAATAAATAAGGCTACATGCGGAAGTTGTAATTGGAGAGGGGATGCAATAGATATAGTTATGATTTTAGACGGTATCACTTTCCGAAATGCTGTGAGGAAATTATGTCAGATGGTATAAATTGTAAAATTGTTAATAATAAGTGTGCAACTCGTCAGCAGGGTAGCTTTGGTAAGTGCCGCATGTGCGAGTTTGGAACACAGACGCGCCCCGTTGAAATCCACCTAACCGGCAGAGACTATCAATTTATGATGGATCATTGCCAAGTTGATGGTATGTCAATATCGGATGCAGCAACAGAGCTTGTTAACCAGGGGATTCGTTCTTTGAGGCGTCACACAACAGTTTAAAGGGGGTAAAATGAAAGAAAATTCGTTAGGATTAAGACGAACAGGAGAGCCGCCACCGCGCCCTCTTACCGAAGATGAACACGCTTCTACTCTTCCGACAGGGGCAGTAATAACAGTCCCAGTGGCAGCGGCCATCATCCTCACTATACTTCTTCTGTTCATGTTCAGAGGGTGTGCAACCGAGCCGGAGCCGACAACCGCGCCGATGATCTACCCTCAGAAGCCGATAGTGCAACAGATTATACCGGCTTTACCAGTTGTGGAAAAACCTGTTTATAAGTATAATCCTTCACCGAACGTACCATGCGAAATTCCAGGCAGATGTGGAGCAAAACTGTTCGTGAACGGCAAGAGGGTTGACCCCGGCAATTACTTGAAGTAAAATTATACGAAAGGAGAAAAACAGCATGAATGACCAAGACAGGCTTTACAAGTTGAAAGAGGAGGCAGCACAGAAGCAGTCAACTATGGAACAGGGCTATGGGATGAATGATTGCCGCCCCGAATTTAATTGTTGCGCTGCCCGTGAAGCCGCCAGAAGTCTGCTTGACCACATGACCCGGAAGATTGAAATGCAAGCGGAAGCCCTCGACGTTTTAAAAAGGGTTATCCCTTGGGATTTGATTTCACCACGGGATGAAGAAAGACTGTACGAATTATTTGTTCAGTTGAATCGGCCATAACGATCATCAACCACTGAGAACGAAGGGATGTGATAATGGACGAAATATCTGGAACATGGAGGCCGTCACAGATTCAAGAATTAATCAACCGAGCAGTCCAACCCCTCGCTGAGCGAATATCAGTGATCGAAAAGGAGATTGAAACTATGGACGCAACCGCACAGAAACTTTCCGACGATCTTACCGCATTACAGACAGCTATTACCACCGGCCTTACCGACATTTCCGCCGAAATTGCAGCCTTAAAAGCACAGATTGCAGCCGGGACTCCGGCAACCGACGCAGACCTTACCGCCCTTGATGCGAAAGTCACCGCCATGCAGACGGCAATCACCGCCGCCGATCCGGGACCGCAGGGATCATAATTTAATTAATTTTATCGGCACCATGAATAAGAAAAGCCCCAACCGAAAGGAAGGGGCTTTTTGTTATCTCTTCTGGTATCGTATCCAGAGCGGTAGTTCCATTCTGACCAAACTACCCAAATCAGTTGGTGACACCCCCTCAGCAACATAGCCCACCAGCAGCCCAACGCATTGCAGCTCTATCGTCACCGTCTCGGAGCATATCAGGTCAACAGGGCGCTGCACAACAAGCGGCAGGGGGAGGAAATCGAAAAATATCTTCCTCCATCCATATGCAGGACGCATCTTAGTAAATGCACCAGCTACAATGATATTGGCCTGATTGACCATGAGCTTTTCTTGTTCCTTGGTAACAGAAATAGGGATTACGTCCCAGTCTCCGGGTTGTGGATTTACTTCTTCATGGCTCGCCCACGCCGGACCTTCTCCCCTGGAAGAGAAAAACCTCCCGTCGCTGAACTCCAATTCGGCGTGAATATAGCGACCGGATACCGCCTGTATAATTCGGTCAAACAGAATATAATACCATTGCACATGCCCCGGACGTTTCTTGAGATAGATTCTTACCATTTTACCTCCAAAAAAGGCCCACCCCGAAAGGTGAGCCTCGTTTTATTGTATGTCTGTTTCAGATTTACGGCCCCGTAGAAACGGTTACAGCAACGGCTGTTCCAGATGCAACCATTGCCCCGGCAGTAGGAACCTGAGAAATGATACTTCCTACACCCATAGTCGAACTGGCAGCGTTTGTTTCTGCACCGAGTGCAAGACCAGCAGCGACCAGAGCAGCCGAAGCATCAGCCACCAGTTTACCCACCACATTCGGAACGGCGATAGTGCCGGACTTAGCAGCCGGGGCAGGTGCAGCAGCCTGATTCTGAATGGCAACAAGGCTATTGATTGCCGAGATGAACGAACCGAGACCACCAGAGCCAAGCGCGTTGATACCCCCGCTCATGCCGCCCGTGGTAAAGACCCCGTAGAGGTTCATAAAAGCCTGGAAGCAGCCAGGGCCATTTGTCCCTACCCAATTCAGAACGCTGGCAACTTCAGTCAGGAACTTCTGAATATCTGCCGGTCCACCATCGGCTTTAATATCAGCGGCAGATTTGTTCAGATCGGCGGCGAGTTTGATGAGATCACCAGCAGCGGTTGCGTCCACTTGGTTGTTCAGGCCCATCGAGGCAACACAGGCGAAAATATCTTTACCCGCTGTGAAGGCATCCGGGCCGCTATCCTGGGCTGTAATCAAAAGTGCATTGAGGTCGAGTAGCAGATTTGCCATTTTACTTTCTCCGTTTCTGCCCCGCTCTACGGCGAGGCTTGCTCTGGGGGGGTTACGTCCCCCGTTGTTGATTGTTTACCAGCGGCAACGCCTCTCATATAGCCAAATATGCCCGTCAGAATAGGGATAATTACCGCCGAAGTCTGATAATATCCAGCCTGTATGAGCGCAACCACTACTCCGATTGCAAAGATGATTTCGACAATAACCACGCCGATATTCTGATTCATATCATCCCCTTTCAGTAATTCTCATGTATCCCTAAACTGTTCAGGCACTTGTCCACGTCTGCTTTCCCACTGTCAGGATCACATTCAGGGAGAACAGTAGTAACTGCACTCTTCCCGCTGACAACCACTTTGGGAGCGATTATCTCATGATGGAGGATTATGCACCCGGAGAGGATAAAGCAAAGCACCGGTAAAATCAAGAGAGTTTTCATATTTCATCCCTTCTCATGGTTGTGTTGCCGATTTGAGTGTGACCGATGGTGCCGATGGAAAGGGAGGCAACGTAACGATATTGCTGTACGCGCTCTCCTGTCCTGCCGTATTTACCGCCGTCACTGCGAAGTAGTAGGTTTTTGTCGGATCGAGACCGCTGAGCGTGCCGGTTGTAGACCCTGCCGCCAGAACAACGGGTGAAGCCCCTTGAGTTGCCCCTGTCCCGGTGAACGGCTGCGTGTTCGTGGTGGAGTAATAAGCCTTGTAAGAGGCCGCTGGAGGCGTGTTAGGATCGGTGATACCAAGGACAACCGTCGATGCTCCCGCAACTGCCGGTAAGAGGCAGAACGCCGAGAGTGCCAATACTACAAGTAACTTTTTCATGATGATCTCCTATTAAGGGCCAAAGCCCCAAAGATGGGTGGATGAAACTACTGTCGATTGTATTAACGGAAAACTGTAATTCACCCCAAATGCAATAGGGTCAATATCTTGTGAGTTTGGCTCATATGTGTTTGGAGAAGTATGGTATTGCGCCCATGAGATATTTGTCCCTGCGCCATCCAATGTAGCAAACATCGAAGGAACATTCTCGCTGTAAATATTATTATTCATGTTAACAATAGAAGTAGTTGCCGCAATCATAAAGATTTCTCGTGGATATCCGCCTTTGACAATATTATTACTGATGTTCCACGAAGTCCCGCTGGTGGGATTAACCCCTGCCAAGCTTAAATAGATACTTGCTCGCGCTGCATTAAGGTTTAATCCGCCATAAAGAGTCAACCAAGGGCCACCATTGTTATAACAGACGTTCCCTGTGGCTGTCCCGCTGGAATTGTCCACAAAAGCAAGGCAAGTAAGGATATTGTTTGTTATTATATTATTTACCACCGTGATATTGTAATCATTGTAATGATCTGAAACACCACTCCCGTTACTTGATGTTGTCATAGAACCATTATTAATGAGTTTGTTGTAAGCAATGTAAACATCATGAATTGGAGTGGACGCATTTTCTATATGTACTCCGTCTCCTGAATTGTTTGAAATTGCATTGTCTACGATTTTGTAATTGTACCCTGAATTTATAGTAATTCCGTCACCGGCAGCATTTTCAAATATGCCATTTTTGACAAAGTTAATGTCATGAGAAGTTGCTGTACTGAGTATTTCAACTCCGTTTTCTGTCCCTTTGTAGATACTACTGCCAGCTACGGTGAAATTGTTAGAATTGCTGATAGCAAGCTGTGCGTATGCCGCTCCTGATATATTGCAACTTAGTAGACTGGTATTGACCCCGCTAAAGGAGCATCCAGATACGTAAACCCCATATTCTGTGGCATTGTGGGAAATCAGGCCGATTGCATTAAGCACCCCGGAACAGGCAGAAAAGGCAAAATCGTTGTTTATGCCGGTTGCCCCACTTTTCGATATATTGTAGAGTCTCAGCCCTGCGATATTATTGAATTGGATAGGTGCAACACCAGAAGCTATGACGTTGGAGACAGAAACATTAGAATTTGCCGTTCCGTAAAGATAGATGGGGTTTTGGGCAACATTACTAATCACAATAGTATCCAATTTGATGTTTGAAGAATTGCCGGAGAATGTCACTCCGTATCCGTATCCTCCGCCATTCCCAGTAATATTTGTTTCAGTGACATTTGTAATCGTTCCAGAATTCGCCACGATATTGTTATAAGCATAGGTGCCTGTGTAATTTATGATGAAATTGGAGATATTGACATAGGAATTAGGATTTGAAATCCCTGCATTTGTCCCGGAGAATGTCGGATAAGCACCCCCGGTGCCATCAGGTAATCCTTGGTATGTAATTATTCCGGAAGGACTACTCCCTCCTGAAAGGGGAATCATAGTTGCAGTTGTATAGGCTCCCCCTTGAGCAGAAAAATTGATTATGTCCCCATTACTAAAACTATTGAGGTTGAATGTTGCAAGAGACATACAGTCACTTGCCGTACTAGCTGGACCGATTGCATTAGCTTTTGTTGCCGATCCATCTGCACGCACATAATAGGTGGCAGATTCTGCTGCTCCGCACATGGCAATGATGATAATTATGACAAGGATTAACCTTTTCATACTGCCTCCACTGATGTTTCGCTGAAATGCTGAAAAATCACGTCAACATATCCCCACATTTGTTTCCAGTCAGGAGTACGTCCATTGCAAACACAGGTTTTTAGATATTCTCTTGTGTTCACCCACTGTTGCCAATCAAAGTTAATCCTTTGTTTCGCCAGATGTTCAGCAGCATTAACATATCCACGCCCCCCATTATACGAGGCTAGAGCGAATTTAAGGCGTTCCGTACAATCTGGAATTTCCGGGAAATGAGCATATTGTTCAGCAAGGTAAGCCACCCCCACATTCACATTTTCGGCGGGATCGAACGGGTTTGCAATCTCAAACTCCCCAGGCATAAGCTGCATCAACCCTTGAGCACCGCAGGGTGATTTCGCGTTAGGGTTAAACCGACTCTCTTGCCAGACTTGAGCTTTTATATACAGCCATGCGTCAGCCCCGAGATCAGTTAGCAGCGCCGGGAAATGTTTAGCTATGGCATCTTTTATAATTTCGTCATACTGAGTCGTGTCGCTCATTTTCTTTGTCCTTTTTATCGAGATAAACAGCGTAAATATCACAGTGGATATATCCACAGTGACAAACTCTATCACGGTTCTGAATAGGACACCAGAAGGTGACTATTTTATCAGCCTTTAAAACGGCCATTACTTCGTCATGTCTTTGAACTGTTGAGCTATCCATAGAAAGAAATGATACTTATCAGACAGCCAGAAAAGAGCCAGAAAAGAAAGAATATCCCAAGGATGATAGGAATAGAAAGCTGAATCTTCTCCAAAACTGTCCATATGTATGTTTTGTCTTTTTTCGACCTTAGCCCCTATTTCCTCTTTAGCCTTTTTTGAACCTTCCCATTCGCCCTTTTTTATTTCAAGATTCATAACCCGCGCATCTATACCCCTGATTTGGTTAAACGCCGTATCAATATGTGCATCATGAGTATCAAGATGTTTTTCATGACTGTCTACTTGAGCACCACGGGCCGCAAGCGTTTCAAGAGCTACAGCCACCCGCTGATTACTCTCTTTCAGATCGAACAGTAATTCACTTTGAACTTTTATAATAGGCGCTTGAGGACACTCCGCTAGTAAGTGCGCCCGTCTCTCTTCGTTTTTTCGCCGTTCTGTGATAGCAGCTACCATTACCGTACAGCCTCACCCCATGACCCGCCAGAGGGCAAGAGTAGGTAATTTGTCAGGCTCCCATCATGGTTGTATTTTGTGGCTTGATCGACCTGGATAACATAATAGACAGCATTAGTGAGATTCACTGTCAATTTCTTACCGAGATAATAACCAGAAGTAGAATCACAGACAAGAGCTTGCAGATAATTATTCCATGCTTGTGCAAGGCCGCTATTCATGACACATATTCTGACATTCGGAGTTGTAGTAAGAGCAGAAGTAGACTGTTGGAAAACAAGAGTGGCGGGAGCAGGAGAAGCTTCAGCATTATTGACAGGTCCAATAACAATAATTCCCCCTCCACCACCAATCCCTATATTGCAATAGGCAAGAGGGGTTAAAAACCAAAAACAAAGGAATATTGCGGATAGAAATAGTTTTCTCATCTTAACTCTCCTTTTTCTTCGGTTCAAGTTTGACGCCCTTAATTCCCATTGCGTAAAGATGTTTACCAACGGAAGGAGCGTTTATGAGCTTATTAAAAGCGTCTTTACTGACCCCGCTATATTCGTAAGTTCTGCCATCCTTGAAAGTTACTTGAAGAGTATTGCCTTCATGACCAACCGATAAAATATTACTGGAATTAACCGAAATATGTTCCATAGTGCAGCCTCCTGTGTTTTATACTCCCGATTTGGATAATAGTCAATCAGAACCCACCAAGCCCCCACTTCTCAGCTTCCTTCAAACTCTTATTACACTTCACAAACACCTGATCGTCATAATCGAGCCGTGGACAATCAATCTGCCTTGCCACATCCAGAGCCATTTCCTGTGATTCTTCTTTAGTTTTACCCCACCCACAGGCAGCACCAACCATAGTCCCGCCGTCCATATCGAGGCACCATATCTGACCCGTCTTATCTTTCCAGGCATTGCGGAGCGCCACATACTTTGAAACCTTATCCGGGAATGAAACAGGGACATGGTTATCGGTGAGCACATCCGAATGAAGGATTATTTCAGATACATATTCAGCGTACCATTCCGGCTTAACCCGCTCTCCGTTTGCCATTCCCCACATAACATGGCTGAAATTCTTGCAGTTTCGTATATTAACTTCACTTGAGGGAGTGCCAGCCCTACCACAATAATCAATAGGGTGTGCAATGAGGTCTTTTCCTATACGGCTTTCCATAGAAGATAGGCCACTTGCACCACGTTTTTTAAGGAAAGGGATTAATTTCTGATCGACAATTCTCATTGGCTCTGGCATCTTACTGAAAGCTCTTACTTGACCGGAGTAACCACGCCCTTTTACTTCCCATCCGTAGACGCCAGAATCAAGAGGCTCCCCAAGGCAAAGGAACTGATCACTTCCCGGCTCGATACCTTCTTGCGCCCTTTCTATCATAAACCACATTTCAGGAGCATAACTGGCAAGTTTGAAGCCGATCTTGTAAAGGTGCGGCATGGCCTTATTGAGCGTCGTAAATTTGAATGTTTCTGTGACTGCTCTGAAACCGCTGATCTTGATAAAGCCCTCTTCACCCTTTGATTCCATAAGTTCAAGACACTTTAAAAGATTTTTCCACCCTTGCACCATCTCATAAGGCAGAACAGGAAGCCCCACCTTTTTGAGTATTTTCTTCATAAATTCACGGTCGTATTCCAGAATATCAGCAGAGGCCGTGCTTACAACTTTAAATCCCTGATCTCGTAAATCTTGAGCATCAGAGCCATCCCCCGCATCCGGGAAAACTATGAATCCCCCACTCTCTTTGATTTCAGCCTTATGCTCTGCAAACTCTTCCACACGGGTTATATCACTCATCCGAGTGCCGACAATGGCCTTCTTGTAATCAGGAAAGCCGGACTTCCAAGGGCAATAATAGAGCACTTCCTTAAAATCCGGCCTCATCCGTTCAGCCATGTGGTGAAAAAGGCCGTGATCGTAAAAGCCTATCGTCATTTTCGAAAGGTCAGGAAGGCTCATAGTTCCTCTTCAATCATTTTATCTTTCCTGGATTTGCGCGGAGTCACTTTGGGCGTTTCCGTGGCTTTTCCCGATTGTTTATCATTTATTAAATCCCTTGAACGAAGTTCATTAATGCCTCTCTCCTGGAGGCTCTTATAGACCGCTGGCTTTGATTTTTCCAGCCAATCCATAGCCTGATCTCTTGTCAGAAATTTACCTTGTGGAGTGACAAACCCATACTCGTTATTCGTTGCTTTCCGGCCTAGAGTATACCTGTCAATAATATCAATGTGCTCATCCCCTGCTTTGCCTTTATACAACTTGCCGTTCTTTTTAACAGCCGGGACAAGGGTTAGAGGTCTGCTATTCCCTTTTTCGGCTTCTTGTTTGCCGGGTTGTGCTTTGCTGCCTGAGACAGAAGTTTCGTTCCTTTGTCCGATGCCGCGAAGTCTTTCCCGACTGACTGAGGAACCCCCACTCTCTTTGCTGCCGCTTTGTTGTGCGCTACCATTTGCATGAATCTTGCCTGTTTCTCGCTTACTGAGGGCATTTGTTTTCTCCTTTCTGACCATTCCACCTTCTTTAAAACCAATATTGACCCCTGAATTATTTGGAGGCGTAGGATTCCCCGCCATTTGTTTAAGCCGAGCCGTCTCCTGATCGAACCATTGCTTCCCGAGAGAATGAGCATCCAATTCTGTCAAATTAGGGTCTGGATTTAATTCTCTGCCTTTTGAAATTATCGCATCAACCGGTGTGATATATTCACCCGGTTCAGTAGGGGTTTCCGTCACATCTCCTTGACCGGGGATCACTCGACCAGGGATTTGACCACCATCCACCATCCCTCCAGGAGCAGGAGCCGTTGCCTGTTCGCCGCCAACCGCCGCAGCTTTCGGGACTAGGCTGTAAATCTCATTGACGATCCGAGCCATAGCACGGCCTTGAGGGTTATACTTTGATGCAGCCATAGCCAGCCGCTTGCCAATAGTGGTAGTAGTCAGGAGTTTAACCGCACCCGTAACAATAGCAGCCACACCAGCAGTTTTGAGAGCACCCGTCATGTGAGCAACCTGATAGGCTGTCCCTCCCATGCCTAGCCCGAGAGCAGCCGGACCCCATCTATTTGCCGTAGGCTGATTTTCCATAAACTGACCGGAACGCTTTACAACTTGCATGATATTTGCGAGTCCCGTCATTTCATTAATTTCAGCAGCAGTAAATTGTTTTGTATATTTGTTTTTACCAACCAGTTTCCCAAGTTCAGTTGAAAACTTTTGAGGGCTAAAAAAGGTATTTTCACCAACATCCTTAACCACTTTATCGTAAGCACGGCTGAGAATGTCATGTTTCACTACAAATGTTTTATAAGCATCATTCGCGGCCTTGAATTGGCTTGATATTTCAGGTTTGCCGATCTGAGTAGCCCAACCATCAATATCATTGGAAACAGCACCAAAAAGGGACTTGAGTTGAGAATATGCAGTATTATCAATTTCCCCCCGTTGTTTCATCAGCCGAGCTTGACCGATCTTCTCACCAAGTCCTTGACGGAGCGTCCACATTTCGTCAAAAGATAAAGTTTTTGGCGTCGTTGCTGCCGTGCTTGTGGCACCAAATAAACCACCTGTATTCTTAACCGGCGCAGTTCCCTTAACAATATCATTCAGTAAACCTTCTGTTTTTACATCTTGGAATCTTTTAAAAATGTCAGGATACCGGGAAAGTAAATCTTGCGCTATTTCCCGTGTCTCAGTAGGAGCTATGGCCTGATTAGGAACTTGTGATACCAGCCCTTTGACCTTTTCAAATAAGTTACTTGCAAATTCACGGTTGCCCTGTTCTATGTCAGGCGCAGCCGGGTCTGCAATGTATTTACCAAGGAAATCTTTTGCGGCATTATGAGCGGCTTCTTGCTGTTCAGCCCTGAATCCTTTACTCCCAAAGAAACTAGGCGCACGTTCAAGCATGACATCAGTTCGGCTCGGTCCACCTTTTGTCTCTTCTGCCAGGGTGAGAGGAATTTTATACTGTTCACTTAAATCAGTAAGCCCTGTCCTTTCAACTTTCCCTGTTAAGGCATTTATCACTCGGCCAGCACCGGACACCA
>JBEKIG010000033.1:0-12385 GCA_050011875.1 Nitrososphaeria archaeon
AAACTTTTAGGCGCGACACTCCGTTTACGCCTAAAACAGCACCCACATTCTCTTGACAGTTATTTAGGAAAACCTAAAAATGGCACATAGCTTTTCTGCCTACAAGTCGGAAAAAATGAGAGTATATAAAGACGTGTTATTTATAGGCGCGAAGGTAATTTCTAACAATTTAAGAGGTATGCGTTTAGGAATTGGCAAAAGAAGGTTGCCGTCTTTAGGGATTGGCATATTTTTACACTAATCATAAGAGAAAAGCACCCTAATATTTTCTTGTGAAGTTTCTACTCACATTTTATAAGATTAGGGGGGGTATAGGGTGATGTCTACTCATTGACTATAATGGACATATATGAGCAATAAAACCCTTTATCTATCATTAATGGTCATTTTATCGTGGTGATTTTGAAATATGGTTACTAAAACAGTTGACCAAGTCGTTGCTAAGTGGGCTCAAAATACCCAAAACGCAACTACTTACATGAAACAGGGAGTCCAAAACGTCACGACAAACCCAATGGACAAAGCCGCTGCGGCTCTACCTAAAGCGTTAGCAAATTATAGCGCAAGGGTTAATGATGGTAGCATGGCCGCAAAGATGAAAGCGGTTACTTTGCCACAGTGGCAAGATGCCATGATTAATAAGGGTATTCCGCGTGTCGCTCAAGGTGTGACTTCCGCAGTACCAAAAACAACCACAGCTTTTGGCAAACTGTTGCCTTACATTGACAAAGGTCAAAAGATTGTTGAGTCTATGCCTAACACGTCATTAGTGGACAGCAAATCAAGGATGAACGCATTTTTCGACCATATGGCCGCGTATCCTAAATCTTAACTAAAGGTGACATAGCATGTCAATAGTTATCCGTCCAGTTCTCCCGCCAACAACTCAAGCAGACTCAGGCACAACCACTATACTAATCAGTGATAACGTTAAAGCTCACGGGTTTTTGTTAGAAATAACAAACGTGGGTGGAGCAACAGCCGGTCTTAACATAACTGATATGATTTCTAATATTCAGTTACTAAAGAACGGCTCAGAGCAGATTGTTTACGGTTCAGCAAATGCGCTTAGATCAATAGCTCACGATGTTGGCGTTAAATGTCCAAATGAGATATATAATCTAGCTGGTGGTGCTACTCAAACAATGGTTATCCCTATTCTATTTGGGGACGACCTAATTGATCCGAACCACTACCTAGACTTGTCGCAAATCTCATTGCTGCAACTGATAATAACGTATGCGTTTACAATTGCTGTAACGGGATTCACAACGGGGACAGCTTCATTTGCTCTCTACGGCATATACGAATACGATCAGCCAATGGGTGCTTATCAAGGTTACATTCACACTAAGCAAGCAGACTCTTACGCTGCTGCTGCGAGCGGCAACCACACTACGTTGCTACCTACAACTACACAGCTTTCTAGTGTACATCTAATTTCAAACACCTATGCGGGCGACATTTCGACACCAATAGGTAATATTTTGTATAGAGCAAATCAAGGACAGCGCATTTTTTGGAATGACACAGCCGCAAGGTTAAGACGTTATACACAAATGCTTAGTCCGGCCTATCCTTGGCTACACGCTAATGCTTTCGTTGCAGCAATACCAAATATTTGCTCCTTCTTCCACTCAGTAGGAGATAATGAAAGCTTAGACTTGACACCAAATGAATACTCTATGCTTGAATTGGTGCAGACGAATCAGAGCGCAACAGGTACGGTGCTAGTAATGTACCGTGAATTAGTGCAATAAGTCCCCATCCCTTATTGCACTTTTTCATTTTATTGGAGCCATCATGGTGACTGAGCAAGTAAATGTAGTGCCGTTTAACTTAGATTTTAATGGAGTCTTACAAGTAGCAAGCCAACAACTTGTATTTTTGCCACTAGCTGAATCGCGATTCTGTTATATAAATCGCATAAGCGGTTATAACAATGCGGCAAACACGTATAACGGGATTGTTGGAATTATTGACAGCGGAGGAAACTACGTCCCAATATCAATAACTGCATGCGCTCAAAATGCTGCTTTTAACACACAAATAGACAAAACAATAATACCAACTTTAGGCGCTTATTGGCAGTTTACCGCTACGTCTTACCCAGTAACACCACAAGCCATGATAGATGGCTACTATTATGACATAGTGGAGAGTGAATAAGCTATTAAATAAAGCCGTCATTCTTCGGCTCGCAAGATGCAATATATTTACTATGCAAGTACGCCAATTAACACGCCGATTGCGAGCCCATTGGTTACTGATTGCGCTCTCACTAACGGCTTTATTACAAATATGCTTATTGTTATACCTGCGGGTTGCGTCGGTTTAGTAGGCGTCCAATTACAATATGCAAGCCGTCAATTTTTCCCAATAAATTTAAACAAGTGGCTTACTGGTGATGGACTAGAAGTTATTTTTGGCGAGAATTTAGACTTAACAACGGGATCAAGAACAGTACAACTACTGACTTATAATTTAGACGACACATACCAACACACCGTTGAGGTTGTGTTTACTGTTGAACAGATGCCTAGTGAAACCACGACTCAAATCGGTGGAGGTGGAGGGGTTGAAGTTACAGAGATCACAACCACTATAACAAATAATGACACAAACCCACTACCTCCATCAAACCAATATCAATGTAAAGACGGTTCATGGGTTGATGATCCCTCTAAATGTCCAGAAACACCAACCCCAAGTCCAGAACCAACACCAACACCAACACCACCACCAACACCACCACCAACACCACCACCAACACCACCACCAACACCACCACCAATAAAAATTAGTATATCTGAGTTAATGCTATTGATGTGATGATATGGTTATAAATTCACTTCGTGATATAGCCGGTTGTACGCCATGGCGTTATTCTTCAACAAATACTTATAATGACCAAATTCAACATTTTATCACAATCATCACAGTAGATAGCGATAAAGTTTTACAACTAACGCATCTTGATTGGAGAGTTTATGCGGGAAGCAGTACAGGAGTATTCCGAATATCTGATTCAGATGCTTCGTTTGTTTGTAGTTTATATACTGCTTATCAAATACAATCAGGTTCATCATTAGACATGATGTTAAACGTATTTTTAGATAAGAATATAAGTTTATATGGTGTTGTTCAAGCAAACGATACTCCGTTCACTTTAGCTCTTAATTTTCATGGTCTAATGTATAAACTAGGTGAAGGGGTGCTTGATTAAATGTCTTCAGGAGCGCCGGACTATGATAAAACAAGGCAAGTTTTATCATCTGACATTGTAACAGCGTTAAACACGCTAAATACATCTATAAATAACCTTAATACTGAATTTACAGGTCAAATTAATACCGATTTGGTCAACTTACAAACAGCACTTAATAACGATATAACTGCTTTACAAACAGCTACTCATGCTTATTTAAAACAACTAGCTGTGCGTTTAAACGCCCTACCTAACCCAACAGATACAGGTGATGTATTTTTAAGTATTTGTGATTCTATTTGTTATGCTTCGAGCATGTGGCTTTTACCGGCATCAGGAGGTTATATAGTACCATCAACAAAATATGGTCAATTTAATAGACCATCTTTAAAAGTAGTGACAAGCTCAACAATAAATGATACAGGTGGGTTAATATTTAATTTCTTGCCAACAAGTGTTGGAGTTATTGGTTTCGCAGGATACTTTATTGGATACACCTATAACGCCTTAATCAACATTATAATAAGTCATACAATCTCTGGAAATAACTACACATACGGGCTTAAAGTTAATTTAAATGGTGGAGCTGTTGCTTATTGGGGTTCAGATAGCGCTTGGCATTCTGGTGGGACAATCCCAATATATAACGGCGCTGGTATGCCTTTTTCTATTAAAATAACTATTGATTTAGCTGCACACAAATATGGTCACTTATACTTAGGTGGTGACATGGTTTTAGATATGACCGCTTATTCATTTAGTTATGGAGCCGGTTCAAATCCAGACTCTACTTTAATAGAATGTTTTATAAGCAATATCGCCGCTTCATCTCAAACAATTTATATACAGGACGCTGTATTAACAACAAATGAGGTTCTTTAAATGGTAGCTTCAAAACCGATTTATTATAGTAAGACCTTTTGGCTAAGTGTTTTAACAGTGATTGCTGGAACTATACAGCTTATAATAGGACAAAACTTAGTTGCCGGAACAGCATTAACATCTTTAGGTTACATCTACATGATTCTTAGATTTATGACAACTCAGCCGCTAGACGTTTTGCCTTCTGGTGGAATACCTCCGGCATGACAAATGAGAGCAATAAACCGTTTAGATGTGTTGATAATAAGCCTAGTTGTCATATTTGTAATAAACTTAGTCGCCGTTAGATACTCAGAACCGGAGGGGATATTGATAACAGCAATGGGAACAATAGTAACTTTGACAGGTTATGCTTTCATTAGACCAATGGTTGTTAATGAATGTAACATGAACGGAGATAAATAATGACAGATTGGCAAGTACAGTCAAGATATGATATAGCGCAATTAATAGCACTTGTGCATAGTGACATAAAGGACAATTCAAGCAACCAATTTAAGCAAGCTATACTTTTTAAAGTTGGTGAGCATCTAGGGTTGGCCGCGTCTTACATGAGAGCAGTTGATACACAAGCAGACATTTAAGGAGATTAATAAATGGCAAGTGATGAATACGAAATTGATGACTTACAACAGCGTAAACAGCTTGTAGGTGGTGGCTCACTAATAGACGTTATGCATGTAGATTATCACATGAAAAACGGCATGGTAGGTTTTGTTGATCTCCCCGTCGGAAAAGCCACAAAAGAAGCTATTGACGTTGCTATAAAATCAAAGATTCAAGCTGTTAATGATATATTGACGCTTGGAAAATGAACATTGAACAGGGCATTATTTTAGCCCTATTTTCTTGTATTACTATTCTTAATATTGATATTGGAGATTTTCAAAACTCCTTTAGACGTGCAATTCCCTCTATTTTTAACGCTGTTACCGATTGGTTTTGGAATTGGATAGTACAACCTATTGTTAACTTCATCAATATTGCTGAAAACGAAGCAAAAGACCTTGCGAACCAAGCCATAAATGGTGTTCAAGGTGCTCTTAATTGGGCAACCTCTGTTATGAACCAAGCATGGAATTGGGTTCAGTCCGCAATACAAACCACAGAAAACTTTGCCAACTCAGCAATAAACGATGTTATAAATTGGGCTAATAATACATGGAATTGGTTAAATCAATATAAAAACTTTATTTGGGCTATTTGTGTTACTTACTTTAATAACCTTATAGCGTTTTGCACAACATATTGGAATAATTTTATTCATTTAGTTGGCGACTTATGGAATAATATTGTAGCGATTTGCACAACATATTGGAATAATTTTATTCATTTAGTTGGCGACTTATGGAATAATAATTTTATTCATTTAGTTGGCGACTTATGGAATAATATTGTAGCGATTTGCACAACTTACTGGAATAAGCTCATACAACTTTTAAGCGCTGATTGGTCTTTTATAATGAATCTTATTCATGATCCAATTAACACACTAAAAGACATTGTATTTTCCATATTGAAACAGTTTGCGATGGACTTTGCCATATTATGCGGTTGGATCATCACTGGACTTATGAATTTAAATGTAGATAAGATATTTAATTAACCATGAATCAGCAAGACTTATGGAATGAGCTTCTAGGCGCTGCTACTTCAGTTAGCGATAAGGGAATACAAATAGCCGACACATTAAAGCCGACCTTTAGCGACCTTATTAGCGGCAACCCACATACGTTAGCGGAATGGCTTATTTTCATACTTTTTAGTCCGGTTTTAGTGCCTATGATTCTTGGCGCTGACATTTATCAGTGGTTAGCAATTAGAATACCGATGATCCAAAGGCAAATACTAAAAATGGTTGGACTTGACCGCGTTAGTGCTTTTGGTGCTGCTTTACAACGTTGCGCGGGTGACGTGCCATTTATGGAGCCTATCTACTCAGCTTTAACAAATCCATCAAATGAATTTGATCTAGGTATAATGGAAGCTGCGGCAAGTGGAGCGGTTTCAACGGGTTTAGGACGTATATTAGACCCTTTAACTAGGCCTATTGGCTTTTGTATGGAGCGCATGCTTATAAATAATCTAATTGAGCCAATGCAAGCAGCGCAACTTATACACAAGGGTTTGAACGTACCCGGAGGTATTTCGTTTATAGGTGAAAGTTACGGTTATGATAGCGCCGGAACTCAAGCATTATTAGATGTTACAAGAGAGCCCGCCGGTTTTATGGATACTCTCTTATTGTTAAATCGTGGTTATATTGACGAAGGAACAGCGTATAATTGGATTAGATTGAACGGTTTAGACGATGATATTGCTCAACCTCTCATAAATCTTAGGTGGCATGTTCCTAATGTTGGTGATGTTCAATCATATATTGCTGGACTTGGATACTCTCAAGACCGTATTGACCAATTTGGGTTAGAAGACGAATATCCGCAAGACGCTAATCAATGGCTACAAAAGAACGGAGCAACCGACGAAGTAGGCAAAAAGGCTTGGATCGCTCACTGGTCAATGCCACAAAACGGGATACTATTAGACGCTTATCATAGGAGGATCATAAGCAAAGATGAATTGTATGCCGGAATGGCTGTTAATGGTGTGCCTCCTGTCATGCGTTCAGTACTCGAGCAACAGGGTGTAACGTTACCCATGCGCCGTCAAATCAATATGATGTTTAAGTACGGTGTGATTGATCAGAACTATGCTAATGACATCTATTTAAGGTATGGATTTTCAGAAGATGATGCAAACCGATTAACAGCATTAACTGTTAAGTCAGTAAACCCTTATGAAGCTGGAAATCTAGCTAGTGACGCAACAACGGCTTATGAGGATGATCTAGTCGATTATGACACAGCAAAAACATGGTTAATGCAAGCCGGACATAGTGAATGGGAAGCTGGTTTACATTTACTTGGATCAACACATAAGAAGGGTGCGGCAGTTCTTAAAACGGTTGAATCTTACGTTCATGATGCTTACATAAACGGAGATTTAACATTAGACGAAGCAGTTAATCAAGTTTTACAATATGGTGAAATGAGCGAACGCGCGAAGGTGTTGAGGGAATTATGGACGGAAGAAAAAATACACACGATAAAACATGTGAGCGAATCGGATTCTCGGAGTGGGTATCGTTTGGGACTCATAAATTCGAGTCAGTTACGGACGAATTTAGAAATGCTGCACTACGACGAAGATTCTATAAGCGTTATAATCGCATTAGAAAATGCAACCATGCAAAAGCCACAAGCAAACGTTATCGCTCCGATAACAACTTCTAGCGGCAAGGCTAAGTCATTCACAAAAGCAGAGCTTAAAAAGATGTACATAGACGGGATCATTGACAGTAATACATGGTACGATGAAATGCTATCATTAGGTTACACTGACGCGCAAGTTGCCGCGTATGCTCAACTTATGATAGCTGGTACAAGCACAACAGGAGGTTCGACAAGTGCCGCGACCTAAATTTCAATTACTAGATAAAGACGTTAAAGACGCATTGGCAAAGCTAGACGAGCTATTACCAAAGCTTACCGATAAACAAAAAGAAGCAATAAATGAAGCTACGTAAATTCTTCAATAACTATCGGATACACCCATCCTTCAGCATTGACAAAGCCCTTATTATAGACTCTCTCCATTTTCTTAATCATAGGCACGATCTCGACAGATCCATATTTATTTTCACAAATCGTCTTATGCATGCTTTGCCATTGCATTATCTCATAGGTGTTCTTATCGAGCTGCTTTGAGTCTTTAGGCACACCCTTTAGCTTTTCTTCTCCAGCAAAAAGGTAGTCCTTTAAGCCGCGTATAACCATGTTTATTCCGATTTTCTCAATTTTCCAGTAACCCAATTTGCTGTCACTAATAAAGGGATCAAGATTATGCTTACCCAAATCTGTAACATACAGAGAATCAGAATCGCAATAAATCCAATTACGGTTGCCAGCAATTTGCATAGCTTGTAGCATCTTAACCCGTAAATACGAAGTAACGAAGGCCGATATAAGGGGAAAACTGTGTGTAGCTCCTTCTTTTTTGACGTATTCATATTCAAGCCCTCCAAAATGGATAACTTTCTTGACGGTTAATGATTCAATGTCTCCGACATATTCAGAACCATCAGCATGACCGCCGTTTTCCCGTTTTGGTTGCCATTCTTTGCGATATTCTCCAAATTTGCCATATAGTGAGTTTAGCAGATACTTATAAATTAATGCTAAAGCGGGGTTTTGATTCTCAATGGCCGCTCGCCTCTTTCTGTATAGCTCTGTAACATAGTCTTTGAACAATAATCGAGCTTTATACACAAACAAGCGCTTGATACGTCTAACGTGCTTATTTTCGATTGCAACTTTAAGCTCCGGCTCGCATAACCATGTAACAAATCGACCAACGGGAAAAAGGAGACGATCATTTTCGTGTTTTGGATAATACGGTTTACGAGTATCAATTTCGACCTCCGCGAAACAACAGTGTTTATTATCAAGGTTTGTCACATCCTCAATTTTAGGTTTAAGACATTCTTTTACAAACTCAACAGGAAACTTATTATCACGCATGACGCTTGGATAAGCGCTGTTTATATCCAAATTCCATATCTTGCCTTGATAGTTTCCAATAAAAGCGGCTTCAGTTCGTCCACCATAATAAGCTTGTCTCTCTAACTGTTTTTGATTTAGTCCTTGATTTGTCTTTATCGGTTCATTCAAATATAATTGTTTAAATATTGCTAGGGCTTGACTTGCTATGGTGGGTTTGAAGGCGCCAAAATTGTTTTCCAACAATACATTTCGCCATTTTCGCATAACCTCATTTAGAATATAAACATCGTTTTTACAATAATCCTCAAGACTTTTTTCCTTGACGTGCCTAAAATCAACAGAGCCTTTTTCAAGGTTGAAAGCTGTCGCTAACGCTGAAAGCGGCATCTTAAAAAAGTTAAGGGTGTCGATCATTAAGATCGTGTGAGCACCCTTAGTATATTTTATAACGGTGTTTCCTTTTCGATCCGCTATGGTGTTTGTACCCCAATCGTGTCCAATAAGGGTTTTGTGGATTCCAGTGATGCTCCAATCGTATCCAATATTGTGAGCAAAGCAGTAGAGCTTACTTCCTTGCTTACTGTACGCTTCAAGGAGATCGTAAAATTGTTCAGCATCGGTAAATCTACGGTAATCTGATTCGTATTGTCGTCCGTTGGGATAAAAGCGAGTGAAAAGCCCGTATCCGACTCTAAAAGTTTGACGTTGTATTCCATTTTCTAAATCCTCAATATCTGCTTCTGTGTCGAACACAAACATAAGCTTAGGAAGCTTCTTGCTTGTGTGTTCTTTAGTCGGTTTAATCTCTCTTATTTTAATCCTATTTGATTGTTGCTGTGATTTTTGTAGCTGTATAATAGCTACCTCACTGTTATGCTGTATTTCTGAAAGCTTCGGTAACGTCACCGCTTGCAATGTTTATGTCACTCCCTTCGTCAGTCACTTTGATTGATTCGACAGCGTTCTTAATTTGCTCTTTAGTTAATATGGCGTTTGACCAAAGAGGATAATACCCTTGATCCAAAAGGTAGCCATCAGAGTTTGTTATTGTCGCTTCAACCTTATACATATAGTCTTTTTGACCATTAGCGTTCATTTGAAGCATATTATCCTGTTGAATTGGTGAACCACTAGGCAAATCTCGTAAAGATTGAATAACCGCCGCTTGTGCATCTGCTTCTCTTGAAATAGCTAAAGAGTCTGTTTTTCGTATGCCTAAATCTGTTCCTATTGTGTTATTATATAGAGCACTTCGGCTTTCGCCGTTCAGAATACCAGCTCTATAATAATTGTTGAGCATATTAGAAACATATGCTCGTTCTGTTTCAGAGCTTGTAAATGGCATATTACGCCATTAATCAAAAAGCAAATTCCAATAAGGGGTTTTATTTACTGGTTGAGGTGTTGGCGTTGGCGTTGGCTGAGATCCACCTTTAAGCCTAACGTCCATTGTTCTAGTTTCAGGTGGAAAACGTGCTTGTAAACCTTGAATAATTCCCATAGTGTTGTTTATTATATCGTTAGTGCTGTAAATGCAACCCGTCCAGAAACAGAAACCCGAAAACTTACCTCTAGCTGCAATTACACCATTAGCGATATTTATGTAGTCATTAAGGTTTCCTTTTCCTTGTGCAACCAATACGCCAACTTCACTACACCCTAGATCCCAAGACTTTACACAAACGTTAATAGTGGCTTGTACGTACATATTATAATTTGTATAAGGCTCAAGATAAGCAACCCAATTTGTCTTTTTACCGGCTCCAAGACGATAAGCTAAGAATGGATCAAGATCGCCTTCTCCGTATGAACCTCCCCAAGTTTCAAAGGCTAAATGAGAGGCTAAAGCGTTTGCTTCCCCTTCTTCTGTTGATTCGCCACCAACAGCTTGAAATCCCAAGCTTCTAAGGTAAGCGCCAACAGTATTTGGATCTTCTCCGGCAGAGTTACTTGTGCCATCGTTACCGCTCATTACCATAGGTGTAAGCCCTAATTGATTGCATGTGCCTACAATTCCAAGGTTTGCTTGACGATAGCCATGACAACCTGTGCCAACGTCTATAAAATGATTATTTTTTATTAAATTCCAGTCACCAATAGAACCGGCTACCACTTGATAAACATAATTTGCTGACATTATCTAACCTCTTAAAAACAATAAGACAAGTAAAAGGTGGAGGTGAAACCCCTTTTACTTGTCATTTATTCCGTTATACTTCAAAATACATATAGTAGTATTGCCATGCGGCGTGTAAATGAGCTGTTGCTTGAATCAATGAAGCTTTCCAAATATCATCAGGTGCTATTGCGCTAAGATGATTCCACAAAAGGCTATAAGCCTCTCCGAAAAGCGCATCAATCTGATCGACTGTTGATGCCATTTTCTGTCACTTCCTCAATTTCTTCTTTAGGTTCTTCAACTTCCGGCTCTACTGGTGGAGTTGTTAAAACGTCAATAACTCGATCAATCATAGAGTCACATAATACCATGACACCTTCGTATAAAGGATCATCGTTATTTGTACAAAATGTGTCTAACGTGTGCTTAACGCTGACAAGTTCATCAAGAACTGTATCCGGCATATCATGCGCCCATATCGTTGTTTGAGCACAAAAACTTAGTAGGTTTGTTGGATCTATTGAATTTATCATATTAACCTCCGCTTAAATATTCACGCATCCATTTATAGCCCTCTATTACTTCACCATATCCGCGAAGCATAAGCAAAAGACGACCTCTTGGTACGATATATGCGTCGCTATCTAAATCTCTATCGTGTTGAAATCTCTCCAATAATAAGCTGATCTCGTTCTCTTGCCTTTTGAGCATTTCAATTCGACGCTTCCATTTATTTTTGGTATCGCGCCTCTTTTGCGCAGCTGTGTAAACCATTTAAAAGCTCCCAGACGTTATATATTGCATCTTCTTCCATATACCCTGTATTGTTGCGTCTAAATCATCAAGAGTTGCAATAACAAACTCATTAAAAACAGCACCTTTGACGGCGTTGTGATTTTGGTCAAGGTGTTGCTTCAGTGATTTAACTTCCCGCCTCACATTGCAAGCTGATTCATTTATGTAATATAAGTCAATGCAAAGATCATATTTGTTTGCTTCGTAGTAATCTAGCAATAACTCCAAGCTTTTCTTGTGTGCTTCTAAATCGGACATTTATACGACCTCCTTTTTCTAAAATGGCGTTTTTCAATCCTCTATATTGGTCTTGCTGTTGAAGTGGGGTTACTTATTGGTCTAGGTGTTGTAGTCGGCGGGATAGTTGGCAAATTACCTTTATATTCGGGTAAATCAGGCATACGCACACCATTATTAGGTGAGTTATAAACCGTTTGAACAGGTGTCGGTTTAGCTGTTGGTGCTGTTATTGGTGTTTTAACGCTTGTTTGTGACATCTTTGTTTGTTGTGTATTAACCGTAACTTGTTTTATTGGTGTCACGATGTTTTTATTTTGGTCGTGTAACGGTACAATATTTACACATGCTGTAACACCAACCATTAGCATAACCACGATAACAGATATGCCCGTTATCACATATCGGTTTAAGTTCATTACTTTCCACCTCATAACATTTTGTTTCAATTTGTATAGTTCGTGTCATAATAGGAGTATATTTATCTCATACTATATAGATGTGACGGTTTTGCTCACTTTCCAATGGAAACCGACCTTTTTTTATAGGAGCGGACTTTAGGGCGCGCCTATAAGATTGTGT
>JBEKIG010000034.1:0-5916 GCA_050011875.1 Nitrososphaeria archaeon
CTCGGTAGCTACTATGTAAACACATCTACATGGGAAGTGTTTGTAGTAACAAACATATCAGGACCTACAATCACATGGACCGACCAGAACACAGTCAGGTACAAGATAAACAGATGGTTCAGAATCAGCAAAGTTATTCATAGGTTCAGTAAGACAGGAGCAACGACCTCTTTGCAAGTAACAGATGATACGTTCAGCAGCTTTCCAGTAAACACACTCGACAGCTATACAACAATAGTCAGAGCAACTAATCCAGACTTCCAGACGCATACCAATGGCTCATTAAAAGCAACAGGAGATTTCGTGTTAGGACTAACACCAGTTATTAGTCCTTACACTCCAACTCTGTTCTAACAATAGCGGTAAAGTTTCTGAGCAGTAGTTCTTTTTCTCTTTTTCTTTTTGGTCATCTTGTAGCTGCTATGTAGCATTCCAATGTAGATGAATATGAGCAAGCCTATGATAAGACCGAAGACAATTCCATCCATTGTACCTCACCACATCTATTTCTGTCTCCTTTGATATGTAGATGACAGCTTTTAACTTCAATCATGTAGGTGTAGTTAGAGAAGTCATAGGACATTCCCTTGGCAGCTTTGAATGCGGTAGGAAACTTAGCTCTTATTTGGTCTTCGACAGAACAGCCTATTGCTTCGTTGTGTCTGAGGGAGATTCTTTCACCTTCTTTAAGGATTTGTATATGAGTCTATCTTCTACCCATATTTCTATTGGATTGTCAGAGTTATAGATGCACTTGAGGTCAGGGTCAGGGACAGAAGCATTAGGGCGATTGGTTAGGAAGATTTTTACTTGTTTAGGTCGGGGAGCATCAGGGTAACAAGCGTTGTGGAATGGACAGAGGGGAGTCTTGTTACAGAATAGTCCTCTTGGGTATCCGTAGCATCTTGGATTATATTTGTCGTTTGGCATACTCTTGTCTCCTTGGTTTCTTGAATCTGCTATGATAGCGTTCTCTATCGTGTAGATTTACTTTCTTTTTATGTCTAACACGATAGAGTTTGCTATCTATTTGATGTTTGATTTTAGTTATTAATTCAGAGCATCGTTTACAATATTTGATTTGTTTGTTGGAAAGGAATCTTTGACACCTTAGACATCTTGTTTGTGTCCAAGTTGTTAGAGTAGCTTTACCTTTCCAAGTGTGTCGGATGTATGTTCTTTTTCCCATTTTTATAGTACCCCTTCGGGTTTATATTTCTCTGTCCATGAGAAATTATGTCGGGATGATGTGTTAGTGTTGGAAGAGAGCTATATTCTTTTCGGAGTTTTTGAAGGTTTAAGCGTGACATTTTTGTTTATCTCCAAGGTTTGTAGTTAGGGTTAGAGAAACAATGGTCACAGTCTAAGTCACAAGGACCTTTATGTTTGCACTTGTCGAATTTAGATGACATTGAGTATTACTCCTATGTTGTTGATTGTTGCAAAGGCAAAGATTATTGTGAGTGCTATGAACAGTACACCGAAGCCAGTACTAACACCAGAGAACTTGTATTTGGTAGCTAAGATTAAGCCAGCACCTATTGTAGTCATTGGTAGGAATATCTTCACTAAGAAGAATCCAAGAGGTCCAAGTGTGTAGTATAATCCGTTAAGTTCTACGCCAGCTTTGAGAGTTAAGGCTATGAGAGTAGTTAACAGGTCCGTAGCATTGGCTACGATAGCAGCTATTCCGAGGTAGAATAGTCTCATGGCAATTCCTCGTTATTAATCGGGTGGCTCGGGCAGTCTATGTCAGAGCACTCATAGCATTTAGTTGTGCATTCAGTAATGCCTTTGCTACGTATATCAGGGATATTATTTTTAGGTATCGGAACATATTTATTACAGATTTTTAAGACTATTCTTGGCATCATATCATTTGTTAGGGCGCAGATGCAGAATGAAGCATTAAATCTCCAACACGTCTTGCAATTACGTTCTTTAGTTGGTTCGATCATGATAACACATACTCCGTTTTGTCAGCAGCGTTACGTAATAGAATAGCAGCTTCAAAGTATTCTTTAGCTTTATAGTCTATTCCTACATTACGCGCTTGATAACCTAATTGGTCGAATTTGTATGCTATTTCTCGCATAGATTCTATGGTTTCTTTAAGTGTAGTCATTGTTGAAGCCTCAGAGGGAGAGTTTTGTTATGATGCCAAGTGAATTTCTCGCAGCCACAGAGTTTACAGTCTCCATGACCTTCAATAAGAACAACCATGTAGCAAATAAGAAGTCTGCTCGGGTTATGTTGGTTCTTGGTGTGTCCACAAGTGCAGAACTCTATTATTTCATTCATGGAATTTCTACCTCTTGTAGTATGTTTCCTTTTCTGTCTATGACACCGTTCTCTATGAAGCTCGCTGCTGTTCTTCCGTAATGTCCTTGAAGACTCCAAACATCACCAGTCTTTATGAGGTCAGCGAAGAAACTTACCGTATCTTCGGGAGACATTTCACCGTTCTCGTAGGCTATGATTTTATTTACTAATGCGTCAGCTACCATTTTGATTCCCTCTCTTTTGGTCGGGGGTCGAAATGGCACTTAGGGCATTCTATTGGCATTCCAGAAGTCTTACTGGTGAATCCACACTCACCACAAACAAAGGTAAGTTTCGGGAATCCGCTTATTGTTCCTAAACCTTTTTGTTCACTCATTTTGTATCACTCCGACTTAGCATCTAATACTGCTAAGTTTCGCTATGTTGCAATAGCTCGACAGGGAGCTTCTTTATTTGCTACATGGTTGACCACACACTCTAAGGTTAGAGTAAGGTTAGTTTAACGGTCATGAATCTTAGCTAAGTAGAACGCTTTTTCTTCTTTTGATAGTGTGCTCTCGGGTATCTTTTCTACCAGCTTACAGATTACAGTCTGGAATCTCCATGCTTCCCAAGTTCTGTTATAGTAACAGACTTTAGCGGTGATGCCTGTAGCTCTACAGTATTCGTCTAAGAGTTCTGCTATGTGTCTGAATCCGTATCGAGTGTTTTCTGCTCGGCAGACTATGGTTAGCTTGTCGTTAATCTTGAATGTTTGACTCATAGTACTCTCACCTTCTGCCAGTCATACACATACTTGAAATAGTTTCCTTGCTTGTCTATGACCTTGTAGACTGGTTGATACCAAGCAGCACAGCCTTCTTGTGTTTGTGTGTTAATGAAGTCAATTAGCTCGAATTTCGCAAAGTTTGCAATTATCTGCTGTTCTCTGAATCCAAAGGGCGAGTTTTTAAGGAATGCCTGTTTGAATAGCCAAGCCAAGCCTTTAAGGTTCTGGTCCCCAGTCAAGTCATGTGGTAGCAGTTTTGCGACTTCAGCACGCTGGTATATTCCTCTATTGAGCATATTCTTGCAATAGCGGATTTGTTGTTCTGTGATTTGTTTTTCTAATTCTAACATTTTTATCAACTCCGACACCACAAATAAATCTTAGCGTACTTCTCAAAGTGCTTTACCCTACGAGAGTTAGAGAACTCAGGGACTTAGCGAGTATTTGAGGATTTTTCTGCTATGTGGTGTTTCGTTCTGTTTGAACTCATCAGGGAGTTTAGTGGCACACCAGTTTCTTTTCTGTTACTATCTCGGTGTGCTCGGGGATTGCTTCTCTTGCTTCTTGTGCTCGTATGACCTTTTCTACTTGGACCTCTTCATAATGGCAGCCTTCAAAAGTACCTGTTTTTAATGGTACTATGTGAAGTCTTAAGCGATAGTCTTCTGTATGTCCGTTAGCACATTGACCGTTTACGACTGTGTATTCGCCTTTTTCTAATTTGTGTATGCCTAATGCTCTCATTGTTGGAGTTTCACTATGTAGGCTTTTTGCGTCATAGATTACTATTTCTGCGCCATTGTTTGTGAGTTCCAGCTTACACCAGCGACCAGCTTGGAGTAATCGTCTATATTCTACGATTGCTTTGTTCTGTAGTTTCAAGGTTGCAATCCATTCTTCCTTGCTTGGTTTTTCAGACATTGTTTTTTCACTTCCTTGGTTTTTATTTCACATTTTTGTATGATTCTAAAGTATCTGAGGGGATATTTAAAGAGTTCGACCCAATTGGAACAACTTGGTTCTTTTTTGTTCTATTTGATACATTATAATAATCAAGGGTCTCTGCTATTTTGACCTTGCTAAATTGTTCTAATAGTTCTAACTCTGACATTTTTACCAGTTCTCCAAGTCTGTTATTAAGTACTTTCTATTATCCTTATCCTTGTCTATGTTGTCGAATGCCTTGCTTGTTTGTTCGCTTTCCTCTTCAAATAACCACTTATGAAGGGTTTCGTGTGTGATAGATAAGACTGTTTTCTCTAAGTGTTTCGGTTCCTTCTCATACTCTGCACATTCTACGCTATTAAAGAATCTTGGTGTATAAATAACACCCTGGACCGTTCCAAACCTATAGCTGTCTTCATAACTAATAAACCAGCTATCTATCGGAAAGGGACTAAGTTTTATTTCTATGTCTTGCATTTTTGTATCACATCCTAATACTTAGCTAAAAATGGCTAAGTTTCGAGTTTTAAACTCTCATCAGTTAGGATTTTATCTTAAGGCTAAGATTGTTAAGGCTAAGGTTGCAATCCCTATTATACTGGTTATTGTTGAATCATGGCTTTTTAGCTTTTTTAGTTAGGAATAGTGCTTTTATTGAAATAGTGGATAGGTTTTAGCATTAAAGGTTATTAGTTGTGATTCTTGATTAGTAAGGCTTTTTATGTTAAGGCTTATTTGTTTGGCTAAGGTTGTATCTATGTTCTCGCCTAATATGGTCCAAGTCTCCACATTATCGTATATGATTTGACCATTTTTAGCCACATAATAGACTTTTAAGCCTTCTTGAACGGTTAAGCCTTGGTAATGTTGAATTAATATGTTTTTGTTGTCTTCAAGTAATAATAGCTTATCTTTATCTTTTAGGATTGAATCCTTGCATATGTATAGAGTTATTCTCATTTTTATTTCACCATCCTTGAGGTAACATCTCTTTTAGTATTAGTGCTTGAAGGATATAATCACCATCATTAGTATTAGATAGGTAATATTCAATAATAGCTTTGATAGAGTCTAAGTTATTCATTAGTAGTCACGTTCACTTATTGCGATGCTTACATTCATGCATTGTTCTAAACAGTCTTGGTAATAGTCACAGCCTTGACAAATACTATCTTGTTTAAGGTTGCCGAAACATTTAGGTTTTATTTCTTGGTTGCTCATTTTTGGGTTTCACATCCTTACCAGAGAGTAATAGGACCGACTCATATAAAGGTTAGTGCATACTGTAGACATAAGCAATATGCTTTAATGTGTATTCGTGTGAAATTCATGCATAATAGATATACTTAAACGCCTTTCTCGTGCCTACACTCTAAAGCCTACAGTCTAAGCATAATAGCTAAAGCTAATCTCATATTGAATATTGATTGATTCATGCCACTTGTCCACTTGTCCACCATCGTCCATTGTGGATGCACAACAACAATAAACAATAAAGGCTTTAAGGCTTGGACCCTGGACCGTTAACGCTTAACTCTATTCTCATAAATCTCCCGAAACAATGCTTAAGGCAACAGTCAACTCCCATACTTTATATAATAAAAAATACAACCGTTCTGCTCAGGTATTCCTTTCCCTACTGAGTTTCTGCTTCCAATCCGAAAAATAAAAAATGTTGTAAATTTACAAGTGGGGTAAATAACACTTGTTTTGATGAACAGAGCCTTTAAATGGGACATTCTGGTATAAATCATAAGGTCACAGAATATGGTACAATCTGATTCAAAGCAAGGACATAGAATTACGATAGAGTGTCATTTTGGGTATAGACCAGCAGACCCCCATAAGGGCTTCTCTACCGAAGAACTCCAAGAAATAGCAGCGAACCGTAAGTAATGAATAACTTACAGGCGCAGCCA
>JBEKIG010000035.1:0-5811 GCA_050011875.1 Nitrososphaeria archaeon
TTGATTGTCGATAGCAAGTCGGGCATCTCCGGCGCTGGTAGGACGCTTACATTGCCCACGCATTTCTCCGAAGCCAGCGACAACGTGCGCGCTTATAACTTGAGTGGCCACAGGCACCAGCCCGAGATGTTGCAGGAGCTCGATAATCTTTGCCCTTCGGGCAACGTGTCGGTGACATTTGTTCCGCACACCGTTCCCATGACGCGCGGGATTTTGAGTACCTGTTATGCCAGGGTCAAATCGGGGAAGCTTACCGGCGGCAAAGAGGAGCTGGATAAGGTCTATAGCGATTATTACCGCAAGGAGCCCTTCACGCGCATGGTGCAGCAGCCTCCCGAAACGAAGCAGACCTGGGGCAGCAACCTGTGCCTGATCTACCCGACCATGCACCAGAAAACGGGCCGCGTCGTGGTTATAAGTTGTATTGATAACCTGGTTAAGGGCGCGGCTGGACAAGCTATTCAAAATATGAATATAATGTTTGGTTTTCCTGAGACGGCGGGCCTTGAAGCCCTGCCTATCTATCCTTAATTCAATGCCCCCATCGTCTAGAGGCCTAGGACACCAGCCTTTCAAGCTGGACACAGGGATTCGAATTCCCTTGGGGGCACCAAAAGCTATTCTACTCGTACAGTTAGTCCTTGCTTTTTGTTTATTATTATGTAGTTTCACTAAATTATAGATTTTCATTTTACACTCATCGCATGATTGATACTTGTCAGACTCCTGCTAAATTACAGTATCCACCCCTTTGATTTTCAACCTATTCCGAATTTCTTTTTCTTGTAATCCAGACTCAAGTATTACAGCAACCCATAATTTGATGTTCTTATGCAACCTAACGTAGCCTCCAAAC
The DNA here is from genome assembly GCA_050011875.1 of Nitrososphaeria archaeon. Lineage (GTDB taxonomy): Archaea > Thermoproteota > Nitrososphaeria > JACIWG01 > JACIWG01 > JBEKIG01. The sequence continues at coordinate 857 of JBEKIG010000035.1, forward strand.
AAAAAGTGATATACTCCGCTTGATCGGAGGCAACTGGCGGAAAATATAACAGCCCCTTCTGGGTAAACGATTTCAAGGAGCATACATATATGAATAAATTTTATCGTGGTGAAGAATTTGGTTTTGCTTACAAAGCAACGGGGATAGGTTGGCACAAAATACCAGTATTACGTAACTTCCCTTATTTAACCGGCAGAGAAATCAAAATTCGTTTATATTTAAAATCCTTATATGAAGACCAAGAGTGGCTGCAGGGGGTATTACGCTATGAGCCTCCTATCATTTTACATTCTGGATCGTCCAAAGAAGATGAAATCAAATTTGAAGAATATGGTGACGTCTTTCTTTTAGACGAATCGCAATATTTCCAAGAAACTAACCGAGAATACACAAAATATAAATTTGAAAAAGGTAAATGGTGGTCAAAGACAATAGCTATCAAATATGGCGAAAATTTCATACATCCACATGCATTCAAGTGTTACTTGGTATTACAAGACACGAGTCTGGATGGCAAGATAATAGCATCCAGGGAAACATTTGGGACACAAATAGCAGATATTGAAATTATCTCAGATACGAAGTTTTGGGCATGGCTGATAACTGGTATCATAGCACTTACGGCTGTCGTTGTAGGTATATTGAACCTAATTTCGAGATTGAAAAATTGAGACGGGTGTCAGTACTTATCTAGGATTATAAACCTCTATATAGGTTTAAGTGCGTAAACGTAAAATCCTATAGGATTGAGAAAATGAGTCCGCTAGGATTAGGATTGTTGCAGGATTCTCTTCGAAGCTAACAGGATTTTTTCAGGATTTTGAGTAGACAATATGGGCTGCTTGAAGCAAACGTTGAAATTAACATCTTACGAAGCCCTTTGGTGCTTATGTCTTCAGAGATTGAGGCTTATTATTATATCTCTATGTTAGCAGATAAGCCTGTACAAAATCATAAAACGGAACAAAGGAATTGCACTTGTGACGCGTTAGGTCAATTGAAATGCTCGCTGCAATTTGGTAGTTATGTTTCGTGTTCATATATATCTTTTCTTTGTCGGAAGCCCTATCAATTAAGTCAGCTAGATGTTCTTTGGGCGAATTAATTGTTTCCGGTGGTCCTTTGACATTGGGAGTGCGCTTCAGATGCATGGCAGTTTTAATTGCCTCAGGATCGCTCAATAGCCAAGCTTCCAATTCTTGAATAGGTATACAAATTAAGTAAATTGTTATCGGACAAGGATTGAGGTTGTCTCCGATTTCTTTTCGCAAATCTCTAAGATCATTATTATCGAGGTCATGTACGAGAATTAACAAGGAACAACCGCCTTGACTTAATTCCTTTGCCCACGCGTGGCACTTCCGCCTAAGCTTGCCACATCCTCTTCCAACACGTCCTTTTACACCTATTCGATCATTATTTGCAATACGATGAATAAGGACTGTTATGGATTCCACATCAGACTCGTCCTCTGCAATCACACCAACTTTAGGGGTTTTCTTAACCATTCCCGAATCCCCCTTCTTTCCAATATTCTCCGAGATTGCCTGACTCCTTGAGATACAGTCGCAATGCTTCATACTCATTCTTGCTCATCGATTTATCCAATGGCGTAGCAATGGTGCCTTTAGCAGGCACCCACTTTACGAGCAAGAGATTTTCAGGATCAAGATGATCCAATACAAAATCAGAATGTGTACTCATGACAATCTGTTTCTTCTTTGACTGAGTTTTAATCAATGAAATGATGCTATTTAGCAAACCATGGTGTACGCAAACTTCGGGTTCCTCAATTAACAGCAATTTACTGTCATCAGTTAAGATATAAAACACCAGTGCCAGAGTCTTGAATGTGCCTTCCGAAAGTTGGTTTGGGGAAAGTTGAGTGTTACAGATCGTAAACGTAGGAACTACTAGAAGTTTATTTCTCTCAATCTTTTCTGTTTTTCCGCCCGCCTGTACTTTATAGTAGCTCGATGGCATTTCAAGGTTTCTGAAATCTATGGCATCTACCAATCCAATTCCATTATTGCCGACAGTATTTAAGTATCGTTTGTATTGAGTATCGTTTACTTTCCACGATTTATATAAGTCTAGGATAAATTGATCATGTCCAGTACTAGGACGATATTTTCGTACTGGGCGATCCTCTTCTAATTCGATTGAAACCGGGCACCGGGAAGGATCAGAGAACTGGCTTGCGCTATAGTACTTGATCCCATCAAAGAAACCCGCAACGTCCGAGAGAAATTCCCGTATCTTTTTGGATTTGATTATTAGCTTAAAATCTTCATCTCTTGCTACAAGATACCTTAAAATATCTGTTCCCCGTGTGTCTTGTTCTGACTCAGCAATTGAGGTAGATGTAGCGGGACGGCCGAAAAATTGGATAGGAATACGAAGCCATTTTCTTGGAAAGTAGCCAAAGTCGCGAAAATTGAACTTAAGGTCTGAGTAATATACGTCGTCATAATTGCGTTCATCAGTTTCATATATTACAGCTCCCCTTATGAAGATGGACTTATTCTGGTCTTCAATTGTTGCAGTTATGTGACATTCACTTCGTGAAGAAGATACCATATCCCTCATCGAAAGCCTAGCACTACAGAGTTTTCTCAAGAGAGTCATAGCACTTAAAATATTGCTTTTTCCCGCTCCATTAATACCTATCAAACTTGTGAGTTGATCTTGAAGAAGAAATTTCGTTCTTATGCATGAACGATATGATTTGATCTCAAAGGATTTTAATTGCATATTTGGATCCCTCCCAGAAAAATACAGTGCACCAATCAGTCTGACTTATATCAGTCTACCATCTTTTAGTCAGAGTTGCTGCCAAATAACATTAAGGTTTGCGCTGGTCAGTTGAATAAAGCATTTTGTTTGCCTCCGTTGGACCTGGAAATATATTGCTGGATAAAATCCCGTCCCCCATTTTTATAGTTATAATATTATCGTAAAGTCAATATACCTGTATCTACGCAAACATGGAACTGTCGTATGCTGGATGATAGACAAGAATTTCTACTCACAATGCAAAGTCGGCATATTTTAGATACGGGCTGAGTGCAATTTTGTGCAAAAAGGGGTAATGAGAGCATCACACTAATAGTTAGGGGATCATTAACCATGTTCAATTATTGGGTATACCATTACAAAGTGTGCAGGTGTATAATCTGTGACTAGGAATTGGAGGCATGTAAATAACAATAGTGAAAAAGGAAATTAATGAGCAAAAGCCGGACCGATTGATAGTAGGGAAAGAAGAAGCCAAGGCTAAATTGCAGATACAAATCGAAGAAGGCGAAGCTATTGCGGTACTATCAGTCAAAACTGATGCTGAAGTCAAACAGGCTCAAGACAAGCTGGACTTATGGTACGACTTCACAAAAGAGGTATTACTTAGAACATTCAGTACCAATAAGATGGCAGACGAATTCCAGAGGGCAGTTCGTTCTTATGCCTTCGATCCTTTAGACAATTTTCGGAATGAGATTGATAAACGTCTGAATATGCTGAAATCGATAATGAAGCGAGTAGATTTATATGACGATATTGTTATACCGGGAACGATTGCTGCCCCTAAAACAGCAAACAGAAGTATAAACACTAAAAAGGTATTTGTAATACATGGCAGGAATAAGGCATTACTCGATTCAATGACTGATTTCTTACGTGCTATAGGACTTGAACCTATTGAATGGAACCAAGCGATTAGCTTAACCAACAAACCAACCCCTATGATTCAAGATATCGTGTCCACAGCTTTTAGGGAAGCGCAAGCAATAGTTGTCTTGTTTAGTGGCGATGACATAGCTAAGCTTAGAGATGAGTTTGTGCAGAACAATGATGAACAACACGAAAAAGAATATACGCCACAACCAAGGCCTAATGTCCTATTTGAGGCTGGCATGGCAATGACTGGAAATCAGGATAGAACCATTCTGGTGCAAGTAGGGAAAATACGTCCATTTAGCGATATTAGTGGTTTGCATATAACGAATCTTGACAACTCTCCGCAAAAGAGGCAAGAGCTTGCTACTAAATTAAAAAATGCAGGTTGTGATATTGCAGATATTTCTGCGAACCAGAGATGGATGAATACAGGTAATTTTGTAGGCCTCACTGACAGCGATCACACTAATATTAATAAGCCTATAGCTTCTGTGACTGATTTCAGACAAAAGGAACGCAAAGAGTCTTCTATCGATGAAAAATTCATAAAATTGGAACGGCTTATGCCAGACTTGCTCACTGAAATGCGTCAGGATCTAATTGAATATCCGTTAATTCGTGAACTTGTAATTTTGAAAAAAACATGGACATATAATCCGGGAGGAAACAGGCTTATATACTATTACGAAGATCATCCTGATCTAGACAATAAACTTCAGATACTTCAAAATTATGGTTTAATTCAAAATATTTCATTAAGCGATCCTATACGTTATAGGATTTTAGAAGAGCTTATCGATTATCTCTTACGTGAATAATCTATTTCCTATATTATCTTATTATTACTCACACTTTGTTAATCACTACTAAAATTGCACCGGCCAATTCATAGCATCAGTAATACACTATTCAAATCTCATATATTATGGACGAATTTCAGAAAAAAGAAATAAGCTATCAATTCACCGGCCCTATTTTCACAACCACAATCCTAATAAAGATACTGCCCATGATAACAGTTTGATTTCTGAATTTTCCAGCCCGCATTGAAATAGACATATTGCCTTTCCTGGGCTAATCAAAAAACCCCAGACAGAAGCCTTTAAGCTCGGTAGCCGAATGTCCTAACCGATATATGAGCTTATTGTATAAGTCATGTTAATGCGATAGAATTGCAGGCAATAAGGTGAAGCTATGAAAATGCAACAAACATTTCAATGTTTTAAGTGCGGGCCTGAGATGAGCACCAGAAGGAATCACTGGCTTATCGGCATCTTAGC
>JBEKIG010000036.1:0-5253 GCA_050011875.1 Nitrososphaeria archaeon
AGAAGTTGCGCAGGTAGTGAAAAAGCTGAATAATAGACCCAGGAAGTGCCTCAACTACCAGACGCCCCACGAGGTGTTCCGTCAGGCTCTATGTGGTGCACTTTGAAGTGGAATTCACCGAGAAATTGTCCTCAGTCAAGGGCTGACCCCGTGCGCCTACATTGAGTTGCGAACCTTCTGCCTGGCGTTAGGCATAGATTTTGTCAAGTTTCTAAAAGATTTTGAGAATAGGCTTACTGGTAAAATAGAAGAATAGGGGTAGCACCTCTGAAATGCTAGCCCCGTGTTTTCAATAAAAGCAACTACTTCTTGCAGGGGAATGCGTAGTAGAACGCATTGAAAACAATGGCTGACTGAGGATTATCAAGCAACTGAGGATTATCTCCCAGATATTGGAGTACTATCCGGACGGCTTGTCCGTTGTTAAGGTTGTTTTCTGGAAGGCAGATAAATGGTGTAATTCCGTTTTTCTCTTGATATATTTGGCTCACATATAATGCATCTTTGAATCCAACCACAAAGCTCAGACATTGCATCGCCTTATTCTGCTGGCTTTGAGAAGGCATGGTTTTGTTCTTGCTGAGGGCCTTGCTTACATAATTTTCCTGAGCCATGTCTACAGCTAAAGAACAATCTCTGAGAAGGTCGTTACCAGTAGCTTCTTGCTCTTCACAATGAAGTGTTCCTGCGGTACCAATCACAAATACAAGTACGATCAATAACACCATCAGGATTTTCATCAGACTCCTCGTATATGGCGGGGCTTCATTGAATGTAATCAAGAATAGCCCTAAGAAGCGAAGCACTATGGCCTAGCTGTATATAGGCTTCCTCTTTGGTCAAGGGACGATTCTCGGCCTCAAGCCGATAACCTAATTTCATGGACAGGCTGGCTATCCTTGCTGTTTCCCTTGTCAGGTCATCCCCTGTGGGTTATTCAACAGCTCCCTGATTTCAGTCATAATTAGATTCTCACTCTCGGTGTTACCCGGTGTTCCGTATTTTTCTATGAGTTTCCTACCGTGGATTATCTTGAAGAGTCGAAAACGTTCCTCGTCGGGCAACATCTGATAAAATGCGAATCGGTTCTCTTTGCTTGTTAAACCCTCCCATACGATACTAAGCACGTCTTCGAAGCTTGTCGCTAATTCCGGCGGGCGTGGAATAATTTGCAGGGCACTCAAAAATCGGATTACCTCATTCCCTGCCTGCCTGAAACCGCGCTCGACACTTGCTTTTACCAAGTCTCTAACCGAGCCGAGAATGTCCTTTTTAAATGCATTTTGGAAATAGACATAATAGCTCTCCCTCAAAATATCCCCTAATTGAGCGTCGAAAAGTGACAAACCTGCGTAATGTTGAAAAAAGATTACTATGTACGGAAGACGAAACTGATTTTCAGTAAAATTCAAAGTTAATGATTGAAAGGACGCTTTAAGATCAGCATAGTATTCGTTCGACAGGTTCCTGCACATTAAGATAGTCGAGAAATTTACTATATCCCGCGGTTCTTCTTTAAGCCTTGCAATAATATACTTGGTCTCTTCTTCTTTTATTTCGCTGTATAGTTTCGACCAATTACTTTTGATCATCCGATTGACACGGTCTATCTCAGTCTTAACAGACTCGCTTTTGTTCAATAGGTCTTGAGCTTGTTTGTAACTATTACTCATTCTCCTTGTCATGATCGCTATATATGTACCAAGCCCCACGGCAAACAGGGCCATGACAATTGCGACAATACTAAGAAAATGGTTTACCGCATTCAAGCTAGTCGTAACGCCGCTGAACGTGGTCTGTATGGTTTGTTGGAGAGAGCTAATTTGGTTGGCATTATCAGTCTTTACTTTTTCGATTGTTTCTCTTAAAGCTGCTATATCTTTTTCAGTTGGACGTGCTCCTCCTTGAACCTTTTGCTGATCAGCAGAAAAGACAAGGAGGGGCAGCGCCACCATGAGAAGAATAGTTAGGAGGAAGAGTTTCATTTCAACACCCAATAGTCTTCTATCTATGTTTTCTTATCACCTAGCACTTCTTCCTGAAGCTTCAATATTTCTTTGCGCTTTTGTTCCTTGAGCATTGGAACCACATACATTTCTCGTAGGATTTCCCTCAAAGCAGAAAGTATCACTCTAAGATGCTTCGATTGCCAACCATCATATGATTGTTCGTGTACTTTGTCGCTTGTAACCTTCTGTATCGCCAATAAGGTGTCAAAGTAAGTGGAATCGACATCCGGTCGTTTTGCCTTTAGAGATTTTATCCTGTCTTCATAATTGCCGCCTTCCGCTTTCTCCTTCAACGCCAACTCGTACACTACCTTTCTGGTGCAAGCAGAAGCTCCCGTCAAAAAATTACTTTTAAGGCACCCCTCGGCCTCGGTAATTAACTCCCGAAATACTTTGGGAATGGATTTATCCAGAACAAAAAAGGAAGTTGGCACGGAATAAAAGAAGTAATCATCTATGGATACATCTTCTAAATTAAATATGGCCAAGTCTGGACGGATGTAACTTATGGATATCCCCGTGAAAGATAAATGCATCGACGTGTTGCCGCATGAGGAACATTTCGTAAAATAGACAAAGCACTGCTTATCATCAGTCCAGTCGAACGAGTGCTTTCCGATCACGTGATAATTTACGTTTCGTCTGTTGCAGAATGGGCAGTTATATACGTATTTATCTATGAAGTAAAGCTGGTCAAGCTGAGACTGATCCATAGCTTCATACTCCTTTTCGATAGACTACGTTTTTGATTGGCAGTGATGTTTACCCCATTCTACCATCGCCCCAAGGGAAGTCAATCAGATTGTTTACGATTAGAGCCGGAAAGGGGGTCAATTGTATCTGACAAAGGGGTTAAATGTATTTGACGATCTATACACGGTATTTTGAGCCTGTCAATGGAAATATTGTGTGATTATTACTTTGACAAAGGTTTGGGGGGAAGATAGAATGGCCTCATCTCGTGAGGGGGTGGGGCATGAAGGAAAAGATAACTTGGTGGATTTTTGTTATAAGCGCAATATTTAACATAATGTTTTATGGAGCGTGGGGAGCTATGAAAATATGGGATTTAGTAAAAACAATTAATGTTGATAAGACTATTATCCTACAAATAGGGCTTATTATGATATTGATTGGCAGCGGATTTATCTATATTAAAGAACGCATTACGAGCTTAAAAAAGAGACGCAAGGAGGATAGAACCAAACTTGCTGATTTGAAAACAGTTGCTGATAAACATACCGACGATGTCGCTGCGCTGAATGAGAGGTTGAATCAATTTGATGAACTTCAGGAAGATGTTAAGGAACGCTGCTATACTGTTGCTCAGTTGCAAAAAGAAATAGCTGACGCTCGGACTGAACGGGCCAAAATTCTTTCTCAGAATAACGCTGTTTATAATGGACTTTCAAGCAACATAGATAAGTTGTCGGAAAGGCTTGAAGCGCTTGAATACAAGAGTAGTTCAGAAGGAAAGATTCTAGGGGGTAGAGCACTCTCCGAAGAGGCTATTCGGCAGATCACCGGCAATATTGGAGAACTTGGTGATAAAAAATAGGGATAGCGCCTCTCGGACTGCTACCCCTGAACCCTTTCAAGTATAGGCCGTAGAACAAATTATACGCCTCATAGAGCACGTCATCGCAACACCCCCGCATGTTTACCCTCTCGAAAAAAGAAAAGGGGGTAGCGCCTCTCGGACTGCTACCCCCCTCATGCTATGAAGTAACTATGAATTTTAGCTGCTAATTGTCATCGTATCCATGCGAATCTACCGTCTCGCTATTCTCGTTTTTCTCGGGCACGGCCTATCAAGGTGAATCTCCATAGGGTTATCGCTACCCCTATAAAATCGACTGGCAGTCATGAGGCCGAGGGTTCGATCCCCTTCAGCTCCACCAATTTTTTCAAGGCTTTTCGCCCCTTCCTTCAATCCCCCGTTTTCCGGAGTGTCCGCCTGGGTGTCACACAACCCATCTAACCGCTTAATCGCTTCCTGTTCGAACTCTTCCGGCGAAACCACGTAATACTTCATCGTGGTTTTTATCGATTTATGGCCCATCCACTTTTGCAGTGTCTTTGCCGGCACGCCTCTTAAGACGCATTCCGTTGCGAACGTCCTTCTCAAGTTGTGAAAGTGAAAAAATATATATACGGCCAATCGATCGGGCTAATCGAATTGAACGAGGAAGTGCGGCCGGGGCAGCAGATCGGTAAGCTACAAGACCTCCGTACATTCCTGTTGTCCGGTGCCGTGCATAACGTTATAATGCTGAAGGAACAATTTCTTGTTTCAACTCATGGAGAGGAGGATCGGAAGATGAGTCGCTTGTGGACATGTCCCTACTGTAACCGCAATTGTACTATAGGTGACACCGACATTCGTCTGATGACCGCTGAGCTGTATATCTCACCAGAATATGAGTGGTATCACAGTTCCTTACAAATAATTGTCTGCCCCAATCCTGAATGCAGGCAACAAACAATTTCTTTAGGTGTTTTTGAATACAACCGGAGCCTGCAAAGAATAGGAAAGAAGACTTACTTCTGGGATCTGAAACCGGAATCACGGGCCAAACCTTTTCCGGACTATATACCAGAACAACTGCGCAATGACTACGAAGAGGCCTGTTCGATTATGAGCAAAAGTCCCAAGGCTTCAGCGACACTAAGTAGGCGTTGTCTTCAGGGGATGATCCGTCATTTTTGGGGAATCAAAAAACCACGCTTGATCGAAGAGATCGAAGAACTCAAAACGAAAGTCGATTCCACAACATGGGACGCTATTGATTCCGTACGCCAGGTGGGGAACATCGGTGCCCACATGGAAAAAGACGTTAATCTTATTATCGATGTTGATCCCGACGAAGCTCGCCTTCTTATTTGGCTTATCGAAACCTTATTTGAGGAATGGTATATTACAAGGCACGAACGGGAAGCAAGGATGAAAGCTCTGGTAAAAGTCGCAGACGATAAGAAAGCGTTAAAGAAGCCTTCCCCGTAAGAGATCAACCGGATGGCGAAGAAATGCGCTTTTGGCTAAGTTCTAAAGTTCGTCTCTGGTCGGCCCATCCATAGATCCATTGCTTTCCAGGGCACACAACACTTTGCCCGTCACCTCCCTATCAGCCATTCGGCCAGCTTGCGCTTTATCCGCAACAACCGGGCAGCGTCTATCTCCCCTATTCGCCCGACAAGGATATCCTTGTTGATGACGGCGAGTCTTCCGATTCTGATGAGACTC
>JBEKIG010000037.1:0-5439 GCA_050011875.1 Nitrososphaeria archaeon
CTGATGCCTTTTTTGCTGCAAGCCGCGGTTTGCTCGTTTGCCGGATCGGTCGACATTCCCGCTCCCCTCGCAAGTAGAGTACCACATAATCGGAAAGGATGAACCGAAAATGGATGCCTGCCCCTCCTACCTCCATACGACCTGCGGCCTGACCAACGTATCCTTCGGCCTTCCAAAGAGGAAACTCGTAAACCGGACCTTCCTCGTAGCCGCCATACCCAGGGCCTGGATTCCGCTATTATGGACCCCACGGACAACGAGCTTTTCGGGGCACTCAAGGCCGCCCTCCTCATTACCGGCAAGGACGAGTATTGCATGGACTATATTTCCGCCTTTAGGGAAGGAAGGCTGGGATAATCCCTTCTCGTTATTAACCCGGATATTTTCTGTAAAATATCAGAGATTTATATTATCCTCTTAGGAGAGAGAGATGATGAAGAAGAAGATTCTATTGGTTGAGCCTGGGTATAAAACGGAGTACCCTCCCCTCGGTCTCATGAAGATATCAACTTGGCATAAACGGCGAGGGGATTATGTCGATTTTATAAAACACACACCGGAACAGTGCCAAACAGGCGTGCTGAAGCATCCATTAGATTTTAGTGGGAGTTACAAGCCGTACAGGCAGCATTACGATATCATTTACATAACTACACTCTTTACCTATTATTTGCGTGAGGTCGTCGAGACAATCGAGTTCTACAAATCTTTATTTCCGCATTCCGAAATAAGGGTGGGCGGAATACTGGCAACCCTTCTCCCTGACTCCATCGAAAAACAGACTGGCATAAAACCGCACAAGGGCTTGCTAAGGAACGACGTTGAATCATGCCCGCCAGATTACAGCCTTTTCCCAAACCTTGATTATTCTATCACCTTTGCTACGAGGGGCTGCGTTAATGATTGTCCTTTCTGCGCCGTGAAGGAACACGAGCCCGAGTTCGTCGTAAAGGACAACTGGCCTGAAGACATCAATCTTCTGTATACCAGAGCAGTTTTTTGGGACAACAACTGGTTTTATTCACCAAACCTTGAGAAGGATATTCGAAAGTTATTGGAATTTAAGAAACGAGGCGTTAAGGTTATAGATTTCAATCAAGGCTTAGATTGCCGTCTCTTTGACGAGCAGATGGCAAAAGACCTTAAGGATGTTCCGATTAAGCCGCTCAGATTCGCTTTTGATAATCATTCTGAAGACGGGTATATCCAGAAAGCCATTGAACTCGCGAGAAAATATGGCAAAAAAGATGTCAGGGTGTACGTTCTATACAACTTCGAGTCAGAAAAGGACACTCCTGATTATTTCTTCTATCGCATAAATGAAATCAACAGGCTCGGCGCCTTTGCTTACCCAATGCGTTACCGTCCACTCGATGCCTTGAATACTCAGCAGTGCCAGACCCATATTTCCAAGAGCTGGGACGCGGAACTACTACGCGCTCTTAAGTTGACCCTCATGCTCTTCTATAGCAACGGGCTGATATCAGATAAAAGAGACGCATTCATCAGCATCTATGGGGAAAACAAAGAGCAGTTTATCAACAAGCTACGAGTAATTTACGAAAAAGATAAGCACCGAAAAAAGTGAGGGAAAAATGAAACTGGAGATCAAGGCGCGGGGCGGTATCATTGGCACCATATCAGATGCGATCTACTCGTCTACCCTAGACAAATTAAGGGAGATCGTGGCGAATTCAGTGGATGCTAGCGCGAGCTGCGTCGTGATATCCTTCAATAGAGACGAGAGAAGGCTCTCAATAGTTGATAATGGAACAGGCGTTGACAACGACGAGATCAAGAGAATATTTGAGAGCCTTGGTTATGGTTTAAAGAAACACCAGGAGGCAACGCTTTCCCATTTTGGGTTGGGCCTGATATCCATTTTGCAGCTGGCTAAATCAAAAGCATATATCTATTCCCTTACTAAGGATGGCAAACAGGTACTTTGCAGTGTTGATACGAGCGGGTTCTTTGACCCTAAAAATGAAGACCAGGAACTCAAAGAGCTCGGGAGGTACGTGGACGTCGAACAGACCCCCGAAGAGGAAGCCATTGCCCAGTCCGGCTCAATAATTGATAGGCTTTTGCAGGATCATGAAGACCTGAAAACAAACTATGGATTTAATACATACGCAGAAATCATCCTCCAAGGCGTGGAAGAACAGGTTCTTGTTGATTTAGCCGACGCAACTTTCATCGAAAAACTCAGGAGGATATTACCATTACCTCTTCGAAAAAGCGATGAGTTTTTCTCGAAGTTTGAGAGTAAAGAGCTGAAGGACAAATTCATTGCCTTTTTTGATGATGAGAAATTGTGCCGCATAATTAATGCCTTTGTGAACGACGAGGGCTACATTCCCGATAGCACTCAGGAGGATCAAGAGCAAAATGGTTTTACGAAGTTATATAAATATTTTCCTCCTTTCGGGCGCCTGAGGGAAATAACCGAGGAGAACCTGCTCATTAACGACTCAAGAGAGCAGGATTTTAAGTTCTATCTTTTGGCAAGAGTAGACGATCTGTTCACCAAGGATGAGGGCGAGCAAGGCAAAAAAATAAATGGTTTCACAGTGAGAAACCAAAATTTTATGGTCAAAGAGAATGACTATTTCGATTACGAATTCTTAAGGCCACGATTAATTCAGAGCCCATTGAGGGGTTGGCTGTATGGAGAGATTTTTCATAAGGATCTAAGCGGTATGTTGGAGGTGTCGCGAAGAGAATTTCTTGAGAGCAAAAAAGAATTCCAGGTTTTTATTCAGGCCTTTGTCAAGGAGGTCGACAACCTAAGTAGGAAACTCAGGGAGGCATATAATCAACGAAAGACCTTAAGAAATGACTTTTTGGAACCGCTCCGGGAAGTTACCCGTGGAGACACATTTAAAAGCATCGAGACAAAGATTAGGCTTTTCTGTGCCGATGATAAGCGGGGCCAAGCCATCCAAAAGCTCAGCATGCGTGAACCGAAAGACTGGTTTGATAATGACACCTACCTTTTAGAGAATGCGCTCAAGGAAGAAGATTTCGCGTTGCTTTACAACGGTGTAAAAATTGTTATTAGCAAGGACATAGACGACTTTGAGGACGAAATGATACTGCAGGTCTCGAAAGATGCTGAAGAGAATGTATATAAGCTGCCAGCCAGTCTGTTTCAGAGCAGAGAGGCAGAGCTGCTGGGCGAAAAATTTAACTTAAAATTCGTATACCTCGGAGCTGAAAAAAGCAGAAGGGAGGACCCCATAAGTTATAACGTGAGAAACGGCAAGAGAGAGCTATTGATAAATTTGTTTAGTGATAAATTGAGGAGTTACAAGGTAAACGTATTGGAAATAATGATCGTAGTTGATATAGCACATTCAATATCGGACGGAAAGGACGACATGCGAGGGTACTTACTGGACTATTTACAGGATAACTATACTAGCCGGACAAATAATGAGATTATCAATAGACTCGGAAAATACCTTGCAATGAGAATTAATCTATGACCGATAAGAAAGCAAGAAAGATTTATTGCACGGCGATGTTTGTTGATTTGGTAAATTCCTCCATGCACAGCAAGGTATTGGGGATAGAGGATTATGCAGAGAGGCTTCGGGAGTTTAGTATCACCATGAAGGCCGCTTATAGTGAGTTTTTTAAAAATGAACAATGCCTCAAAGTGAACGAGAAGGCGTATCGAAAAGAAATCGAACCACGGGGCGATGAGGTGTTTATATTGTTTTCCACTGATACAAGCAAACCAGATAACGCAGACGATGTACTGACGGCAATCAAGTTAGCACTACAGATGAAATTTGCCTGGAAGCGACGACTCGTGGAGCTAGAAAAGAGCATAGAAATTAAGCAGCATATAGAGCTAGCAGTCGGGATTAACCAAGGTCAAATGGCGGCATTTACAAACGATCAAGAAGAAATTGAAGGCATAGAAGGCTACGAGATTAACTATGCAAAAAGAGTGGAGTCTTTTTCACGTATCGGAAAATATACAAACATATTTCTCTCTGAAAAAACCAGAAACATCTTTAAGAGTGCTAATATGATTTTTGAGAAATATGAAGACTGCGACCTAAGAGGAATAGATGAACACGTAAACTTATACGAAGTTAAGGAGTTCCTTTTTCAAAGCATGCCATCAATATATGACGAGGCCATGAGTCAACTATTCCAACGGATCAGGAAGGATAGGCTTTTAGCCTCCGGCAAATCATGGTTAGAACAATACATGATCAACATACTCTTCAACACTTATTGCCAAAAAAAACTAGACCACTACAAAGAAAAGATTCTTGAATTCATTAACGACTCGTACCATAGGGATCTGTTGTTTTATAGATTCCTGAAAGCCTATCTACTTGAAGACGAATTCTTGTTTTTGAAATTGCAGTACTACCAGGAAATCGTGAAGGAAAGGCCGTCTTATACTTTAGCTCGTAAAGAGATCATTAGGTTGTATGAGCATTTATGTGATAAGGTAAATAAGATAGAACCGCTCGCTCTCCAAGTAAAAAATTACATTGATGAGCTGATGAAATTTCATCTAGATTTGATCGAACAGAATGAACGTGAGATGTACGGGAAGATTCTCTCAAGAATTAACTCCCTCATCCCAAGCTGATCTTTAAGTTTAAGGGGATCCTGGGTAACCCCAGGGACAACTGTAAATAAGTAACTAACCCTCATAAGTCCATCCATCAATGGCTCACTTTACCGGTTCTATTCCAAGGTCCTTGCATATCTTTTTCGCAAGTCCATCGTCAATCTCTGTATGCCTTGGTAAATAATGCTGTGCCACAATAAAAACAACGTTGAGGACTCCAGTAACAAAGCCAAGCGGTGCGCCGGGTCCGCGAGCAGTCAGTATCGGTTTGTCCCTGGCCCTCCGTTATTTTTGTTCTTTAAATCAGCCTTCTTTTGGACAAGGAAAAGGGGACAGGCTACTTTTTTCACGTTGCCTCTCCTTCCTTGGCCTCACTCTTATCTAAAAAGAGCCTGTCCCCCTTTTTGCTTCCTTATCAACGGTCAGGTCGCCCTCCCTCACACTAACCCTCCCCCCTCCGTCAAGACAATTATGATGCATGCTTAAGGTGGATTCCCTCCCCTATAAGCGGTGATGGTTTTGGGGTTTTGGCCGCCCCATGGTAGACCTCGTAAGGGGTCCTGCCGAGAGCCGCCCTGGCCCTCGGTACCCCTGAGATCTTCAACACCGACCAGGGCTCACAGTTTACGAGCAAGGACTTCACCGATGTACTGAAGAACCATAACATCACGATCAGCAGCTCCATGAGATGGAGATTAAAGTGAGAGACCGGGGCCGGCCGCCACTCTACCTCCACCTTGAGCTGCCCGATCTGCTTTAAGAGTTCGTCCCGTTCTTCTTCATGGACTTTCTCCTTCTTTGCCTGTTTCGAAGAGAACAGAGCAGGGAGATCCTCCAGG
>JBEKIG010000038.1:0-4878 GCA_050011875.1 Nitrososphaeria archaeon
AAAAGAATGATGTTTCTTTTGTTTTCATTTCTTTCATGTAAAAGATCATAATATGTTTGTAGTGTATAAAGATTTTCTGTTTTATAGTAATATTCTGCTAACGTTTGTAATTGAGGTTCAGTCATTACCCAATCATTGAACAAAGTTTTTACATTATTGAATATACAAATTATCCAAAAATGTTCTACTGTTCCATATGTATCAAAAGAAATATCTTCTGGTCGTTGTCCATCTTTAACTGTGTACGAATCAAAAAAAAGAACATTATTAACAAACTTGCTTATAATTTCTGTATGGTCAAAAAAGTTAACCATAGGTATTTTAACAGGCTGTATGTTAGTAAATTTATAATCTATTCCTGTTGATGTTTGAATAGAAGCAATATATTGTGTCAAGTCTATTGTTACGTTAGAAAACGAATCAAAATAAGTATATTCAACTCCACTAGATTTTGGCATTAAGAAGCTCCGTTAATATATGCATTACGTACAGAATGAAATTGTAAGTCTAAAGTAATCATTACAGAAAAAGTAGGAGTATCAGGAAAACCAACTCCATTAATTCCGCTGAAGTATATATTCCAAAGATCAGGGAAATCTAACAACCCTCCATTAAGAGTAGGTAACAATTTTGTTTTAAAAGAGTTTACTATGTTAGTAATTTGTGCAGCTTCTCCTGAAGATCGAGGTAACAATTCAAAATGAAATCCCATTTGAATAGGATCACCTTTATGAAAGACTAAAAATTCACCAGGAAATTGTGTACTTCCTGCTCTCATCTTCATAGTATTAACAGCGGCAGCACCTATTCTTTCTTCGGTCTGTGCTTCTGCTGCTTCCCATGAACTTGCTTTTAATGCTTGATTCATTCCTATATCTAAACCGGCTGTTATTACTTTATCCATTCCCCATTGAGCACTATATTTTTCTGAGAATTGACCAGGAACATATAGTTGAATGTTAGAAGATTCTCCTCCAGATATAATGGGGTCTTGTGTATTTTCTAATCTAGGAGTATCCAATTTCCAATTGAAAGATTTGAATACTACTCTAGCTTTTGCATTATCTGTATTGTCACTTGGATATACTAACTTAGCTGGTGTAGCTCCTGGAGTAGCTTTTTTAATTGGTAATAGTTGTCCAAAATTGCCCTGTGGTGTTTTAGGAACAAGATTAGCAACTCCTCCTTGTGGTGTTGTTGGTAACATTGAAGCAACACCTGTTGGTCCTGTTGGTTGTGTGAATCCTCCAGCCATAATTAACTTCTCCCCCATTGAGCATTGAACATAGTTATTAACGATGAGTCTCCACTAGACAAAACAGTTGTTCCTTTAGTTGAAGTTTCTCTATCTACATTTCTAGTAGTATCGCCAACATTTACTGCTGTCTTTGAAGCTACTTTAGCGAGTGCATCTTTCTTTGCTTGTGCGTCTGTTTTCTCTTTTGCGTGAATATCAGCTTGAGCTTTAACTACTTCTAGTTGTTTCTCTGCTAGTTTCTTTGGTGTAACTGGTACAGGATTATTAGCAGTAGGAGACAACGCAGTTATTTTTCCTTCTTTATATCCTTCGTGTACTTTCATAGCATCAGTAATTATCTTTTGTTCAGCAGGAGTATATTCTGACATTTTCTTATTTGCTCCTACTTTACTCAAAACAGCTTGTTGATATGCCGGAACATTATTTTCTGAAGCAGGAGCATACTTAGCAATAGCTTCTGTTAATGTTTTATCTTTGTAACCTTTAGTACCAAACAATAATTTTTGTTGTGCTGCTTCTCCTGCTTTTGCATCTGGAAACACTGCAAACCCTTTGTCTTCGCCAATAGCTCCATGAGATTTAGCAAAGTCACCATATCTAATATTACCTTGATTGTTATCTCTCCAAGCATGTGTTCCTGTTCTAACAGTATCACCAACAGTAACACTTCTTCCTGCTCCTCCCATTGAAGGTAACATTGATTCTGGTGCTACACCAGCATTATGACCCGTTGCCATTTTATATCCGCCCCATCCGAGTAATCCTGCTGCTGCGGCTGTTAATGCTACAGGTGCTGCTGTTGCTAATAATCCTGCTCCTCCTGCTACGGCTTCTGCTCCTCCTGCTGCTTCAGCCAATCCTCCTGCCGCTTCAGCACCTTTTGCTAAGTTTCCTGCTTCTCCTATTCCTTCCGCTATTCCTTTTCCTTTACCGAATAACTTATTAATAGTTTTATCTTTTATAACATTTTTGATATATCCTTTTTTATCCGCTGCATCTAAAAATCCACCAACATGTTCTCCTATAGTCTTATCACCTAAAGATGTTTCTCCTAAAGATGATTTGTTTACAAGATTTTTGATGTATCCTTTCTTGTCAGGAGAATCTATAAATCCACCAACATGTTCTCCTAAAGTTTTCTTTCTACCTATTTTTCTATCTTCTTTATATTTGTTGTGTTGTTCTTTATATATCAACTCTAGAATTTCTGTGTTTTTATCTAGAGCATCCGTAATTCTATCGGTATTTGCTGTAGCAGTTAAAGGTGCTTCTGTTCCTCCACCTAAAGCATCAAAATCTCCAGGATTGATTCTTGTTTTCCCCATGCCTGATAATGGATTGGCATGAATAGATTGTCCTGCTTTAACTTTTATAAGAGACGGACCTCTTGTTTTAAAAGCTTGATTTCCTACATTTACAGATTCTCTTCCACCAGGATTATCTCCAACCATAACTGTTGATGATCGTAAAGCTTTATATGATCCACCACCACCAAATTTACTTTTGATGTCTTTGTATATTCTAGATTTTTTTGAATCTCTATCTAATTTTTCTAGAGATTCTTTTAGTCTATGTTGTTTATCTCTGAAATTTTCTGCTTTTGCTGCTGCTCTTGCTAGGAATAATTCGCCGGGAACTCTTGCTATAGTTCCGATCTTTTCATGTTTGAAGAAGTGACCGAGAAAACTTCCTGCTTCGGTCATTGCTGCTCCTGCTCCAGCGGCTAATAATCCTTTACCAAGTGTTCCTTTTTTCTGCCAAGCAGTTTTGATTACACTTTTTGTTTCTTCGACTATTGACTGAGCAATATTTTTGTGATTATTCTTTTTAAAAGTTATATAGCTTGCTACTAATTTTTCAACTTTGCTAAATATTTCAGAAGTTTTGCTTCTTATCTTTTTTTCAGCATCAACGTCAGACAATCTATGAATGATCTCATAGATTCTTGTTGATGAATTCATTTTCATTTTCTTGAGTTTGTCTAGAACTTCAAGATCGTTTGCTACATTATAAGAATCTACATCTGAAGTTATAGATTTGTAAGTTTCAAAATACAAAGTAATATACTGTATGATGAAATCTAAAGTTTCGTCATCACCATTACGAGTCTTGTTAGATTTTTTCTTACTTGTGCCGGTTGTAGTTTTTGGTTTTTTGTTATAGAACTTTCCTACAAAACTCTTTAATAACTTTTCATATACTTCTACTCTATATGTAACATCATTAGATTCAGTTATAATCTTATTCTGTGTCTCGTTGAACAGAGTATACTTGCTTGACTTACCAGAAAGTTTGTTACCACCTTCATCATGCAGTCCTAATGTACTTTTGAGTATGTCTAATCCAGATGCCATTTATTTTTCCTATGTAGTTTTATATTATTTATATCCTTGACATTTTGTGTGAATTATGATATGATATTTCATAAAGGAGATTACCATGCGAGAAACTTTTGAAGAAAAGATTCTAAGGAAAGAATTAGGATATACTTTGAAAGAAGTAAAAGAACTAAGAGATTTGAGATATACTCCAGAAGAAATACAAGAGTATATGAAAATAAACAAAAAGGAATGTAAGCAACCTAAAGTATATGCTAACAAAAAAGCAGTTGTGAAACCAGTACCTAAAAAAGGTTTCATGGGTGCTGTTCAGTACAATGATTTGACAGACGAAGAAAAGGGCAGCATGATATTTGACTGTACTTTCTTTCCGTTTATAATTGGAGTACCATTGATTATGTTTTTGGTCTTTGGAAAGTGGGGAGTTATATGTTTAGCTGTACTGACTTGCTCTGCATTAATCGGTACGTTAGAAGCAGTTCCTGTGATACTTGCAATGTTTATTGGTATTCTTTTCTTACAAAGAAAATAAAGAGGACCATTGCTGATCCTCTTCGTTATGTGTTAAGTTTATCTTTCAATTTTTTAACAGTAAGTCCATAATAGATATCTAACTCATATGGATACATATTATCTATTTCTACCAATGACCAACCCATTTCGTCTTTCATAAAGAAGGACATTTTAAAGTAATCGATCAGGGTTAGATCGAATACTAAAAAGCCAAAAAATGGTATAGATCACCAAACCTTACAGGATTTTCTGTTCCGCATTTACCACAAGTAAGAGTTTTTTCAAGATAAATTTCTGCTTGTGCTTGATCAACCCCATCAGTCAAGATATCTAAAAAGCTTTTACCTTCCTCATTTTCTAAGGAGGGCAGAGCATCTACAAAATCTATCAGTTCTTCTTCTGTAAACTTATCGAATACTTCTCCTTTGTAAGCAATCGAATCAATGGAGTTTATCGTATAGTAAAAATTGAATTCAGAAGACTTCTCATACTTTTTCAGAAGAGCATCATACACAACATATGGAACTTCTTTAATACTGAATGATAAATCCTGGCTCAATTGAATAGGATTGCTGTCAAACTTTTTGCTTTTTACATCTGTTGTCAGATTTATAGAATCGAATAGTTCAAACTTATCCTTTGAACATTTTAGTTTGTATTCTATGAGCGATCCTTTAGATATCTTACGAAGTTCTATCAAACAGTTAATGTAATCTGTATTAGACAAAGTATCAAATTTGTTTGGATCGTCTACACATTTCTTAATGA
>JBEKIG010000039.1:0-4400 GCA_050011875.1 Nitrososphaeria archaeon
AATGATCAATCGCTTGAAAAGGCAGTGAGGGGTGTAGTGGAAAAGTCAGTTTCTCTGATAATGGAAAGGAAGGGGTTATCTTTTGATGATGCTTATATGTTCACAAGCGTTTTTGGGGACCTTAAGGTCTGCGCCTGTCCAAGCCCTACTGATGTGGTAGTTCGCATGCATATTCCGAAAATATTTGACATAGGTTCATTCGACTAAGTTCCTTCCTATAGGTTTTACCTTTACTTCTTGACTTCTTCCTGCATACCTTTTGACATTAAAGAAGCTATGACCATATTTGTAACAGCCTATTCAAATCATTCCTTTGCGTTCTCTAGCATGTACTTCAGCGGTATAGTATAGTTCTTAAATTCTTGCTTTAACCTCAGCAGTTTGGTCAATCTTTTTTTGTTAATGGCTCTTAAATTTTGATTATCCTAAGCTCTTAAAAAATTTGATTATTTGTTAAGGTTTTGGTTGAAAATAATTTTTTTGTTTTCATCATCATTACTTTGTAACTGGCAACAAAATTAATATTACTTAAGAATATGTAATAGTTGCATCAAAGTTAATATTTATAATAAAAAATTATAATTACTATTTACTTCATAAGAGACATTTAAATTAAAAGTTTAAATAAAGAAACATTCTAACCATAAAAACTATGACACAAGAACCAAAAAAAATGGAAAGGAGAAACTTCATAGGCTATATGGCAGCAGCTATCATTGCGACAGGAGTTGTCGTTGGTGCTGGAACATATCTCCTGAAGCCTTCTTCTACTACTACTTCAACTGTTACCTCCACTTCTACTACGACAGCAGTGGGAACTGGAGCAACTACAACAGTAACTGGTCCAACTACAACAATAAGTGGTCCAACTACAACAATCCCTCAATATGTATATACAACATCTCCATCTACTCCAACATACAAGTTCGCTTGGATTGTTCACGGACTTACTGATCCATTTTTCGTTCCTGCAATACAGGGGGTAAAAGACGCGGACGCCCAATATGGAGTAACAACAGATCTCTTGGGACCATCTACAAATGATGTCCCAACACAGGTAAATGATTTAACCACGGCAGTAGCGGCTAAATATAACGGTATTGCGTGCTCTATGCCAGATCCAACTGCTTTCAATTCTGAAGTGAATGCGGCTATGGCTGCAGGAATTCCGGTTTTTACCTTCAACGTCGATGCGGCCAATAATAGGTTGGGATATATAGGTAATAACCCAACTGTACAAGGTAATGCAGCTGGAAATAGAATTTTAGCTTCAAGCATAAGTGGAGTAAAAATAGGATCGGGAGATAGAGCATTAATTACGGACATTCCATCCGTCTACTCTTGTCATCTAAGGGCACTTGCAGAAATAAGTATATTGCAGGGAGCGGGTCTCACGGTCGATCATATAACCCTATCCAACGATATAGCTCCAAACATATCTGCAATAGCGGATCTAGTACGAACAGATCTTGAAGCGAACCCGACCACAAAGGTATGTCACGGCTGTGGCAATTCGGATACAAGTGCAATGGGTGAAGTTGCACAAGCTCTGAACTTAAGTGGCAAGATAGTCGTTGGAGGATACGACCTTTCCCCAACAATACTTGGACAAATTCAAGCAGGAAATGTATCTTGGACGCTCGCAGATTTGCCGTATCTACAAGGCTATGTTTCAGTCATGCTCCTTTACATGTACCTACAATCTCATAGATCAGTGGCAGCTGACATGAACACTGCAACAACATTCGTGGACTCGACCAATGTAGCAGGCTACTTAGCTGAACACCACTATATGTCATAACCTGAACAGAACTATAAATAGGTGCGGCTGATGCAGGCACCTGCCCATAGTAAAATCCTACGTAAAGTGTGGTCGATTAGGGAACTAAGTATACTAATCGCCACAATTGCGGTAGGATTTTTTTTCTATTTAGGAAATCATATATTTGTAACACCATATAACTTGTCAATTGTATTGATGATGTCTTCTGATGTCGGGCTAGTGGCGATACCTATGGCCCTTCTTCTGATTTCAGGCGAATTCGATCTCTCCGTTGGATCGGTTTATGCGCTTGTGCCAATCATTGCAAATGTTATGTACAAGACGGTGCTTCCAAATATTTGGATCACTTCCATTATTAGCCTTTTAATGGCCTGCATGTTTGGACTTGCAAATGGCCTCCTTACAGTAAAAGTGGGTATACCATCATTTATAGTCACAATGGGCACCTGGTTTTTTTTCGGCAGTCTGGCTCTTATAGTTTCAGGAGGTTTACCTCAAGGTATCCCTACTACTTCGTTTTATAACTTAGGAGGTTATGTCACGATTTCAGGGCTCCCTTTCGCGGTGGAAATGATATGGTTGGCCGGAACGGCTGTACTGTTCTATTTAATCTTGGAGAAGACTAGACATGGTAACTGGTCTATGGGGACGGGGAGCAATAAAATGGCAGCCATAATGATGGGTGTAAAAACGAATAGAGTGAAGATAATAAATTTTATGCTTACCTCACTATTTGCCGGGCTTCTCGGCATTTTGGATCTATCGCGGATGTCAGCAACGACTCCGACTCAGGGTACTGCGCTCACATTTGAAGCTATAGCAGCTGCGGTCATAGGAGGCGTTTCCTTAAGCGGAGGCGCAGGGTCTATAATTGGTACACTGATAGGCTCAATCCTGCTCGGAAGTATATACAACGGTCTTATCTTGATCGGTGCAGGATACTACTGGTTCCAAGGGTTTGTGGGAGCTATAGTTGTCATCGCTGCCGTAATAAACCTTAGAGTAGCTAAGGCGAGGGGTTCTAATGCCTGATAATCATTTGATCCGAATGGTCGATGTAAGCATGAACTTCGGCGCTGTTAGGGCTTTAGAAAACGCTAATTTCACTGTTGATCGTGGAGAAATAGTTGGGCTGGTAGGGGACAACGGAGCAGGCAAATCAACATTGATAAAGATACTTTCAGGAGTTAATAAACCTAGCAGTGGAGAAATATATTTTGATGGAAGGAAGGTGACAATCCATTCGCCTGAAGACGCCAGAAAGCTGGGCATAGAAACTATCTACCAAGATCTAGCTATATGTGAAGAATTGAGTGTATGGAGAAATGTATTCCTCTCAAGGGAAATCAAAGGTTCAGTCTGGTTGAATAAGGAGAAGATGAAAACAGAAACTACGGAAGCGCTCAAAACCCTTGAGATCAAGGTACCGTCATTAGAACAAAAGATGAAATTCCTCTCAGGTGGTCAAAGGCAGACGGTTGCGCTAGCAAGATCTTTATATTTCAATGCAAAGGTACTTTTGATGGACGAGCCTACAGCCGCCTTGGGTGTAGCTGAGTCAAATGCGCTTCTCCAAATGATGTTAGAACTGAAAAAGCGAGACAGGGCCATAGTGTTCATTACACATAATTTAAGGCATATTTTTTCAGTAGTAGACCGTCTGACAGTATTATATAAAGGAAGGACGGTAGCAGACGTTCCTAAAGAAAACACGACCATCGAAGAGATAGAAGCTCTTATAGTGACAGGAAATAGTTCGCTAAACGTTCCCAAGACTGTTTTAGAGGCTAGCGATGGCACCGATAAAAAGCACTTTTAGTCGCAAGTAAGGTTAAGAAATAGTTAAAGTAATGCACTTATTTTTAATAATAATAAAATCGGAATATTTTCAATTGCAATTAATGAAGACGGGCGGGCTATCGCAGGAGAAATCGCACTATGTGCTAACCCCACCGGCTTCAAACCTTGAAAATAAATGAAAGGCTAGTAGGGAGAAGTTCATAGTAATCTTCTTCCTCTTTTAGAAACCAAGATGTTTGAGAATCGTGTTCATGTTGACGCATTTTGTTCGAATAAAAGACGAAATAGGTTAAAAGCTAGCTTACAGCCTTAATCATCCAGAATATTGTAGGGCGTCTGACATAATCCTTTTATCCCAGCCTGGGCGCCTTCCACTTTTATGCAATGAATATAAATCCCTGACGACTTATTCGTTATGTAGCATTCAGATAATCAGAGTCATTTACTTTACAAAAGATATTATGACTACAGTACCCTGTTAAAATAACTACTTTTAAATGAAAGCATTTTTTAACTAACCTTTATACACTATATAAACTCTTTAGTGCTTAAATATTAAATCTCAAATGAAGTGTTACGTGTCCAATTCCCGGAAACAGCCAGCCCATAATCAGTGTTATGACGAAACCGACGAAAGCTCCGGACCATACGCTACCAATAAAGTCACTTTTGTGTTAAAATCTTTGGTCCTTTTCGTCAATTAGAGTAGAGCTCAGCTACTTTTCTGGTTTTAGGGGTTTTAGGTACATGTGAAGATTTTCTTTTGCGACCCTGAGATTAAGACCTCTATCAGTCCAGTTAGCTTCCCCTTTGTTCA
>JBEKIG010000040.1:0-4152 GCA_050011875.1 Nitrososphaeria archaeon
TACGAGTTCAAGGGTATCTCTTCTGTTCGGTCCGATGCCAGCAACTTAGAGAAGAAAGCAGTTAAACAAGTCTTCATGTATGAGCTTGATGACGAGATAGAGAAGATTGAACCATTCAAAGCAGACATAGTAGCTAATCTCAGAGCACACAAGTACAGTCCTCTCGACATCTCTTATCCTTCTCAGATTAAGAAACGTATCTGGTTTGAGAGGTCTAAAGGATACTGGAAGACTGATTACGCATTCTTAGATACTCGTCATGCGCTAAAGTTTCCAGCAGCAGCAAGGGCAGTAATCTACTCCAATATGTACATGAACACAGACTATGCTACTGGTGACAAACCAAGGGGTTTACCAGTAAAGACACAGTTAGGAATAGATGTTGGTCAACAAAATCTGTTTGTTGACAAACCTATACAGACCTATCCTACCCAATGGGTGTACAGAGGAAAGACTGGTGGAATCCAAGAAGACCTGATAATCAAGGTTCGAGACATAGTGATAGTTGAAGATTTCATTATACCAGAGTTCTTCATGAAGTGTATTGATTGGGCGAGAATAGAGAAACGATTGATAGAAAAACTTAATAAGCTCTCTGCGGTAAAGGAGAGTAAAACTAAGAGAGAGAAATCAATATGCACAGAAAATGTAAATGCGGAAGAACCCTGTTCGGAATAGAAACTCTTTGTAGAGAGTGTAAGGCGCATTCAAAATGAAAGTTTGCGAACGTCATAGAAAGACATCTGGATATAGCAAGCGCAATCTCCAAATAGTCTCACCTGACGAATGCGAACTCTGCAAAATGGAGAATTATTTTAATGACCCGAAAAATCCAGCAAGGAAAACAGAACACGAATGTATCGAAATGTTCCGAGAAAGACTCCGAAGAGGTAGTAGTTCAGGGACATCTAACCAACAACATTAAGGACTGGTAAGCATGAAAGTCTATGTATCTTATCGTTATTCTTGTGAAGGTAAAGTAGTACCGATACTCAATTCTATTGGTCGAGCAACTCAAGCTGGTGTAGAACTTGAACGTAAAGGAATAGTAGCTTATGTTCCACACTTTGATTGGTTACTGGCAGCAGTTGACGGAGTAGACGGTAAACCAAGTATCACTCTTGAACAGTACTACCGACATGGTATTGAATGGCTTAAATGCTGTGATGCCTTGTTACTGGTAGACCCCGAAGACTATGGACCGAGTAAAGGAGTAACAGCAGAAGTTGATTACTGCTTGGAACATAATATACCAGTCTTCACTTCTATTGAAGATATTCCAAGAAAGATACCAAGTTGCTTCGGTGCTGCTCCATGTAAGAGTAATTGTCCAACACTTAAAGGCTGTCAAGAATACAGGATGTTGAAGTATCCTTGAGTATGCCTACCTGTCCAAAGTGCCATTGTCTTATTTCTGGAAACTTTGAGAAACACGTTAGCGAATGCAAAGAGACTACTCAGAAGAGGACCTTTGAATCAGGAGCTAACAGACAGGATGATACTAACAAGCTCGACTTTGAAGGTTTCTATTCTCCATTAGTCAAGAAACGATTCGCTGAGTATATGCATAAGAACAGACATTTACCAGACGGTTCGTTAAGGGACTCTGATAATTGGCAGAAAGGAATACCTCTACCAGCTTATGCCAAGAGCCTGAACCGACACTTTGAAGACTTTCACTTGTGTCATAGAGGGTATTCAGATGAAGCACGAGAGGATATTGAAGAAGCTCTCTGCGGTCTAATATTCAATGCACAGGGGTATCTTTTTGAGATTCTCAAAACCAAAAGAGCAGCCAAAGCAAGTAGTTGAAACAGGTCCACCATTGGACCTCAACATTAGATTCGATAAGCCAATATTGTTTTGCATTACCGTTCAGCAGTATTGTCAGAACAATCCAATGCTTGATTAGCGATACCTTCTCTTGGAGAAATGATTATGAGTACTTGGGTCTTTGCAGATACTATTGGAGCAATAGCTGTAATAGTAGCCTGTGGAATCTTTGTTAGTTTCATGCTTTGGAAGGAATCAAGAGCAAACCAGAACCTTAATAAGAGTTAGAGAACAAGGGGAGTATATGTGGGTAGTGAGGCAGCAAGCTATTTTAATAGCACCTTTCTCTCTCTCTCGTGTGCTGACCTCACTCCCTTAAGATGATTTTTATGTACAATGTTTTTGAGTGCTCTGTTTGTCATGGCACAAGCAAGGTTAATAAATGCGAATGCCTTAATTGTTCTGGTAAAGGGATAATCAAACAGGAGCTAAAAACAGATGCCTACCAGAAAACTTTGTACTGAATGCAGCTTCAAGTGTCCAGTTATACTTGAAGGAATAATCAAGTGTTGTTCTGATTGTGCTAAGTACCCCGATTACTGTAAGGAGTATTGTGAGAGCTTTGTTGAAGTTTCCTAAAGTCAAGTGGGTATTATTCCAAGACGACATAATCAACGGTCAGTATTACCGTTGTGAATGTGGTTGTAAGAATATTCTGTTAGATGCTCTCAACATAAACTCTATTCGACAGTACCTTCACACTTTTCATCATGAAGTAGCTCATAGCATCTTTGACTTGTTTCCTACTAAGCTGACAAACTGGTTAGACTATCTAATGGATATTACTCATGGACATCAGCCACTTCTAATGCATGGGGTTAATGAGTGTTCTAACGATATAGTTATCTACGAGTGGTAGAACCCATAATCCTTAATATTCTTTTTCGAGTCAGATAGTATTGCATACTTAATTAAAAGTAGGCAATATGAAGTCCTTAACCGAACTGGCTAAGGTAATAAAAACTAAGGAAACTACAAACATGAATACTCATAAACGACTTGTCGAAAGCGTTATGGAAGACTCGCAGTTCAAAGACTCAGGCGTAAATGCCTTCATGAAATCTGTGAAGTACATGAACCATCTGTTCGTTGAACGGTGGCAAGAAAACTTCGCTAAGATGGGAATGGAAGGCTTCAAACTTTGGCAAAAAGAAAACCTAACAGAAGCCGAAATAGAGATGGGTGCTCTAAGAGGTCAAACTGTTGGTGACGCTTCTGGTGCTGGCTCAGGATTGCAAGTTTATGCTACACTCGAAATTTTCAATGCAGTTGTTCGTGGATTTACCCGATACATGGATGACTCCTTCGTGAAAAAGTACACGACTGAAAATGTTGTGTTCAAAGTACCGAAGACTGAATATCAAGAGTTGGCTGGACCAATTTCAAGCGGTCAGTTACCACACACAGAAAAGACTTTAGACTATGCGACAGTAGACCTATCCAGTCCCGAATCTGAGAAAGGTGGAAAAGTCACATGGACAAGAGCCTTGCTCGAAGACATTACCTTTGACGTTCAAGCAGAAATGGCAGAGGGCTTAGGACACGCAATTGCATACATGATGATGAAAGACATCTTGGTTAACAGCTACACTACTACTCCGAACTTTCCACCTCATGTCGGTGGCTCTACGTCACTAACTCAGGGGGGACTCGCAGCAGTACCAGCAGCTTCAATGCCAAGAGGCGAAATCATCCAAATAAATAACCCGATTCTCTGGACCGACTTCCTTGCGGTTGTCGGAGCAGTTGACATTGGTGTTACGCAAGCAGACGGAAGCACAAAGACCTACGGACCACCTGATTACGTTCTGGTTAGCACAGACATTTACTGGCAACTATTGAACATAATTCAGATGACTAACGTGCTCTACGAAGGGTCAACCGACCCTGTAAATAGGGGAGCAATCAAATTGGCATTGGGATGCACGATACTCAAACAATCAGTCCTACCGACTGGAACTATCTATGCATTGAACTCGCAAAAAGCCATAGCACTCGTGACAAGACGAACTCTCAAAATTGAACCTGTTCTGTTCCCTGTTTGGGATGAATATGGATTCATCGGTACTGTGAGGTACGGTGTAACCCCAATATTCCCACAAGCGGTTCAGAAAGGCTCAGTTAGCGGAAGTTAAATCAGTTGACGCAAGCCAACCAATTAACTCCCAAACCTTTTTTATATTTAAGATGTAGTAGCTTGAGCCATAGAGATTTCTGTGACAAGAGAGCTAAGACAGAAACTTTTAGTAAAATGGCAAGAACAGTCCGACCAGACGGTTCTAAGAATCATGCCATGATTACAGGCACTAAGATGCACGC
>JBEKIG010000041.1:0-6332 GCA_050011875.1 Nitrososphaeria archaeon
TCTTTTGAATACTAAGAAAAAAGATATAAGAAGATTCAAAACTATTGTTATGGAAGTTCATTGGGAACTTAACAAACAATCAACATACAGAGGAAAAGATAGAATCATAAACAAAATGACTTCATTTGGATTTGAACTGGTTTATACTAATCAAATGTTCGGTGGAGAACCTAGAGAACGTATGCCAGTTGAAATAGAAAGATGGGAACGTATATGAGTGTATTAGCATCTATATCTACTAGAGGAAGATACGACACTACTCTTCCTCTAGCTATTCAATCTATTATACATCAAACTCATTCACCAGATAAACTTGTACTCTTTGATGATAATGATAATCCTATCAATCTTACAGGGATTCCTCATTACAGATATCTGTTTCAACTTTTAGATTACAAAAAGATCAAATGGGAAGTTATTTTTGGTGCTAAGAAAGGTCAACATTACAATCATCAAATAGCTAATCGAATGGAATATGATTTTGTTTTTAGAGTTGATGATGATTGTGTTCCTGAACCAGATGTATTATCAATTCTTCTAGAAAAATTTTATGATGGTACTCCTAATGTTGGTGCTGTTGGTGGATCAATATTAACTCCTCCTATATCTAATCAACATATAGAAATAGCTTCTGGAAAAATTGAAAATATATATTCTACTCCTAACAAACAATGGTATGAGATAAAGAAACTAGAAGAAGTTGATCATCTTCATTGTTCTTTCTTATATAGAGCAGGAATAGTTGACTATGATTTGAATTTATCTAAAGTTGCTCATAGAGAAGAAACATTATTCACTTACGGTTTGAAGAAAGCAGGATATTCTATCTGGATTACTCCTTGTATTACTTGGCATTTGAGAAATCCTCAAGGTGGAATTCGAGATGGTGTGAAAGAATTGTATGATCATGATGAAAAAATCTTTCGAGAGTATCTTTCTGCTCCTTTTTCAAAAGATAAATTGATTATTCTTGATAATGGCATAGGTGATCATCTAGTATTCACAAAAGTTCTTCCAGATATCAAAGAAAAATATGGAAAAGTAACAATAGCTTGTTGTTATCCAGAACTATTTGAAGGTGAGAATTGTATTTCTATTGCACAAGCTAAGATAATTGTTGGAAATAACATGGATAATTATAATGTTTATAAATTTTGTTGGGATCATGCATGGAAAGATACATTAGAAAATGCTTTTAGAAAATTGTATCTATGAACTACCAATATATTTACCAAAGTTTAGTTGATTATCGTAAACAAAATATTGATATAAAGAAAAGCATCATATTGTTCCTAAATGTATGGGAGGAACTAACGAAAAAGAAAATCTAGTTAAACTTACTGCTAGAGAACATTTTATTGCTCATCAGCTATTAGCTAAAAATTATTATAATGATTATAAACTAATTCATGCAGTATTTAGAATGTCTAATAGTAAACAATATGGAAGTAGAAAATATGCGTGGGTTCGAGAATTACAAAGTAAAGCAATGAGTGAAATTATGATAGGAAATCAACAAGCTAAAGGAAATATACCTTCAAAAGAATCAAAAAGAAAAATGTCAGAAAGTGCAAAAGAAAAAATTATTTCAGAAGAAACTAAAAGAAAAATTTCAAAAACACTGAAAAATAAACATCTTACTAAAGAACATAAAGAAAATATTTCTAAAGGCCAAATTGGAAAGAAAAAAATTCCACATACAGAAGAAACAAAGTTGAAAATTTCTGAAAGTTTAAAAGGTAAAATTTCTCCTATGAAAGATAAACATCATACGGAAGAATCTAAACAAAAAATGTCTGATAGTAGATTAGGCAAGAAACGTGGTTCATATAAAAGGATAAAATATGCTAATAGTAATTCAATGTGAAGCTAAAAAACTTAGGAATGGAAAAGAAAATGCTAAAAACTATCCGTCAAAATATTGGAAACAACTTATTTCTATGTTTCCTGTTGAATGGAATATAGTTCAAATAGGACTTGAAGGGGATACTCAGTACACTCCAGACTTTCGTAAAGGATTATGAAAGAACTATCTGTGTTAGTAAATGAATGTGAACTGTGGATATCTGTTGATAGTTTTCTTCAACATCTTGCTTGGACTCTAGGCAAACCTGGAATAGTTTTGTTTGGTGTATCAGACCCGAAAATCTTTGGACACAAAGAAAATATAAACCTATTGAAAGATAGAAAAAATCTTAGAAAGATTCAATTCGATCTATGGGAAAATGAAAAATACAATCCAAATGTGTTCGTAAAACCTCATATCATAATAAAATATATAAATAATATAAAACACAAGGAGGAATAAAATTATGGCGGCAACGGTGTGAAGATAATGGTGCAGGAGTATCAGGGCATGGAACTGTACGAAGTGGATATGGTTCTGATACTAACTATCCAACGGATGTAAACTGGAAGAATGTAGATGACTGTACTGCTAATAGTGGGACTTTATTTACTGCTGCTCCTATCACAGCAGGTAATAACAGCTTTACTAAGTATCAGTATGGAAAATTTACTGGATCGTTTACTAACATTTCAACAGGTTTATGGTCTGCTAATACTTCTGGCGCATTGGCAACTGGACTTACTTTAGCTGGAACAGTAACATCAACATACGTAACACCAGCAACAACAGCAAATGCTGCACTTACAACTAATTTTACTCCAAGTGTTGCTATTGGTTCTGGTCTTGCTGTATTGTTTAGTACTACTGATCCTTCTGATGGTGCTCCTACAAGTACATTAGCTGTAGCTGGTTACACTCAGTATCTTGCTACACAGTTACAAACAACTGGTGCTGCTGCTGCCGGAAATTGTGCCAGTATCGTTACAACTTTACAATATAATGAAAATTAATTAATGAGACTACCAAAAATCAATTCAATGATTCTAGATACTTATAAAAATAAACAATCCAATGTTTATCTTTTATTTTACAATGAACTTTTTGATTTATATATAACTCAACGAAAAAATACAAGAGACGTTGCTAAAATTTTTAAAGTATCTCAACCTACTATTAGAAAAATATTAAAAGAATATGAAATTCCTATTAGAAGTATTTCTGAAAATAAAGGATCAGGATTGACAAGTTTTACTGACGAACATAAAACTAAAATTGCCAATGCTCTTAAAAATAATACTAACTTTATAAATATAGAAACAGGTAAACATTTCAATGATCAACGAGTAGAAATAAACTGTTATCAATGCGGTAAATTGTTTCTTATAGGACAATATAATATATCTACATATAATTTCTGTTCTCGTAAATGTGACAATGAATACAAGAAAACTTTATGTGGTGCTAACAATAAACAATATTCTCAAGTTGAAGTTGAATGTGCTTGGTGTGGAACTAAAATTTTTAGACAGAAAGGTTTAGTTGCTAAGAGATCAATTTTCTTTTGTTGTCAAAAACACAATGGATTATGGAAAGCTTTAAATTTAAAAGGTGAAAATTCTCAAAATTATAAAGGTGGATATGAAAACCATTATGGAGAGAATTGGTTAATACAAAGACGTAGTGCATTGACAAGAGATGATTATACTTGTCAGATATGTTTTAAGCATAAAAAAGATACAGGCAGAAATCCAGATGTTCATCATAAAATACCATTTAGAGTTTTTAGTATAAATAACTATATAGAAGCTAATAATTTAGATAACTTAGTATCTTTATGCTCAAGTTGTCATTCAAAACAAACATACATTTGAAAGGAACTAACTAATGTTAAAATATTTGTACACAGTAAGATATAACGATGGAACAGAATATAAACAGAATGCAGAAGATATATCAATAACCAATCCTGAAAAATCTTGTTTTTATGACATTAATATAGACGAAGTACGATCATTCACATTACATGGCAATGATCATCAGTTTTATGTAGAATTAAGATATGGTTCTTTTATGATAAATGGAGTTAGATTTTCTCTATATGAAGAACCACTTGAAAACCAAAAACTAAGATTAATATTTTTTAGAAAACATACTCACACATTTTCTCAAGGAATAGAAACAGATCATAAAATAGTTTATCGTTTTGGTTGGCAATTTCTAGATGATACTGGAAAAAATGTTCAAAGAGTAATAGAAATAATTTAAAAGGAGAAACACAATGCCAAAAGAACTGATACAAAAAGCTATAGTAAATGCACTTGACGATCAACCAAAAGATTTCTATAACAATATTGAGAAAGCTGCTTCGCTCAAGCTCAAAGGGATTATAGAAAAAGCTATCAAGGAAAAAGAGAAGAATTTGTTCATAAAAGTATAAATAAAATAAAAGTAATGTAGGAGAATATATAATGTCAAATGCTATACTTATTATTGAACAGATGGATTTTCAGTCAATGGAAAACAAAATCATTGTTGAAACCATCATGGATAAGCAAGTCAAAAACTATTGGTTAAACGGTCCACATGCTGAAGGTGGAATCGTCAATGGTAATGGTAGAACATATCCCGTACCTGTTGTTGCTAAAGAAGTAAAACGGTTGAATGAAAAAGAAATTCCTAACAACAGAATGCTAGGAGAATTATCTCACCCTAACTCTATTGATATCAACTATGAAAGAGTTTCCCACCTGACTAAAGAATTGAGAATGGAAAGCAACATAGCATTTGGTAGATCATTAGTTCTTGATACACCAATGGGAAAGATTACTAAGAGTCTAATGGATGTTGGTGTTAAGATTTGTACATCTACTAGAGGACTTGGTACTCTTAGAGAATCTATTGTACAAAACGATTGGCGTTGGAAGTGTAATGACTTGGTTCATGATCCTTCTGCTCCTTCTGCTGTTCTAGATGCTATCTGTGAAAACCGTTTAGAATGGGTTTTAGAAGATGGTCTTCTTACAGAAAAAGAAATCAAAGAGACTGTTGCTGAAGTAAACAAGGTTATTATCGAACATCAATTCTCTGTTGAAGATCGTCAAGCTGCATTTTTGAAAATCTTTACTGATGTGTTGACTAACATAAAAAAGAAATAAATCATTGAATTTTGTTACTAATTTATAAATAATATTAAGAACTCAAAAGGAGATAAACACAATGGCTGAAATCGATAAATTGTTTGAAACTATCAACAATGATATTCTTACAGAAGACATCAAATTGCAGATGGCGGTTCTATTTGAATCACAGGTAACTGAAGCTATCAAAGCAAAAGAAGTTGAACTGGTTGAAAAGAATACTGCTGATATTACGAAGTTCAAAGAAGATATGGTAAATAAGATAGATTCTTATATTACTCATTTCTGTGAAGAATTCACAACTAACAACACTCAGGTTATTACAGAATCAGTAAAGATTAAAACTGCTGAACGTATCCTTAAGACTTTCAGTTCAATTGTAAATGACTTCAACCTTCAGTTGGATGAAAAGAAAATTGATAACGAGAAAGAATTGTCTGAAGCAAAAGCTGAAATCAATACTCTTACTTCTAGACTGATTGAATCTAAGAAAGAAGTTAAGCTTAGAGAGAAAGCAGCTATTGTAGCTGAAGCATGTATTGGTCTGAAGACTGAACTTCAAAAAGCAAAGCTTGTAGAGTTTGCTGCTAAACTTCCATTCGATGAACTGTTTGAAAAGAAACTTGGTGCTCTATCTGGAACTCTTCTTACTGAAGCTGTTACTAAAAAAGTTGAAGAAAAGCCTGAGAAGATAGTTATCAAGGAAGAAATTGAAGAAGTTCCTGAAACAAAAGCACCAGAAGAAAAGACACAAAAGACAGAATATCTCAAAAATCTGTAACAGTTTTATAAATAAAAATAAAGTACTAGTGTAATTTAAATATCAAAGGAGAACATACAATGCTTGAAAATGCCGAAACAAAATTATTGGTGGAAAAATGGTCATACCTGATGAATTCGGAAGAGGCTCTTCTGAAAGCTAAGAAAGTTAAGAATGTCGAAGCTATGGCTCAGTTGCTTGAGAATCAGGAGAAATTCACAGAAGCGCAAACTACAGTTGCTGACATTGCTCAGTATACTCCAATCCTGGTTCCTGCCGTAAGACGTATTTTCCCGAATCTTCTTGCTAATGAAATCGTAGGTGTGCAACCTCTTAGTGGTCCTACTGGTTATGCATATGCCCTTCGTTTCAATTATCAAGGTGCTGGTGGAAAGAACAGTCTGACTAACTCCCCTACATATCCTTCAAGTGGTGTAAACCCTTACAGTACTTATGGTGTTGATGGCGGAAACCGTATGCAGAAAAATAAACAATCTTTCTCTGGTGCTGCTATTGTTGTAACTGGTACTCTTGCTACTGCTGTTGGTACTGGTAACTTCGTTATTAAAGCAGACGGTAGCACTCC
>JBEKIG010000042.1:0-4071 GCA_050011875.1 Nitrososphaeria archaeon
TCACATTCAGCTTTTGGTCTTTTAGTGATTCTATAAAGATAGTCATGGAGTACAGCAGCTTTCCAGTACTTTCCAAAAGGAGGAATAGTTACCCACAGTGCAGGAGGAGTACTAGCTCCGTCTGAAGTAGTACCAGCAGGAATAGTGATCAATTCACCAGAACGACAAAGATAATTATATGGTTGAAGAAGTGTAACATATCTACCATCGTCCGTTTCTACTTTCATCGGAGTTTGTTGGAATGCCATGATTAAACTCCGAAGGTCAAGTCAGGAAGATCGTTTCGTTTAGCAGCAGCTTCAACAGCTAACTGTGCAGCAGTTTTACCAGCTTTCAATCCTTGGATAATTGTTACTATGTCAAGACCAACAGATTCTGCCACAGGAACAAGAGTAGCTATTAAGTTGATTATATTTAACGGGTCCATTATTTACCTCCAGTATTTGCAGTTGTAGTTGCGGTAGTTGTTTTGATTACGCCTGTCTTAGTAAGAAGAGCAAGCATATCGGAATAAGCAGCACTCCATTGAGCTTGTGCAGCTTGGAAATTTTGAGTTGCTAATGCATCAGTAGGGTCTGATTTCAGATAGATTATAAGTGCATCATCTACTACAGGCCATACTAATTGAATTTTCTGATAGGCTTTAGAAATAGCCGCACAGTCTGCTGCGGGAATAGTCTTTGCTTTACAGAGTGAATCAGAAGCAATAGCTCCAGTTTTTACAAGATCATGCATGGCAATAAATGTATCACCTACAGTTACCTGTGCTGTAGTTGAACATCCAGCCATTAACATACCTGCTAAAAGGATAGAAGGAAGAATCATAGTTAGGTTTTTCATATAGTACTCCTTAGTTAGTTGTGTTGTGAGTATCACAACAACGTGAATGAATAAGTTATTAGACGAAAAGGAATGTGTTCATTATTATTTATAAAAGTTTTACTGCGTGATAGATTTTATTACAACACCCGTCACACCAGCAGGAAATGCAGGAACAGAAACTATATTACTAATTGCACTTTCCATACCTGCTGCATTTGTATTGGTAACATAAAAACACCAAGCATTTGTACTGACAAGTCCAGCAACAGTTGCTCCAGTTCCATTAGGAACAGGAAATCCAGCAGCACCTTGAGTAGCAGTCGAACCAGTATAAGGTACAGCAGGACATGTAACAGTACCAGAATTTACAGTTCCTTGACCATAATAAACTTTTTGTCCAGCAACAGTAGCATCTGTAGTTAAAGTCCATTGCAATACTACAGTAGTTGCATTGGCAAATGCAGGAATTGCTAACATAAACATCAAGCTCAATACAGATAAAATCTTTTTCATATACTCTCCTTATGGATTGGTTATAGTAATTGTTATCGTAGTAGAAGTTGTTGCTGTTGGTAATATAGGTATAGTTACTATAGTACTTAACGGACCTATAATTAATGGAAGAGTTGTAGTCTTAGCATAATATCCAGCGATAGCAATACTATAAGATTTTGTTGCTAACATATTTGTTAATGTTATAGTATTAGTTGTAACTGTTATAGGAGAACTTCCCTGAGTAATACCTATTCCTTTTAACGGAGCTTTTGGTTGTATGTCATAGTAAACATAATATCCAGTAGGTTTTACAGGAAGAGCATTCCAAGTAACTACTGCGGTATATGCATTAGCTATAGAAGCACAAAATAGTATACAACCAATTATCAAAAGTTTTAGTTTCATTAATTATCCACATTGATTCTTAATCTTTTACCACTTCCTTCTCCACATTTATCAGCAATTTGTACTTGAATTGTCAATCCATCTATAGTTTCCCATACAACATCTTCTCCAAGTTTAATTCTGTTAAGAGCTTTATCGATACCTACTAATATTTCTGGAATATTGTTTAAGAATACTCTATTTTGAGTTTCTTTTTTTATGTCTTTGAGAATATCTATTAACAATTCTATCGTTTCTTCTATTTTATTTTTCATGTTTATCCTTTTAACTATCTGGAGTTGTATCAATATCATCTGAGGTTCGGTTTATTTTTTGAGCAGTAAGAACACCACCAAGTATTCCTAATGCTGTTGATGCTAATGTAATACATGCTACAGCTATAGTAATATCTTTACCATGCCACACAACTATACCACCTACTATTACTCCAAGTACTCCTATTGCTATTACACCAATAGCTGCAATTACCTGGAAATGTTTTTGTGAACTTATCATACTCCACCAATGTTATTTCTGTAGTTCTTTTCCTATTTCATGGCATCTTGGTTTTTTTAATAAAATAGCCAAGTCTTCATGAAATTGTTTAAGGTCTTTAAGTTCTCCCATAACTATATCGTGTGTCTCAGTATTCATCTTTCTGCTCTCTTCACCTTCCTTCTTAGCAACAAATGCAAGTACTGGAAGAGCAACACCTTGAAAGAATGTCTGAACTAAATACTCAATCCATTCCAAAGGATTTTTTGGAACCTGCCACTGAAGAACAGCTATTACCATTACACATATAACCCAAAAACAAATCATAGATGATAGGCTGTTCGATAAAATTATTGCAATTCTTTCATTCATTCTTTGTACAAAAAGTCTGAAAGAATTCATATATTATCCTTTACTGAAATACTGGTATGCTTATATCAGAAAAGTTAACCAGAGCACTTGTTCCAAAGTTTACTAAGAACATCTTGAAGAAATCTGAATTACTAGCATTAGCTGTATTCCACGGATCGCTAGGAAGAACATTACCTAAATCTTGTGGGTGTCGAATCATTGCATATCTTTGTAAGAACAACATATTCTCTGTAAAATATGTAGGATCGGGAGCAACATGTAGAGTAGTTGTATATGGACAGTAAATGATTCCAGAGTCTCCATCATTATTATTGCTACCTAGATATCCAACCATAACATAATGTTCGTTCACATCGGCATATAGATCACAATACAATGGATATATTCCAAGATGACCTACAAGATAAGGATTGTTTTGATTGAACTCTGCTTGTGTATGGAACGCATTAAGTTGTAAGAAAGAAGTTGTAATAGGATCAGCCATAATAAAGATTGATCTGTTTCTCTTTGTGTCTCTTACAATTCTTTCAGCAGCAAGATATATATTTACAATTAGATCGTTTGTAATTCCTTGCAAGTCACCATTAACAGCACCTAAAGAAGCACTTAAATTTACAGTAGCAGAAGTTGTTATCTGAGAAATAAATTTCATATAAGAAATAACTTCTTTATCTATTTCCTGACGTATTTCAGATGCCATTGATTCAGCAGCAAGAGCTACACCATGCTCTTTATAGATATGGAGAATGTCCTGAAGTTGTTCTCTAGAAAATTTAGATTTGATTTTTCTCGATCCAGTAGTTGCGTCAATAGTTCTAGTTTCAAATCCCATAGACTTAATAGAACTATTACTATCTGTCAAGTAAGGAATACCAACAAAGTTAGTTCCATCCCCATAAGGAGCACCAGTATATCCTCTAAAGATTTTATTGATAGCTGCTCGATTCCAATCACCATATGTTATGGTGTAGCTAGTCAAATTATTAGTATCTGTAAAAGTATCTGAAGCAACAGGAATATGTGATCCTGTTTCCATAGACAAAAGAATATTATAATAAGTAGATAAACTATTATGAGTTATAATTTCTTCTAGATATCTTACAGTATATGTAGAACCATATCCTGTCCATTCATCATTAACAGTAACTCCAGGAGTAGGAGTGCTAACTACAAAAGAGTTATACACATGAGTATTGGTTAACGCAGAGTTATCACTTCCTGTATAGAGACTATACAATGCACCTACCTTTGCCATCGGAGCAGACAAAGGTTGTATATCCGCAATCTCTGCAACCAAAGAATTAGGATAAATTTTCTTAATCAACGGTAGAACCAATTGAGCAAATTCACCACCTACAGTTGAAGTGTCGTTTGCAGAATCGTCTTCTAACAAAAGAGATTGGTTTTTAAATGCTCTGTTCAATTTTGTTTCGAGAAGTGCTTGCTTCATTGCATTCATATTATTAACTCCTAAAAGGTTTTCTTTTATTTATATAAACATTC
>JBEKIG010000043.1:0-4032 GCA_050011875.1 Nitrososphaeria archaeon
TTCGTTGTTTCACCAGAATTGGTCATTCAGAATCTTAGACTAATCAGAGAATGTAAAGGTTGCAAGGTCGAGTTAATAGTTGCTTGAACTTAGGTTCTTCTGTATAGACGGTAAGACACCAGAGAAGATAGGATTCTTCAATGGTGAATACTGTCCTATACTCGGAGAAGTAGTACAGATTCATGGTAAGAAATACCAAGTTCAACAGAAAGAAGTAGTCCTTAATAAGACTGATAACTACATCATGTTTGGTGTAGTATCATTAGAAATCGAGAGTGAGAAGAAATGTCCGAAACCAAAAAAGAAAACACCCGAGTAAACTTTCCAAAGGAAATAGTAGATAAGACCTTTGAGAAACAAGGTGGTGCTTGTGCAAACTGCGGTACTCCTTTTGGATACGGTGGTTTCCAAGTTCATCACAAAGATGGAGACAACTCCAACATAGCAGAAGACAATTGCCAGTTGCTTGACGAACGCTGTCACGATGCTAAACAATTTGAAACTTTGAGACTACAAAAAGAACGAGCTATGAAACAGACAAGCGATATTATTGATTCAGCACTTCAAGGCAAAATGGCTGGTGCTGTAATTGATAAACTCCTTGACGCAATCAAACTCGAACTTAGTCTCAACCAACAGATAAACGGTACAGAGCACTTTGACCTACCAGTATCACAGAAGATGGCAATATCCGAAGCTGTTGAGCAAGCAAAACAAGATGCCTACATACAGGGTATTAGTGATACTCTGAAAGCAGCATTACCAAGTTTGGTGGAGCAAATTGTCAAACCAACAAAAACCAAGTCCTAAACCTGTTCAATCACCGAGTAGTAAGTGCAATCAAATATCACTTACTCTTGGTGAGTTGTATATTGACATCATAATCATCTGTGGTCTGCCTAAACCAGATATGGATAGGCTGTTACGAAAGCAATTGGCTGCTTATGCCTTGCGCTTCGATAACATGGTAGCCATGTCTGAGAAAGATTGCTACGACAGAGGATATGACGATGCTCTTCGATTAGGAGCTAAGAAAACAGACGAGCAAGCCAGTAAGGTAGAAGCAGCCTTATCTAAGGTCCTTCCAACAAACATTGAAAAGGACTTAGTTGACGCATGACAACTACAGCATTCAGAAATCTTCTTAATTGCCAGTACGAAAGGACCTTGAAGATTAAGGGTGAGAAAGTCACTCAGATGGTTAACAAGGCGTATATGACTTATGAAGATGTTCTCAAACAGATGTCATATACAATGTGCGAAGAAGAAGCTGAACTCTTCTTAATGATGCTTGCAGCTACTAAGTTTCCAACTCGTGAAGAACAGAAGAAACGAGAAGCAGAAGAGAAAGCCAAGCAAGAAGAAGCAGCTTACAGAGCTAATCTTGCAGCACAGAAAAAGATGAGAGAGGACCAGAGGATACTCGAAGAACGTATCCAAGAGAGTAGAGTTCTCGCCAAGACTAAGGGCAAACCTATATTCTGGAATGACCCTAAGTTGGGTGGGATAGGACAGTATCATAGTAAAAGAAAAGGTGTTAAAAGTGTCAGAACCAAACCAGAACCCAAACCCGAATAAACAAGAAGAAAGAGTGCTAACACCAGAGGAACAAGCCTATGAGGATAATCTACTCAAGGTTCTTACCGAAGCTCTTGGCACTCAGATAAAAGCCTGTGGTCAGTACAAGCTAATGTTCGTTCCTTCCGAAGACAAGAAAGGTGGAACTATGATGTTTGTGTTCCTACCAGCTAAGAACGAAGGTAATGGAATAGCTATGGACTTTACAGAAGTAGCACGCTTCGTAATGGAAATAGCCAAAGAGTACATTCAGAAGCATCCAATTCCTAAGCAATCAAAAGTAGAAAACGATAGGTTCATGGTGAGTTAAATGGATGAACCAGCAAGTACATCTACTGTCCCTCAAAAGATAGTAGACGAATTATCCAAGAAAAAGAAACCAACAGAAGAAATGACACCAGCAGATTACGCAGACGAATTAGAATCTCAGGCTGACGGTGGACCAGTAAAACGGTTAGAAGACATTAAAGGCATTACACCAGCTATGGCAAGGAAACTTAGAGAGAAAGGCTACAATGTCATGTCCTTGGCAACTACTCGGGCAGACATCATAGCAGCAGATATTGACCTTACTTACACAATAGCCAAGGCAATCTGTAACTTAGCTCAAGAAGCAGCACTCGCTAAGATGACTATTCAGACATCCGAAGAGTATGATTCTGAGCAGAAATCTAAGCAGATATTCATTAGTACTGGTTCGACAGAGCTTGATGCTATTCTCGGTGGTGGCATACCAACTATGTCTACTACCTGTACCTCTGGTAGATTCTCTTCTGGTAAGACTCAGATAGGCTACACAGCAATCTTAGACGTTCTCGCTAATCAAATAGTCTGTAATAAATGCAAGCGAAAGATGACTAAGTTAGGAGACAATTGCAAGAGCAAGATACAGACTTATGACGGAAAGATAGCTAATTGTGATGGTAAAGCGGTCCGAGCTAAAGCAGCCATGATAGAGACAGAACCAGATACTTTCCACTTAGACAGACTAAAACAGATGGCTTCGGCAAGGAAACTTGGTAATGTTAATTGGGCGAATCTCTTCATATTTCCAGCTAAACAGATTCCTACCATTAAAGCTCAGTACCTTCAATACAAGATAATTCAGAAGCTCATTGAAGGATACGATGAGAAAGAAATGGTCAAGCAAGGCGACAAGATGGTTGAAAAGGTTAAGTGTCATCACGACCCCGAACCTATCATCTTAGTTGTCATTGACAGCATGAACGCTAAGATTCGTGCTGGATGGTCCGAGTCTCAAGAACTACCGAAGAGAACCAGAGAACTTGCAGAGCACTTCCAACTGATAGAATACTTAGCTGCTACCTACAATGTTGCATGGTATCTCACGAGCCAAGTCATAGCACCAATTAGACCAGAACAAGGACTCAAGATGAAAGTCAAGTTCCTTGATGAGTACTACCCCGTAGGCGGTGATTATCTCCTACACTCGGTTAATAATTGGATAGCCTTAGCGCAAGTAACTGCTGAGATAGGACAAGCAGAGCTTTATGATAGTTCTTGGATGCCTAAAGGGGATGCTTACTTTAAACTAACAGAAAAAGGCGTTGAGAATGCAGGGCAAGCGTTTCAAAAGAGAGAAGACGCAAAAGAAGCCAAAAAGGATAAGGAGAAGGCTTCTTCCTCTGGAACAGTAGCACCATCAACAGACGGCACAGTGAGGTTAAGTCTTTAATGCCAAGTACATATAAAACCTATACACGAAGTACCCATACTGGACCATATAGAGTTAAAACATGGTCTAATAAGATATGTGAGGTTTGTAAGAGATTTATTACTACAAAGAAACCAAAGCAGAAACTTTGTGATGAGTGCTATCAAAAAAGACACGCTATTCAACAGGATAATGAACATTTCGAGAGAATAGAACCAGTTCAGTATTATGGTATGCAGACGCTTAGAGAATTAATAGAGTTTCCTTTTCCACAGGATTTGAAAAGTGATTTGAGGAATTATCTATGAGTAAAAGAACAAGACACACATATTTAGATAATCTGTTAGCAGTGATGAACTATTGTCGTCAACCAAAGACTATGCACGCAGTAAAAGATAAATACAGTTTCAGTAATGAGAAACTTAAGAGGGTAATAGCAGACTTAGAGAGTAAAGCGTACATTTCTATTTCTGAGCTTCCGAGAGATGGTAGACATGTTAAACAGATAATTCTTACTGAGAGAGGTAAAGCAGAGCTTCTTGATAGAGGAATTAAATATTGACCATCTTTATTGATAATAGAGGTTCAGGAGAAAGGGATATAGCTGATATTCTTGTTAAGAAGCAATATCCTGTAAGTGTCCAGCACATAGATAGTGGGGATTTCATAATTGGAGACTTAGCTATAGAACGTAAGACGGTTGACGATTTGATAGGTTCGGTGATGAGTAGGGAGAAAGGACATAATTTCTTTGACCAAATAAGAACTATGAAGGATAC
>JBEKIG010000044.1:0-4755 GCA_050011875.1 Nitrososphaeria archaeon
TAATGGCAAAACCTAAAAAAGTAAAGAATGAAGAAGAAGTAGAAACAGAAGAATCAAAGAAACCTAAAAGCCTTATCGAACGAATGAAAGCTAGATCAACAGCAACATCATTCATATTGAGTGATGATGAATTTCCCGTTAAGCGATACATATCAACCGGGAACTATATGTTGAATGCTTTGATTAGTGCTGATCCTTTTCTAGGAGCACCTACAGGTCGATCTATTCAGCTTGCAGGGCAAAAAGGTGTAGGTAAAACTTTTGTCGGATTAGAGTTGATGAAGAATGCTCTTAACATTCACAAAGATTATATCGGACAGATTCTGGATAGTGAATTTGCAAACAACGATAACAGAGCACAAAGAGAAAGAGGATTGCCTACAGAACAAATTCTGTGGACAGGAATCGATACCATCGAAAAAACAAAAACAGAAATCATTACACAGCTTGATAATTTAGTAAAAGGTGACGATTGTGTAATGCTTATCGATTCAATAGGAATGCTTCCTTCAGAAAAAGAATTGATAGAATCCAGAACTACAGTAGCAGAAAAAAGAGATATGACCAGAGCACAAGCATTGAAGAGTTTGTTCAGAACTATTACTATGCCTCTTGGTTATAAAGATGTTCTTCTTGTTGCTATCAATCACGTATATGCAGCTACTGGAAGTTTCATTCCTCATGATGTTGTTGCTGGTGGTGGTGGTCCTGCTTATGGTACATCTATCATCGTTATCATGAGCAAGTCTGCTCTCAAAGATGGTGACGAAGTTGTAGGTTCT
The DNA here is from genome assembly GCA_050011875.1 of Nitrososphaeria archaeon. Classification (GTDB taxonomy): domain Archaea; phylum Thermoproteota; class Nitrososphaeria; order JACIWG01; family JACIWG01; genus JBEKIG01. The sequence goes on from JBEKIG010000044.1 coordinate 783, forward strand.
GTTATTAGAGCAAAGACAGAAAAGAATAGATTCGCTAGAGAGAAAGCTGAAATTAGATTCAATATCGAATTCTCTGGTGGTATAAATCTTTACAGTGGACTTCTTGAATTTTGTATAGACGAAGAACTGCTGGTAGTTCCAAAAGGTGGAATGCCAAAGAGTGGAGATATTCATAAAGTAAAAGAATTTCTCTTCAACGGAAAAGCAGATAAAGTTCTTAAATATGCACAGCTTACTCCTAAATTTTGGGAATGGTATTTACATGATGGAGGACTTGCTGATATATTAAGAGAACATTTCAAGTATTCAACAATAGCAGATCAGATAGATGACGATGAGTTCGATCCTATATTGTTAACAGAGTAACGAGATTGGTGAAAATCCGATCATATTCCACAAGCTTCATCGCTTCATGGCGATAAGATGGAACAAGCTCGAAGAGGAGTAGAAATTTGTTTGCAAATTTTGAGAATCGAAAATCACAGTCTCGCAGACAGAACTAAACATATTCCTGATGAACTTAGAAATTTAGCAATCACTAAAGCTAAAGAATTTCTTAATGAATTAAAACCATTCAAAGATTTGACTGCGTAACAATCATCCCAAAGAAAAGCTAGATAAAGTTATATATTTATCTAGCTTTTCAGTTTTTTATAAATAATATTGTTATGAATATCAAACCTTATCAGGAGAATATACAATGAATAATTTTGCGGCAATGTTAAAAGTTTTAACAGAGAAAAAAGAAGAGGAATCTAAATGTGATGTTTGTAAAAAATGTAAAGCTACTAAAGAAGTTAAAGTAAAAGGTAAGACAAAAAATCTATGTCCGTCTTGTGCAAAAGAATGCAAAGCTCCATTGAAAGAAGCAGAAGAAACTCCAGAGAAAAAAGAAAAGGTTGACTATTCTGATAAGAGTATTTCTCAGTTAGCAAGTATTGCTAAAAAGGATTGGGGCAAGGTTTACTATTCTGCCGTTCCTTATCTGAATGCTATGAGAAGTCTGGAAAAGATTACAGACAAATATGAAGCTGATTCTGGACGTTCAGTTGTTGCATATTTCCTGGCTAATGCAACTCAATGGAAAGGTGATGTAGCAAGAAACGTCAAGAAGGAACTGAACAAAAGATTAGGAGGTAAGAAGTAATGTCAAAACATGATGAAATTTATAAAGTTTTAACTGAACATGTTATATCTGGATTGACATTTATCGAAGCTCTCTATACTGGTAAACGATATATTAGATGTCCGTATAACAATCTTTCGAAGCGTAGAACTGGATATGCAGAATTCGATACACAAGTGGATTCGTTGCATGAACTAACAACCCTTCACGATTCAGAGTTTGTAGGATCGGATTGGCAAGCATCTGACACGGAGGGATTTGAAGACCATGTACACCAACAATTTCGATAAGACCTTAAAAATATTAACCGAAAAGAAAGTAGTCCTTACTCCAGGAACTAAGGTTCAAGTATCTGGTGGAAGTGGACTTGATTCAGATAAAAAAGGTACAATTGTTGATCGTAGTAAGATCAAAACAGACAACAAAGGTATCCCTACGAATTGTGAAGGTAACTATAAACCCGTTGATTGGGATAAAGAAGTTGCTATCAAACTCGACAACGGCAAGTTCATTACTATGTTCAAGAACAGAGTAAAAGTTATCTCCGAAGCAAATAAGAATGATGATGAATATGGCGATTGGAAAATGCATCGTGACAAAGATGAAGCATTGGGCCGTAGGAACGATGAAGAGCATAAGAGTACGTGTACCATTACCATAGAAAAAGATAGCTCTACAGGGGAATTTAGAGTACCTGCGGAGGATGGTTATGAAGACGGAGCATCATATACTGATGATAAGAATGATGCTATTGAAACTTGTAAGAAAAGATATGGAAAAGACTGTGTGATAAAGTTCAGATCGGTTCCAGAATTTGTTGGTGGTAAGTATGAAAAATATCGTCCTGGAAGCAAACTTGCTCCCAAAAAGAAAGGAAAGAAATGATGAAAAACAATTTCGATTCGTTGCTTGAAATATTCATAGAAGCATTAGAAGCAGATACTAAATGGAAACCACCCAAAGATTTGTTCACTAAATCTGCTGGAGCTATAGTATCCGGTCTTGTTGCTGGTCATGGTGGAGATATAGGTAAGTCAATCAAGTCTCTTACATTCTATATGAATCGTGCTGGAGATAAACTTACAAATGTTGGAGCATTAGAAGAAGCAAAAGCTAAACTTGAAAAACGTTTAGAAAGAGAAAAGAAGAAAGAAAAGAAGTAACCCTACCAAAAAAGAATAGACTTTTAAACAAAACGGACTTATACTAAGATTATGATAAAGTATAAGTCCATTTCTGTTTTTAAGGAGATTATTCGATGTTCCTATTAAGATGTAATGGATACAAAGTTTGCACCAATAAAACTTGTAGACATATAGTTCCTCATAACGATATACAAACAAATCAATGTGATCCTGGCTCTTGTTGTTATATGGGGCAGGACTACGAATATTCAGAAGAAATTTGGTGTGATTATAAAGGTCAAGGTTGTAGTTTCGAAGATGATTGTACGAAACGAAATCAAGAAATACATACTTGCGGCTATTATAAATACTTTGTATTCTTAGACAAATTTACTAAAGAGCTTGGAGAATAAATGCTGTTAAATAGTTTGCTTAACTCTCTAGTTACTAATCATAACTTTTTTGGAGAAGTGTTTCCTTTTTTAAAGGCAGAATATTTTACCAAAAAGACAGATAGACTCATTGTAGAAGCTATTCTAAAGTATCATCTGAAATATAACAAAGCTCCTAGTTTTGCTAATATCAGACTTCAGTTAGATACTGATTATGATATATGTCAAGAAGATACAACAGAACTATTCAAACGACTAAAAGAGATTGAAAAATTCAAAGACCTTCCTGACTTAAAAGCTTTGATAGATCAGACTGAACAATATTTCAAAGATAGAGCTTTAGAAAAAGCTATCAATGAAAGTATTGAGATCATAGAAAAGAATGGTAATAGAGGAGAAATAGAAACAAAGATAAAAGATGCACTGTCAATAGCATTCGTTACTAGACTTGGGCATGATTATTGGAACGATGTTCATGAACGAATGCTATGGTATGAAAAAGAAGATCAGAAAATACCATTGAATGTTATTAAGATGAATGAAGCTATTGGTGGTGGTTTAGTCAGAAAAGCTATGTTCTGTTTTATGGCAAATACTAATGTGGGGAAATCAATCATTGGTAGTCACTGTGCTTCCTCTTTAGTTACGGCAGGGCATAATGTTTTGCTTTGTTCAGGCGAAATGTCCGAACAAGAAATGTTGAAAAGACATGATGCAAATATTCTTGATATCAGTATTGATACTCTCGGTCCTTCTTTAGATAAAGCATTGTTCAAATCGAGATTCAAAACAGCCTGTGATAAACCTCATGGGATATTGATTGTAAAAGAATTTCCTACTGGAACTGCTAATGCAAATCATATAAAGAAATTGATACACGAAGCATGGACAAAAAAGAAGATTAAGTTTGATGTTGTAATTTTAGATGGTCTGAATAACTTTGCTTCATATAAAATTCCTGCTTCACAAACAGGAACATCCTTATATGTAAAATCTGTAGCAGAAGAAAATCGAGCATTATGTATGGAAGAGGATTATGCTCTATTAACATTTGCTCAATTCAACAGAGGAGCTAAAGGCAAACAAGATAAAGCAGACCTTGAAGATGTCGGGGAAGCATATGCTATATCTCAAACAGTAGACTTTGCTGGTTCTATGTTGCAGACAGACGAGTTAAGAGAGCAAGGAAAATATCTGATAAAGAATTTGAAAACTAGATTCGGAAAAAACAAAGGTGTAGTCTATACTATAGGTATAGATTATGATAAAATGAGACTAACTAACCTTGCAGAAAAAGATCAAGAACTTCCTATGCATATAAGAGATCAACT
>JBEKIG010000045.1:0-3806 GCA_050011875.1 Nitrososphaeria archaeon
TATCATTCAAGGCGATTTAAGCCTTTTCCACTTTTAGTGTAGTTGGTTGCGCAACAGCAACGTCTACATTTTTAGTGGAGTTGCTCATCCAAATGGAGCACCTACACTTTTAGTGGAAAGGCAGCACTCAGTTCTGCGGGTTTCCCTTTCTTAGTAGAAAATTGTTTATTTTCTTTACTTGGTTTGTTTATGCTTTCTTTCGACAACATCCAGCTTTCAGAAGTGGCTTGAGGAATATTTGGTTGATGTGCAGCGTGCAAATTCAGAAGGGAGTAAAGCATTCTTGTTCCTCGAATTTCCATGTGGAGTGTTCAAGCAGATCTGAAAACGTATTATGATTCTATTATATGATCTACTGTTTTTGTCCCGTTAAAGATAGAAAGTCTTTCTTGGTTAGTTTGTGAGTGGATTGAACGAACCAGCCCCAATCTTTATTGGATCTTTGCCAAAAAATGCTTCCAATTGAGATCGTAAGCCTACATCAATTATGATTTACTTGTCTAAGTAGATCCTAACGTTATCTAATCTAAAGACGTAATGGTTTTTCTCTTTATGCTAAGAAGCAGGGTGTTGTTTATCTTTTGGTGAAAAAGTAACTTTTGCATGAGCGACTGTTCCATTTCCGCTTTGATTCTTCTAAAAGTTCTCCTTTATGCTCTTTAAGCTTAAATATGCTTAAATGAAATTTGTGGTTAATGAGACAGAATAACCTTTTTCCGAAGAAAATTACGCGTGAGGAGATGAACGGTCTTGTAGACAAGGCTGCTGACCTGATCAGGACTGCTGTAGACTACAAGTTCATACTCGTACTGCTTTTTCTGAAAAGAGTCAACGATTTATGGAAGGTTGAAAGAACAGTCTACAAGGAGAGGTTATTGAAGGAAGTGGGCTTGTCTGAAGTGGACGCCGAGGCTGAAGCGGACAAGTTCGATTACACGTTCAAGATTCCCAAGGAGTATATGTGGGATGAGATTGGGAAGGATGTGAAGAACCTTCCAGAGAAGCTTGCTACTGCAATTGGCGAGATTGCTAAGTTGAATAAGAAGCTGTAGGGTGTCATTAACAGGGTTGACTTCTTAGAGTTTGCAAGAAACCAGGAGAACAGAGAGCTTCTGAGACAGCTTGTTGAACTGTTCAACAAATACGATCTCGCCGGGAAAGAAGTCTCGCCTGATCTTCTCGGTGACGCCTACGAACATATTTTGATGAAGTTTGCTCCTGACAAGGCCAAGGAAGGCGAGATCTACACTCCGAGGGAAGTCATCAAGCTATTGGTTGAGATCTTGGATCCTAAGCTTGGAGACAGCGTCTATGATCCATGCTGTGGCTCTGGAGGAATGCTGATAACCTCATATTTGCATGTCGCAGAAGATCCAAAATATGTCAAGCAGGAAGCCATGAAGCTGTTCCTCTACGGCCAAGAGAGAAACCCAACCATATACGCTATTTCACAGATGAACCTAATCCTCCACGACATAAAAAATGCTCACTTGGAGAATGGTGACACCCTCGACTATCCTCGGTTCAGAGAGGATGGAAGGATTAAACAGTTTGACATTGTCATCGCAAACCCTCCATGGAACCAAGACGGTTACGGAGAGGATAGGTTGAAGGTAGCAGATCTAAGGGAAAGATTTTCTCTTGGCTATCCTACGCAGAGTTCTGCTGACTGGGCTTGGGTTCAGCACATGCTCGCTTCAGCAACAGACAATGGCAGAGTCGGTATAGTTATAGACAATGGATGCTTGTTTAGGGGAGGAGAGGAAAAAGCTATCAGAAGTAAAGTTATAGAGAAAGACTTGGTCGAATGTGTTATCCTCTTACTTGAAAAACTTCCTGAATCCTAACCCAAGTCTTTTCCGCCTAGATTTGAACCCATTTAGGTATGAAGCACACGGCTCTATTTGCCGTATTCTATTTGGAGCAGCTTAAACCAGATGTCGCTTCGGAAGAACTATTATATTCTCGTACTCACAAATTTTAAATCTAACTTCTCTCATTACCTGTTTTGTGACTTTTCCTATGATCTCAGAAATTGAACATGCTGTGTTTGCCCACGAAATAGCTCATCCTCCCTCATTGCAAAATCATAGTAATATCAACATTGTATATGGACGTATTCCTTTTACTTTTGTTGTTTGTTCATTTGACATTTACTGGCGTCATCTTTTCGATGTATATGATCGATAATCTAATATTCTTCTGAATAAAATTGATTTCTAAGATTCGTCTCCGATGAACCAATAGCGGATCGAAGACAGATAGATTTTTGTCTGCCCTTTACCGATTGATGCGTTATTGCATCAAAAAATCTTATGACTTCATAGTCACATACTTTTTCCGATAATTTTTGATCAATAATAAAAAGCACCCAAAAGCTATCCAAACCTTCCATGCAGCGCCTTTTACTATTCAATGTGTGTTTGAGCTGTGCGATGTCACGAGACTCTTCTTCTGATTACTATTAGTTAGCAAGTAATAATCGATATTCACATCCACGAGAGCAGTGCGGGGGGTGGGATTCGAACCCACGAACGCCTTCGCGAACAGATCTTGAGTCTGTCCCCTTTGACCTAGCTCGGGGACCCCCGCACCTAAAATTTATCCTGCTCAATTTATAAAATTATAATCGATTAACTATTGTATATCTTATTTTTTTTGATATAGCAATACTTTTATATCCCTCCTTAGCGGTTTAATGTTTGCGCACTAGGCGGCGCTTTGTTAGAGCTTAGGGACATAGTCCCTTATGGTGATGAATAACTGGCCTCCAGTTGCGCGAACAAAGATGGAGATTCGAATGCAGAATTCGGATCTAACGTTGGTCATGTTACTCGTCAATTAATCAATTTGTATCCGACTCCGGTTGATCCTACCGGACCCGACTGCTATTGGAATGGGATTAAGCCATGCGAGTTTTATGTCCCTAGACTGCTGGGGGCATAGCGAACGGCTCAGTAACACGTGGCTAACCTGCCCTCGAGACGTGGATAACCCCGGGAAACTGGGATTAAGCCGCGATAGGTCCAGAATTCTGGAATTGAATTTGGACTGAAAGGTTGTGTAAGCATGTTTTACATCATTACTCGGGGATGGGGCTACGGCCGATCAGGCAGTTGGCGGGGTAATAGCCCACCAAACCTTTGACCGGTACGGGCTTTGAGAGAAGGAGCCCGGAGATGGACACTGAGATAAGGGTCCAGGTCCTATGGGGCGCAGCAGGCGCGAAACCTTCACAATGAGCGAAAGCTTGATGAGGCTATTTCAAGTGCCATCCGCTAAGGATGGCTTTTCCTAAGTCTAAATAGCTTGGGGAATAAGGGGAGGGCAAGCCTGGTGTCAGCCGCCGCGGTAATACCAGCTCCCCGAGTGGTCGGGACGGTTATTTGGCCTAAAGCATCCGTAGCCGGTCCTGTTAGTCTTCCGTTAAATCTAACGGCCCAACCGTTAGGCCGCGGAAGATACCGCAGGACTAGGGGACGGGAGAGGTGGACGGTACTCCAGGGGTAGGGGTAAAATCCTCTGATCCTTGGAAGACCACCAGCGGCGAAGGCGGTTCACCAGAACGTGCCCGACGGTGAGGGATGAAAGCTGGGGGAGCGAACCGGATTAGATACCCGGGTAGTCCCAGCTGTAAACGATGCGAGCTAGGTGACAGAATGGCCTAAGGACCATTCTGCTGCCGCAGGGAAGCCGTTAAGCTCGCCGCCTGGGGAGTACGGACGCAAGTCTGAAACTTAAAGGAATTGGCGGGGGAGCACCACAAGGGGTGAAGCCTGCGGTTCAATTGGAGTCAACGCCGGGAA
>JBEKIG010000046.1:0-7286 GCA_050011875.1 Nitrososphaeria archaeon
TATGTTACATTTCACACTGCAAAATGATCGCTTTCATTATTCAACATCGTGAGTTTTTTGAACTCCTCGGCATTTGGATTGCCAAAGAGTGGAGTAAGGTCAAGGCTGTTACGCCGTCGGTTTGGCAATGGTGGACGGATAATGGTGGATTGAACGGAATTGTTGGACAATTCCGTAATGGTAAACAACAACAAGAGAAAGACAAAACAAATGAAAAAGTTAGTATTAGCAGTTAGTTTGATCGCAAGCCTTGTTTTGACAAGCAAGGCGCAAGTAACGAACATCCCGACGTTCTTCAATAGTGCTGAGGAATATCTTACTTCGTTTAATACGAACTATGACTGGTCTTCTGTGACGATTGAAGCCGCTTCTTCGTGGAAGCAAGTCACTAGTCAAGGAGCGACTGATGTTATCAATGCTGAATACCACATCGACTCTCGGTTTTTGTTGGGTGGTAGTATTCAGTTTGAGGGTGTTGGCTCTACTATTGGTTCTGCCCAACTTATCACTGGCTATGCGTTTATTCAGCATTTCGATACTCAAGCGAGTATTGAAGTTGAATCTGGATATTCATGGTATCGTAATACTTATGTGATCGAGCCTGAGTTGAAGCTTGAGAAGAAACTCACCAAGAACACCTTTGCACTCATTGGAGTTTCGATTCCTTTGTTTACTGAAGGCAAGAACTCTCGCACTCCTTGCTTTGAGACTGGCCTTGGATTTACTTATTGACCTATGCGACAAGGATTTCAAACAGAACAGTTTAAAGTCTCTACTGAGGATGGGAGGAACTTCACTCTCCTCGAAGCTGTTCGCTATCTCTCAAACGATGGCACGTTATTTGAAATCCCTTTTGGTGCCACTAGCGATGGTGCATCAACCCCTTCCGGTCTGTGGCCGATGATTCCTCCCTTCGGTCCTTACTGGAAGGCTGCTTTCCTTCACGATTCAGCTTACAGGAATACCCTAAGAAAGGTAACAACTTTAAATGCAGGGGTAGAAATTCTCACGCTTGCAGAACTTTCTAAAGAATCCTGCGACGAACTTTTAAAAGAAGCAATGAAATCTTTGCAAGTTCACGAGGCACTTATCATTGAAATATACGAAGGTGTTCGTTTCGCAGGTTGGTCTTCTTTTGAAGAAGACCGTAAACAATTTAACTCCTAAGATAAAAATATGCCTTATTTTCAAATATCTAACTTCAAACCAGGACTTGACACCCGTCGTTCTGAGCTTACCTCTCAACCGGGCACGTTAGATACTTTGACTGACTGTCACATCAACCAAGGAGGCCAGGTCGAGAAAAGAAAAGCAATAACATTAGTGGGGAACACCACGAATTGTTTCGGCCTTGTAGCTACTTCTGTCGGATTAATGACATTCGGCAGCCTTTCAGTAGCGGGTGTGACAGTTCCTGGGGGAGTTACTTATCAGCAGTTAATAGCCCCGGATGGAATTAGTGGGATGACTGCTGTGGTAATGGCTAGATGCTTTGGAGGACTTCCTTTTGTAATTGCAACCTTTGGAGCTGCTGGGACTTTTTGTTATTACAACGGACAGCTAGTTGCGGACTTTGTTGCAGGGCTGGTGCTTCCTTATTTAACTACCTATACAAGTGTAGTGCAAGAAATAGCGAGTCTTGTTAATAATACATCTGACTACACAGCTATTTCTAATGGAACAGAGATGGATTTATTAGGTATTCCGGGAAGAAGTTATAATGTAGAAGTGATAACAGAAAGTCTTTCGGGGTTTAATATAACTACTGGAAGCAATACTACCTATCCCACTGCGGTATTAGCAAGTGCCCAAGAAACGAATCCTAGTAATGGACAAACAATTTTCATTGGAGGAAAGACTTATACTTTTGTTTCTGTGCTTTCAGCTGTAGAGGGTCAAGTACTTATTGGGACAAATGTTTATCAGACAATTTCGTATTTGTATAATGCGGTTAATCATGGTACTGGGTATAATAATACTTATTATTGCGCCGCTGCAAATGCGAATGTTATTGCTTCGCTATTGTCCTTGGCTAAGTATCCTTCTTTTACTTTAACAGCACGCACGTTAAATACAAGTGGCGCAGTGGAAAACCTTATTCCAGGGCTTTCATTTGTAAATGAAGCTCCCACGACGACTCCTACACAAGGAGCACAAGCACAAGGACAGTTTCAAATCGTCGCAGGTGTGCCAAGTTCGTCTACAGTAGTTACAGGAGTGTTGAGTAGTAATGGGGCTACACAGCCTTCAGGAACTAGTGAGAATGTTTTTATCTATACAGGACTCACGGGTCATGGAACTTCATTGGCTCATTATACTTTTGTTGCATCCCTTTCAACGGCGGGTGTTTCTAATGTAAGCGGAGGTGATTGGGACATCAACGTGTTGATTGGAGTTGATGTACAAACTACATTGAATAATTTATACTTGGCAATAACGGCTCAAGGAACTCCAGGGGTGAACTACTCTGGAATTACTACTTGGAACACAGGACAAATCATTGCCAATTTGAGTGTAACCGCAGCAGCACCTGTACTTATTTCAGGCTCAACCTATGGTATTACTTTAAGCATGCTGCCTACTTTGTTTATAATTTCAATAGTTCCTGACGATCCTGACATGTTTGGAGATACTACAGGATTTACTTTTACCCCCACAGGAGGCGCTCCCGTCTCTGGGAATAACACGGCCAATTTAACTATAGTAGGAGCCAGTCAACTCACGGCGATTACTGTAGGCCCAGTAGCAGCGTCAGGACAGATTGCTTTTTCTGGAACTAATTTATCCAATAACGATACAATTATTATTGGATCAACATTGTATACTTTTGTTACAACACTCCCTGGGACTCCTGCTGAAGGAAGTGTTTTAATTGGAAGTGTTATACAAGACACTTTACAAAACCTCATAGCCGCTATTAATCAGACAGGAATTTACGGAGTCAATTATCAAGTGTCTAGCTTGAATACTCAAGCTTCTGCCCTGCCTTCGACTCAAGGGGGTGTTTATAAAATAATTGCCCGTTTCCCAGGTTCAGCAGGGAATGCAATAAGCATGAGTACGTCAAGTGCTTATTTGACTGTTTCGGCTACTTTAACAGGCGGGGCGGACACAGTTTCTTTAATTCCCTATCCTGTTATTTGGACCTCCCAGCAAACTATTCAACAGTTTGCAAACAGCGTGGCTTCAGCCATTAGTAGTTATCAAGGGAGTAGTGGGTTTTATGCGCAGAATAGGAATCAAACGATTTTCATCTATGCAACGAGTTTTAACAGCTATACTAATAATGCGAATATTAGTGTAACAGCAGTGGGTATTTGCTGTGGATTTTTAGGATTAATCTTTTCGATAGGTGCACAGACATCTACTGCTTCGTTGTCAACTTTAACGTTTAATGGAATTTCTTTAATAACAGGGGCCGCCGCGTTTTTAACCACCATTCCTGCTTTGGTCACAGCTATTGCAAATGATATAAATTCAAATACAATGGGAGGAGTTAATACAACTTGGCTCGCTGTTGCTGATGGGAATATACTTTATCTTTCGAATATCGTTACGACGAATAATGATCCTCCACAAACGTTAACATATTCTGTTGACTCCAATAGTTACTTAGGTGTAGGAAGTGTAGGAACTAATTCAATGATTGCGTCGGTTAGTCCTACATCTGTTAATTTTAATTGGCGGTTACCCTCCTTATACTTATTCATGGCAATTTGCAAACGGCGCGACAGGGTTTTATGTATCGAGTCCCACAGCTCAATCAGTTCAATTCTATCGCAATGATACAGCGGGTAGTGATTTAACTGCATGGGTCTGTGTCGTTACTGATTCACAAGGAAACTCTGCAACAAGCAATGGTGTCACTGTATATCAACCTTAATTGAGTTAAAAGTAATTTTATATGAGCATTACGCTTCCTCAAAAGCTTGTTACTACTTGCACCGCAATCACCGGCGGAATTGATCCTCTTGATGGAATTGGAGAGTTTTATCAGTTCAATTTAACTGGAGCCGCTACTATACAAACAGGGGATGGATATAGTATTATTGTGACAGATTTAACCTCAGGCTCACAGACGCTTTTGGGCTATGGCACAGTTACAGGAATTACACCGACTTTTGCTTTTACCTTTAATAAGAAAGAATATGTACTTGCAAAAGATACAGTGTATTTTTCAAGCATCGACGATGCGGCATCGTGGAATAGTCTTACAGGAATTGGCAATAGCTATGTTCAATTGAGCGATGTAAATGGACAGTCGACGAATTTAATGGCTATTGCAGAATTCCAAGGTAATCTTGCCTTCTTTAGTCAGAACTGTATTCAAATATGGCAAACAAATGCCGATCCTTTGCAGTGGGATTTAGTTCAAACTATTCAGAATTCAGGAACTATTGCTGCGAATAGCGTTCAACCTATGGGAGATTTGGATGTTTTATATCTTCATTACACAGGAGTGAGGAGCTTACGCGCGAGAGAGATTACTGGATTTTCTTTTGTCAACGATTTGGGAAGTGCTATTGATTCATTGATCCAAGCGAGTTTAATCGCGAACGGAATAAACAGTGCAGCGGGGGCTTGTTCCATTGTTGATCCTACAACAGGAAGATACTGGTTGTATCTTAATGGATTGATTTATATTTTTAGTTACTTCCCGACGATAAAGATTCTTTCGTGGAGTACTTATACTCCTACTATCTTTTCTCCTTTAACCCCTGCGACTACTGGAGGTTCGGTTGTTAGCTTTAATACAGTACCTGGCCATACATATGCCTGGGTGAAAGGTAATGCGACTTCAGTAGGAGAGGGAGGAGTAAATTGGTATACTTCGCAAAATATCGTAGCTCCTACTTTTCAATTGTATATTACATACCCAGGAACTCCTGATGGAAGTAGTACGCTTACGGATTTAACTCAGGTACTTACTATTGTTCCAACGGGGTTTGAAATATACAATGGACAAGTTTATATCAATACTGCAAATGGGATTTACATATACGGAGGAGCGGATAATAATACGTATGACGCGACGCAGGCTACTGCCGCTACGGCGTTTCTTGATTTCAAGCATCCGGGGACTTTAAAAGCAGCGGAGAGTCTTGATTGTGATGTTAGTGGTGGATGGAATCTATATGTAGGAATGGTCGGTCCGGGGCAGCCAGCACAAACAGGACAGTTAAATGATGTGATGCAGTTAGTTTTCACCACGAATATACCTTCTTATCAGTTGCAGTCGCAGGTCTGTACAAACATGGAAGGATATCAGGTGAGATTTATGGCACAGACTACTGGAAGTACTGCGGCTGTGCTTGGGGCTTTAACCTTTCATTATAGAATGGAAAACGAGAAAGATTAAAAGTATGCACATTAGAAACATTCAAAATGAAGAAGAGTTTCAAGCAGTGCTGGCCGCGGCAAAGGCTGATAAAAATCATCGGCCACTTATGCCTACGCAAGTTATTCGCAGAGACAATAAAGAGGGCGAGATTCTTGGCTGTTTGTCAATTCTTCCCAGTGTATTGTTTTGGTTGCATTCTGAAAAAGTCACAGCGAGAGAATCAAAGCAAACAAATGAATTTGTTGAAGGACATTTATCTGCTATCGGCAATAGGGGGTTGTTAGTTCCTTGCACAGTGGATTCTCCTTTGCGCCCTTTTTTAACTCGCGTTGGCTATATAGATGTGGCTAATGTGCAACTGTATGCTAAAAGTCTAATCATTCACTAAATAAAAATATGGGACTCTTTGGATCAACGGATGTCGGTAGTCAAGCGACGGCTCAAAATGCACAACAGCAGCAGCAAGTAAATCAGGCTGTTGGAAATATCAATAGTGCATTTTCAGGATTCACTCCTAAGTTTTATCAACAGCGAGGACAAGCGTATGAAGATGCCGCATTGCCACAAGTTGGTCAACAGTTTCAACAGACTAATCAAGAAACGCAAGAGGCGTTGGCGAATAGGGGATTGGGTAAATCTGGCGCGGCTGATCAAGCAAATGCGAGTTTGCAGCAACAGCTTGCAGGAAGTACGAATCAAGTTGCAAATCAGGCACAGCAGGCACAGCAAAGTCTTCAAGAGCAGGTTGTAAATGAACAGAGTAGTTTAATAGGCCAAGCACAGTCGGCTGCAAATCCTGCGACAGTTGCGGGGCAAGCTATTGCACAAGCGGGGAGTTTACAAGCTCCTAGTGTGTTGGCTCCGATTGGAAATATGTTTCAACAATGGGCTAATACTTGGCTTGCTGGAAAGTTAAATAATGCGTATAGCACGCCTGCGACACAAGGTGGTACGGTGCTTCCTACTGGTGCCGCGACGGGGGCGAATTCAATAATGAGTTTAAGTAATCAAGGCGGTGATGGGGGTGGAGGAAGTAGCAGCGGTGGGGGCAATTACAATGTTAATAGATAAGTAAAAGTAAATAAATAAAAACAATTTTAACAATTAAAAAAGCGAGGTATCTATGGGTATGGCAGATGGGGCACAAATGGTCGGTAGTGGAATAAGCAATATCTTTTCCACAATAGCAAATGCGGAAGACGTCGCAGCGATGAACAAAGCCGCGGCGAATATCATCGCACAGGAACAAGGCGCTGCTAAACAAGGGGGAGATATATTCCAACAGAGTTTGGATAAAAGCACACCTCAAGCTGCGGAGAGTCAGATTAAACAAGGACAAGACCAAGCTTTGAATGAAGATAATAGGTTGCAGGGACAGTTGTCATTGCAAGATATTATCGGTGGGGGAGGAGGAAGTAAACCTAATGTTACAAGTGGCGCCGCGGGGGCTAAGATTGCCGCTGGGACTCAAGCAGGGGCTAAGAACCAAGGGTATACGAATTATTCCTTGCAACAGTATTTAAAGGATGTAACTGCAAATAGTGCTTTAGGATTGAATAATGCACGTGCACAAGGTATTGCAAGCACCCTCGGCCCGATGGAAGAACAAGCGAGTCAAACAGGTAATGAACTTGCGGGGATTGGACAGACAATTGGAGCTGCTTTAGGTGCAGGAGGCGCTGCTGCGTCAATGTATAATGGAGCGAATACCTCGGCGGTGGGGTCGCAACAACAGTTGTATCAAAATGTACCTTTTTCTACGATAGCGGCTAATACACCGGATGCAGCTGATCAGTTCTTGGGAGGAAATCCTTTTACAAATCTTTTGCAAACGTGGGGCCAGAGTGGAGTGGGTACGCAATAAACCGTTTAACAAATATAAAGCAATAAGTAAACAAGCAACCAAAATAAATATATGCCACTAATTGGTTATTCTCCCTGGCAA
>JBEKIG010000047.1:0-3559 GCA_050011875.1 Nitrososphaeria archaeon
TTTCCATTGATTCCAGCAAACATTGTTTCGCAGGAATCTTCTATAACCTGCAGACTGTGGCGGTGGGCTATGATGTTGATCGCACCCATATTGGCTGGTAGGCCGAATAGGTGTACTGGAATGATTGCCCTGGTCCTGTGTGTAATCCTGTTATATATCTCAGCAGGATTCATATTGTACGTCAAAGGATCGACATCCACGAACACAGGCTTCATGTTGTTAGCTATAACTACATTTGAGGTGGCAATGAATGTGGTAGCCGGGACCAATACTTCGTCTCCATCTTGGTATCCGTGGCGTTCCCTAAGCGCTGCCAATGCGATCTGCAATGCAGACGTACCGCTATTCATGAATATGCCGTGCTTACAACCATGCAGTTTAGCAAAGTCTTGCTCAAACTTCTCTGTGAACTTGCCACGCGATAAACGATTGTTATCTAGGCATTCATTCACATAGCGTTTTCCCGCTTCGCTAATGCTAAGCGTTCCTAAGGTAATATTAGGCATTACTGAGTCCTTTTCTTATTTGTATTGCCCATCATACTTAAGCTTATTTTTCTACGCTGTTCTTCTGATATGCGTTGGCCTTTCTTTGCCTCTCTAAGTTTTTTCTTAGTTTCCTCAGATGTTTTTCGGCCAGACCTAAACATACTGACCTTTTTCTTTGCTTGCTCAGATAAATGAGTCCCTTTCTTAGCTGCACTCATTTTTAATCTGGCTTCTAGTGTGTGCTTTTTTCCTTTATTTGCTTTGCTTATCTTTTGTTTGTGATCTTCAGTAAATATAATACCTGATGTTCCCTGGCCTCCATCACTTGTATTTACTAGCAATCCAGTACCTAAATCTTTTCTACCATAGTACCAAATCAGAGAAATCTCGGTATCAAATGCGTCGGCTTCAGATTCTGCTAGGTAAACTACTATTCGTTCTTTAGGCGGTGGCATATATTTTCGTTTACTTCTCGTCCAATGCCCTATAAACGCCCTATCTCCCTTGCCCTTTCCTATGTAGTAAGGTGTGCCATCTTCCCTCAACCACAGGTATGTGTAAAACTGCATCTGAGTCTCCCTACTTTCGTTTAAGCATTCTCTCTCGTACTGCTTTTCCCCGGACTTTGATACCCTACTGCTCTAGTAAAATCTCCATTAAGCCGCTTTCTTATTTCTGAATCTACCCTTTTATGCACATCGGTGTACTTCATGGCCTCATGAAGGTTATTCTCTATAGCATCTAAATGCTCTTTATAAAATTCTGGAGTAAGATTCTCCAGTATATGCATAAGGTCCCCGTAGGATTCAAACTCTAAAATACCATCTTTATCAAAATATTCCCCTACGTTTTTTGCTCCCCAGTATATGGGAATCGTACGAGATACCAAACAATCTATAAGTTTCTCAGTGATCCAGTTGTTATACCTACCGTTTTCCATTACAATAGAATATTGAAAAGGGTACAACATTGGTCTTTTGCATTCTAAGGTTGGAGGGGACATGTGCTTAGTAATTTCCAATTGACCAACCTGCGCTGGAAGATTATTGAATATTTCGTGTCTAAACATATGTCCATGGCACATCGTCTTGTTGCTGGTTAAGTAAGACACTGCAAACTTCTTCTGAGATACGTCGCAGGCATCTACAGGATTGGTAGCCCAACGGCAAGTACCAAAAATAAACTTTACAGAATTATGTGGACATCCTTGCAATACTCTTTCATTCCACGATAATATCAAATCAAAAAAAATGTGATTATCAATTAGCTTTTGCTCAGTAGGTACAATGTCGTTCGGTTCTAACTGCATGAATACTCTATAAGGAGAATCGTCGTTAAAATCGAACATATCCACAGCTATCGACACTTGTCTTTCTTGCTCAGCAAAACCATTGTGTAAAATATTGCCTACTAGCTTGGGTTTAAACACTTGAGTCTCCAACTTTCCCAGACAAACGGATAGCAATATGATTCTGCATGGGTTTCGCTTAACCTAGTCCTAATCTCATCCCTTAACTTTCCGCAATCAGGATAAAAATCATGGAACTGTACTTGAATATTTTGGCACCACTTAACGGCCCCAGAGTTCAACATACGTTCGAGCATGGCGTATTCCCCGCCCTCTATATTTATGCTTAGCAAATCCACAGGAGACACGATGACTTCTGCTACGTCTCTCAAAGAAATGGGCTCAGTACTATCTCCGCTAGTATATATACTACTGCTGTCAAATGACAGGTTTATACTGGCAACTGCATTGCGATCTGCCAAGCCAAAGTTGTGCACTTGCACCTTAGGGTTTTCCATAAAACGCTCTTTTAATATGGTACAGGCTGCCTTTATGGGTTCAAAAATGTGCACATAGGGGTTGTATTTAGCTATGATACTGCTAGACCAATTACCATGCCATCCTCCCACATCGTACACAATGCTATTCTCGTTTAGATCGTAGTTAACACAACGGGTGGAGTCTCCCTGGTCAAACCACCACTTCTCCAAACTTTCTGCATTCATTTTTGTACCAATCTGTGGTTTTTTGTATACCTTCTGCTAAGGATGTCTTAGCTCTGAATCCAAACTCTTTTTCTGCGCGATATGTATCGAACAAGCGCCTTGGTTGGCCGTCAGGAAACTTAGTGTCCCACTCTATCTCTCCAGAGAACCCTGTTGCTTCAGCAATCAGCTTTACGGTCTGCCTTATAGTGGTTTCAACGCCAGTAGCTATATTTACAGGCTCAGCACTGTTGTATTTCTCTGTTGCTAACACAATGGCTTCCGCAGCGTCTTCTACGTACAAGAACTCACGTGAAGCTTTACCTGTACCCCATACTGTGAGCTTGTCTTTGGTCTCTAAGCACTTACGTATTAACGAAGGAATCACATGGGAACGTTTAGGATCAAAACTGTCCCCTGGGCCATACAGATTTGCAAGCACAAGTCCTACACAGTTCATACCGTATTGGTTTTCATAAGCTATGCATTGCTCTAGCAATACCCGCTTGGCAATCCCATAGGGAGCGTTGGTCTCCTCAGGGTAGCCCGACCAAAGGTCTTCTTCTCGGGCAGGCATAGGTACATTTAATGGGTAAGCGCATACGCTGCTTATTGCCACGAACTTCTCTACGCCGTATTCCCTAGCTCCTTCAAGCACTTCTGCGTTCATAACCAAGTTATCGTATAGGAACCGCCCAGGGTTTGCCGAGCAGGCATGTATACCTCCGCATACTGCTGCGGCATGAATCACTATATCTGGACGATATGCACGGTACATCTCGCACACTTCTTCGCGTCTGCGAAGGTCATAATCTACATGTCTAGGGATGAAAACCTTGGTACAACCACGGGAATGCAACGCGTCCACAATATGCGATCCCAAAAACCCTTCTCCACCTGTGATTACTATTCTTCTAGTGCTTAAGGTTATCATTCTGAGCCTCACGCCAATCGTGCTCAACCATTCCTTCGATCAGTTCCTTGAAGGTGATCTTTGGTTCCCACCCAAGTATGCGCTTGGCTTTTGATGCATCTCCTTGGAGAATGTCCACTTCTGCTGGTCGATTGTATTTGGGGTC
>JBEKIG010000048.1:0-3502 GCA_050011875.1 Nitrososphaeria archaeon
CCTCTAGTCAATCCGTCTGCTGCCCACCAAGGATCAAAATTAGCATCTGTCTGAGCATAAAGACCAGCAATATCTCCAGCAAGACACATCCAACGATTCACATCATTGAACTTGTCGTATTGGTATTTCATATTACCAACAATCTTTGTATATGTTCCAAAGGTATCAAAAAGCATACTTGGATCGGTACTGATAGTTCCGAATTTATCGATCATGTATTGAGTAGCTTGTGTATTAGATTTACCTACTAATGAACGATAATCATAAGGAGCAGCTATTGCTAAACAGTCATGTCTGGTTTCTGCGATTTGTGACATACCATTCAAGTCTAAAGATGGAGCAACAAGAAGATCGACATTGAAAGATTCAGCATCAGAGAAAGCTGTTTCGGCATTCTGGAAGTCTCCTAAAGTATAACCATTAGGATTGTATACACCTTGAGGAGGAGTATTAGTTATATCTTTTGTAAGATCAATCAGACCGTTGTAGTCAAGATATACAGGATAAACAGTACCGAATACGTTAGCACTATTTACTACAGTTCCACCACTAGAAACAAGTTGAATCAAAGGAAGATTTGCAGTATCAACTAAATCTAATTCTTGATCGGTAGAAGTTTTAACATACATATAATTTGAACCGTAGAAGAATACTTCATCAGCAAATTCGTTGTTGTTTGCATAATCTCTTGCTTTAGTATTATAAGAGGCAAGTTGTGTTTCAACAATACCAAATAGACCGGAAGCATTTTTCTTACAGATAACTGTTACGAATTCTCCATTCAACCAGTTAGGAACATATTCAAACAGTTCACTAAATTTAACTAACGATTCTGCATTAACAGCAACTTCTTGAAGAGTTGCAGCATCGATATATCTTGTAGGAGTGGTTGATATAATAGAGTTATCAAACACTGTGCTATAAAGATTGATACCACGAAGAATAGTAGAATGTGTTACGATATCTGTTATAGAATCTCCAGTAGCTATTCCAAGAGGTTGAGCAAGACCGGCATCTAAAGTGATAGTATTATTAGAACGATCAATAGAAATTATCTCATAGTTGTATGTACCACCAACAACAAGACCTGGAAGAGTATCAGGAGAATTATCAACAAAGAATGTTCCGTCTGAAATGAACTTTATCTCTGTACCTACAGGATAATTGAATCCACTTTTTACTTTGATTGTTGTAGTTCCAGCAGGAATACTATATCCTGCTTGACTTCCTGATACAACCGGATTGTAGTCTCCTACCAAATAATCATCAGAAGGAGTAAAGAAATAATAATCAGAGTTAGAATAAATTTCTTGTGCCGCTGACAATGTAGCAGTAGTCGAAGCACCTATCAGAAGAGCTTTAGTAAATGTAACAGTATAATCTCCACCAACAGAAACCGGATAAACTATATCTGATACATAGTAAAGTCCACAGTCTGTTCCGTTCACAACATTTGTATCGTTGAATGAAAATACATTGTACAGATTCAAACTGAAACGTTTAGTTCCATCGAACACAACATCTACTGTTGGATCACTAAAGTCAACAGTTGTGAGAGTTTTTACTGTTCCGTAATAATCAGAAATATCTCCAGCAACAACAGGGCCATTCACAACTATGTTTGGTGTACCAGTAGATACCACATTTAATACTGTAAACAATTTACCGTTACCATTGAACTGAGAACCTATTTTAAGAGTATTGCTACCAGTAAGAGTGATCTCACCAGAAGCAAGAAAAGCTCCACCAATATTATTCAGATTAGCATCTTTAGTCGCATCGATAGTTGCTGTTGCAAAAAACTCATTTGCTATAGGAGAATTCCAGTAAGTAGATGTAGAACAAACCGAAAGTCCTAAACTTTGAGTAGGAGTAACATAACGATTAAAGAATGTAAGTTTATCAGAAACTAACATATCTTGCAAGGTAATTTCTGCAACAGTTGAATTGTAAAGATTTTCTTCAGGAGTATCGTTCTGTGTATATCCATTAGGATATGATCCGGTAAGAGCAACACCAGCATTCTTTACAGAAGTATTCATAGGACGAACAGCATATGCTGTTTGTGCATACTGTAAGAAGTTCCAGCAGTTATACCAATCCAGGTAGTTATGAGTTGTAGGAATACCAAACGCAGTTGTCATATCAGATTCATTTGTCATAGCAAGCAGTTTGTTACTTGGACCATTCTCAGCAGCAATAACAAATCCTGTTAGTGAAGATTGAGGATTAGCAGTATAACCTGACTGATCAATTTCAAATGTTTTAACAGCAGGGCTTAGAGAAAAAGTTCCATAATTTATAGAAGCCATTTATTGTTTCTCCTTATAGTATAGGTTTTATTTTATTTATAAAAATCCAAAACTTTTGTATCAAAACCTATATCGTTTTATTTTTTATAAATATAAATTATGGTTTACTTGACTTGACTTATAACCCAAAAGTCAGATGCTAAGTTTGAATTAGTTAAGTATGCATAAGGTAATGTAAAATACCCCTTCATTCCCCAATCAGTACCCCAAGAGTTTCTCATAACGAATCGTTGTGAATGATCATCGTATCCAACACACATAACAGCATGACCACCCAAACAAGATTCATGAGGAGATGGCATATTTACTTTTCCAGTAGATGATACATAATCTGATTCAAAGCTTTCATAAAGAGTTATACCACATACAATAGGAAATTTTTGTGCTAATGCAGATTTCAAATTGACAATGTGAGTATTATCTATTGCTTTATATGCAAGAGCCAAGAATGACTTTGCATCTTGATAACAAGCATCAGTAGGTTTAGTAGCAAATTCTTGAATATTATATGCCCACATAGTTTCAGGACATACTCCAAGTGTATTAAGAGATTTAATACCATCTCTAATTGCAGCACCAGCATCTTGACTTACTGTTCCTTCTTTAGCTCTTTCATTATAATAAATGAAAAGTCTGGACGGCATAAACACAGGCAATTTTTCTTTCATAAGATCAAATTCGACAGCACCACCGAGAGCATTTGCTGTACACGAACCTAGCTGTCCTTGATCATATATCAGTGGACATTCAGGACGCAAATCAATAGCTGGAGGTAAAGCTTGTGGTGCAACCAATTGACAGAACTGATGATCTCTAAAGTCAGGAACTTGAGGTTTCCATCCATAAAAATGTGTTGTTTCCATAGTAAACTCCTTTTCTGTTTCTGTTTCTGTTTCTGTTTATATTATTTATTAAACATCCACATAAAATCTTTCATAGATTCTTTCGCCCTTTCCATTTCATCTAAGACAGCATCACCACAAGAATCAGGATTGATGATTACACTTGTTCCGTCATTGTCTTTATGCTCTTGAAAAGTTTTTATAACAAAATCTGCTGGTACAATTCCATCTACAGATTGTTTATCGTTGATGAAATATAAAGAAACTATCAGTGCCATAACAGCATCATCTAAATAACCTGAATCTCCTCCATAAGACTTTTTCTTTTTAGTGAAGGTAGTGAGTTGA
>JBEKIG010000049.1:0-3807 GCA_050011875.1 Nitrososphaeria archaeon
AATACCTTCTATGATCTTCCTTTGGTTTTGGGTGACAAAAACCGACAAAGTTATTAATCAGATTTTTGTCCCTGATGTTCAGGAGAAAAATATGACCAAAGCAATCAAAAAGACTGAAGAAAACAGTAATGTTGTCCCAGAAGATGTGCCGGAAGAAACAAAGGCTGCCCCAACTGCCCCAACTTTTGCCCCAACACCTCAGAGGAGGTCAGAACCCAACGTTATATACATCGGGAAGAAGGGTGTCATGGCTTACGTGCTCTCAGCTGTCCTGCAACTGTCACAATCGTCTTTCATCAGCATCAAATCAAGAGGTAGAGCCATTAGCAAAGCAGTAGATGTATCACAGGTACTGATTAACAGATTTGGAGAAGGCAAATTCTTTATAAAAGAATGCAATTTAGGAACAGAAGCAATACAAACACCTGAGGGGATTATAAGAAACGTTTCTACATGCGACATCATTGTATCCAAAAAGATATATTGACTAACTAACGGATAACTTACGCTGTTAAAACTGTCAGCATGCCTAGTGACTCTATTCCAGACAAGTTCTATGATGTAATAAAGTTCGATAACGGCAGACGGGCCTGTAACTCAAGAGACTACTGCAAGCACATTCAACGAGTAATAAAGCAGGAGGAACAGGAGCCTCAAATCATCAGATAAACTTATAGTATAACGCAACGATTGAACGATGTTTATGCTGCCTCTACAAGGGAACCAGCATTAAAGTTGAAGGCTATGTGGGCAAACGGATCGGGCTGTAAGTAAGCTAGGCTCCGATATAGTAGTTATTAAAAAGTACGATTCTTTTTCTCACGCTATTTCTTTATTAGTTATTTCTTTTTATGAAATCCTATATGTGCACTACCTTTGATTTTTCATGATAATTAGGTTAACTTAGTTTCCTTGAAATGTCTGCGCGTAAGAAGTAGGCGGCGGCGATAGCCATTATTATACACTGTGAGATTGGAAGTTGAATCTGCCTCCGTCTACGACCATCACCTGTCCCGTCATGAAGTCTGACTCGTCCGACGCTAAGAACAGAGCCGCATTAGCGATGTCCTGTGGTTCCCCCGTCCTTCTCAGATCAGTCACATTTGCGATCTCCTTTAGTAACTCGTTTACTTCTTCCTCTGTTCTTTCTACACCAAGCATTTCTGTCTTGATCAGTCCTGGTGCAATTGCATTAACATTTATGTGGTAAGGTCCTAACTCGTACGCAAGCCTTTTAGTTAATACATTAATTGCCCCCTTCGACGGCCCATATGCTACATGTCCCACATTTGTGGTACCGATACTTGCAAGGGAAGATATGCTGATTATTTTTCCGCACTTATTCTTGATCATGTGGGGTGCTACAGCTTGTATACAATAGTACGTTCCAATTAAGTTAACTCCAAGTATTTTTACCCACTCTTCTGTAGTTCCTTCTAATGCATTGGTTGTTTTTGAAGAAATCCCTGCGTTGTTAACCAAAACGTCGATCCTCCCAAATTCTTTCAGTGATCTAGCAACCATTTTTTCGACTTCATCTTTCTTAGATATCCGCTTTAACCAAAAGAGCTTTTCTTCCCAATTTGACGATTTCATTTGCAACTTCTTTGGCTTTGTCTTCGCTTTTCGAATAGTTAACGATCAGGTCAGCACCCTCTCTAGCGAATGTTAATGTGATCGCCCTTCCAATACCACGTGAAGCTCCAGTAACCAAACATACTTTATCTTTCAGTCTCATAACGCAGGTACTCTTGAAATTAAATAAAAATCTTTCTTCATAACTGTTAATCCTGTAAATATCGGCTTTTTCCTTCCATTTTATTCCCTCTTCTTGAATCTTAAACCATAACTATCTGAATCTGTTACGCTGCTTAGCCATCCTTTCTATTCCTTCTCTCAACTTGACTTTTGGCTCTCCTAAAGACTTAATCATTGAATTCACGTTTCCAACCCATGCCAACTCCTCTCTCTCGCTTTCCTCAACCTTATAATCCACGCTTAGGGCTTCACTTATCATATCCAGAAGCTCGATCTTGCTTTTGACCTCCACGCCAGCTACATTCATAATCGTTGCTGGAACTTTGCAAAGTCTTGTAGCTTTCATGGTAAGTTCTACACAGTCGGATATGAAGTGGGGATTGTAACTTGGAACTACCGCCCGATTAAGAGGTATTGCCTTCCCCTCACGCATCGCGTCAGCCCACCTCGCCAATATACCCCCAATACCAATGGGTCCATAGGGGTAGAAGTATCTCAGTATACACGCGGGAACGTTCAGCTTCTCTGAAACATAACTGCCGAGGACCTCTCCACAGAGTTTAGTCAGAGCGTATGTACCCATAGGAGATAGAGACCCATCCTCGTTCCACGCTTCGAGAGACGGCTTATAAACGGCTCCTGTGGAAGCCAGGATCACTCCGTCAGACCTCCTACAGTGATCCACCAAGTCTCCCACGAAACGCGTATTCACAAGAAAAGCCTCCTTAGGAAAAGTGTCACATTCACGTAACATCGCTAGTTCGGAGAACACATAATCGTAATCCTTAGGGACATCATCCAGCCTGTCCTTTGTAACATCTTTCGTTATTATCTTTACGCCGACATCTTCAAGAAGCCTTCTTACAAAGTTGTCTTGAAACCTTGCTATCCCGTGTACTTCGTTGGTCTTTGCGAGCTCCAGAGCTAAGGATAGGCCTACGAAACCAGATGCCCCGGAAACAAGTATCTTCTTTCCCTTCAGAACAATCAGCCATTATTAGATGGACAATATTATGATTTAAGACTTTTCTGTATATTTTTTCAGTATCTAATTAGCTGTAATGCTCTTTAAGCCAAAACTATATTTAGTTGAAAAAATAAATGCTCAAAACAGGATAAAATGGAAAGAAAGAAATCCGACATTTACATGGTTACAGATTGCCCGATTCCTAAAGGCTTAGGAAACCATCATGAAGGATTGGATACCCTTTTGAACCTGATGGGAAACTATGGTCTGAAGCTCTACAGGATGGACAAGGACACAGATATCGGTGGCAAAGACGGTTTAATCGACAGATCAGACGTCGTACTAATCAAGGTGAACGCCCAGTGGAAGTACAGAGGATGCACGAATTCGGATGTAGTAAAAGGGCTCATCCAGGTAATCCTAGAGCACCCTGATGGCTTCGATGGCGAAATAGTTCTAATCGAGAATGGGCAGGGCGGAGGAAGCTTTGACTGTGACACTATGTGGGGTGGCCGATACCCCGATGCCGGTGTCCACGCAAATGCCGAAAATGAAGGCCATTCCTTCTCCTATTTGGTTGAAAAGGTCTTTGCTGATTCAAGGATTTCGAGTTACCTTCTCGACACTATACGGAATACGTTTATCTCTGGAGAAGACCATTCTAAGGACGGATACAGGAAACTAGACAACGTCTCATATCCATGTTTCACTACAGCGGAAGGGAATAGAGTAGAGCTGAAGGAAGGAATTTGGAACGGCACACACCACGATAGGAACCTTAAATTGGTTAACGTACCAGTCTTAAAACACCATGGAGGATGCGGAATCACTGGGGCTCTAAAAATTTTCTACGGCGTTCTATCCATGTCAGATGGCGGATACGGAGAACGTCACTATAGAAGGTTGGGGCAACACTGTAGTGAAATGATAGCTAAAGTGAGAACACCTGCAATCACCATTCTTGACTGTATCTGGATCTCACAAGGTGAACTGGCTGGGTATCCTGCGGAGGACACCACTAGACTCAACCGACTTCTAGCTAGCATCGATCCAGTAGCATTAGACTATTGGGCAGCGATACA
>JBEKIG010000050.1:0-4277 GCA_050011875.1 Nitrososphaeria archaeon
AAGATGTTATAGTATTTCATTGTGTAAGGGGATCGACCTCCTTAGTATTAACAACTTTAGCAGCTTCCTTTTGAGCAGGAACATTGAAGTTCTCCAATTCCTGTTGAGCAATATCATATGTAATTCCTTTGATAGTCTCAGGTCTGTCAAGGGCTTGAATCTCTTTTGGAATAGAAGGATCGTCAGCAACTGCTTGATGATCGTAACTATATAGTTTAGTTTTGAATACATATGAATTCTTATTTCCGAACACATACATTCCTGGCAGAGCTTCAGGTTCGATATGTACTATGTCAAATAGCTTCTTGCCATTGACATAATAAATCAAGTCACCTTGCTTTGGATATACAGGAGAGAAAGTTACTTCCCCATTATTAGGATTAGTAGTAGCAATCATCTGATTGAACATAAGGGTAGGACAATACCAAGTAGCTTCATCCTGAATCTGCAACCCGAACTTGGCATACATATCTCCTGATCCACTCCATGCACCATTTCCAAGATCGTCACAGAACAAACGAACTGGATATCCTTTTGATAGATATGATCCAAGAAATTCTCCGAACACATCTTCTGCGGTCATAACTTCTCTCTTGATATAGATACAGTCATTCCCATAAAGAAAACAACACTCAGCCCAAATATTATTATAGGTATTCGCAGCACCAGCTTTAGTGATATCATAATCCTGATTGTTTTTAAAAGGAGTTCTATTATAATAAGGATTGGTCATGTACTGTGGAACTTGAGGTAATATATTAATATGACTCATACCTCTTATATGATGACGAGCTTCTTCAAACCCAACTCCACCTTCAATCCAACCTTCTCCTCTAATATGATGTGTAGTAGTATTCTTGATACTACTCTCACCGTCTATGTGTTTATAATGATTCATGTTTAACCTACAAAGAAATCGATAGGAAGTTCATACATATCATGAAGCTGATCTTCAAGTATCTGAATATTAGTATTTGCTTCCTGGAGAATATCATTAGCATTTATGATAAGTCCATTCGGCAAAATACTTCCACCATACTTCATAAGAACTTGACCCCATTGTTTTCTGCAATACTCAGTTCATTATAAATGTTGGTAACTTCATTGCCATATTCATCTTCTACAGGAGCAACCTTTACATAACATCTTAACAATACAACCTGATTAACATTAGGTGGTTCAAATAGATAAAGTTCTTTTGTAATTGTATTGTAATCATAAGTTATCTTTCTAGAGAATTCCAAATCTAAGGTTGCCAGCATTTGATTGACAAGTTCATATGTAAGAAGATCGATCTTTCCAGAACCTCTATACAAGTCAGCAGCAACGAATTGGTTCAAAGAGAATAAGGAACTAGGAGCATTGTTTGCTATTCCACCAAGCTCCATAGAATGAACTTCAACAACAGCAAATATATCATAAGGAAGATGATAAGTTTGGTTATGAACTGTTACATCGAGAGGAAGATATCTTTCTTTCACACCAGCAAAACATCTTTGCATATATAGTTCTAAAACATTATCTATTTGATCATCAATTTGTTCTGGAGTAAGTTCTACCTCAATTGACGGAGCACCAAGATTTCGTAATATGAAAGCTCTTAAATCTGCTTTAGTTTTTATGCGTGGTGAATATGCCATAGTATCTCCATAAGAGTTTCTTTTATTTATAAAAGATACTTAAGCGTATGTTTCAACAACTCCTAGATCAGAACTATGAAATGGTTTGAATATATACTTGCTCCCTGTTTTATAATCTCCTACTTTCATTATAGAAATTATATCAACATCATTTACATTATATACAAATACATTCGGTCTGTTATTAATAGGATCAAATATTAGTTCTTTCAAAGACTGCAAATCCATATTGTCTATTCGTCTGGACCCAAATGGTGTTCCATAATGATATCCTTTTCCTCTGCACAATCTATCATATGCTCCATTAATATTTACTACTGGCATTCCTTTAAATGAAATTCCACTACAAGGAACAATTTTGGTTGATGGTTCAGGAAGTTTTTCAATGCATTGCCACTTGACCGTATCGAGAACTTTAATCTTCTCTGCTCTAGTCTTGGCTACAGAAAGAAACATAGAGAATGTTTCTGTATTAAATAATTCCGACAGACCACAATTTATTCTGTAATAATTAATTAGAGCATTAAATGCTGCTTCTCGTTCGTCAGGCTCAGTTCGATCATGTATAATCAGATCAATCATCTTCTGATCTTTAGTTCTTGAATCCATAAAGTTCCTTTCGTTTTCATTATTTATACCATTTTATTATTGACATGTCAATCTAATTATGATATCTTGTTTCTACAAGGAGATAAAATGAAGTTTATAAAAACTAAAGGTGAAGATGAAATTCATATAACTAACGGAGTTTACTGGCGAAGAGTTACTTTATTTCTGTGGGGTATAAAATTATATTCCTTAAGAGAAGAATTTAATTCTGCTACAGGAGAATGGGAAAAAATATACTTGACTTCGATTGAATAATATGTTATAGTGTTTCTAGGAAGGAGATATTATGTCAGAACGAACAGAACAATTCAAAAAAGAATTACTTGATCTTTGCCGCAAATTTAAAGTTACTTACTTCGAAGCAAAAGATGAGTATCCTGGATATGCTGAATGTGGTGAAGATATAAGAATCACTATAGATTTTGATGGAGATTATACAGTTGATCCTCCAATACCATATGAAACTTTAGACCTTGGATGTTATTTTGAAATCTTGGAGGATAAATGAACATTAAATCAATTCGTATCGAACTTCAGATGATAGCTTTGGAACTAGAGAAAGAAGAACCAGCTACCATATATACAAAAGACAATGGCAAGTATCATGTTCCTGATCCTATCATAAACAAACTTGAAAATCTAGTACGTGATCTTAAAATCGTAACAGGGAGAAACCCATGAGACAACTACGAGCAAGAGTTGAAAGTACTGCACCTAATGATGCAGCAGGAAAGAAAAGAATCGTCTACTGTAACTGTAATGATCCTGGTCAAGAAATGTGGCTTAAGCTAGAAGGTTTCGGAATAAACTATGGTTAACAAGTTTAAAAACCAAAACCTTATTCACTATAGAGAAACAGGAGAAGAAAGGAATATGAACATGAATATAAAAAAACTATTGACATCTTGAAAGAAACATGATATAGTCAGTTCAAGATGCAAACAAACCCAAAAAGGAGAAAACACCATGTTAAAGAAAATCGTAGCAATCGTAGCAATCTGTATGGCAATGACAGCATGTGTAACTACACCCCGTCCTACTACTTGCAACTCTTGTAATCAACAAAATCCTATCAAAGGTATGAAAGTTGTAGACGTTCAAATGCCTAATCAATGGAACGATATGTCAGATTCCGCAAAAGGTCAGTAAAAAGCAGGAAAATTGTTAAACTTATTCCTTTAAGAAGGTCGGTTGAATAGAGGCAATCGACCTTCTTTTAGATTATAAACAGAATAACCAGAAGATCGAGCAACCGCTAGGTTGCGAGTCAAACCTAAAAAGCATTTTCTCTTGAAATTGAAAACTTTTCAAAAGAAAATGCTTTTGTTAACATGATCTATCTTGTTATTGTTATATTAAGTTGGTTAAGGGAGGTACGAAGTGAAGAAAATAAAGGACTACTCAAAGCGGCAGTGGCTAAACGTAAACGACCACCCCTCAACCGGGTCGGTTGTGGCGTACCACGGCAGTTCACCGTGGTTACAAGGTAAAAAACGGGATATGTTAACCATGCTCGAAGTTTCCGATTGCCATAGCAAAGTAAGACTGCACCGCACTGACGTAGATAGCATGGAAGACTTTATTGTAAAAATGGAAAAACTGAGTGACGTGGTGAATGACTTTATTGCACACTTGCGGGGTTAGAAATATTTTTGCCCCAGGTGCAAAATAAATCTTGACAAACATGGAACTGTTATATGGTTAACAAGTTTAAAAACAAAAACCTTATTCACTATAGAGAAACAGGAGAAGAAAGGAATATGAAATACGAATATAAAGTATCAGTCTTTGTAACTCCTGATCTTATTGAACTTGAAAATCTTCTTGATGATAGAGGCAAGCAAGGATGGAAATTGATTACTGTTCAGGATAGTAAATATATATTCATACGAGAACTATCATGCAAATAAAAAGGAAGTCCTAAGACTTCCCCTTTTCTAACTTCTCTCTTTTTTCTTTTCCCCATGAACCAAATGGTCTTCCTCTTTTACGCTTCACTTCAGTTCCAGATTCTTCCGGCAAAGCAAT
>JBEKIG010000051.1:0-2971 GCA_050011875.1 Nitrososphaeria archaeon
GCTGCTGTATTGCAGGTGTGACCTTTAGGTCTTGGCCGCAGTAGGGACATATCGTCATGTAAGGCTGTAATTCTTTACCACAATGTGGGCATGTGGTTGTTGTATTAGACATGCGGTTTGTGTACTTCTAGCTAAAAGATTTAAGCTTTTTCGTAATTAGATTCATTTAAGGCATTTTATGTCGTTGGATATACAAGCACACGACTTTTGCTTCAGTTAATCAAGTCACCAGGGTGAACTCCGTTAACGTTCTCGACTCACCTGATCTTCTTACAAAAGATGTAAATATGTCAGATAAAGAAGTAGCCCAAAGACTTAAAGTTTAGAAGAAAGATTCCCGACTACAAAAGAAAAATAAACTGCTTTCATCCAAACCTTCATTGACTATCTGTTCAAGCTCATTTTCTGCCATTTTTGGAGGTACTGCCGAAAAAAATGTTGGTCGTGTAAGACTAGATTGTGCAAATCCAAATTCTACCATTTTTTTTGATGGTTCTATAGGTCAACATCTTATCTAATCAAGATACATTAATACACCTAATCAATAACAAATACTAAATTATGAGTCAGGAACCTAAGAAGATGGATAGAAGGAAGTTTATCTACGTTGTTCTTGTCATCGAGGTTATCATCACTGCTGCACCAGAAGTATACTTTGCTACTAAACCTCCTACGGTAACAACCCTAACTTCAACAGTTCGCGGCTTCAGCTCCAACAACACTAGTTTCAACAGTTCCCAGTTCTCTCCAACTCAACGGTTCCCAGTAAATTGTAACAATAACCGAAACAATTACCTCACCAGAAATTGTAACAACAACAAAGAATTCAGCGAAAACCCAAAGTTCAAAGAATGATATAAGGAAGAGCAGAAAAAAATTTTTGTGAAAGTTAAAAGAATAGGAAGAAGTCCTTTATTGACATTTTTTTAAACTTTTAAATACTACTTATGGATAATATTAAAGATTAATTTGAACAGTATAAATGAATCGCTGCTGATAGAGAAGATACAGAAGACTGGAAGGATTGTTGAGAAGCTAGCTCAGAACGAAAAAGCGTTCCGAGAAGTCGTTGCGGCCTACAGGACCCGGAACGCGAGTGCGTTCCAATCTGCTTTGAAGAATGCTGGATACCTAGAATGGTGCTATCTAATCTGTGAATGGCTATGCTATAAGGAGTGCGTCATCGAATGTCAGTACCTCTGCCCGACACCGCAGACCGTACCTCCGGAGCGGAGCGTCGATGAGATGCTCGAATTCGCCAGAGCTTCCTCCAAGCTCATCGAGGACAAGGATGTGCTCGCAGAACTTGTGGCTGCCGTCCGTGCGAAGGATGCTAAGCGATTCCAGGCGATACTCAAGGAGTACGGCCTGCTCCCATATTGCGTCCAGGTCTGCGCGTGGTTCTGTCTGGCAGACTGCAGGTGTAACGACATGTGCCCGCCGCCTCCGATAATCAACAAGGTGGGTGACATCATGACGAGCCAGCCGCCCTATTTCGTTCACCCGAGCTGGAACGCGACTACCAATTTCGCGGAGGGGCCGAGTGAGACCGTCGGGCCTGTTCCTGCCGCGAACTGCGCAGCTGGTGTGGGAGACCATCCTTTCGGTGGATGGGCCAAGATAAACGGGCTCTTCAATGTCGAGGCTTTTCCCTTCCTAGACCTCACCCAATACAAGGTGGAGTACTCGACAAGCGTGAGTGGGCCTTGGACTCCTATACTGGGGTCGGTGCAGGACGCTTACATAGACTACGGTGGCATCTACACAGGTTACACCAGACTTCCCGTAGCTGGAGGCTGGTACAATATCCAGTTTAACCCTCCTCCGCCCTTCGGGACGGGCCCCGATGGCATGGGCGTGGACAGCGAAGGGATGACATATCTTACCAACTGGGACACCAGCACTCTTGGAACCGGACTCTACTATCTCAAGCTGACGGTGATGAACACGAGCTCGGCTACGTTCGAGAGCCCAGTTTTGCCTGTTCAGATCGATAACGATGCCCCAACGATCGGGACGTTCAGCCTCTCACTTAAGAAGCCAGATGGGACTGTTGTGCCGCTCGGCTGCTGCAACTCGGTGAACAAGGGAGATGGCTTGATACTGATCACGTTCCAGGCTTCCGACCAGAACTTCCAGGCTCTGTCGTTGGACCTCGAAGGAGGATGTTCTTCGACCATACCGGTCTATGACCAGGTGACTGGCGCTCTTGTGGACCGGAACTACAACTGTAACATCGCTGACCATGGCGAGCCTGCCGTCAGGACGGTGGTGTGGGATCCATGGGATCCGCTGCACTACCCAGTAACAACGTCGTGCTGCTATCTCGTTACACTGGAGATTTGGGACAGGGCAATCGTCAACAACTACTACTCTGGCGGTCACTACACGAACTCGACCTGGATCTCGCTTCTGATTGGTGCGTAGGTAAACATATCTGATAAGAACTCAGATATCAGGCAATACCAACATAATTTCGCTAGCCAAAAGTTTGGTCAAATGTGGAAGGTAAAATTACATGATCTTTTATTGAAAAAAAATGGCAAGAGGACGTTCCTTCAGAAGTCGGAGGAGAGAAAATCCATATCTACGAAGATAGCCATATATTAGAAGTATGAAAGATGCTGGTATCGACATTAAATATGCTGAACTTTACACACAAGATTGGTTCTGGTTGACGACAAGGAAGCGTTAGTTTCTTCGGCAGACTTAACCGATAGCTGCCTTAAACACACCTTCAATGCAGGAATCTACACAAGAAATAAGCGTAATGTAGAAGCAGTAAAGAGGTATCGTATATGTACAAAGAGCAGGAAGAGGAATCCTCTGAGACATTTAACGCATTTCTATACGAATTAAATGATCCCCGTCCTTTAATGATAAAACAATTCCTCTTTGGCTTTGATCCCGAAAAATTAAGCTTTGAATATTCAAAGTCCCTCTTGTATTCGGAGAAAGATACAAAATATTT
>JBEKIG010000052.1:0-2844 GCA_050011875.1 Nitrososphaeria archaeon
GGTTAGATAAGTATGAATAGTAAGGATTTTTTAGATAAAGATGTGTTTGCTGAAGACGAGAAAATTGGCAAAGTCAAAGAATTAGGAATAGATCCGGAAGAGTGGAAAGTAACTCATCTTGAAATCGAATTGGAAAAGAACATAGCTGAGTCTGTGCTTGGCGCAAATAAAGGTGGAGTACGGAACATGCTGGCCGTTTCATCCTTAGAGAAAGGGGTTGCACGCTGGACAGACAAGGGACTACAACTGAAAGTGTCAAAAGATCAACTTCATATGTACCTAAGACCGGTAGTTAAGACTTAATTGGGAAGTTTTCTATGAATACTTTGTTGACTGGCAAGAAGCTGTGGAAATAAACCACGCTTTCTTTTTTGTTAAATTTCAATACGATAGAGTACAAATTTTGCGTGAATAGTGGAATATCTCCCAAGATTTCACCGAACACTTGGTATTTTACGATTTGGGTTTGGAAATATTAGGGTTTGACCTCTGCAAAAAGACGACGCATATGCGAGCGTGCGCGTTTGTTACACAATGAGTGGTTCTTTCTTGCTATCTATTGAAAAACCTCGCGTAGAATAGATTAGTACACCCAACGCGACGAAAACAAAAACGACTACCCCAGCAGCAATGTATGGCATTATGCTTAGCATAGCGAATACAGCTTCCGGATTCAGAATTCCACCAAGAACTATCGCAAAAATTATAATTCCAATGGACATGATAAACGAAAACTTGTAGGGCCTATCTGACTTGGTCTTAACCAGTTTCTTTCTGTCAAGTTCGCCAACAAGAAAATTCAAGAAGACTCCTACTGAGCCAATTAGCAATGGAATTGTAAGAGAAAGGGTTTCATTACGCGTGCTAAAATCGATGAACTGCTTCAAGCCAAGAACCGAAAAGAGAAGCATAAGCAGAACGATAGCTATGGATCCAAAAAAGATACACCTGTCAAGATACTTCCCTGAGAGAGCTGGACCATAAGTTCTTCTATTTGGCACGGGTATCTCGCCAGGTTTAATATCTTTTGTAGTTCTTCGTGTCAGACCAGGCAGATCGTTCGAAAGAAAGTAGATCTTATGCTTTAGATCAAGCGTCAATTTGTTGCCATCCGAATCATACACCGCTTTGGTTACCATTCTTGAAAAGGGGTATAGCCATTCGACACCTCTGTCCCTTGTTGTAGTGAACGAATCTAGGAACGAGTGAAGAAAGGCTCCGATGCCAAAAAACGGGTTTATCAAATACACTATGCCGATAAATAAAAAATTGTGGAATAATGCACGGTGTATTTGTCGGCGACGAAAGGACTCCTTGCTGAAAAAACCGTATTCTCTGTCTAGGTCAGGAATTACGGAACCGACGCCAACCATTAGCGCTATCTCTGGTCTGCCAAAGAATAAGGCTCCAACGAGTATACCAAACATTATATGGGTAGAAAGATTCATGCGAACAACCCGTTGTCTTCTGACTGGACGATTATAATATGAACAATTTTAAGTTTATAAAGATAATTAAATTTAGAATCTTCGTTTTACTGCATATTTAGCCCGAATCCTGCAATGGCTTATTCGATTTTGGCATTGTATTTATCCAATAGCCTAATTTTCAACAATACCAATAAAGACTATGATAACTCCAACTGCCGCCCTTATTACTCTAATTAGTTGTTCAGGAAAAGTTTGCTTGGGGTATTTGACTATGCTGAAAACACCGTCTACAACAAGCCAAAGACCTAAACCAACCAGAACCGCCGATAGAGTATTCAAATAATCTTCACCTTCTTTCTTTATCAGCCTATTTGTCCTTTTGCAAGGCCTGTGTTCTCTATAGATGGCTGGTTCTTAATCAAATTAATCCTTTCGGACTTCATGGCATTGTGGCAATCTTAGGCTTGGTCAATATGACGGTTTAAGATTAGCCGCAAGAACTGATTTCTACCACTTTACCTCAGGGCTTAAGTTTTTCTTTTGGGTCTTTCAAATGATAATCTTGTTACTGTAGCCCTCCAGTCACAAAGTTATTTATCGTCAAAGAAAAGCACTAAAAGTGCGAATATACCCACGCTTTGGCGGATCAGCGTTAAACAAGATGCGAATAGTTTATCACTTTCGTCGCTTCTCGAATGTTCGCGTCCTGATAACGTGCGTGGGTCCGCCAAAGCATGTTCTTAAAATACTTTGAAAAGTCAAGGTTGTAGAATGAACGATAACGTAGCTTAAGCTTCTGTAGCAGTGGGGCTACATTAACAAAGTCTTATTATTCCAAATCTTAAGTAGTTGATGATTTGAACAGGCATTCATTGGAGGTGAACTGAAAAAGTGAAGAATAGATTTGCTTATTGGGGATATATCTTAGCGTTAATAGGCGGAGTACTCATCATCGTCTTCGGCTTTCTGGGTCTTATAGGGAATTCTTTAGGAAGTGCTTTCTCGCCAGCTGGTTACTACGTAAGCGGAGCAATGTACAGTATAGTGGCAATAATAATAGGCGTAATCTGCGTAATTGGGTCAAAGTCCGTTGGAACCTTAGTATGGGCGATAGTGCTGTTAGTGCTTGGAATCGTTTCAGGCGGAATCGGAGGAGCCTTAGTTATTCTCGGAGCCCTTCTGGGATTAGTATCAATATTCGTCAAGTCATAGCCAGAATAGACGGGACCAGATTCAAAATAAAATTCTTTTTTAGCTTTTTTTAGCTATGATTTCAACCAATAGAAAAAGCACGTCTGAAGATACTTCAGCATTGTGGACAACCGACACCAACCTTATCGGCGTGCTGAAAGGATACTTTGAGACTGCGTGGAGTGAATCCGAAGAACTAAAAACAAATCGATAAACAACTAAA
>JBEKIG010000053.1:0-2715 GCA_050011875.1 Nitrososphaeria archaeon
GTGTTTGTTCAGCTGAATCAGTCTGGTTCGATAAAAGGAGTTTTGCGTGGGCTTCACTTTCAATGGGATCCTCCAATGGGGAAGCTCATGCGTGTTACACGTGGAAACGCATTTCTAGTCGCGGTCGATATACGAAAGGGGTCTCCCACGCTTGGAAAATGGTTTGGAACTGAGGCATCCCCAGAAAACGAAATCCAGGTTTGGGCTCCTGCCGGATTTGCTCGTGGGTTTTGCGTATTGAGCGACTATGCCGAGGTCCAGTACCTTTGCACAGGTGTCTACAGCAATAAATGTGAATCAGGAATTCGTTGGAATGATCCTGAGGTTGGAATCGATTGGCCAATAAAAAATCCAACCTTAACTCAGAAAGATCAATCTGCACAAACATTGACAGAATGGCTAAAAAGGCCGGAATCCAATAGTTTTAGTTATTCAAAAAAACGCTTGTAGTTCTTTGTGTCCATGTCCTTTACAAATCTTAAGCGATCATTAAGTAGGAAAGAAGCACTTGTGAAAACAAAACAATGTACGGAAGCACAGGTAGTTTCTCTGCCTAAGGGATGGTTCAAAAGAAATAATGTGAGGTTTTTATGAAGATTCTTGTTGCAGGCGGAGCCGGTTATTTAGGTTCGGTATTGGTTCCACAACTTATTGAGCGTGGTTATGAGATCGATGTAGTTGACTTGCTATGGTTTGGGAACTATATGCCTGATGGAGTTAAGGTAATACCGAAGGAAATTATGACTTTGGAGGAAAAGGATCTTACAGGATATGATCAGGTCATATTTATTGCCGGGCTTTCTAATGACCCTATGGCAGAATATTCTCCAGCCGCCAATTTCGTTGACAATGCCGCATTGCCAGCCTATCTCAGCTACATTTCCAAGCGAGCAGGTGTTAAAAGATTCATCTATGGGTGCTCATGTTCGGTTTATGGTTATTCTGTGGACGTACTATGTGATGAGTCCGCTCTCGCTACTTCAGACTACCCTTACGGAATTTCCAAACTCCAGGGTGAATTTGCCTGTCTCAGACTTCAGGACGATAAATTCTCAACAATTGCATTACGAAAAGGGACTATCTCCGGCTACAGCCCGCGGATGCGTTTAGACCTTATTGTGAACGCCATGTTCAAGAGTGCTGTCACTGAGAAAGTAATTACCGTTAACAGCCCCTCAATCTGGAGGCCCATCTTAGACGTCAGGGATGCAGCCTCAGCATATATACGTGCCATTGAAGTGGATCAGAATATATCAGGCATATTTAATGTAGCATACGGGAATTATACGGTGGGTGAAGTGGCTGATTATGTCAGAGAGGGGGTTCAAGAACATCTCGGCATCACTGCCAGAATTAATATTAAGCATGTAAGCGACTTCAGGAACTATAAGGTAACCTCTGAGAAAGCACGCAATGTGCTGAGTTTCAATCCTAGATTTAATATCAAGGATACAGTTCGAAATCTAGCGGAAAATATGGATAAGTTCAAAGACATGGAGAACCCGAAATACTATAATATAAAAATCTTTAAGAAGCTGAACAGAGTAGGCCGAGCCTAAAATCGGATAGCAGTCACGTATCATTAGAGTTGAGGGTTAAGTGCTATGAGGGTTGCAGTAACAGGCGCCAACGGACAATTAGGATGTGATATCTGCACAGCGTTTTCAGATAGTGGCCATGAGGTCATCCCGCTTAATCATGATGCTTTGGATATTACTGATTTCAATTTGGCAAGGACCAAGTTTGAACAAACCAAGCCCCAGGTGCTTGTAAATACTGCAGCCCTGCACAATGTCGAGGCATGTGAGACGATGCCGCTTAAAGCATTTGAAGTAAATGGGGTGGGAGCAAGAAATCTGGCTCTGCTGGCTAATGAGCTCGATTTTGTATTATTCCATATTAGTACTGATTATGTCTTTGACGGTAAGAAAAAGACTCCATATATTGAGACTGATTGTCCATTCCCGATCAATGTCTATGGAAATAGTAAACTTTGTGGAGAGAATTTCGTACGCGTGACTGCAAAAAAACATTTTGTGGTTAGGGTTTCAGGATTATACGGCACCAATCCGTGTCGGGCCAAATCCGGGACCAACTTCGTGCAGCTTATGTTGAGACTGGCGAAGGAAAGAAAGGAAGTTCGGGTCGTCGATGACGAGATATTAACCCCTACATTTACAGAGGATATCGCGCAACAAATCGTGGTACTGAGCAAAGTAGAAAAGTATGGGCTGTACCATGTGACAGCGCAAGGAAGCTGTTCCTGGTACACATTCGCAGCGAAAGTATTCGAGCTAACGGGAGCCAAAGTCAATCTTCTGGTTGCAGACCCGACTGAATTTGCAAGCAAGGTAGCGAGGCCAAAATACTCGGTTCTGGAAAATAGTAATTTGAAAGCCTTGAATGTAGATATAATGCCCCACTGGGAAGAAGGACTACGAAAATATTTGAAAAAAATTGACGTATAATGTTGAGGCCTGACCCGCTCAGCCTTCAGCTCACGGCAAGCTCTACATTGCAGAAGAATTGCGCCACCCGCCATCTTTGCCTGCTTTGACCCACCAATAATATTTCGTCCTGTATGAAAGGCCCGTAACTTCCCGATTGGTATTATTACCAACTTCTGTGTTAAACAGAGCAGTGCCTTCAAATGCCGGAGCCGTATTGACCTGTAGCCTGTATTTGGAGGCACCTGTTCCACGTCTCGCTGTTGTT
>JBEKIG010000054.1:0-2507 GCA_050011875.1 Nitrososphaeria archaeon
GGCCAAGGTACAGCTTCGCCTTTTCATGGCATCCCCTGATTTTTGGTTACAGAGCCTAGCCTATTATGCCGGTTCAACAAGTATTTGGAGAAAAATCTACCTCAAGTCCAGATTCAGTTCTTAGAAAACAATAGAGTCCACCAAAACATCCATGCCGCCATGAAATGCAGATTCCAAAGCAGTGAGACGAGATCTGATGTTTGTCTGCAACGAGCCATTCGATTAGCCGCAAATGGGTGTACAACCCTATAAGAATTGATAAATATCCATAACGATAACTGCTCTTAAATAAAAGTCGTTCTTTAGCTTCAGGAGAGGTTTTCGATTCTCTCTCTTACTGGTGTAAAAGTAAATAAATTTTTACGCTTGAGCTTGGCTTTCCGATGCCTGTTTTTGCTTTTGGGGGTCTTGAAAGTCAGGGAAATTAGCTTCCGAGGTATTTTCCCAATTGACACTAGTTTTCATATTGATTTTTCCACTGTTTCTATAATACAAAGATGGATAACCCAGTGACACTTACTTCTAAAACAATTGTATAACTGATCTCATCAAGTATTCAGTATATAGTTATGCGTAATACCCTACAATGATTTGGCCTTTTGTGCATGGATCAAGCAATGAGCGGTAGAGAGCCGGCCCCTTTTTTACGCAAACACAGTGTCTTTTATGCATTGTCCGATGCTTCGAGTCCTTGCCGTTTTTCGGGTGACCTTCAAAGTATCCCGGCCCTGGGCGATTTCAGCGTGGTGCGGCACGAATGCTTCACTTTCGACTCAATTGGTCCGATCAATTTCCACCCTTTCAGCCCTCCTGGAGAGATCCTCGTTCTTACCGGTTCACTTCTTTTCTCATCAATTGCGGAAGGGAATGACTATGCGGCACATTAAACTGTTAGTATTAGGTCTGCTGCTTGCCATGAGTTTTGCGGCAAGCCCCGGGTTCGGGGATACAACTGCTCCTGTTGGCGACCCGCTTTATGACGCCCCAGGCTTCGACCCCAACAGGGAAACCTTCTGCACGATGCCTAACGAGCACATCGACCCTTTTACCGGCGGATTGATTCTCAGCCATGTGGATGCAAAACTGCCGGGAAATGGCGGACTGGATCTGGTCATCCAGCGAACGTTTAATTCTAAGAACACATGCAGCGAGTACACAGGGTTTACCTCATGGTGGTGTAGCGACTTCAGCTCGAAGGACAACTGGGTCGGCTACGGTTGGACGCTTCATTTTGGAAGAGTTCTTAATGGCAATTCAAACAACCCCGTTATCGAAATGTCCGACGGCTCCCTGCACACGGCCTATCTGGTGCCGAGTTCATCGGTGCGTACGTGGATCACCAAAGATTACTGGATATTGACCAAAATTGGGAACAACTCCGTTTTTGTATTAACACTTACTGATGGGAAAAAGATCACTTTTGGTCAGACAGGTACTATGTACAATGCGCATTTCACAGGCGATTATGCTTCACAAATAGAAGATGCAAACGGAAATACAATACTCATATATTACACAGGACCATCTGCCACTAACATAGATCATATCGTAGATTCAGTAGGAAGAACAATCAACTTCACATCTGGCTTTGTAAACGGGGAAACAGTAAATAAAAAGCTTTTGAATATCACTGGTCCAGGAATCGACATAACCTATAAACATGACCCAATGGTCCATAATCCTACCAGCACATTCCTGACACAGGTCACTCCACCGGTCGGCTCGCCCTGGAAATATTCATATAGCGACACCCTCATGGATCTTGCTTCCATGACAACACCAAGCGGAGGTGTGGTAAATTACACGTTCGATATGTCAATATTAAACACAACTTCATATGCAGTTACCTACAGAACAGTCGTCCAAAAGACGACCAGCGGCCCCGGCGTGACGGGTGGAACATGGAATTTCGCATATTCTCAAGGGACGAATCATGATTACACTCAAGTAAATGATCCAAACGGGAGGGTCATTAAATACACGTTCTTTTCCTATGGGAAGCCTCTCCCTTCGGGGAGTCTATGGGAATATGGACTCCCCAAAACGAAAGAAACTGTTAATGAAGAGACTTTGACTTACACGTATGGCCCATCTAAATCCATTTCACATGATGATTATATCATTGCTGGCCTCGGCCGCGATTCTGATATTTTCGTGCCTCAAATGAATCAAAGTACCAATAAAAGAGACGGTAAAGTCTATACAACCAGTTATTCCAAATACGACGCTTACGGGAATCCTCAGACCATTAGCGAGTCTGGAGACAAGAAAAGAACAACGAATATTCAATACTGGTATAGCAACGCTGCGAAGAATATCGTTCATGACAAGCGCCTTACCGAAACAATCACAGGCGATTTCCAAGGCAGCTTTACCACCAACTACACCCATGATGACAATGGGAATACAAAATCAATTCAAAAATACGGTCCGTCGGGGGCGACAACGAAGTTTGATTACTATGGTAATGGGAATCTGCAATGTAGGACCGATGCAAACCTCCACCA
>JBEKIG010000055.1:0-2499 GCA_050011875.1 Nitrososphaeria archaeon
ATCTTTATTATATTTAGGGAATGGTACGCCTAACGGTACACCTCATCCCGGTTATCCGGGAACAGTTGCTACTTTTTCAGGTGATTTATCAGTTGATCAGACAAGTTTTGTAGTTAATAGTGTGGTTGGATTATCTCAAGGAGATACAGTAGTCTTATTCCTTGGGCAAGACCCATACGATGCAGCACAACATTTTATTAGATTGTGGCGTACAATAACAAATATTACCGGTACTACTGTAACTGTTGATGTAGGAGTAGACGAGTTTGTTTCAGGAACATTTGTTAATACTTATCCGGGAATATCTCCCCTTACTCATCGTATGGTAAAATTTACAACTGATATTAAGGGCATGTCTATATCTAATCTTAATTTATTACAAACTACTGGAGTTGGTGCAGACGGGGCTTTATTTTTATTGAGACAACGTAATACAACAGTAGATAATATATATATTGTTGGAGAAAATGGAGGTGCTTTTGCAGAATCAGAAAATATGTCTGTTACTAACTTAACAGTAAAGGCAAATCAGGGAATAGATATTTATGGAGTTAGAAACTTTAGACTAAATAATGCAACCTTTACTGATGTTTCTGGTACAAGTATTTATTTAGAAAATCAAGTGCGTGGAGCTATCCTGGAAAATGTTATTATCAACGTTCCAATAAGTAAAACTCCCGGTCCGGTAATAGCTGTAGAGGGGAATGCCGAAAATGTGACGCTTCGTGATTTTGTTATTTATATGCCCGCAGGGTTGACTAATGTTTTTACTTTGTATGATTCAGGACAATCAACAGATTATCGGACAGAAAACTTTACACTAACAGGCACACATGAATTTTTCCCCTTAAAAAATCATTATGGATACATTAATTATAAAGGAGTCCAATTAAATGATCTTGTAACTTTCAGAAGGACTATTCCTATTACTCCTAATATGAGCGGAGCCACCTTTGTTTTACCAGAAGGTCTTTATAAATCTTTTAAAATGTTTATTAGCAGTAAAACGGGGTTAGGAGATACTGCACTATTCCCCGGTGGATACACTGTTCATATAGGTGCAACAGACTATATCCCTGCGGCTGGCACTCTTGATGAATTGACTGTGCCGAATGGCGCATATACAAATGTTGGCACTTCTTATCCGTGGAATGACACAACGGGACGTGTAATATGGATTAATACGGATGGTACTGTTCCTACCGGTACTTACATGATTATTGAAATTGAGACATTCACTAATAATGCTAATCCAACAGGAGCACCGGATCAACCTAGTGGTAATGCCGGTGGTGATTTAACCGGAACGTACCCTAACCCGACTCTGGCCGCACTTGGATCTCCTCCTACTGGTAGTTACACAAGTGCTAACATTACAGTTGATGCTAAGGGACGAGTTACGGCAGCGGCAAGCGGTGCTGGGGGTGCTTCAGGAGGTACTCCAGCTTTAACACTTGGGACAACAAATACACCCGGTTCTTCCGCAAACTTTATTAGAGATGATGATACTATTCTTGTCTTTGATGCTACCGCACCGACAACCCAAGCCTTTTCTGATGCTGCGGCAGCAGGAATAGCTACAGTAGCGGCAAGGCGTGATCATAAACATGCTATGATGACTTCTCCAAAAGATACTACTGGAGTTACGGGTATATTAAAAGGTAATGGTACAGCAATAATTGCAGCTACAGCAGGTTCAGATTATGTTGTAGGTTCTCCGGGTCTTGCAGGAGGCCAAACAGTAACAGGGGGAACTTTAACTACTCAGAATCTTACACTTAGAGCAAATGCTGCTGATACAACCACAGGGGCAGTAGTTATAACAACATCAACAGCATCTACAACAACAGCAACAGGTGCTCTTACAGTAGCAGGGGGGTTAGGTGTTGCTGGAAATATTTATGCAGGGAATATCAATGATCAGGGGCTTACTGCTTCTTATGCAGTAGTCACAGATGCTT
This sequence comes from Nitrososphaeria archaeon, assembly GCA_050011875.1. Classification (GTDB taxonomy): domain Archaea; phylum Thermoproteota; class Nitrososphaeria; order JACIWG01; family JACIWG01; genus JBEKIG01. Next base: position 1,962 of record JBEKIG010000055.1, read on the forward strand.
CTAAAAATCTGGCATCTATGGTGTATTCTTCTGTTGCATCTGCATCGTCTATCGCAAGTAGAGATGTTAATGGCTCCTCTGCTTTTACAAATATGTTCTTGGCAACAACACAATTAGCAACCTCTGGTCAGACTGTTGTAATGACATACGGAAGTGCGGGACAGCAACGGGCCACAGGAACTAGCACAATTAACTATAATTTACCTGATAGCACATACTTAATAAATGGTTCTACTTATATATTTGATAATGATAGTACAGGAATAGTTAGTATCTATTTGAATGATGGTACTACCTTACTATGTACTGTCCCTCCCGGTGGACTTATGAGAGTCTTTGTGGAGGATAATTCCACAACCAATGGTGCTTGGGATTTCCACCCATTCCCTGCTCAAGGATCAACTTCAGGTACGGCTGGAACAAGTATACCTGGAACTTTTACTGCAACACAATTAACATCTACAATAGGAACAGGAACGGCACCCCTAGTTGTCACCTCAACTACTCCGGTAGCAAATCTCTCTATAGGTGGAAATGC
>JBEKIG010000056.1:0-2485 GCA_050011875.1 Nitrososphaeria archaeon
GCACTAATTGGAGCATACAATATACCCCCTAAAACCGCTAGAAGAGTTCCAAATATGAAAACGATAGAGAAGTGTTTACTTACATTCACACCTAAACACCTGACGCCATCTGCATCTTCTAAAGCTGCTACGACAATTTTCCCGATAATCGTCGTCCTGAGTAATATATTAATGCCTACAAATAGAACAGCGGCTACAGCAACTATAATGAGCCGATAAACAGGGATTAAAAAATTAAAAATGGAAATGGATAAACCAACAGGATCGCTCACTTGCTGTGGCACGTTGCCCCAAACAAACTTGATAAAATCAGTCCCGATCAAAAGCACTGCGTATGTAGCTATGATGGCGTAATCGAGAGATTCACCGTAAAGCCTCCTGATAATGAGCCGCTCCACTATATAAGCGACTGGAATCATACATAATACAGCAAGAAGAGCTGATATACTGAACGCTCCGGGGATTACGCGAAGGAATGTGATAAAAAAATATACCCCGAGGGTATATGCCATCCCATGAGCAAAATTAATGATTTTCATGGTGCCAAAAGTCAGGGAAAGGCCAATAGAAAAAAGGTAGAGTATGGCACCTAAAGTGAATCCATAAACGACTGACTCAACCATTACCCTTAAACTCCATCTTGATCGTAAGTGACAGCCTTTTGTCTTTGATAGTTTTTGATAGTCATTACAAATCCAGTAAATCCATGTCTAAACCAGAAGCTGATGATAAGAAGCATAATTCCCAACACCCATTGCCATACAGCAAAATGAGACGATAACCAATCTTTCATCATCATAAATAAAAGTCCCCCGGCAATAGCGCCATAAAGGTTTCCAGCGCCACCGATAAGAACAGCGAGGATAGGCTCAATATTATCTAGTGGGTTAAGAACAGTGGGACTAACATATTGGACATATAATGTATAAATTCCTCCGGCAAAAGACGCGATTGTGCCAGCTACGAGGAAGGTAATCCACTTGTACAAAAAAGTATTGTACCCTAAAAACGTGACCCGTGTTTCATTCTCTTTAATGGATCTGATTAATACACCGAAAGGAGAACTTGTTAATTTCCTGAGAAAATAGAATACAAGCAGCATGGAAATAAGAATGAACGAAAATGTGATATATTCGTTAGAAAAATTCAGAAAACCCCATGCCTCAACGCGGCTGGAAATGCCGTCAGTACCATGAGTTAGCTCTTGGAAAGTTGAACTCACCAAAAAATATCCAATCTGGCTAAATGCTAAATTGACCAGGGCGAACGATGCCCCGTCCAGTTTCACTACAATTAAGCCAAGGATAGCTGCTATTATTCCCCCGCCAAGCGTTCCAGCCAGCAAGGACAGCAAAGGATTGCTATTAATATAAATGGAAAAGAGGACCGAGATGTAGACACCCGCCCCAAGATAAAGCACATGCCCGAAGGAGAGCAGCCCAAGGTATCCGTAAAGCAGGTCGAAGGACATAACAAAAATGCAGAAAATCATGAAATCAGTAATTCGATACATGTGCATTATCGGCGTCAAAAGCAGAAAAAAGATGGTCAATACACAGATTTCTTTGTATACCGGTAGTGCTTTTTGTGGGTAAACCCTAAATCCCAATGCTCTCAGGATATCCATTACAAATAATTCTCCAATTCGTGGCTGTCTTCGGTTTGTCTTGAATTATCTATCTCTTTTATAATATGTCCATCTCGCATGACATATATACGGTCAGCCAGTCGATTAACGATAGATAAATTTTGCTCCACGATAATTGCAGATATATTTTCCGTCTTCATATGCACTAGGATCTTGAAGATGTCTCTAATGACAATAGCCGCAAGTCCCTCGGTGGGTTCATCAATAAGCAACAACTTCGGATGTCCAACAAGAGCACGGCCAATAAGCAAAAGTTCTCTCTGACCCCCGCTCAATCCACCCGCCTTATTTTCCATGAAATCATTTAGCTTAGGATAAATGCTGGTTACATTTGTTATAGCCTCAGGCATCGATACAGCATTACTATATGCTGCAATTGCTATATTATCCTTTACGCTTAGGCCACTGAAAACTTTCTTGTCTTGAGCAACGTAGCGCAGGCCCTTTTGCGCCAATTTCACCGGGCCTATTCCCAAAGTTTTCTCACCCTCATAAAGGATCGACCCTTTCCAGGGTTTCAGGAGCCCCATAAGAGTTTTGAGCAAGGTGGTTTTCCCTGCTCCGTTGCGGCCAACAACAAAAACTATCTCCCCCTGGTTCAAATGCATCGAGATGTCATGGAGGACCATGGCGCGGCCATAGGAGACATTGATTTCATCTACCTGGAGTAATCTCATTCTTCCTTTCCCCAATAGCATTCCCTGACCTTAGGGTCTCCCAAACAATTTTCAGCACTACCTTCGGATATGATTTTACCCTCATTCATCACAATAAGTTTTTGCACCAAATCGACAATCTTAGATATTTTATGTTCAATGACAACCAAACTAAAACTCT
>JBEKIG010000057.1:0-2464 GCA_050011875.1 Nitrososphaeria archaeon
TTTTCTGCTGATATTCCTGGTTATGAAGGACTTACATATAAAGGTCACAGAACAAAAGACCCTATGTTTGATTGGGAAGGAATGGATGCTATTAACAAAGATATCCTAGAAGCACTAAAGCTGTATAGTGATTTCTATGTGATAGATGTAAAATATGCAGAAGCAGATGATGTTATAGCTGTATTAGCACAAGATGTCATAGACGATCCTTACTATGTAGTATCTTCCGATAAAGATTTCAAACAACTTCAACGACACAATGTTCATATCTTCGATCCTATCAAAGGAATATTTCTACCAGAGATTGATGTAGATCATTTCAAAAAGATTCACTTTATGGTAGGAGACAAATCAGATAATATTCTTGCCATAAAACCAAAGATTGCAGAAAAAACAGCAGAGAAACTTTATCCTGAATTAGAAACTCTATTAGCAACTATTCCTGAGATGAGAACGAAATACGAATTCAACAAGAAATTAATAGATTTCGATGAGATTCCATGCTACATTAGAGATAAGATCAAAAAAGAAACAGAAAAGCAAACACACTCTTTCGATGCTGCAAATTTGATGAAGATGTTTAGAAAGTATGAATTAGCAAATTTAACTGAAAGAATCTCAGAGTTTAAGTTGTATGATAAAGAAAGAACAACTCCTATGATTAGTCAAATCAAACAACAAAAATCTACTGAAAATTACATAGACGATTGCCTGGATGGTTTTTTTGTAGATGAATGAAAAAAGAATAGACTTATAAGAAAAGATATGAGATCATAAAAGTATAAAGGTACACATGAATATAGTTCAAGAATTAAAAACACAAATCGTAGACTTACAATTTCATCTTAAACGTATACAAGATGAGTGTTCGCATCCAGTAATAGCTTTAACTAAAACACACCATTCAGATACTGGCAATTGGTGTAGAAGTGATGATAGATATTGGACTACGTTTAACTGTGGACTTTGTGAAAAAACATGGAACGAAGAGGGAAGTAAATGATACTAACTAACTTAATCGATGATATAGAAAACAGAGCAGCAAGACTTCATTCTTATATCGAAGCAATTCTGGAATACAAAGAAGAAAAGAACATAGATGATTTTGAAGATATTACTGAACAACTCAATGCGTCTCTTATAGAAAAAGTAAAAATGGAATTCAAACTTAAGCATTATTTTCCAGAAGAAACTTTCTCCAATCCAGACGGATTTTTTGAAGAAGAACCTGAAGAAGAGTAGATTTTTAAAAGTATAAATAATAGTATAGAAGTAATCGTTTAGATTGCTCAATCACGCTGCATTGGCAGCAACAAAAAGGAGTAACATCATGGCCCAAAAATTTGCGTTTGATTACACACCGTCCAAACAACAAATGGAAAAAGATGAAGAAAACAAGAACAAGTTCACCAAAGACGAAAGATTCTGGAAACCCACCAAAGACAAAGATGGCAATGCTTCTGCTGTAATTCGTTTCCTTCCTGACATGGAAGGTATTCCACTCATCAAATTCAGTGATCACTCTTTCGAGTATACCATTGGAACAAACAAAAAGAAGTACTGGAAGAATTGTATTAGCGATTTCGGATGGGACAGAGAATGTCCGATCTGTCTGAAAAATGCAGAATACTGGAAATCAGATTTCGAAAAAGATATCAAGATTGCCAAGTTACGTAAACGTAAATATCATTTCATTTCAAACATTTTCGTAATCAAAAATCCTCTTCACCCTGAAGATGAAGGTAAAGTTTTTCTTTACAACTACGGACAAAAGATTTATGAGAAGATCAAAGAAAAGATCACTCCTTCTGATGCTATCAAAGCTCTTGGAGAGTATGTAGAGTTTTATCCTTACGATCTTTACACTGGTGCAAACTTCACTTTGCTCATTTCAAAATCTGGTCCTAATCCCGAAGAAGTAGATTATGCTGCATCTACTTTTGCATTGCAGTCAGCTTTCTTGAAAGGTGACGATAAAAAGATTGAAGCAGTAATGGCACAAACTTCATTGCTTTCTGAGTTTACTGCTATCGATAAGTATCCTACAAACGATGCAGTTATTAAGTTGATCGGACCTGTACTTGGTATCCTGGCATCCGAAGAACCTGATGAACCTGATGAACCTGATGCTGGTGGTTTCTTAGATGAGCCAGAATCTCCTGCTCCTGAAGAGGATGTTCCTCACTTTCCTTCTCCCGCAGCAGAAACTCCCGCAGAAGAAAGCGGTATCCAGTTAACCGCTGAACAACAAGAAGATAAGGATTTCTTCGACAAGCTTCTTAAAAAGTAAACAGAAAATATCATAATAGAAAAAAGGTCATTGAGAAATCGATGGCCTTTTTCTTTTTATAAATAAAAGAAAACTTTAAGGTTTCTCATGGCAACTACACAAACACCCGTAATTTACTATTGGGATGTCTCCAAAAAATCAATCAATCCTTTGAACAATAAGGATATTGCAGTA
>JBEKIG010000058.1:0-2405 GCA_050011875.1 Nitrososphaeria archaeon
TGCTTGCCAAATACAGTCATTTTCCATTCTATCCTCACAATTCATTCCGTGTGATTTAAAATAACTTCCCAAAGGTATCTAGCCTTTTCTTGTAAGATTACTTTCTCAACTATTATCCGATGGTACTCTGCCCTTGACCATTCTGAAAAGGATAGGGGTTCTACTGTACCGGCAAGAAGAGCGGCAAGGATGATGAAAGTCCATATTATTTTCTGTTTCCATGTGAGTTTATGACGGCGCATTATAAGTTACTTTGCATCCAGAATTGAACGGCTGTCAAGGCTGCAACCGGTCCCTGTTGATGTGTACCGGTTCTGTAATGTTCTTTCCCCTCGATCATGAGGATTCCAAGCCAGCCAGCGGATGAATGTCGTAAGACTATCTCATATTCTGACGGCATGTTAACCCTCAACTTGTGGCGATTTATTGGCCTTGAAATTGTGGAAGTTAATCAGGTTCCTCACGGCCATTGCGCCGGTCTGGATAATCTCTTTTTGCAACTTCTCGGCATGTTTCCCGCCATATGTAAAATCATGTGCGGCTTGGGTAGCTTCTCCGGCTTCCTCGGCCATTATCCCTACGGCATGGATAGGATCAGTGGGGAAAAGAGGATGTTGATTTTGTGCGCTGCGAAGCTCTTGTATAATCAGTTCTATTGCCTGTTGGACAGTAATCATCCTCTTCCCCCATACTTGCTTTCGATATTCACTTTAACAATATCAACCGGGAAATTGATTCCCATGTTTATGAGCTTATTTAAGGCTCCTTGATTAAGATCGAAAAGAACGTCCGGCGCTTTGCCCTCGGCAACCAACTTGATTAAAGCTAGTTTATCAAGGACTTCACCACTCTTTTTCCTCTTTACTCCACCTGTTTTTGTATAATCAACTGCTGCCGGTGAAGCAACGGGAAGGGCATCGGCGGCTTGCTCGGCTGTCTTTTGAATCTGCGCGGCCTTCTCGGTGTGGCTGTCCAGTTTCATCCTTAGAACTTCGATCTGACGGGAAGCAAGCTCTATTTCTGTTTCGGATGAATCAGGATTATTAACTATTTCCTCCATATCAGTTATTTGCTGTTCGATCTTTCCGGTGGAGGCAAGGGCTTTGTTGATTTTGGCGGTGGCGGCGTCCATGATTTTTTTCTGTGCTGCTTCCTGGTCTTTCTTGGCCTGTTTTTCGGCAAGCTCTTTCAGACGGAGTTTTTCATCGTCAAATTTACCCATATTGGTATCAATGATCCTTATTGCCTCATTGCAAGGGTCGGTAAAAACCTTTGCGGCGGCGACAAGGTTCTTGTGGAGTTTATGGGCGCTGTTGATATTAATGGTGAATTGTGGTCCCTTTGGGTCGTCCATGACAAAGGTAATCCGGGCCTTCAACTGTGATCGTATGTCCTTGGCGGTGGTTACATCTTCGTCCGTTTTGATCTGCAATGCCTTGGCCTGGGTGACTAAAGGGCTATCAGGAACTTTCAGGCTCAAAACTTCGGGGCTGGCGGGAATGATCGTTGCTACGGCTGTCTCTCCCATTTTACTTCCTCCTTGGTTTTAATATCATACATGCTTTAAAATCCTGGAAAGAATCTACTGTTATTTTCTCAAGTTTTGGCTGATTGCCGTTTTTGGGAAGCCATAAAGCATATTTATCAACTTTGCCATAATACTTTTCTTGAGCCGTCCATCCCTCTTTGTATGCTGATAATTGGATGTCAACCGTCGAACATTCCCCTGTTTTGAAATCCACTATACTCAAAACTTTGTCTACAACAGCTATCAAGTCGATTGTGCCGCAATAATTCATTTTCGGGTGATAAAACATTGTCTCTGTATATAGTGGCTCGATCTGGAATTGTTTAAGCCATTTCTCAAACTGTTGAAGTGGTGCAACATATTCGATGTCAAGAGAATCCCAGTCTAAACCGCCTTGGAGTAGAAGCTGGCAACCTTTATGTAAATCCTTTCCTTTCTCGGCTCCTTCCTCCATCAAGTAACTTGGTATAACTGCACCGGTAAACCTATTCACATGCCAGTCTGAACCGTTGATAGTTACTTTGATGAATTCGTTGATTATCTGTGTCACCGAAGTAACGGGTTTATTATTCCAAAAGTAAGAATGTGAAGTTTCGTCAAAGGTTAACATGAATTCCTTAAAGTGCCGGTCTATTCCCGGCTGTCAGGTTTAGTCGTCAACTTTCCTTTGTCGGGGTCTATCAGTTTATGACGCGAAGCCCGGCTTGTTATCCCCGCCTTCACCATAGATAGCCACTCTACGGTTAGATACTCGTAAATGAATTGCGGCGGCTTTGAAATAGAGTCCTTTTTACCAGAAGCCCGGACATGGCGATGTAGCACACAATGGCTACTGGACGCCTAATAATTGGCTTGCTCATTCTCACTGGATTCCAAG
>JBEKIG010000059.1:0-3819 GCA_050011875.1 Nitrososphaeria archaeon
AGCCATAGAGATTTCTGTGACAAGAGAGCTAAGACAGAAACTTTTAGTAAAATGGCAAGAACAGTCCGACCAGACGGTTCTAAGAATCATGCCATGATTACAGGCACTAAGATGCACGCTGCTAAGAGTTTTGCACTTTACGATTGGGAACGCGACCATATTGTTTACGGTTTATTACCCAAGGAACACACATTTACTCGTTATCTTGAAACACCAGAGTTAGACATCTTTGTTCGTGGAGCTTACGATGACCTTAGAGTTCTCCGATACAAAGGTGAGAAGTATATCTCTTTTATTGAAATGAAGACCACATTCAAGAAGTATATGTGGGCGAGAGAGATAGAAGCTGCTAAGAGACAACTTCAACTCTATATGTGGATGTTCAAGGAAGAACTCGAAGGGTTAGGTTACAAGCTCTGGAAGAGAAGCTATGTTGAGATTTACAGTCAGAAGACAGGGTTACTAATGAAAAGAGTACCTGTAGAATATGACTCCAACATAGAGAAATGGATTATACAATCTGTCCAAGTTTTCTCAGGGTTAGCACCAATGAACTTAGCTCCTTACGCATATTGTAGGCTGTGTCCTATTCAGGTTAAGAAGGACTGTAGCTATTTTGCGGTGAGGTCTATTGGGTGATAAGTGGAAGCAGAAACAGGATTCCATAGACCCGAGTTTAATCTACCAACATCATGCTGGTAGAGAAGGTCCTATAATCAAATACTTCTTTACTCTTCGACCAGACCTCAAACCAGTACAAGACGGTGATGGTAGCTGGCATGGATTACTAATACCTCAAGCGCAGCTACTTGACGATTTAAGAAATTTTCACCTTTTGAAGCAAGCTGTCTCGTGTGGTAGAGGTTTTGGTAAGACTATGCTCTGTGCTGCTGCTGGTCTGTATTATGCAGACGAGTACAGTAAAGAGATAGGTGAAGCTCTCAATGTACTGGTAGTCAGTAGCCAAGATGCTCTTTTCGATAACATTAGAATCTTCTTTAGAAATAGAGAGGACCTTGTTAAACGATTACTAATCAAGTCAGTTGTAGATGTGATACCCAAGAAAGGATTAGAGTTCAAGGATACACACAGCCGACTAATCCCTGTCAAAGCAACTGTCAAGGCAGTTGAAGGTAACAGAGCAGACGTTATTATCTTTGATGAAACACAGGACATAGATACCAGCGTCATTCTAAAAGCTCTCGGTTGTCTCAAGAAAGACAAGATTGGTATGGTCATCTTTATCGGTACACCATTTTCTGAGAAGAAGACTGGTAGACCTTGGTTCATTCAATTAATTAACGACCCTAAACACTTTGTCAAGGGTATGCCTTTTCACTTAACACAACACTCTTCCGATGTGACTGGTGGATGGAATGATGTAGATATGTGGAAAGCCACATGGAGCAAGGAACGCTGGAACGCAGAATGCCTTGGTAAAGTAACTGAGAACAAAGAGAAGAGTTACTTCGGTGGAGAGAACGTAGATAGCTGTTGCCAAGATATTGAACCAGACCCTATCGGTGGAATGAATGCTACTCGTGAAGCTGGCATAGACTGTGGATTCCATAATACCGTTTACTATCTAACTGAAAGGGTCGGGAGTGTCAAGAGAAACTTACTCTATATTGGAGTCTGGAAGGACCAGAGTATAGAGCTAATAGCTCCTGAGATTGGTAGGTTACTTAACCAGCATAGACCTAACATAGTCAAGATTGACAGTAAGACAGGTAGTGTAGCAGACTACAGAGAAGTCATTCATAGATACTACAAAGGTCGAATAGACAAGGTAGATGCTTCCAAGCAATTCATGAATGAAGACAAGACAACGATTACAGTTAAGGCAGCTATGAGAGGTCAGTTACTAAGAAAGATTAGAGAGAAGAATCTAATCATTCCTATGCGACTGGAACACACAGATGAGCTTGTAAAGCAATTGCTTAAATACAACATTTACCACAAGGAAGGTGACGACCATGTTGACGCATTAATGCTAAGTTGTTATGAACCACCAAAGGGAGCAACAGGGCAGAACGGTTGTGCTGTCATTCTTGGTCCACCAATAATTATCAGAAAGAAGAGTATTTACGGATGATAGATATTTTTGTCTCTAATGCTGATATAGTCAGAGATTCTACTTCAATGAGCAAGGTAGTTAGGTCTTTGTTTCCAGAGATAGATGTTGTTTGTGGAATACCGAGAGGGGGAGTGCTACCAGCTAATATAATAGCTACTCGATTAGCACGACCATGTAACACACCAGACCTATTAGAAAGCCTCAAGCACGTTCGTTGATAACAACAGACACTACTATGAGAACGACTTCACAGTTAAGATGAATTTTAGTAAAGCAAAGATTCTCTTGGTAGATGATACCAGCTTCAATCCCTTGGGTACACTCGAACGAGTTAAACAGAGATTATTGACTAAGTTTCCAAAGGCTACAATCTACAAGTCTTCTGTTTATGCCATGAGCAATACAAAGAAACATTTAGATTTCTATTGTAAAGTTATCAGTAGAAATCATTGGTTTGAGAAAGACTTCTTGATTAGAAAGATAACAGGGACAGTAGCAGCAGACATGGATGGATTCTTATGTCGTGACCCAAGACCAGAAGAAGTACTGGATGACAACCTGTATCTAAAGTTCATTAATGAAGCTACGCCCTACATGATACCCTACTACAGACTCGACTATGTAGTTACTGGTAGGTTAGAGAGGTACAGAGTTATTACCGAGATGTGGTTAGCTGCTCATGGAGTGAAGTATGGTACTCTAATTATGCAGCCACCAGAAGTAGCTATGGTTCGAGAAGGAACAGACCATGCTCTCTTCAAGAGTAACTTTCTAAGTAAGAACAATGTTGGATTCTATATTGAATCCAGTCAACGACAATCAGAAGCAATCTACAAGAGAAGCAGAGTACAAACAATGTGTGTAGACCCAATGCAACTATTCGGAGCTACTAACATAGGTTACGAATATCATCCAAGTTTCCAAGGTTACAAGAATCTTGAGCATCCAGTAGAGAGTAATGTAGAATTAGGAAACATTAATAAACCTAATACACATCCTAATTACCTATTCCCTTGAGGAAGAATTATGAGAGTATTAGTAACAGGTTCATGGAGATTAGAGGTTTTATGAAAGTTCTTGTAATTGGAGCAACAGGTATGCTTGGAACGTCAATGATTCCAGCACTTTTAGCTAAAGGTTATGATGTAGTAACCAGTAACTTTCTCTACGCACACATGGATGTTAGAGATGCAGAGCAAGTTATGATTACAGCTAAGTTAGCTAAACCAGACATCATTCTACATCTTGCAGCCGAGACAGATGTTGACAGGTGTGAAAGAGAACCCCAACACGCTTATGAAGTCAATACCAGAGGCACAAAGAATGTAGCCGAAGCCTGTAAAGCTCTCAATATTCCAATGCTTTATGTGAGTACTATTGGAGTATTTTACGGTGATAAGAAAGAACCTTACACCGAAGAAGACGAACCAAGACCAGCTAACTTTTACGGATGGTCTAAGTTGTTTGGCGAACGAATGGTCAAGTCCTTAGTTAAGGATTACTTCATTGTTCGTGCTGGATGGATGGTCGGTGGTGGACCAACAAGAGATAAGAAGTTTGTTGGTAAGATAATCTCTCAAGTGAAATCTAATGTTCAAGAAATTAAAGCAGTAACAGATAAGGTAGGTAGTCCGACCTATGCTCCTGATTTCTGCAAAGTTGTTGCTAATCTAATTGCTACAAAAGAATACGGTACATATCATTGTACTAATCATGGCTACCCTTCACGTTATGATGTAGCC
>JBEKIG010000060.1:0-2174 GCA_050011875.1 Nitrososphaeria archaeon
GAAATTTGATATCAACTCCTTTGTATTCATTTTCCAGAGAGGGAAGAGGCCCTCCATATTCAAAGACCTTAACATCTTTTCCCTGTAATCCTTCACATCTTGGAGAAAGATGTCACCGTAAGCTATCTTTGTGACACCTTCGGCCTTAAGCTTAAGCAGACAGTCTCTCATCTTCTCTTCATACTCCTGATTCGTTGAATCCTTTGATATGAGCACCTTGTAGAGAGGGACGCCCAGGGAGGAGGCCTGCTCTTCCAGGAGTTCAACCCTAACCCCATGCATGCTGACCCTACCGTAGTCTTCTGTGATGGTGGTTATGAGGCCATGGATTTCGAAGCTCTTCTTGAGCTGGTGCAAAGACATACAGCTGTCTTTTCCGCCACTCCAAGCTACCGCTATTCCTGTATCCATAAGAAATCACTTACAGTAGTCTAGCATTTGATCATCGACAATTTCGAAAGAGTTAAAACACTATATAAAAGATTATACATTTATGTTACATAAAGTGGTAGCCTGAACTTGCATTTATTTTATAAGACTTCCTAAGCCATCTATTGTAGAGGCTATAAGGAAGTTTTAAGACATTTTCCCGAAAATTGCGTTCACCTTATCTACTTGATCCACCTTTCTTTTCGAATCAAGAATAAGAAGTCATTTGGAAAAATGGATACAAAATTCGAGCTTTTGAGGATCGTTGCAAAGGAGGGATACGAACCTATGTTGATTGGATAGAACTAAAACTCCAAGGCTATAATGTCCATTTTAACATGTTCAACGCCTTAAGTTAGGACGGAGCCTAAACCACCACTTGTAACAGCGACACCCTCAATAGCTCAGCCATCAATTAAAAACATAAAAACCGCAAGTCTATAGAAGCTGTATTAATTAAGCTATACGGAACAGATGGCTTTTACATCTGCAATCCGAAGAACCGAAACCTTCTATCGATTCGCCTCTTTCGCCAACTACTTTAGCAGTCATGCATTCTTCGGTTTTATCGGCCTGTTTAAGGAAAACTTCTACAACTTTAGCTGCATCATCATCAAGGAGGTAGTCAATGTGCCAAAACTTGCGCTTCCCTTTCCTGAGATGGCGTCTTATGCGATGTTCCAGACCGTTCTGTGCAGAACCAACATAAGCGTATAACCCCTTCTTGAAAGCTAATCTGCCTAGGGCTCCTACATTCACGTTAGTATCCTTGTCTACTTGGACGACTAAGATGTAAACTCCCTTCAAAAAGCTCAACCGAAATAGTCCCAAGTTTGGACCTGACGGAATGAATCTGCCCAAAGATGGAATCACGGATAAGTGTGCGCGTCCACATCCATCTTCTTAGGCAGCTTTTTGATCTTAACCTCAATCCTTTCCGGAGAAGTGTCCGACCCCTTCAGAGTCTTCGAGAAAGCTACTACAACATTCGCTATGGTTTCCTGAATAAAATGGTTCAAAGGCAGCTTGCGTCCGTCAACCCACATTTCAGTCTCAAAACTCTTTTTGATGACCCTATGGCTTTTACTCAAAACTATCACCTCTACTCGATTCATGCTGCCCAAGCTGATAAAGACTTTTCTGTTTAACCAGAATGGAACTCACATTCGGTGCTACCCAGTTCTGATAAACCACATCGAAGAAAAGGACCGGTAACATGTCTTAAACAAAAGCTTTTCCATGATTAATCCATCATTATTCTCCATCATTATCACCTATTATTATCCCCGATTTTCTTATATCACTAGATCATGAGACATTTACGTTAGATCAGGTTCGCCTTCTTCTGGTCGAACTCCTCATTTCTCTCTTTCTCTCTATGGATGAAGCTGAAAGAAACAATGATGAAGATGCGTATGCTAGGGCAGAGACGTTATATGATATGCTAAAGACGTGAAAACCGTAATTTAACGGGAAAAGTTATCTTCCAAAAGCATTATTAGATACAGCCCCCAATCATCAGCCTAATGATCTCTGAATCCCCGATACCCTTTTACAAGTAAATTCCTTTGATCGAAACTTCTGGGTTAGCGTTCTTCAATAGCACATATCAAGATATAGCTCTCCAATACCTTCTATGATCTTCCTTTGGTTTTGGGTGACAAAAACCGACAAAGTTATTAATCAGATTTTTGTCCCTGATGTTCAGGAGAAAAATATGACCAAAGCAATCAAAAAGACTGAAG
>JBEKIG010000061.1:0-2101 GCA_050011875.1 Nitrososphaeria archaeon
TTACAGCTTACTATAAGGAAGATAAGAGAGGACATGGTATTTTCGATCTGTTAAAGTTGAATAGCCAAAACAACGAAAGCAGAAAGGAGAAAAGACCATGTCCAAGAGTGATTATAACAAGCAAGTGTTACGTCGTCAAAGGATTAGAAAAACAACCCTCATCGTTGGAGTTGACATCGGCAATGCCTTCAATGCGTTGGGATTTATGGACAAGGAGGGCAACGTTTTAGGAAGCTGTGCGAAGCTCTATAACAGTCGCGAAGGATTTGAGCAGTTTGTAGATATGATTGAAGGGCTAAAAGCGAAGCATCATTTGAGGGATGTTCTCATCGGGATGGAACCAACGGGACATTACTGGAGGAAGCTGGCCTATTTTGCAAAAGAGCATGGCTATGAGGTTCGTTTTGTGAGGACTACGGCACTGAAGCATCACCGGGAACTGGATGAGAGTTCATCTGCCAAGAGTGATCAAAGAGATGCGTTAACCATAGCTAACATAACCCGGGAAGGTAAATATATTGACACCGTCATCGAGGATGGAGTGCTGAGACAGCTGAGGACATTATCGAAGGCACGGGAGAGACTTCTCCGATACAGCGTAAGTGCAAAAAACTCATTGCATGCCGCCCTGGACGATTATTTTCCCGAACTGCATGAGATATTCTGGTCAATGGGATCACGGAGTTTGTGGACTATTCTTGAGCAGTGTCCTTTTCCTCAGGACGTTGTGTTGATGAAGGTGTCTACTCTCCAAGACTTGATTGCACAAAGTTCAAGAAAGAAAGCGGGCTCTGCCGTTAAGGCAGAAAAACTTATTGAATCTGCTCAAAAAAGTATTGGAATAAAACAGATTGGCAACGCTGACCGATACCGGGTTCAAATGTGCCTGGAAGAAGTGAAGCGGACAGTCCTGTCGCTCAAGAATATAGACAAACAGTTGAAGTTCCTATTGAAAGAGACAACCGCAGCATCCTATCTGATGAGCATACCTGGCATAGGCCCTCTTTCTGCTGCCGTGTTTTTGGGAGAACTGGGTGATCCTACCCATTTTCACAATGCCCGTCAGATCGTGAAGTACGCCGGATATGATCCCCAGGAGAGTGATTCAGGTTCGCATATTGGTCGGAAGTTCATATCCAAGAAGGGAAGATGGCTCTTACGAAAATATCTTTTCTTTATGAGTATGAGAGTGGTGGTTCTGAGTAACTATTTTCAGGAATACTATCTTCGGAAATTGGAAACGAAGAACAGGGTTGGTCAGCAACCCAGACGTAAAGAGATGCTCTGTGCGGTGGCTATTAAGCTGATCAAAGTAATCTTTGCCTTGCTGCGGGATAAGCGGGAATTTGTAGATTTGGTGCCTGCTGCTGCGGCATGAGCATAAAAACATAAAAAATAAAGCATGGTTGTGGCGGAAGGAAGGACCGTGTTACTTCGTAAGCTAAAAGGCTTGCGCGATTCAGCTTGGTCAACTTCCACCACCCTTTTCGTCCTGTATAAGGTAAGTTGGGCACAGAAGGCCCGCAGAATAAAAGAGGTTAGGTGAAAAGGAAAAAAGGTTGAAGTACCACCACAACCATTTTCAGCTTTAACGATACGCGCCAAGAAGATACTTGACTTCTTCCTTAGAAGAGGAAGTAAGAAATAAAATATTTTCCGAAAGTTAAAATTGTTTCTTACATCTACTACTACACAAAATCAAGGCGTTCAAAGTTTATTGATTACCAGTGGAAACATGCGATAGTCCACTACCCGAACCATATCACGCACACCCTTTTGCAGCAAGTGTTTTGGTAAGGAGATATTACCGCCCTCGGGCATACCCGGTGCACCTACAGGCCCCTTGTTCCTGCCCACAATAACATGGTCGGCTGTAATATTGGCGAAATCACGATCTATGTCATCTGAATGATAATCGACTTCAAAACCGGGACTGTCGCGTAGAACGGCTGCCGGCCCCGTATGTCGTAAAAGACCTGGAGATGCCGCCGATGTCTTGATCACAGCGCCATTGGGTGCTAAATTACCATGAACCACGCATATACCACCATCTGCCTGCAATGGGTTAGATAGGGAGATGATTACTTTCCTGCTTTTCACC
>JBEKIG010000062.1:0-1994 GCA_050011875.1 Nitrososphaeria archaeon
GATAAAGTAAAGTTTCATGAAGCACTTGTTGATTGGAAAAAGAAGAAAGAAGTTGATCCTGATTATAAAATGACAGAATTTATCGGTGAATGTATACTTAAGCTAGTAAATCATGCTGCTACTCGAAGAAATTTTTCAGGATATACCTATCTCGATCAAATGAAAACAGAAGCACTCTATCTCTGTGTTAGATATGCTCACAACTATAATCCAGCATTTGCTAAATGTGATCCATTCAACTACTTTTCAAAGACAATTGAAAGAGCTTTCAAGTTCATTATCAACAAAGAAAAGACTTTAGCCGAAACAAAATTCAACTATATCAAGAAAGAATTTTGTAATCATCCAGAATATGACTTCAGAGTAATAGAGGAAGAGGAACATAACTAATGGAAATGTTCGAAGTATGTGTAACAATATACAAACCACAACGATTAAGAGTTCCAGCGGAAACCCTTGAAGAAGCTAAAAATAAAGTCAAAGCTCAATTAAGATCACAACGATTATTGTTTGAATTTGATGATATAACTGATGCTATAATAGTTGAACGAAAGGAGATACCTGATGTTATTCCACAGATGTCCGAATTGCGGAACGAGCCTGACAAAAGAAGAACAGGAAAGTCTAGAAAAGCTCGTACTACTAAACGGAAACAGTACACCAAATTGTCTTAATTGTCAAAACAAAACTAAAACTCAACTATTGAAAGGATAGTTAGCAATGGAATTAATGAATGAATTGCCGTATATAGCTAGAATTGGGTTAAAAAAGTTGACTAAAATAGGAGTAGGATATACAGCCATTTGTCCATTGTGTGGTAATGACGAACGAAAGAAAAAGCTTTATATTCTAACCAAAGGTAAACCTTTCATTTCTGTGTTATGTTTCAAGTGTATGCCAGAACCAACAAACCTTAGACACTTTATCGAATTGGTCAATCCTGCTCTATTTGAAGAGTACAAAAAAGAAGAAAAGCAGGAATATATAAATAAACTGAAAGCTGGTAAAGTACTCCAGAAGAAAGTTCTTAAACCTGAACCAAAAATAGAAGTAGTTTCTAACGAAAAATATAAGTATGGGTTGAAATATGTTTTTAAGCTTAATCCAGAATATTTTGTTCCTGCATCGACCATTCCTGATTGCGTTCGTTACGCTCAAAAAAGAAAAATTCCTGTTAAGGTATTCAAAAAACTATATTTCTCTACACACAAACATCAACCATTCTCAAATATGTTGATATTTCCGTTGTGGTATGATGATGAAAGAGTATATGGATTCCAGGGAAGATCATTGGACCGTAAAATGTTTTATAATTTCTGTAATAATGAATCGTTTAAGGTATACAATATCTTCAACATTGATCCATCTAAGACTGTTTACATTTTTGAATCTATAATCGATTCTCTCTATACAGAAAACTCTATTGCAGGTCTAGGAACTTCATTATCCGAAAAGGTATTGGATATAGTTAAGAATAGAGTGTGGATATTGGATAATGACTACAAATCAAAGTACAAAAAAGGATTAGTAGAAGGTATTAAGCTTGCAAGACAGGATGAAAAAGTCTTTATATTTCCAGATGATATAGAAGAAAAAGATTTCAACGATCTTGTGTGTAAAAAAGAATATACTTCTGAAAAATTACATGATATGATTAAAAATAATGTGTATGAAGGACTCGGAGCAACAACAAAGCTAAAATTCAAAATGAGGAACGGTTTATTATGAGAAAAGCCAAAGAACAAAAACCAACATTATCAGAAATTGATTATTTTACAACAATGCCGGGGCAATGGGTTAGTGTTGATGATGCATTGCCACAAATACCAAAAGGAAGACATGGTATTTCTGTAATAGTTGCAGAATTTGATTCTACATATGAAGAAATCAATCCAGGTCGTGGATATGATGTTGGAGAATATCTTTATGCAACTGTAGGTCCAGCAGAAATCAAAGCATGGGGATATAAGAAAGGAGATATCGATTTTCTTCAA
>JBEKIG010000063.1:0-1984 GCA_050011875.1 Nitrososphaeria archaeon
AGCGGCATGAATACTATGCATCAAATAGTGACAAGGGTAATTGTCTAATGAGTGAAGGTAATTTTTCATTCTCAACTGAAGTTCGTCATCAGATACTTTCTCGATAAAGCAAACCGATTTACTAGAGTCTCCGACAAAACAATTCAACATTGTTTCGCGCATGCATCGCGTAATCGCTTTGCTTGAATCTTCTTTTGGAGAAGTGTCGCAACCACGAACAGCAGTAAGAAGAACTCCCTGATGACGCAACCCCGGAAGATTCAGAACCCAATCCTGAAGGATTGATTTTTTAATAGTCATCGGTAACCGGTTACCGGCAACCGGAGTAACGCGCTTTAGTGCCGGGCCGTCAGACTGTCTAAAAACCTACTATGTTTGTTTATAACTCAGAGGCTGGAGATTTTTAAAAAATCGATGGGTTTTGTATCTTAACTATATGAAATTCATACAAGGACAAAGCAGAGATCAGATCAATCTTTTCCCGGTTTCACTGGACAAATCTATTGACCCGGATAATGAAGTGAGGATAATCGACCTTTTTGTGGAAAGTCTATCTATTAAAGATTATGGATTCAGAACAGATTTTACTGAAAACGGTCGTCCGGCTTATCATCCAACTGATTTGCTTAAACTCTTCATTTACGGGTATCTGAATAAGGTGCGTTCATCGAGGGATCTGGAAAAAGAATGTAGACGAAACATCGAAGTAATGTGGCTTTTAAAGTGTCTCAAACCCGATCATAACACAATTTCCAATTTCAGAAGAGACAATCCAAAGGCTATAAAGAAGGTCTTCAGGACAACAGTTCAGATTGCCAGGCATTTTGACCTGATCGGAGGAAAGCTAATAGCCGGAGACAGCACCAAACTCCGGGCACAAAACAGCAAAAAGAACAACTTCAACAAGGCTAAGATAGACCGCCACATAGCTTACATAGAGAACAAGCTTGAGGAGTATACCAGAGCACTGGCTGAGAACGACGGAGATAACCGGAGACAGATAGAGGATGAGATTAACAAGCAACAAAAGAGAAAAGACAATTATCAAAATCTGGAAAAGCGACTAAAAGAATCAGGAGAACCCCAGATCTCGATTTCTGATCCGGAGAGCCGTCAGATAATGCTCCGCAACAATATCACTGAAGTAGCCTACAATATACAAACCACAGTCGATTCAAAAAACAACATTCCCATTGATTACAAGGTAACCAACCAGAACGACAGCAAAGCCATGGGAAATATGGTTCAAAGGGCAAAGAGTATTCTAAGAACCAATGAATTTACAGCCTTGTATGATAAAGGTTTTCATACCGGTTCAGAATTAAAGACTGCACAAGAGCTTGGCATTGAGACAATAGTTGCAATACCTGCTGTTCCGTCTACCAGCCAGGCTCCGGATCATGATTACAATTATGAACACTTCAGATATGATGAGACAGCAGATACTTATACCTGTCCTCAGGGTCAGACTCTCAGAACTAACGGGTCATGGTATAAAGAACTTACCAGCAGTGGTAACACTATCCTGTTTAAACAATATAAAACGCCAGTCTGCAAGTCATGTAAGGCACGACCGGAATGCACAAGATCTAAAAATGCCAGGTTGATCCACCGAAGTGAATTTGCCGACTACTATGAGCGCAATCGTAGAAATACTCTTGAGAAAGAGCATCTATATAAACGCAGGCAGGCTATTGTGGAACATCCATTTGGAACAATTAAACGACAATGGGGATTTTGTTATATACTTACCAAGAAGGGAATAAGCAGGGCAAGCTCCGATGTTGGGTTAATGCTTATCGCATACAATCTAAGGCGAATTGTGAATATTTTGACCAGAGATCAGCTGAAAGAGTATCTCAGGATACTTGTTTTAGTGTTTTTAGAACTTTTTTGGATCAATTTTAGACAATTCAGAGAGAAAAGCTCGCTAAATCTGATTTAGATGAAAATCCAGCTTGAGTTATTAGACAAACTCCCGTTA
>JBEKIG010000064.1:0-4969 GCA_050011875.1 Nitrososphaeria archaeon
AAAAATTATGAAAAGACACAAACTTGTCACGCATAAAATTGGAAAGACTATAATTTTATTATCAAACCAATTCCATTTGGAGTCATACCAAAACCGGGACTAACTTTTGGTTTTTCTTTTTGTTCAATTCCAAGATTATACAGATGTACTGCTTTCTTTCTTTTAGATGGAGCAACGGCCCAAAAAGGGACAGAAATTGCAAGAAATGTAATACCCACAGCGGCTTCGAGTTGAATGGCACTTTTATCGTCTGAAAGTCCGGCAGCGAGACCAAAACCTACAGCACCTATAAAAAATGCAAAGCCACATATTTCCAAATTGTTATGTTTAACGTATTGTTTATATGCATCAGAATTAGACTTTAATAAGTTAATTAATGCTGGTTCTACAAGTCGTTTACCATCCTGGAAACATTTTCCTCCACGCATTAAGATTGGAGAAGAAC
The DNA here is from genome assembly GCA_050011875.1 of Nitrososphaeria archaeon. GTDB lineage: Archaea > Thermoproteota > Nitrososphaeria > JACIWG01 > JACIWG01 > JBEKIG01. The sequence continues at coordinate 446 of JBEKIG010000064.1, forward strand.
TTGTTTGGGCATTAGCGATATGGGTACAAAACCCAAGACAGATTAGCAAGATTAATGTTCTCATAATTGATTTTTTTAGTTTACGGTTAATGTGAGGGCTCTGTTTACGGTTGACGAATCCACAAATGATTTTCTTTAAAATATGTATAAAGGTGTGAATTAATTAAGGCAGATGAACCATCCAAAGGTTGAACGACTTCCCAGGAGGTAATTGAATCAGCATCGGTACCGACTAACCTTAGAATAGTTCCTTCAGGCAATTTAATGAAAATTCCCGTGGTAAGAGAATAGTCTTTTTTAAGAATATAAGTCTTACCCTGTTCTAAATTTTCAGAAGTACTGGAAATAAATTTTTCTACATAAAATGTCTTTGGCTGCGAAGGTGCTCTATTACCGGTTGAACTTAAGATTTCCGGCGCCGGCTGCTTCACAGTTTCTTTTACCTTAGCATTTGAATGTTGCGGTGTAGCTATTTTATCGGATGGCATCAGTTTTACCTGCGAAACAGAGTCTATCTGCCTTGTACTTTTCTTACCTGCATTAGATGTTTGCGTACTTTCTGCAACAGCCTTCAATGATTGCATTTTTGATGTTATCTGATCCTCAATACCTACTATTCTAACTAAGAATTGTTTCTCAGGAACAAAAACAATAAGACCACTATTAAAATACCTGAGTATTCCCCCGAATTTATCAACAATAATTAAAATGCATGAATCTCTTATAGTATATACCTCGCTGTCGGTGGAAAAGTAGATCCTGTTATCCGAAGTATCAACCGTAACTGATTTTATTTCGTTTTTTGGGGATAGGATGGAGAATCCGGTCAAATTGACCACCTGATTCCGGAGCAAATTGACCACCTATAAACCGATTACTTTTCGGTTGTTTTCCGGAGCAAACTGACCACCTCTTTTCCGGAGCAAATTGACCACCCATTTTCAACGATTTTATCGATTAAGGACAGCATAAATAGTTAATGTTGCGGACAACAAACAGGCGTGTCGCGTAACTCCGTGAAGAGTTATATTCGTCAGTTTATCGCAATGGATAAATCTCTGGAAGAGATCTTGAGTTTAAAAGATTCTGAGCTGGAGAAACTGTTTTTAACCAAGCCAGTCAAGGAACCGGAAAGTCGCTACAAAGAGCTTATATCCTACTTTCCAGAGGTTGATAAAGCTCTTAAAAAGAAGGGCAATACGTTATATCGACTTTGGAAAGAATACTTAATAAAGTATCCTGATGGTTTTAAACACACACAGTTCCATGCACATTACAGACAGTGGTCGAAACGTACCAATGCCACAATGCATATAGACCACAAGGCAGGCGACAAGATGTATGTGGATTATGCCGGAGAGAAGCTACAGATCGTTTACCCGGATACTGGTGAGGTAAGGAAGGTGGAAGTTTTTGTAGCCATTCTCGGCGCAAGCCAATTGACGTATGTAGAAGCAACGATGACCCAACGCAAGGAGGATTTTATCGGAGCCTGTGAAAATGCCTTGTATTACTTCGGAGGAGCTCCCCAGGCCATTGTACCGGACAACCTGAAGTCAGCTGTAATAAAGAGTGATAAATATGAGCCGACGCTCAACGAGTCATTCCGTGACTTTGTAGAGCATTACAAGATGGTCGCACTTCCAGCCGGACCATATAAGCCACGGCATAAGGCGCTGGTTGAAGGTGCTGTTAAAATCATCTACCAGGTGATTTATACAATCATCAGGGAAAAAGACTTTTCTTCCCTTGAAGCATTAAATAATGCGATCTGGGAGTTGTTGGCCATTCACAACAGTAATCCGCTCAGGGGACGTCCGTATAGTCGCCGCCAGATGTTTGAAGAGGTCGAACGGTCAACGCTACAACCTTTGGCAATCTATCGTTACGAACTAAAAAATAAGCGGGTTGCAACTGTATCAAAGAACAACTATGTATGCCTTAGTGAAGACAAACATTATTATAGTGTTCCCTACCACTATATCGGTAAAAAGGTCAGTATCCTTTACAGCCAGAGCAATGTAGATATTTATTACCGGTATGAACATATTGCAACTCACAAGCGCAACCGCAGGCCTTTTATGTATACCACCGTTGAAGATCACCTTGCAACTAAACACAAGTTCCAATCAGACTGGACACCGGAGAAGTTCCTTGAACGGGCAAAGGCCATCGGAGAACAAACCGAAAAATACATCACCGAGATACTCACCCGAAGACAGCATCCTGAGCAAGCCTATAAAACCTGCCAGGGAATACTAAACTATGCAGCCAAAGTAGGAAACGAAAGATTAAACGCAGCCTGCCTCAGGGCAAATTTTTATGAGGACTACAGCTATAAAACGATCATCGTCATCCTTGATAAGCATCTTGATAGCGTACCATTAGATCAGGAAAATGATCGTGCATCTATGCCAAAGCATGGCAATATTCGAGGTAACACTTACTATGCATGATATTGAATGAAGCTCTCACCTTATCCGGTCTAAACAATGATCGGGTAGGGTGAGTCTTCTTAATCACAATTAACCTAACTAACATTTAAATTATGAACGAAGCAATCCTACAAAAAATGAAACAAATGAAGTTGCACGGCATGGCCAGTGCATTCAAAACCAGCTTGGAAGATGGTGGGAAGGTTCACCTTACAACTGATGAGATGATCTCTTTCTTAATCGAATCGGAATGGGATGACCGCAATAATCGTCGCATTGAACGCCGCATTCGTACTGCCCGTTTTCGTTATAAGGCCGTTTTGCCGAATGTTCTTACATCCATAGAAACGAAAATATCCTCATTACCGGGAGCACAGGTATAGGTAAGAGCTATATTGCCTCGGCACTCGGAAATCAGGCCTGTATGCTTGGATATAAAGTCTTGTATGCCAGCACATCAAAACTCTTTGCATCATTGAAAATGGCAAGGGCAGATGGTTCTTACATCAAAGAAACGGCCAGGATCGAGAAGATGGATTTATTGATACTTGATGATTTTGGAATGCAACCGTTGGATAGTCATAACCGATCGACCCTTATCGAGATCATTGAAGACCGTCATGGTAAACGTTCTACGATTATTACTGCACAGCTTCCCGTTGGACAGTGGCATGATGTAATCGGTGAGAAAACCATTGCTGATGCTGTTCTTGATCGTATTGTTCACAATGCTCATCGAATTGAAATGATCGGGGAATCATTAAGGAAGAGGCAACAATTATTAAACTAAATCAAAAAGAGATATCACTAATGAAAAAATGTATATTTGTATAACCGTCTAAAAGCGATAAGATCGGGAAAAAATGAGGAGAAAATGGGGGTGGTCAATTTGCACCGGAAAGAAGGTGGTCACTTTCAACCGGATTTAGGTGGTCAATATCACCGGATTTTGCAGATTTAGGTGGTCAATATCACCGGATTTTGCAATCTACTATATTAGGAAGTTTGGTTTGGCTGACCATATAAAACATAGAAAAATTAAGCAAGCTAATTACATTGAACATCTACTTGGTAAGGTAAACTTTGTATTACAAATAAACCAATCTGACAAGGAATTTATAGAATACAAAGCATATTTACTTGAGCTTAAAAAGTCTGATGGCCAACGATTGGATAAACAAGGTTAGAATCTTTGAACCTAATACAAAATTTACTGGACAATCGTGTAAAAATATTATCGATTTAAGTTTTTACCGTCCCCCTTACCGTCCCCCACACAAAATACAAACCCCCGTAACTATTTGATTAATACGGGGGTTGCCTTTGATTGAGTGCGGACCGGACGGGACTCGAACCCGCGACCTCCGCCGTGACAGGGCGGCATTCTAACCAGCTGAACTACCGATCCTCAATTAAGGATGCAAAAATAGTGATTATTTTAAATAATCAAGCTCTTTTCTTTTATGGTACTTTTTCTTAATACTTAACCGAATATCCCCCGGACAATGAAACGTCGTAACAAGGCACGCATGTGTACTTTGCTTCCTCCATCAATTCTAGTGCTTTCCACCTGGGATTCGATGAATCTAAAATTATCATTCCTGGTTTAAAACATTTCAGGATCTTCTTTATTGTGACCCTCACATTTCCTGAGACTATGAGGTAATCTAATGGTATTCTTACATTCAGGTGATCAGGGATCTTATTATCGATGATCATGATCTTCTTATTCCCAAAAATTATAAAACCCTTGGCTTTATAAAAATAATGCTTATAATAAAAAGGTCTGGCAAATCTGTAAGAATGTAGATTTTCAAATTGAAACAATCCAGTCAAGTTCCTGTTTTGACGGGTTTTCATGAATGTTTCTACAAAATAGGGATCTTTTAATGACGACGTATTTCCAACAAGAATGCTCTTTCCCCCGGTTATAAAATCACATAAACTTTTACCCCTGATGTTATAAACAATAAAACTACTGCCCGACAAACTCCGGTATTTTTCCCACAGAAAAGTTGCAGATAACAGGATTAAAAGTGAAAGGAAGATTAAAAGCCAAATTGTTCTTTTCCTGTAAAGGAATACTGTA
>JBEKIG010000065.1:0-3888 GCA_050011875.1 Nitrososphaeria archaeon
AGGGGCGTTGAAGAGGGGCTTTAGCCCCTCTTATAAAAAGAATTCCCCTCTCCTGGGAGAGGGGTCAAGGGAGAGGGAGATAAATATATCTCATAATTTTTTATAAGTATCCTTGTTGCGCCTGGCGATACGCACGATTATCACTTCTTTGGCTTTATCATCTATGGCATATATAATCCTGCATTGCCTCACGCGGATGCGCCATAACTCGCTTTCGGCCAACTTTTTGACCCTGACCGGCCTCGGGTTGTCTTCCAGAGATGAAATAACCCTTGCAACAGCCTCATAATCCTGTCCGGCAAGGTCATCGAGGTCTTTTTGCGCAGGGCGCCTGAGCTTGACCTTGTAGCTCACCCTTTAAGCTTCCTCTCCTTTCGCTTTTGTTGATAATCTTTCCAGCTCACAGTTCCCTTAGCATCGGCCAGGGCCCGCAACCCCTCCCTGATATCCTCTTCGTCCTCCAGCACTTCCATAGCTGCTTCTCGAATCAAATGCGACATAGAGGTTCGGCGAATAAAAGCCAACTGGCGGAGTCTCTCAAGTTTACCTCCGCTTAGATTATAACATATAAACATAGCGGTGTTTGTATGTCTAAATGAGTTGAAGAGGGATAAAATAAACAGGTCATTGCGAGCGAAGCGAAGCAATCCTTTGAACGAAGGCGAAAGTCTAGTCTTAATGCCATGAGATTGCCACGTCGCTACGCTCCTCGCAATGACGTGGTAATTACAGAGGTAAGTATACCGCCACGCCACGACAACCACTATACAAGTGTGGTAAAATTATAGTATGGCGAAGAAAGTATTTGGCAGAATTTTCTTTGGGGTGGAAGTCGTGAATACGATATACACCACTGTACAATGGGTTACAAATGCTCAGACTTGGGGGCTATCCAAAGAAACTTGGCTTTTTATCGGCGTGGTGGTCTTTTTTGTAGCTGGCATTGTCTTGTCGGGTATTTATGTATTCTGGAAGGATAGTAACAAAGAAGAAAGGCAAGATAAACTTAGGAAGGTCAAATACTACGAATCACGTGATAAAGCACCAGATTTGATAAAAGAACTTAAGAACGATGAAAAGGCATGGGTTCTTTGGCATGTAGGTGGTATAGCTGAACCAAGTGGTGACTATGCTAAAATTCAAAGAATGATACTCGTGCATCCTAATAGCACTTATTTAGGTGATTTAGCTACCGTCACTATGTCGGAAAGTGACGACCTTTACAAACACTTGGATTTGCTAATTGGCAAGATGATTAAATTGCGACGTAATTCTAGTGAGGATAACATTCGCCTGTATCGTGGGTTGCCTAGTACCCTTATAACTTTCGCAAATCCTGAAGGCAATAACGCTAGAGCGTTGGTACAAGTAGTCATGCCATATGAAAAAGCAACAATACGCCCATGTATTTTAGTTGAAAAATCCAATAATGAACCATTATATAGACGTATTTCGGATTATTTTGAACTAGCGTGGGAAGCAAGCAAAAGACCCGAGGATGACCCTATATCAGACTTGAAAAGTTTGGCTATACCTAAGTCTTCAACTTCATCAGAAGTAGGGACTAATCCTAAAGAATCTAATAGAAAATTCTCAGAACTTTCAGATGAGGAAATTCAGACTACAATCCGTGGTTGGTTGGATATGGTAGGATTCTCAATTCAACGGCAACGAGTAGATGAAAGCCATGTTTTTTTTAGCTACAAAGTTATCGACACTATTGACCGGCCATGTTCTGTCACAAGATATAAGCATAGTCCGCATTCCATTGACTTTCATGCCGATCTTGGATTTAAGCCGCCAACAAAAATTGCATCAAAAATCCCTGAAAGTGAGATCAAGAAGCTAGTCAATAAGATTAGCATTGGATTACTGCAATTAGGGTGCGGTTATGAGTTTCTATCTGTGGACGACGGATTCGGTATCCGTCTAAATGACCAAATTAAACTTGATGATTCCTTGACCATGCAATTATTCAGAGAAAAAGGCGCTTTTATGATGCGAGCATTCATCTTGGTTATGGAGATAATCGGACAGAGTTTACAGGAACTAGGTATCGAAGTACCGCTTTACGAAAGGAAACCAGATGCCAAAACGCAAGATGGTCAAACGTGATATTACTAGGGAACAGTTCTATGCCCTACTTGGTAAAGCGGCTGAACGGGTTAAGCCTACTGAATCTGATTTAGAACCGTTAGAAACATCGGACGTTCCTCAAGACGATGGTTGTAGCGAAATTGATATTCATTCAGATATGACTGAAGATACTTCGGACTGACAGCATGATAAACGCCACCTATTCCACGCTTTACAAGGCTCCAGAAGCCCTCCCAAATCCAGCATCTTCAACCTTGTCGTAGACAGAATATTCGTCCGTATAGATCATGGTTCTGCGTGTCACGTTCTTAGCGATGAGTGGCATCACCGTAGAACGCTTGACATTGGCGACCGCTTTAACACTGACCTTGCCGTTGCGTTGTGCAATACCGATCACGGGAACCTTATGGGAACCTTCGGCTGGCCGACCCTGGTTATCACCACGCCTTTTGCCACCGATGTAAGTCTCGTCAATTTCAACCTCATTCGTGAACATGCCAGCGTTTTCATCAAGAAGTGTGCGGATTTGCTTAAACATGCGCCAGGCCGTCTTATAGGTTACGCCTGTCCTGCGCTGAAGTTCTTTGGCAGAGTGACCGCTTCGAGTAGTAGCCATCCAAAACATAGCCTCAAACCAAACTGTAAGCGGAGTAGTGGACTTGTGGAAGATAGTTCCTGCGGTAGGATAATATTCATGCCCACACTCGCATTTATAGCAAGGCCGTTTAGCAACCTTGTAATGCTTTTTAACTGTTTTGCAAATCGGGCATTCAACGCCATTCGGATAATGCTTATTCTTGAGCCATTCAAGGCAAGCGTCGTTATCTGGAAATTCCTTTGCAAAAGTTTTGCCTGTGTACTTGGCCTGTTTCGTATTCATTTTTCTACCCTCTTGAACGTAGTATATCATATAAAGTTCGTGGTGTCAAGGGATAGTTACCAATACTAAATCCTAAACAAACCCCAAATACAAATATAAATAAGAGGTTTTGGGTTTTGAATTTGTTTAGTGCTTAGAGTTTAGTATTTAGAATTTTATAAGTTGCCCCTCTTGACATAAATGATATAATATGCACATAAAGCACAGTACGCACGTGCTGGATGTGCAGGCTGTGCCGGATGGAATAGAAAGGATGGAAACACTGGAAACACTGGAAACACTGGATACACTGGATATAGTGGAAGTGATGGAAGGTACTACAATACGCAGATATCTGCGAGAAAACGGAGGTGAAAAACATGCCTGAAATCAGGGCCGCGGTTACGGTGGAGGTGCACCGTAAACTCAAGGAAGAGGCGGCGCGCAAAGGTAAGCACCTGAAAGAGCTGGTCGCCGAAGTGCTGCTGGCACATATCAAGGACGGTGCAGGAGGTGTAAAAGGCAAGGCCGCCAGAAAATACGGCTAAACTTTTCGCCATGAAATTTCGTTTTACTGTAATGTCGAATTATAATCTTAATAATCCATTGAACAGGGAGGTACATATTCTTAATAGTTGCTTAACAAACGCCATGTATGATTTCAAGAACCGTGCAAGCGTTTTTTGGGTCTTTTCAAATTAAACGGAGGTGAAATTTAGAAAAATGATTCCTAAAAATTTCTCAGGCTTAAGTATACTTCTTATACTCGCATTACTGATTTCGTCATTCTCATTCGTAATACCGGCGGCGCCTGTACAGTCGGCAACGTCGGCAACGGGAGTAACTATCAATAGCCCGACATCCGGCACTCCGGCGTATAATCACCAGGGTGGTCAGGTCCAGATAAGCTATAACCTTGCAGGGTCCGGAGG
>JBEKIG010000066.1:0-1918 GCA_050011875.1 Nitrososphaeria archaeon
AGTTCTACAAGAAGTATGTGGGCGTTGACTTGGATGGTCTAGTCTGCCTAATAAACGCCCCAACCAAGGACAAGCCCTATAATAAAATCTATACGGTGCAGTATCTTGGTAACGTCATCTGTGGACGTCCGGTTCGTTACTTAAACGTTGATATGAAGACATTGAAGAAAGCTGCCGTCGACATGATAAAGGGCAACCATGCGGTTTGGTTTGGCTGTGACGTTGGCCAGATGCTTGAAACAGAGATGGGCGCAATGGATTTGAACGTGTATGATTATGACATCGTTTACGGAACAGATTTTAAGCTAGATAAGGCCGGAAGATTGGAATATAGGAATAGCGAGATGACACACGCTATGGTGCTAACAGGTGTGGATCTTGATGAAACAGGAAAACCGAGAAAATGGCGGGTTGAAAACAGTTGGGGTGCTATGATTGGGGACAGAGGTTATATGTATATGATGGATGAGTGGTTCGACGAATATGTGTTCGAAATAACTGTTAGAAAAGAATACCTCTCTCCAGAGCTCTTGAGTGTTCTCTGCACCGAACCTGTTGTTCTTCCACCTTGGGATCCTATGGGAGGGTTAGCAAGGCAAAATTGAATTGTTCAAATCTATAGCTACTTCTTCTAATTCGCCATTTTTCATTTGGAAGGCAGCTAGTTTTCCATCAGTTAATGATTGCACTAGCCAAATTGCATCACCCAGAGAGATTCGAACTCTCTTGAAGCATCTATCGTAAGCATTTTTTACCGGTAAAATAAGGCGGGGTCCCACACACCCCGCGCCATCATTTTGTTTGAGCGTTTAAACTGTCACCCCCTTAGCGAAGGCGCTTTTGGAGAAAGCTAAATCTATTTCATTAGCCCATGAATTCGTCTTCAAAAGAAAAAATGTCCTCGAGCGCGCCTGTTTCAAGCTTTTTTGCCTTTTGACTGGTAAAGAATGGAGAGCCAATTCAGAGTAAGCGTCTCTTCTTCAGCTTCGGAAAAGACTTTCCTTAGCAATTGTTAAGCACGATAGAAAAGTGTTGCTAAGAACAGAATAATCTGAGAAGCTGGGAAACTACAGTCCAAAGAATAAGTGTCTATCTTCTTTCGAGGGGATGAGATATTTAAAGGTTCCAAATATCTTTCCGCTGTTTTAAACGCCTCAGTCATCGCAAATTGAAAAAATAACAATCGTTTCTGAAACAGCCTCAAAGAGCTAACGATGAAATCACAGCTAAAAAAAGCTAAAAAGAATTTTATTTTGAATCTGGCCTCGTCTATCCTGGCTATGACTTGACGAATATTGATACTAATCCCAGAAGGGCTCCGAGAATAACTAAGGCTCCTCCGATTCCGCCTGAAACGATTCCAAGCACTAACAGCACTATCGCCCATACTAAGATTCCAACGGACTTTGACCCAATTACGCAGATTACGCCTATTATTATTGCCACTATACTGTACATTGCTCCGCTTAAGTAGTAACCAGCTGGCGAGAAAGCACTTCCTAAAGAATTCCCTATAAGACCCAGTAAACCGAAGACGACGATGAGTATTCCGCCTATTAACGCCAGGATATATCCCCAATAAGCAAATCTATTATTCACTTTTTTAGTTCACCTCCAATGAATGCTTGACCAGAATCTTTAACAACTTAAGATTTGGAATAAAAAGAGTCTGTTAGTGTAGCCCAACTGCTACAGAAACTTAAGCTACGCTATCGCTTATTCTGCAACTTTGACTTTTCAGAGTATTTTGATCACAATAATTATAGCAATCGTCAACAACGTGTTCATGGCAAACTCCTCAACTAAGTCTCAACTACTGGTCAATTACTGGTCTTAGGTACATGTGAAGTTGATCTTTTGATACTTTTAAGTGCAGCCCTTTGTCTGTCCAGCGTGCAGTCCCTTTCTCTAGGGCTGA
>JBEKIG010000067.1:0-2443 GCA_050011875.1 Nitrososphaeria archaeon
CAGAGTAAATCAACTTGGTCAAAACATAGACCAATAAACTCTACCCCCTCTGGTGTATATCTTTCGTCACGCCACGTGTATTCCACCGAAAAAATAGATTCTTTTCCTTGACGAATCAATTCCTTAACAACCCCTATCCATTCATCGGGAAAGTAACAAAGAGCTTCTACATTCATAGTGCTCGGGTTATACTGAGCATCTACTGTGAATGCCTTTTCAATAAATCCTTGGTGGTTAAGACCTATGAACCTGTGTCTCAAACTGGCTGCTGCGTCTTGAAGTGCAGCAGAAGTAAAAAGTCGAACTGGTAGTTCTTTGTCTTCCTTATGGAACGTAGGATGTGGAGTCTTAGCAGTAATCATTACTAAGTTCTTGCGTGGCAAATCTTCTGGAAACTTTACCCAATCATACTGTGCCGTAAGGTTAGAACTCCTTTAACTCGCTTCGTTGTTTGGAGTACCAAAGTCCTTAGACATCTTAGAGGTTTGGTTTTGATAACCGCACGAAAGACAGACATACTTTCCAGTTGAAGGATTTTGTATGTAATCTTTTTCTCCGCACTCAGGACATTGGACTGTTTCAGCTACTATAGACATAATTCATGCCCTCTTTGATAAGAAGGGGTAGCCTATAGCATTTAAAGAATATGGGTTCTATATTGTATATTGTTATTGCACAAGATGATTCATTCAATATACAATATTTATCTGAGGATTGAACGGAAAAAGAAAGTTGTCTTTCCTTGTAGCAGACTCCTTCAAGTCCTCATTCTGTCTCTTGCTTCCTTCGGGGAACAGATAGTTTCTTCCTTCGTACTCTGCCATGATAGAAACTGGTTTATCACTCTCTAACATTCTTACTGCATACTGGCTACCCCAAAGCCTGTGACCTGTACCTGTCCTATGCTCTATGATTACAGGTGTTCCATCTTCTACCTTGTAGGCTTTACCGTTCTTGAATACAGGTGTCCTTGGTCCGTTAGGAGCACCAGTAGGACCGAATCCAATGACAGCATGAGTATAGTTCCACTCGCTGCCAACTTCTTTACAATAGACTCTCTTCTTGTAAAGTATGATGTCTAAGAAAACTTGGTCACTTGGCTCGTCACCGTAGAGCTTCACTAACTGGAATATCCCTGTCAATAGCTTATCCATTTCTCTTCTTGGACCGAAGAGTACACCACCGTTAACAATTGGATAATTCATTAGGTCTGAGAAGTGTTTCTTACAGAAAGGTCTTGGTCCAAAGTCTCCCCATATTGATAAGAGGTTACTTGGATGTTCCTTAATATAGCAAACTATGTGTTCTGCTTGGTCCAATAATGGTCCAATGCTACCCCAAAAGATTGTATCGTTTCCATCCATGAATCCTATAACATCGTATTCTGGATGGTCCTTGAGATAGTCCTGTGCAACTACTAATCGGTCAATAAAGATGTTCTTGAGTTTCCTAACAGGGTTCAATACTGTTACGTTAGGCTGCTTACTCAATTCTTCCATGAACCGTTTACTTAGCTTAACAGGAGTACCAAAATAGTTTATGTCTCCGTAATCTAATACGAGAACATCTCCCTGATACTCTCCTACTTCCCTAAGCAAAGGAAGCCATCGAGAGAGAACAATCTTGCTCGTGCCTGTAGTAATTATCAAAGATTTCATAGTCCACACCTTTTAATGAAAAGCTGTACCTTAGTCTCATCGAACAAAAGGTCTGAGTTCTCATTAATGAATGCTTCTCCCCTATCCCACCAAGCTATCTTTAACAACTTAGAGATAGTCTCGGGGTCAAACCTGTACCTAATTATCTTGATAGGATTACCGTAGGCTACAGCATAAGGTGGAATATCTTTAGAGACTACAGAACAAGCTCCTACTATTGCTCCATCTCCAATAGTTACTCCTGTGAAGATAGTAACTCCATATCCTATCCAGACACCGTTCCCTACCCTGATGTCTCCTTTACTGTAAGCCAATTGTGTTACTGCAACACTATTGAAAGGATGCTCACTCCCACCAGCAAAGATAGTAAGGTTTGGTCCTGACATTGTATAACTACCAAAGACTATGTTAGTATTAACCCTACCATAATCTATGATGTGTGGGTCTTTATTCTCTACATGAAATAGAGTACCTTTACCAACTGTAAGCGTGTACATATTCTCTCAGAGCTTCCTTCCAGTCTCGCATTGTATCTAAGCCAATTGCTTGAAGATGTTTGTTGTCTGACATCTCTGAGTTTGCTCGACCAGCAGATAGATTAGCGAACGCAGAAGAGTCTACTGGTGTGAGTTTAGTACACCGACACATCAACCTGAGAACTTCCTTGGCTACATCATAACGTGAAGGGTAGCCATGATTAGTACAATGATATGTACCGTATTCTTTTGTAGCAATTAGATTAGCAACAACTTTGCAGAAATCAGGAGCATAGGTCGGACTACCTA
>JBEKIG010000068.1:0-2814 GCA_050011875.1 Nitrososphaeria archaeon
GCTTTCTTCTCCCCTCTGGGTTTAAATTTCCCCTTTTCCCAGGATAGGATTGCACCTAAGCTTGTTCCAGTGAGGATGCCCAACTCCCTCATGGATATGCCCAGCTTTTTCCTGAGTCCTCGAATCCGGTCAGGGGTAAGCCGAGATGCTTTCACTTCTTCCGGTGTGGCTTCCAGTCCCTTCTTCGGTAGATTCTGCATCTGCTCTTTTGCCAGTCGGTTCAAGGTGGAGAAATTCTTGGAGAGACCGGACAGCCTGAGCCTCATGGCCCTGACTTCCCTGCGGAGCGGGACAAAGGTAGCCCGAATTTCTCTTTTTGATAGACGCTGGATTTCAGATTTGATAGTCGATTCGAGTTTACCCATAGAGGCCTCCTATGATTCTATTTAAATATCCTCTCATCCATTTTATATTGCCAAAAATTCTATTGGCGGTCGGGGTCTTTACCTTCCAGTAATTTCTTTTCTCGGTCTTCAAAGGTCTTTATAACGGCGGCAATGAGAATCGCAATCATAAGCATAATCCCCGAAAGTAAGAACGCGACTGATTTCATGGCGGCATTTTCAGTTGCAGAGCCAATCCAATAAAAGCTAGCGCCTGCAACACCAAGCAGAAAAAAGACTAAACCAAAAAAAGTGTTCTAAACATATTCTTTTATTTTCCTGGTAATGCGGATATGAAAATTCAGTATGAGCTTGAATAAATGCTGGATAGAAACCTCGCTATATTTTTTAGAAATCCTGGCTGTCTTTCAATTTCAATCTTCATCCGGCTCAATCTCTTCATCCTCTTCGTCTTCCCCAGTTTCTTCATCCATGCCCTCCCATTCGGCAAGATCATAGCCACCCTCAAGAAGCATCTCCATTTCTTTTTCAGTGGCAGATTCCAGCAAAAACTCTGCCTCTTCTGGGGAAAAAGGTTCATCATTTACCAATAAAACAGGACCGCCGTCCGGACTGACTAGGGAATCAGTGGTCATTTTACCTCTGGCTGGTTCCCCATCAAAAGTTCTTAATTTCATATCGACCCCGGGGTCTATCTAAATCCTGCGATAATATTGAATTAAAATACAAAATTTTATTCTGGTTCAAAAGTACTTCTCACGGTATTACTTTGTCTCCATTAACCTGTTCGCCTTTTTCAACATTTCCGAAGCTGTCGCCCAGGAAGATTCCATCTTTTCTCTGTACTCTTCGTTTGCCGTATCATTGAGTTCTTGCCAAAACTCTTTAGCTGATTCATACATGCCCAGTATGTCTTGAAGAATATTTCTCAAATCTGCTCTTTTCTTGCCTCCTGCACTTTCCAAAAAAATATTTTGCTCGAATCTAGCCTCTCGGAGAAGCTTGCTGTAATCTACAAAATTCACACCTCCTTGTAATGCAGCTTCAATTCGCTTGAGAGATTTGTAGGTATCTTTTGCTGATTGACTCAGGCAAAATACAGGCACGAGAAGAAATCCGAGGAGAATAGAAATAAAAACTATTCTCTACATTTTCTCCACCTCCTTGATATTTCAAATTTGAAGTAATGTTTAGTCTTCGAAATTGGGAAACCCCACCTCTTCCTCAGAAATGGGGTCTCTTCAAAGCTCCCGACCATGCAGCCTCCTGAGTACCTTCTCGGTTAACAGTTAAGGGTTGATGGAGCTAACTATACCTAAACGTTGCAAAACATTTGATGGTATTTGATAGTTAGGGGACTTCTTCAAAGGCCTCTAAATAATTCAGCAAACCGGCTCTTACAGATTCATTGCAACTCAAGGTTAAGGTCAGGTTGCCCTGAGGATTTGTAAATCTGCCAGCTCTCTGGATCAATCGATGTCGCAAGCTACGCAACTCCTCAAAAATCCACAATGGGTCTCGCTTGTCCCACGATCGGGAGGCCTCGTCGCCATCTGCAACTCCCGATTCAGATTATGGGACAAAACAGCCGCCAACATATAAAGCTGATTGCCCAAAAGCCCCCGAACGGCGATATAATCCACCTGGCTTTGCGACTTCAATTCCCCAAAGACACTCTCCTGGGCTGCGCGGCCATTATGATACCTCAAGATCTTCTTCCCCGAAGCCCACTTATTGGTCACGATCACTTTGAACTCATACCCATATTCATAGGGAACGAACAAATCCAGTTGAAGAGGCTCTTTTCGGATCATCGCACATCGCTGGCGAATAAAAAGAAACCGATAAACCTTCTTCCACTTCTTCGGTTTCCAGGCCCATTCAAAAAAAGACCAGGTCTCATCCAAGGACCTCCAACGAGCCCTTTCCTGAATCCGCTTCTTCAATTCCACAAACCGCTCAAAGGGAACGGATAGGGTAAACTCGACATTACCCGGCCGATGATAAACATCGAAGACCTGCCCGGTTTGGGCTAAGGTACAAAATAAGGGATAATAACTTCGCGCTCCTTTTCTCTTCGGGTTATACCCAACGGCCGTCCCTTCGGTGGTTCGACTTTGGGTGGCGAATACGGACCCATCAAAGTCCAGGGTGATTCGATAAATGGCGCTCTTCGTTAATCGCTCGATGACCAGATTGCGGCAAACCTCTCGCACCCGGTCGATACTCAGATTATCGATACTACTCAACGCCCGGGACACCGTGGATACATCGGGCATTTGGTTTAGCCCCAATAACCTTTTGACCATCGGATCGTCCCGGTAATAATCCAAATCGCGCAACTTGCGATACCCCATCAAAAGATGCACGATCAGCAACATCATAATGATATGGGGCCCAAATATCCGGGATAGGTTCAAGTGGCGGAAACAATGAAAAAGGCGATTTCTTATCTGCAGCCCCAACATCA
>JBEKIG010000069.1:0-1807 GCA_050011875.1 Nitrososphaeria archaeon
CTGGCTCATACATCTTGCCCACCAGATTTGTTCCAAGGTAGATGTAGTCGCATATCGCGTTGCCGTTTGCATCCGATTCGGACAGGAGCCTGCCCTCCTTGTCGTAATGATAAATTGTGCGTACACCCCCTGCCAGCTTGGAAATCCTTTTCCCATCGCCATCATAGCTGAAAGTGGCAAGATTTCCGCCCGGGGATTGCGAAATGCCTGTCAGATTGCGAAAAAGGTCATACTGGTGTGTATAAGTCGAACCGTTAGCCGTTTTCGTCGAAACATCCCCGGCGTAGTTATAGGTGAACCCGGCTGCTGCGGTCCCGGTCACCGAGGCGAGTCTGTAAGTAGTATTGTCGTAGTTGTAGGTATTGCTGGTGGAGCTGTCCGTAAATGAAGCCGGATTGAGATTGTCGGTAAACGTAGCCAGGTTCCCGGCAGCGTCATAATCATAAGCCAAATTCAGCACGGACGGAGAGGACACGATCGATTTCACCATGTTTCTCGGGGTATAGGTAAGAGAAGTGGTTACCCCATTCAAATTATCGAAGCTCCTGACAAGCCCCGTGTCCGTCCCACTGGGGTAATACTTAATAGTATCTATCTTCCAAAGGTTATCGTCATCATAGACGCTGGTGACCTGAACCAGGTTTTTGGGATCATAGGTATAGTTAATATGCCTTCCCGAAGGATAGAAAATCTCAGTAACATTATCGTTTCTGTCATAATAATATGTGGTTTGAAATGGGTCGGAGATACCCTGAATAGTTTGAATTTTATCGGTAAGTCGGTTGAAGGAATCATAATAGTAAATAGTCGAAGAGATAGTTCCTGTGGAATCTATGTTGGTAAGCGTTGTTCGGTTGTCCGCATTATCATAATCAAAATCGACCGAGTTGGTTCCGCGGGTCATGGATTTAAGACGATTTAAAGCATCATATACAAAATGAGTTTGCCCACCGCTATCGGTCATGTAGGTCATATTCCCAACGTTATCCCGCTGATAAGTGAACGTACCTCTATCGGGATGGGTCTCATTAGTAAGGTAATTAGTAGTGGGATTATAAGTATAATGTCGTGTCACGCCGCCTTGTGTGATAGTAAGCAGCTTCCCAAGAATATTATATGTATAGCTAGTTGCATAGAGAGGGTCCGTGACACCAACAAGAAATCTCTCATCAGGATTTCCAAAGGCATTATATGTATAAGTTGTATTGTTACATCTTTCATCTGTCACTTTTACTTTCGAGGCGGAATATATAAACGATACGACATGAGTATCTTTGTGGGATATGCGTGACTTTCTACCAAAATCATCGTAGTAAATCGTGTCGCCAATATTGGATGTGGAATAGTTTTTCAAATCGTTTGCTTTATATAAGGTCGACTCCGTGACACCAGTGATATCGCTCGTGCCGACCAGGCGATGGTATCCGTCATAAGTGTATGTCTTAGTATAGATTCCCCTTGTCTGCTTGACAGTTCTGTTATTAGGTAAATATGTGAATGTCGTGGGGTTCACGCCTGGCGGGTAAATACCAGTCAAACGCAAGTTAGCATCATAGGTGTACGACGTTGTCTTTTTCCTGCCGTTCGTCTCGCTATCAATCGTACCGTCGGTTTTTATTACCCTTGAAACGGAATAGATCGGATTTGTAAATAAGGAAACTTTCCCGTTGCTCCAATTATAAAACGTTTGGTGGAGGTTTGCATCGGTCCTACATTGCAGATTCCCATTACCATAGTAATCAAACTTCGTTGTCGCCCCCGACGGACCGTATTTTTGAATTGATTTTGTATTCCCATTGTCATCATG
>JBEKIG010000070.1:0-2076 GCA_050011875.1 Nitrososphaeria archaeon
GGTATTGACTGATTCAACTTCGTTGCCCTGCCTCTTTGAGGAGAGAAGGGGAGATGCAGGGAGAACTCCATCCCTCAACCTCACGGTTGGGGTATTCAGTAAGGAATGATAAAAATAGAGGTAATACTGACGAAGGGAATCAATAAGCGAATTACCTTCGTTTTTGAGTTGAGTATCTCCAGACTGCAGATTTAATGAAAATAAAAGGCCTTGTTTTTTGTGCCACTCCCCGCACACTGTTATTTTATTTTGCCGTATTGATTTTATTACTCTCTGTTGCAATTTCTGAGTTGGGTTTCGCGCTGAATAATCCAATCATTTTCATTGCCGGAACCCTAGTTTTGGCATTGTGGTTCGAAATAATTTTTATAGCTCTGCTTCCTGAAACAAATAATGCACTTGTTAAATACACCAACCAACTGAAGCGGGGAGCACTTATTATATTTGTCTTGCTTATATTAATAGGGTTGTCCGAAGCTTTATCAATAATTATTGTAATTCCGTGTTTGATACATGATCAAAACGTCACAGTTGGTTTTCATCAACTGTTAATGGAGGTTGAAGATGGTTATAAATATAACGATGCTTCGGCTTTATCACAGCAAGCGGTGGAAAGCCTCCTTCGCGGACAGAACCCTTACGCCCGGTCTAATATCATCCGCGCATTATCAAAATACAATGCGAGTTACGACAGGGTCACGCCCCTAAGGACTGGCTCTCTCTCCAAAGTTTTTCCTGCTCCTCAGGATAGTCAATTGGAACAGATATGGAACAAAGCCAATCATCACCCTGACCTGATTCCGGTTGAATTAGAATCGCGAGTTTGCTATCCTGCGGCATCCTTTTTGCTACCCGCACCATTCATCTTTTTGGGAATTGAAGATATCAGAGTTGTGTACGCTATTTTTTTCTTAGCTGGGCTCGCTTATGCGATATGGGTAATCCCTAAAGAGAAACGTTTATTATTTATCGGAGTAGCGTTAATCAGCCTTGAACTCTGGAACAGTCTCGCCGACGGGGGTGAACTCGGTAATTTATGTTTTCCGTTTCTGATGGTCGCATGGTTAGCACTCAATAAAAACTATTGGTTATCTGCAATTTGCCTGGGTCTGGCGGTTGCTACCAAGCAGACAGCATGGTTCTTCGTCCCCTTTTACCTTATTTTATTGTTTAAAACACAAGGTGTAAAAAGACTACTAACAGTGTTGTCCATAATTGCTGGTGTGTTCGTTGTAACCAACCTGCCATTCGCAATGAACGATCCAAAGATTTGGATTATTTCAGTAATGTCGCCGATGACTGACAAAATGTTTCCGCTGGGTAGCGGTTTGATCACCGTAGTTACCAGTGGTCTTATAAATATTCAATCCCAGTTACCATTTACCATTCTAGAAGGCATTGCCTTTGTTGTTGCGGTAATCTGGTATTTCAAATATTGCCGAAGTTATCCCCAAACGGGAATAATACTGGCTATAATACCTTTATTTTTCGCGTGGCGCAGTTTATTCAGTTATTTTTTCTATGTGGACCTTATCGCTTTAGCCTATATCATGGTAAACGATCATACCAGTCAGTGGTCAACTGCAACAAATATTATACCTGCTGCGGATTCGGGTTAAGATTGTGTTGAAGATGCAGTCAAACAAATGCGATTGTAAACCCAAATCGTTAATTTTGGTATTCAAGTTTCTCGTTAATGGGAATTTAATGGGCCTCAGTGTTATTATGGAGAAAGGATGATCTGCCATGACCGGTGTGATGCAACGAATATAAAAATACGAATAGGAGGTATTAAATGATTGCTGCAATTATCATTATTTCTCAAGTGATGCCGTCAGGAATCTCACTGCCCTGGGGATGGATGTCTACATGCCGCCAGATAAGCTAGGTCACAGATTTACTCTTCCGCCAGCACCACGAGGGCGTATACCTCAATGCCTCTCAATAGCGGACAGGTTGCGACGCAAGTTGAGAACCAAAAAGGGAAAAGTGTGTTACGGTCTAAGGAAAGAGCTGCCAGAACCTGTTTTCGGACAAATCAAGCAAGTTCGAGGGTTCAATCATTTCCTGCTGAGG
>JBEKIG010000071.1:0-1751 GCA_050011875.1 Nitrososphaeria archaeon
TTGAATAAGATAATAGTTTTGATATCGTTTATGTTATTGACCGGATGTGCTGGTGTCCAAACCTTTGTTGATACTTTTAATCGCCCTGTACCTAATGACGATCCTCCAGCTTTTATAGGACCGACCATAACAATATACTTTGATGGTAATGTTTCTGTTCCGGCTTTAGATGGAACATATAAATGGATTAAAGAGAAGAAGAAATCCTGGAGATTAAACAATGACAATCTCATTACAGATTCATAATTACTCAAGAGTAGTAAGTCAATGGTGGTATTGTTATAACGGAGAACATCTAATTACAATTAGATTTTTAAACCATTTCATGTTACAAATAGTTTGGTAAATAAAAAGCCCCTGATAATGATCAGAGGCTTTTCTTTTATGATCGGATAGGTCGTTTGAATGGAAGTATCTTTGCTTTAGATTGAATGATCTTGATATACAAATCATTCAGTTCTTCTTTCTCATGCGGTGTAGTCGGCATATGAGTTAAACTAACAATTACACAATCTCTAAGCAATTCTAATTCTCTGGTAGTGAACATGTTACAGGCTCTTGATCGGAATGAGGTAAGCATAGTTGAGGTTCCTGCCGACCATCCGATACTCATGGACTTTGTTCTTGATCTGACGATACGCTTTGAAATCACGGATCATGATATCGCCAACGAATTCTTTCTTGCCCTCTTTCCTAACACCAGCAAGACGGACAGCTTCAACATCGGGGAAACGGACACGCAGTTCTTTGATACTCATGATATTCTCCTTTTTGGTTAGAGGTTGAAGTTCAGGGTTTCTCCTGTTGTTGAAAAGATAATAACATACTTTGAAACGAATGTCAACATTTATTTTCTTATAAATAAAAACAGACAAGATACATTTTAGAAATTTTTATAAATAAAATAAAGTAAATATTTTTAACACTAAAACATAGGAGAATACAAATGGCTCTTCAACGACAAAGCGAATTAGGGATCAATGATATATATGCAAGAATGCTGAAAGAAAGACAACAGAAATTAACTGAAGCTACTGCATCATCAACTAATTCTATTCACACAGAAACAGAAAGATTGATCGATGAATTGTCTGGTGATGAAATGACTCTCACTCCAGAACAACTTGAAGAGAAACTTCGTGACCTGGAGAAACTTGAATTGACTTCTCTTGATAAGAAAGTTATTACTGCTATCCGTAAGAACATTACTATCATGGCAAAAGCTAAAGAAGACTTCGAGAAGTTCACTAAGGGATTGAAATACGAATATGTTATCTCTAAGAAGAATGAACCTACAGAAGAGAATGCTGTTGAAGGTGAAGAACCTAATCCAGAGGCTGAAGAAGAATTGAAAGCTGGAGACGAAAACTTTAAAGAGAATCCTGAAGGTGAAGAAGAAACCGTACCTGTAAAATAATATTTAAATAGTTTTAAAGGAGAATCACAATGGCAAAAACTTTAACTGAAATTTATCAGGAGATGCAAGGAAAGACAGCAGAACTTCTTGATGAAAAACATAGAAGAGAAATTACAGCATCTACTGATAAAACTCTTAAAGGAATGAATCCAAGAGCATCTATTGTCAGAGACTACGAAGAAGAACTCTTTGGTATCCCTGAAGCTGAACTAAAAAAACTTCCTATGGTTGCTGTCAATGCCATGAAGAAAGCTCTAGATCATATCATGGGTGAAACTCGTAAAGACCCACAACTTCGTTCAGCAGCTAAACGAATGATCAACCGCTTGTTCTC
>JBEKIG010000072.1:0-1732 GCA_050011875.1 Nitrososphaeria archaeon
ATCTTTGCAGCTATCAAAAGCAATACTGCATGGGAACAGATGATCGATCATTACAATGTTGATTGTCTTGAAAGAGAAATAGAAGTAATTGCTCTTGCTAAAGAAGTTCTTTTAAAATCCAATATGTCTGTCTGCGAACTGGTTGATTTTGATGACATGATTTATGCTCCTCTGATCAACAAAACAAAATGCCCGAAATACGATTGGGTTTTGATTGATGAAGCACAGGACACAAACGCTTCTCGCAGGGCTTTAGCTCTCATGATGCTCAAGGAAGGTGGCAGGTTGGTAGCAGTTGGTGATCGGCATCAGGCGATTTATGGTTTCACTGGTGCTGATAGTGATGCTCTGGATATCATAGCTAAAGAAGTTTCAGCTATTCAGATTCCTCTGACTGTTTCTTATCGCTGCCCGAAAAGTATTGTTACCGAAGCACAGCAGTTTGTAAGTCATATTGAAGCTCACGAATCAGCTATAGAAGGTATCGTATCTCATCTTAATGATCATGACGATATTACACAGATAGCAAAAGTTGGTGATGCGATTCTCTGCCGCTTCAATGCTCCGATAGTTGAACTTGTTTATAAGTTCATTGCAGCAGGAATTCCTGCTAAACTTGAAGGTCGGGAGATCGGCAATAATCTTAAAGCTCTGGCTAAAAGGTGGAAGATCGTAACTCTGAATGCTCTTGAAAACAAACTGAGCGAGTATCGTGATCGTGAAGTCAAGAAAGCTCGTCTGAAAGAAGAAGAAGGTAAAGTAGTAGCAATCCAGGATAAAGTGACCTGCATGTTCATTCTGATTAATCGTGTACGGTCAATCAATTCTTCTGCTACCATCGAAACACTTTGCACAGAGATTGATAACATTTTTGAAAACAACGTTGATAATGCAAAAGTTCTTCTTTCTACCATCCATAAATCAAAAGGTCGGGAATGGAAAAAGGTTTTTTGGATTCAGGGTTCTGCAACATGGGCAAAGAAGGATTGGGAAAAACAGTGTGAGAAGAATCTCTCATACGTAGCAATTACCAGATCACAGGAACATCTGATATTTGTTCCTGCTCCTGCTAAAGAAAAACATTGACAAAGAGTTTAAAGTGTGGTAGAATGATTTATAAGTTCTACCACAGAAAGATCAGGGTTGTTTGGGATCAGGACATAGCTTCTGAGGTCCGAACGTAAAAAGTCAACCAGACTTTTCCGAAGAGTTTAGTTATGTGTCATTGGCAATATGACAATGTGGGAAGCTTGCAACTTCTGCGAATATTGAAAATGTGAACGGATCACGTAATTTTGGTAGATTGCCGCCTATTATGAAAATGATCATCGCCAGCTTTCAATATTGTTCCTAATTCAAACTTAGGGCATAACTTTAAAAGTTTTGTAGCAAGATGAAATGAGATAATGCTGATGATATTAAGAATACAACAGCATCATGTACAAATTGTGGATGGACAATTTCTGGTAAAAAACGAGCAGTCGATAATGTGTTAAATTGTATAGACCATACATGTAAACTTTTACGTGCTGATGTTTTTGAAGATAAATAATAAAAAGTTATAGATTCTTGATGTATAAATATAAATAAAAAGAAAGAGGATTAGCATGAAATCATTTACCTGTAAACATAGTTTTTGGTCACAATCTAGTCGTTCTGATAAAGAACAGACACAGGGGAATCTTTATGCATAAAATCTAAACTATATAACTAGATTTAAAGTATAAAGAAA
>JBEKIG010000073.1:0-2033 GCA_050011875.1 Nitrososphaeria archaeon
CGATTCTTAATATCGGCACAAAAAAATCGATGGGGTTTACCGTCGATCTTACATTTAATTTTCGTTGTTGAATATTTCAGAATATATTGAATCTAGATAAGCCAATATTACATGAAAATATTGATGCCTGAAAGTTTTGGAGCATAGTTACCCCTACATATTTTCAAAAGATGATTTTTATCAATCATTAAACGGGACTGGCCGAAGCACATTTCTTCCAAAGTTCGAACAAATTCAATTGTTTAATTACTTCTTCCCGGAATTTAATTATGATCTTTCCACCGCTTTTAACAATCTTTCCGGCTATATCGATAAACAGACGCCTTACTGTATCAGGATAACTGCAGACTGGAATTATTGGAGAAAGCACATCTGTCTGAAATGCGGTAAGCAGATCATATGAGATTAACGATAAATAATAATATACCCCGTTTGAATCGAATCTTTTAAAAGGCAGTGTTTCATCGGAAAATTCTTTCAGGCCTCTGTTGACAAGTTCGTCTTTTGCCCTCATTCGGTAAAGTCTGATTATTTGCTCCGGTTCAAGATACTTCCTGAAGCTTATTTTCTTGCGTCCGTCCTTGATTTCGAGATTGGTGTAGATCAAGGTTTCGGGCCTGTCAAACTCAAGGTGAAGCTCTCCGTCAATATCGGCCTGTTTCATGTATATTGCCCTGTAATCTTTCTTCCAATTGCCTCGCTTATCACGAAAGTCCAGATATTCTATTGTGTTATGATAATTTCTCTCTTCAATATGGTATTCGAATTTATTCCATTCTCTTTGGAGTGTAAGCATTAGTTTCAACTTGATAGAATCGAGTATCTTTGTACCGCAAATGAAATATGCTTTCAAAGAATCCATAAAATTGAAATATTTCTGGTCGGAAAAGCCACAATCGGATACGACTATTATCTGAACTTTCCTGTTGTATCTTTTCCTGATTATACTTACTGTCGCTTTAATCGAATCGAACAGGTCATTATCATGATTTGGAGCTTCACTGCCTTGATGAAAGGCCATGTTTACGACATAACTTTTCCAGTAAATATGCAAAGGATGATATCCGTTCACCTTCTTGTATGTAGGGCTTACTCCCTCTCTTTTCTTCGCGTCATTATTATCCAGGACCATAGTATCTATGCCCAGGATCACCACTTTCGGCTTTTCAATTTTGAGTCTCCAGATGAAAAGTTCTAACATCAGAGATTGAAGTTTTTTAAACATAGATTTTTCAACCGAGTTAAAAAACCTTTTCATTGTATGCGATGAGCACATATCCTTCTTTGCAGTTTCGATGCTTTTCCTGTATCCTTCGTTATCCGACAGCTCGTCGAATCTAGTCATTGTCTGTTTGCTTCCATCCATAAAGTAGAACATCAGCTGGTTTATGATTTTCTCTATATCCCGGCCTTTCCGGCTTTTTCTCACTCCATTAAAAACTTCGCATACCTTTGGAATTATATTTATCTTTTTTAGATAGCGTAGAATGAATGTTAATCCGCCTCTTCCAGTTAAGCTGTCGTTTGTTATTCCTATATCCGCTATTTCATTCGAGTTCTTTTTGAGTTTTTCCTGCAATTGTTTCATAATTATCTCGCTAGTTTTTACACCTTTTAGGTGTTTATTAGGGGCAAGGAAGGTCGTCAAACATTTCCTTGCCCCTCTTTATTTTAGCATGGTTTTTAACATATCATCCAAAAAAGAATCGATTAGCTTAGGATTTCAACAGATACGGCATTAAGACTCTCGAAATTTTTCGGTAATTCCCCTGAATTCCGGCTTGGATTACAGATGGAACTTAATCATTAGCGCTTGACATTCGTTCTTTGAATTAAATATTTTCTTCCGATGTAATAATCCAGATAAAATCATGGTATACCTATTATGGTGAAAAGGGTTGGACAGGATGAATGATTGTCAAGCTTTAATCAGGGCCAAAAAAGGAGATATAAAAGCTTTTGAAACAATTCTGAAAGCTTATGAAAAAAGGGTTTTTGCCCTTGCTTTTTCCTATCTTCATAACAGCGAGGAT
>JBEKIG010000074.1:0-1718 GCA_050011875.1 Nitrososphaeria archaeon
AGGATATAGGAAAAAAAAAACTAAGCTACATGAACTTCTATTTGCCTTTAATAATAAGCTATTTCAATTACTAATTAAATTAAAACCTAAGCATGAACGCCAACCAATTATTTAGATTATTACTTCTTTATACTGATTTTCTTCCTTATGCAACTTTGGGAGAATTATTTATTTGGAAGATTAAGGACGATTCGTTTCCCGAAAAGTATTATACGCTCCAACCCCCTGTAATATCTGAAGAAGACTGGGGTAAGTTAATCCCATGCAATACATATCCTCTTAAATATTCCATGATGTTAAAACATAAAGTTATGCATTATGAACTGTTGAATGTGCCTAATTCAGAGGGTATTTATATTCATGGTGGTAATTCAGCAGCTGATACTGATGGCTGTATTTTGGTGGGCGAAAAACTGGTACAAAAAGACTTAAGAGGACAGTATAACCTTGAAAGTTCTACATATGCTTGGCTGTCTATTGAGATGTATTTAAATAAATTAGATTCCGAAATTATAATCTCGAAACGTATATGATATTGTTAATAGTTATAGTGATAATCTGTTTTATCCCTATTACCTTTTTGACCTGTAAATTTGAAAAATGGACAACTAAAAGAGATAAGATTAAAAGGGAACAGGTTAAAAGTATCAATCGGCTACGTGACCAATATAGATATAAACGCCTCAAGATGATAAGAAGAAAAAACAAGATAATATGATAAAGCCATGTTAATAGCCGATAAAATCTACCAACCCAAAGCCTTTCCAATGATTCCAACAAAAAACATGTATGACCTTGTTCAGGCAGTACTTAACTCCGATAAATGTTCTAATTCCGAATTCATCGAGATGACATATATTATAGGCTGTTATCATACCAGCTCTACCATTACCTATAAAGACTGGAATGAGTTATCCTACTGTTTTGATACCTACGTTGGCAACACCCCTATTTTAAACTTCCCCGCCTGATATTTATATGTTCCTGAATCATAAAATAGCTTACAGCATCGCGATAATAAAAGAAACTGAAAAATTAGCTTTACAATTAGATAAATCAGGTTATACAGTTGCATTTTCAGGTGGTAAGGACAGTCAGGTTATTTATGAGCTCGCAAAAATGTCTGGTGTAAAATTCAAAGCTGTTTTCAATAAAACCTCAGTAGACCCGCCTGAATTATTGGCTTTCATAAAGACCGTTTACCCTGATGTATCTTTCAATTATCCGACAGAAACTATGTTTGAATTAATTGTTCGTTTAGGTTTTTTGCCGATGCGAAAAAAAGCGTTCTGTTGTTCATATTTAAAAGAAAGAACGTCAAATAATACTGTAGCTATGGTCGGTATCCGCAAAACAGAAAGTTTCTCTCGTTCTAAACGTGAAGAGCTGATAGATTCTTGCACGAAAAAATATGACAAATTTATATTTTCCCCTATTTTAGATTGGTCAGACCAAGACGTTTGGAATTTTATAAAGTTAAAAAAGCTAAGTTATTGTTGTCTTTACGACCAAGGCTTCAGCAGAATAGGCTGTATCGGCTGTCCTATGAATCTAAAGCGACAAAAAATCGAGCTCAATTTATATCCGAACATTTATAAGATGTACTATAACGCTGTAAAAAAACTAATGCAAAAAGGGCGTTACCAACGTTTTTCCAATCCTAAGCAAGTCCTTGACTGGTGGCAAAGCGGTCTGAATCAACGTACCTTTCTTAATCT
>JBEKIG010000075.1:0-1692 GCA_050011875.1 Nitrososphaeria archaeon
CCTCCAATAGCTTAATGGTTTATCCTCTTCGTTATAGGGATGCTTATAATAGACTCTCCTCATTCGCTCAACATCATCAACCATGAGGTGCCCCCATTTCTCAAGAAAATAGAGCTGACATTGGCTATGTGTTCTCGAATTATTCTTCCAAAGTTTTTTATCCGATTTTATTGTCCGTGATCCGAAATGAAAAAATCGAGCAGCACCATATTTATACGCTTTTTTTCCTGCGAGCACCAGTCGTGTATACATATCTACATCCTCACAATATGAAGGCACAAAATTCTCATCAAACTTTCCTACATAGCCAAAGAAGTCATTCTTTACCATGAAGCATGAGAAATGGGGATTCTCTGAGATATTCTCGTTTTCTGGACATGACTTAAGGTTTGCCAAGTCTGCGCACTCGCTGCCTGTCCACATTACAGCTTCTGGATGATTTATCGCAAAATCAACAAGCCGATCAATAGCATTACTCTTGAATATAATATCCGTATTGATAACTAAGATATAATCGCACCCCGCTGTATTCCCTTCTTCGATACCCAAATTCCATGCTTGAGATACGCTCTGTTTCCCGATCGGATGAAGGATTCTGATCTCATCAGGCACATGATCGAAGGCATAAACAAGTGGCGTGAAAACTGGATGAACGTAATTTTCACAGGGCATCCATACAATATCATGCTCTGCTGAAATAATTGATCGTGTCGTCAGATCAAGGAATCTCCGTTCTGGATTGCTTATATAAATTGGCGCTGTTACACCGATCTTCATTTAATTGCCTCAATCATAAATTGCAAATGGAATATTTTGCATATATACCCATTATCATAAACATCAATACCTATAAGTAAATTAATAAGTACCTGCTTCGAACCTTTTTCAGTGGCAATTCATGATCTCCTGCTTCATGGTGCTGAAAAACGTCCTGAAAACTGGATACCCCTTCGTGGAATCAATAGCCGCCAGTTTACCAGTATGTGATGAGTTCCTAATTTCTGAGGGGTACTCTACAGATGGCACTTTTGAAGTTGTAGAAAAAATTTCAAAATTAAACAAGAAAGTTAAGTTCTTCAGACAAGAATGGCCTAATATCAAAAAATATAGTGTTATTGCAGAAGTAACTAACACTATTAGAGCAAAATGCAGTTATAATTACATTTTTTCTATCCAAGCAAACGAAATTGTCCATGAAAAAAGCGCAGAATTTATTAAAGCACTGCCCGAAATATGCCCGGAGGTTCATACTTTCAGTTTGCCTTTTGTTCACTTGGTAAAAGACTACAAATTCTATGAAGATTTTCGTTTGAGGTTCGCTAAGAACTTAAAGAATATCGTGGCTGTGGGTGATGCGTGGACGCTTGGTTCAAGCGAATCATTTACAAATTCAGAAGCCCTTAAGGGGCTGAGGCATCCGCGGAGGCTCAGACAGTACATTAACAAAGGCATTGAATGGACTTATACCAATTCTTGCGTAAATTCCCTATCGAGGGCTATTTATCTTCCAAAGCCCATTTACAGGTACTGGTCTCTTTTTCCAGTCGATTATCTTGAGAAGTGCGAGAAACACGCAGAAATGTTTGGTCTTCAAGAGCTCAGAAAAGATATGGAGATTCTCAAAAAGCATTTAGATGAACCTTTATTATTTTGGAAAAAAGCCGCTGAGATACGCAGGAAAGAGCTAGGTTT
>JBEKIG010000076.1:0-1670 GCA_050011875.1 Nitrososphaeria archaeon
TTCGTTTTCAACTTCTTCCCCTTTAAAGTAACTTGCCGTTCTATGACTTTCCTTCCCGGAAATGATTTGGTGCGGCCATGAAAAATAAATGGACTCCTGAAAAGATAGCGGATCACTTGAAGGTTTTGACCTCTGGCATGTGTTTTTACAACGTTGTTCATCGGGCCTCGGCAGAGATTATCAAGCAACTTCAAAAGGATATTTGGGATATTAGACACCCTCAAGTTCACGATGTAGAAGAATTTTATAAAAACGATTGACATTCGTCTTTTTTAGCCTATAATCCATTTCACACGGGCTTGTCAAAACAAGCTATTTTTGGTTTAAGCCTAGGTCGTCCCTCCTGGAGCCTAGGCTCTTTTTAAAACTCTGCCGGTTTAGTTCAGTTGGTAGAACAACGGTCCTGTAAATCGTTTGTCGTGGGTTCAAGTCCTACAACCGGCTCCAATAATTAAAGTGAAATTATCATGATAAGCACAAAATAAAACTGAATATGCCTTTGATTGTCTGGGTGACGACAGACGGCGTTATTCACAGGTTAGGTTGGGCGGGTTATCCCGTCAGCCGAAAAGGAAAGCCCCGGAGAGTGCGTCACCACTCAAAGGGGCTTTTCTGATTTTAATATGGATAAGACTGGTGGGTAATTTTGGCAAGGATCAGAACAGTTAAACCTGAATTTTGGACTTCTGAACAAATCGTCGAATGTTCGCCGATCACTCGCCTACTATTCATTGGAATGTGGAATTTCTGTGATGATAATGGCAACCATCCTGCTAGTACAAAAACTCTCAAGATGCAAATCTTCCCTGGTGATGATATACCTCCTAACGAAATTGAAAACTGTGTAGATGAATTACACAGAGAAGGTTTAATCTTTACATACAATAATAATGGTAAAGAATATTGGCATGTTACAGGGTGGAATCATCAAAAGATAGATAAACCAAGTGTTAAATATCCTTCACATGAGGATGAAAATTCGTCGAAAGGTAGTCGAAAGGTAGTCGAAAGGTAGTCGAAAGGTCTGCTATTATTCGCCTAGCGTTCACCCCCGGAAGGTAAGGGATGTATAAGGGATGTAGATAGTAAGGTAAAGGATAAAGGCTTCTCCGAGAAGAGGGAATTACATAAGAAGGTAGTTAGTAAGGATAAAGGAAGATGAAAGAGAAATTGCCTGATCCGATATGCTGTATAATTTGTGAACGTAAATTAATTGTTGGTGAAGATATGGAACGATTTAAACGGGTCGATGGTAAAGTTATTTGTGAAAATTGTGTTGATACTTTCAGGGCGATTAAAAAAATGAATGATTCAATCGGTAAAATATATTGGAAGGGTATTAGGTTAGAGTGTAAACCATGCAATATCTTTAAAAACCGTAGTATTTACCACTTCAAGGTGAAAAAATGAGCAAAGTCATCCCATTATTTCAGAAATCAGAATCGGTAGCCGATGCCTTAAAAGAAGCTGGTGATAGGGAATTTACCGAGATTATGATATTGGCTAAAAACCCTAACGGCACATATTGGTTCAGAACATCCCCTATGGAATGTGCCTATACACAGATGGGAATTTTACACGCTGGTATCAGTTGGCTTCAGGAAGTGATTAACGAAAATAACTCTTAGAAAGGATAACCCATGTCACAGACTATCAAATGCGAGAATTGT
>JBEKIG010000077.1:0-1659 GCA_050011875.1 Nitrososphaeria archaeon
GCCCACCATGCATAACCGATCACAAGCAGCGGTCTATCTGCTCCAATAGAAATCTCGCCAAGTTCATTACTCATAGATCTGTATATGAGACGTAAAACAAAGGGCACAAAAATAATCAGAATGAGAATTTCAATCAAAGAATCAAGCGTAGGTAAATTCATATTATTCTTATTTTAATAAATTGAAAATGGATTGTCTAACGATTGCAGGTTGCAATCTAGTACCGTGTAACGTTTATAAATTCGGATAAAGGCGTTTCAGCTTAATCCGTGCATCCGATGTTTTAAATTGCCATGATATTTTTTTCACGCGGTTATTACGTTCCTTTTCCCATGAGGCCACTTGAGTTTGCATGGTAGTCATGTCAGGAATGCGACCACTCAGACACTGTCCTTTTAGAACACTGAGCTCGATTTCCGCCATATTCAACCAACTGCCGTGCTTCGGCGTGTAATGAATATCAAGACGTTTTACCAGACGTCTGGCTTCTGCCGGTTCAAATGCTTCATAAAGCGAGGAAATATTGTGCGTATTCAAATTATCCATAACCAATCGAACCTGGATTGCATTTGCATAGCGTCTATCGAGCATCTGCTTAATTTGCAATGCCCAATCTTTTTTGGTGCGATGTTCAGTAATCGTCACATGTCTTTTGCCTGCAAGAGGTTCCACTTCCATGAATATTTCCGCTACCCCATTCCTGACATACTCGTCGTCAATCCGCACGGGCTGACCCGGTTTGCAAGGTATTGGATTGCGAACCTCTCCAACCATCTGTTTGCAGGATTCATCCATGCAGACCACCGGATAGTCCGGATCGTACGGCAAATGATAGACATCAAGAACGTCTTCCATATCGGCTACAAAGGCCGCGCTCCCCTTCGGTGGGATTTTCCAGTATTTGCTGAGGTGAGGTTTAAGTTCGTTTTTTTTAAAACCCGCTGCACAGTCATATGCGATACGGATTCTGCAAAACGTAGCTCAACGACTTTATCCGCCAGCAATCGGACCGTCCATCGCTGGTGTCCCGCCGGAGCTTCTGAACAGGCCAATGTTATCAAGCGCGCCTCAAATGCACCGTCGAATCTCACTTCCCTTGGGGGCTTTTCCAAAGGTTTGCGTTCAAGAGCCGCTTCCAGTCCTTCTTCAACAAATCGTTTCTTGAGATGCTCAATCGACCGGCTACTGACTCCAAGGGCTGTTGCAACATCAGCAACATTCCACGCCGGGCCATCAACACCGGCATCACACAGCAATAAAGCTCTGGCATAGATAAATCTTCTGGCGTGCATTTTCCCACGTCGGGTTATGTCTTCAAGTTCTCTTCGTTCCTCCTTTGTTAAAGTGACTCGATATCTTGGCGACATGGCAACCTCCATCTGTGATTTGATGCCAAGATATCATATTTATCGTAAATACGAAAGTTATAATGTTACATGGTACTAGTTTCACACGTAGTCATGTCTTGGGGTATTATTGCAGTATCGTAATATCTTGGAATAGGTAAATTTCTTATATAATCTCTATCAAGAGGGTCTTCTTCTCGGCTTGTTATTTTTGTTTCAGCATAATTCATGTCAAAATACCTTCTTTTTTAAATTGTTCAATTGTATAACCTACAAAATGTTCATACGTTTTTTGATATTTATGAATAAATTT
>JBEKIG010000078.1:0-1650 GCA_050011875.1 Nitrososphaeria archaeon
CAATAAGAACAAACCAAATAAGCTGCTGTCTCTGAGCCTTCTATGATACCTTCCTTAACTATCATCATCTTACCGCAGCATGAGCATGGAATGTCTGCATCTTGGTCAAACGCTAAAAGCGTAGCTATAGGTGCTGGCTGATTCCAGTACTTAGGACTTTGATTTAGTCCGTAGAAAGGATAGTTCTCTAAGTTGGAAGGTATGCTGCTCATTGGTTTATCCCTTTACTTCAACTTGATTCTCTGCTTCATACAGAACTTTCTTAACATCATTGGTAAGAGTTCTATATGCTCCTACTGGTACACCTGAAACCATAGAGGTCGCTGGCAATACGCTTTTGACTCGTGAGATGATTTCTTGTTTAGCTTCTCTGCGTGCCTTGACTACAGCTACTTCTTTCTCCTTAGAGATTGTTAGAGCATTCTCTTGGAGTTTCTTAACTGCTCCTTCAAGGTCTGTGTTCTTTGTAGTTAGCTCTGCTATCTTAGCTTCTGCTAACTTCAATGGGTCTGGTGCTGGTGGTGCTGTTGCTGCTGGTGGTGTCTCTGCTGGTTTGGGGTCTACTGGTGGAGTTGTTTTTGTTTCTGATTCTGTCAAAACTTTACACTCTCCCTTTTTGTTGTATGTATCTTCATTACTTAAATCAGGTCCATCCACCTTATTAAGTCCATCGTTTACTGGATTACCCTCTTTACCTGTATTGGGTATCCCGACAGTCTTAAAGATTTCAGGAATTGGATTGTTTGTTGAGGTTGAAGCTCCTAAGCTGTCACCAGCTTTCATTCCAGCGTTGACATCCTGATTCTGGACATTCTTAGTATCCATCTTCTGAGTGTCTACGTTAGCTGCTCCACCTGTCTCACCAGATTGTGTAAGTTTCTCTCCACCCTTAACAGGCTCAGTTGAACCTGACATAGCAAAGGTAGGCTTCTCTTTAGAAACTTCTGTTGCAACTACTGGTCCTTTTCCACCAGCTTCCTCTACGAATCCAGCAGACATGACATTCATTACTGGCTTCTCAACTACTGGTGGGTCTTGATTAACAACTGGTGTAAATGGTTCATTATTGAGAACATTAGTCTCTTCTGGTCTTTGCTGTGCTACTCCTTTCTTATCTCTTAAGAGCATAGCACCAGCACTACCATCACTTTCGGTCTTGTGCTTTATGTAACCGCAATAGGCTTCGGGGTCAGACTTGTCTTTGTTAGCTGCAACACAAGCTGCGAAATCTTTGTATCCAGCGAAAGGTTCTCCTAACCTCTTAGCTGACTCTATACATTCTTTAACTGCTGACTCGCATTCTCTGTGTGACCCTGAAAGAAACTCGTTAGCTTCACATTCGTATTTGAAGAAATCTTGAGAAGGATTATCTACTGCCTTGGTAACATTCTGTTCTTGTACCTTTTCTGGAAAGTGCATATCTAATTCAGCTTCGCACAATCCTTTACGAACACCAAAATGTTGCCATCCTTCAACAAACTCTGACTCGGCTAAACGTGCTGAAACGTGTTTGTCGCCTGCATTAACACCGCAGAGTAAATCAACTTGGTCAAAACATAGACCAATAAACTCTACCCCCTCTGGTGTATATCTTTCGTCACGCCACGTGTATTCCACCGAAAAAATAGATTCTTTTCCTTGACGAATCAA
>JBEKIG010000079.1:0-3371 GCA_050011875.1 Nitrososphaeria archaeon
TTCCTACAACATTTTATAACGGAATCTATCGACAAATAGCTATATGTTTCAACCCACAAGTATATCAAGGTGGACAATCTGTATTGTGCAGTACTATTAATCAAGATTATGTAACAAACAGTGGAGGAATTTCGTTATTGAATCCAACATTGAATACATGGACTCCAGGATATATTCAGTATATTTCTAACAAGAACCCGATATATCGACAGTTTTTAACAGGACCAGAACAGTTTACCTTAATCATCTAATCTTAAAATAAAGCTTGACTTTTGAATGGCCTTATGGTATTATACATCATAAGGCCATTTCACTTTAAAGGAGAGCAAATGAATCTGAATGAAAAGATGGAACTCGCAAGAAAGTATAACAAAGCATATCGTACTGGAAATGAACTGGTTTCCGATCCTGAATATGATTTGCTCCTGAAAGACATTGAACGTCATTTTGCTTGTACTGTAAGTGCTGATACGTTTGAAGATTTTAAGAAAACCCTCATGGATATTCCTGGAGAAGTCAAATCCAATTATGTTCTCGGAAGTCTGACCAAAATAAAATTCGAAGATTACGAAGACCTTTATAAATGGATCAAGAAAGAAAATATCAATTCTCTTTTCATTTCCGAGAAGCTCGATGGTTGCAGTTATGAAGCTAACTATCGGTACGGCGAATACGTTTCCTGTGCTTCCAAAGGTGATGGAGACGAAGGAACCGATTGGACAGAAAAAGGCCGTATCATCCTTCCTCAAACAATTGCCAACAAAGCACCGATTTTCGATATACGTGGCGAATTTTCGCTAGTCGGAGATACTTACAAAGAGTTGGGATACAAAACCCGTAGAGCAGGAACTGTCGGCATCATGAATAGAGATTATTTTTCAGAAGAATTAGCATATGTCAAAGCATTTGCTTATCAAATTCTTTCTGGTGATGATCCTATCAACATTCAATTTGA
Source organism: Nitrososphaeria archaeon (assembly GCA_050011875.1). Lineage (GTDB taxonomy): Archaea > Thermoproteota > Nitrososphaeria > JACIWG01 > JACIWG01 > JBEKIG01. Next base: position 956 of record JBEKIG010000079.1, read on the forward strand.
TAATTTAGCATGTCTTGGTTTCACTACTCCGAACTATACCATGAGACGAAAAGAACATATGGTTTCTCTTTTTCTTCATCACGATCTGAAAAAAATATATCTGGATTGGAAAGCTGCTGCTGACTATGAAATCGATGGTATCGTCATTTCCGAAATCAACTGGAAGAATGAGAACGATCAATTCCTTCCTAAGAAAAAAGTTGCATTCAAAGTGAATTCAGAAGGTGTTGCGGCAATTGTTGTTGATATAGAATGGACAATTAGCAAAGGAAGATTATTAAAACCTGTTCTAATAATAAACCCCGTAATTATTGATGGAGTAACTGTTAGTAGAGTAACTTATGGTGTTTTCTATTACCAGAAACCACACAACTCATTTTGGATTGTCTAAGGTTATGTTTTTTACAAAATTCATTTAACCCTACAATAATTTCTTTTGTTCCGTTAGGAAAAGTAACTTCATATGATAATTTTTGTTTTTCATCTCCTTTTTGTTTGGCAAGTTTCCATTCAGGAGTTTTTGTTAAATATCTTATAGACTCCAAATGTTTTTGTTTAGTATCAGGATTTGCCATAGAGTTATTATCTCCACAAAAATTCTTCATGACTATTCTTAAATTTTTTAAAGCTTTTTCTTTAACAAAAGGATCGATAGTAGGTCCATACTCACCACCTTTTGTTAAATTGTATCCTTTGCCAGTAGAAAAATGACTTTCATAATATGCAATAGTTTCTATTTCTTTCATACATAATTCTTCTTTACTTGAACACTCACATACAATTTCCCAAGTAAAGTTATTCCATCCATATTTTCTGATAGCATTGTGAATATATGATTTAGATTTTTTGTGTTTAGATGCACTTTTATGACTTTGCATTCTTCGATGTAACGAAGAAATAGTTTGACCAATATAAACTTTACTATTGACAATATTAGTAATTTGGTATATAATACCGTATATCATAAGATGTTCCTTTATACCGGAGATGTAGTTCCAAAGTTATTTATAAAACATTTCAAAAAGGAGAAACAAATGAACAAGTTTGAATTTGTACCTACAACATGTCCCGAATGTGGAACCGGATTGAAATGGTATGGTGTAGAACTTCAGTGTAGTAATCTTGATTGTGGTGAAATCAAACGAGTAGAGCATTTCATCAAACAAAGCGATATCGAAAACGTTTCTGAAAAGAGACTTGCTAGTTGGGGCATTTATACCTTTGATGATCTGTTAAATTGGAATGCCGATTCTAGTTCCAAATCACAAAGAGAATTCTATAACGAACTCTTGACAAAAGTATTTCATGTGTCTCCTGTACAGATTATGAGAAACTTTTCTTATGATGGTTTAGGACAAACTCTTTTTGATAAAGTATTCAGTTATACTTGCAACAGCAATCTTAATAATATGAATATTCTTTTTAACGAAAAACTTAATGACTATTGTTTACCTGAAGGTATTGGTACTCGAACAATTGAAAAAGCATCTTCTGATTGGAAAAAGAATTGGGATATTTGCTTAGAAATTACTACCGATCCCCGATATGAATATATCGAAAAAGAAGTAGCTCCTAAAGCAGAAACTAGCAACAAGCTGGCAGGTAAAACCTTTCTTCTTACTGGTACTCTTTCAAGAGGTAGAACAGAAATTGAAAAGGAAATAGTATCGTTAGGTGGAAAGATCGCATCAAGCGTTTCTAAAAACCTGGACTATCTTTTAGTTGGAGATAAGGCAGGAAGCAAGTTATAAATAAAAGAAAACTTAAGAGGTTGAATTATGTCACTTACAACAGATGCAAATATCAATGATAGATTTTTGATTCCGCCAGGAAGTTCAATTACAAACATTAAGAATCTTTTTAATGATTTTGTAACTCAAATACAGAATTCGTCTTTCGTAAATATTCTTAAGAATTCTAAATTGAAAGAACATTTTGCAGGAAATCCTTCTCCGTATGCATGGAACATTGATCTAGGTGTTACAATAGATACTTCTGGCACAGAGACTGTGGCAAGGTTCACTGGTTTGAATCAAGAGATAGCACAACCTATTACTGAAGTTCTAACCCCTCTCGATCAATATTTGCTACCTTCTACAGAATATCTTGCTATTTTTGATATTTCTCCAGATCATGATTGTGAAGTCGGTGTGTCATATGGTGCAGGATTAGTAAATCTTTTAGGATCGGGAGCAGTATCAGGTTCAGATTATAATGCATTACATTCTACTGTATATGGAGGAAGTTCTGGCATTACTTATTTTGTATTCAAAACTGCTGAAGATTTTTCAGGAGTCACTTTCTATATCAAAAATCTTACAGCAGGAGCTAATGCAATAACTTTACATAAACTTTCCTTGGTAGAAGGTACTCTTAACCTAATGGATTCGATAGAATCTAACTTATTCTTAGATCA
>JBEKIG010000080.1:0-2772 GCA_050011875.1 Nitrososphaeria archaeon
CGCTTTTTGTCAAGGTAGTTGTCGCCCTTATTTCATGCTGCAATCAACGATTCACTGTTAGTCTTACTCGGGTTTAGAAATACAGATCCGATCCATACCCATCTTTTTGATTCTCCTGACCATCTTTCAGGATGCCTGCTTTTTGCAGTCTTATAAGTTTCAGCTCTCTTCAGTAGTATAGCCTTATCTTTGCCATCATGTCTCTGTGCAGGCGTAACATATCCAATCCCTGAATGAAGATGCTTATTGTTATACCAGTCTACGAAATTTTGCATCCATATTTCTGCCGCTTCAGTTGTCTCGAAACGGCCAGGGTATTTCACATTATACTTCAGTGTTTTAAACAATGATTCTGAATAAGGGTTATCGTTACTTACACTCGGTCTTGAAAAAGACGGCATAACCTGAAGCCTCTGCAAGGTCGAAAGCATCGTTGCCCCTTTCATAGGAGATCCATTATCAGAATGTAAGTATAATCCTTTCAAATCAATAGTCTCTCCGATCTCTGCCATCATCCTGGCAGCATGTTCGGAACATTCCTCTTCATGTATTTTCCAGCCGACTATCTTACGGCTCCAGACATCTTCAATCATATAGAGGTAGAAATACTTACCTTTGATATGACTAGATATATATGTGATATCCCAGCTCCATACCTGGATAGGTCCTGTAGCTTCAAGTTCCCTCGGTGCTTTTCTTGCCGTTTTTGGCTTTGTCTCGTATCTATGGTGCAACATATTATTTTCTTTCAAGACACGATAAAAAGTCGATTCCGATCCCTTATAGACCCCTTCTTCGGCCAATAAAGGCACTATTTCATTCGGTGTCATATCTATGAACCTATCTTCGCAACAGCAAGAGATGATTTCCTCCCGTTCTTTTGCCGACAGGGAATTCTTAGGTATTGCTGTTCGGTTTTTTCTCCCGTCTCCATCCAGCTTTTTATCCCAGCGCTGTATGGTCCTGATGTCATAACCAAGTATCTCACAAGCCTTATCTTTACTGGCTCCTGATATCAAAGCTTCTTCTATTAATTTACAGATACTACATCTTGAGTCCATTGAAGTTAATCTTCCTCGATTAGGCCTAGGTCCTTCGCTTTTTTTTTAAGCACAAGAAGGGACGTAACCTCCGCTATGGTTTTATCCTTGCGATTAATCTCCTTTTCTAACTCTGCGTTTTTTATTTTCAAGATCCTGTTTTCATTCTTGTAAGCATTATTAGATAGCACTGATTTACACTCCTGTTTCCAGAGTTCGATATGGGTTGTCTGTAGGCCGTTTTCCCTTAACCATCGACCTAACTCTTCTCCCGATTGATTGGCCGAATCTAGCACCGCCTGAAACTTATCAGATAGTTTCCAGCCTCTCGGACTTCTCTCCTGGTATCCTCTGGATACGTTATTCTGGATCATTTTCCTCCAATTGTAAAGGGTCTGATCACTCACTCCTATTTCCTGACTAAGTTCAGATACTGTTTTTCCTCCTGGCATACACATCTTTTGAACAATAGATTTCCTGAATTCTTCTGAACGAATTTGACTATTCATTTTTTGTCTCCTAATATTTTAGGCGACAACTATCCTAACACACGGGGTTGAACCTTTCCAGAAACAGGCATAAGAACTATTATCCTGTCCGGCAATATATAATGTATTATTGTTATCAATAAAAATCGATTGCAGATTGCAGCCAGTTATATCATTTAACCCTGAAGTATTTTCCTCATAAAAATTATTGGGACTATTATATAAATACCCGGTCCAAAACACATTATTGTTTTCATCTAAACATATTGAATATGTTACTCCTGTTTTACCGTTTGTAACCACTGTATTATCCACCCAATAACATGCATAGTTAGCACTAGAAATATTTGCATATCCACCAACATATATTATGCCATCCTTGACAAATATAGAGTTAGCACTCATGCCTGTTCCATTTACCAAAGGAGTTTCTTTTGACCCTGTCCAATAACAAGCAGTAGTACCATCATATCCTGCAATATATGGTGTACCATTACAAATATATATCGATTTTGCATAACCTCCATTTGCCAAAATGGTTTGGTTAGTGCCTGTCCAGTAACAGGCTCGATTTATTCCATCTGCTCCAGCCATATAAAAAACAACCTGGTTCGAAGCATAGCCCGCCGGTTGATTCAATCCTGACTTGTTCGAGAAATCAGGGTTGAACAAAAGCTGGCAGGACGCAAATATAATTATAGATGTTATTGATATCAAAATTAATATATAGATTCTTCTCATATTCTCTTCCTATAATTTCAAGCTTATTGCCGCGACAGGGAAGAAGCTCCTGGCCCCGAAATCGTAGCTGGCGCCGACCCTTAGGCTGAACCATTTCCACTCGGCTACCGCAAAGAGCCCGGCCGAATAATCGTAGGCATTTACAGGGCCGCTGCCCGGATAAGCGCTGGAATTTATCTGGTTCAGGTAAGCGGGGTTGATCTGGTTTATAGCGCTCTGGGAAAAGTAAATGTAATAAGAGCCTGTTATCCCGGCACCTGCCCGGAAATCTGCCGCCATGTCCCCTAAGAAGTAATATCCTAAATCGAACCTTGGCATTATATCGTAAAGCGTGGCCGAAAGTTCGGGTACATTATACCAGCCAATGTCGCTGCCGGCTTCGATCCATAAGTATCTCCAGGGGAAGTACTCTACGGCAAGACCGCCGTATCCGATGCCTAGCCCCGGCAGGTCTAACTTTACATGAAGAGGCCCGCCCCATTTCTCCTCCGGGGTTACATGGC
>JBEKIG010000081.1:0-1589 GCA_050011875.1 Nitrososphaeria archaeon
CCTCGCCCTTTAGGGCGAGGATGAAACGCGGAATCGAAACTATTTTGAAGTCATTGTTCTTTTTTGTTCAAAATCGTCAAAACCTGCTAATTTCTCGGTATATAACTAATCATGAGGCTATCGTATAAGTTCAGAATCTACCCAAATAAACAGCAAGCTCTACAGCTTACTTCTGTTTTCAACTTCTGTAGATTCCTCTATAACTGTTCGCTCGAAGAACGTATTAGCTTCTATACGAAATACAATAAGAGCCTAACTTATAATATGCAAGCTGCCGAGCTTGCTGAAGTCAAGGCGGCTTTTCCAGAAGAAGCCGAACATATCTATTCTCAAACTCTTCAAGCTGTTCTGAAACAATTAGATTCTGCATATCAAGGCTTTTTCCGTAGAGTTAAGAATGGAGAAGATCCTGGTTTCCCTCGATTCAAAAATGCCGAAAGATTCCGTTCTATCCTGTTCCCTCAGTGTAATCTGAAATCTGGCGGTGTTAAACGGTTAGACAATGACAAGATTAGAATCTACGGTATTCCAGGAGAAGTAAAAACGGTATGGCACCGAGAGCTTCAAGGCGATTGCAAAACTGTAAGAATCGTAAAACAAGGCGAAAAATACTTCCTTATCGCTTCTTGTGATAATGTTCCAGTAAAGCTTCTACCTAAAACTGGTAAAACTACTGCGATTGACCTCGGCCTCAACAGCTTCATAACAGATAATCAAGGCGAAAAGTTTTACGCTCCTAAACCGTATAAGACAGCCAAAGAGAAGTTAGCCTATTTGAATCGTAAGTTAGCTAATAAGAAGCGCGGCTCAAATAACCGTAAGCGAGTCAAGAATCAATTAGTAAAAGCATATGAGAAGATTACTAATATCCGAGAAGACTTCCAGCATAAGCTGGCTAATAAGTTACTTACAGAAAATGATACGATAATTATTGAGAATCTAAACGTAAAGAAAATGATGGAGTCAGAAAGCTTTACAGTAAGTAAGGCGAATATTATGGATGCTTCATGGAGCAGCTTCGCTGCTAAGTTAGCTTACAAGGCTGAAAGAGCTGGTAAGTTACTAATTGAGGTTAATCCTGCAAATACAAGTAAAACTTGTTCAGGTTGTGGAAAGATAAAAGAGATGACATTAGCAGATAGAACTTATCATTGCGAGGCCTGCGGCCTCGAATTAGATAGAGATCATAATGCAGCTCTAAATATTCTGAGGCTCGGAATGAGCCTTGCGGCATCGAAGGATGCTTCAGAAGCCTCGGCCTTCAGGCCGAGGTAATTCACGTAAAGGCGCCATGTTTGCTACTGTAGGAATGAAGCCAGAGGATCGACTCAAGATTGCCCTGTCAGCCGCAGCTACCTTTAGCGCGGGCGTTGCCGGCCCGTTCAACATTGTAAAACTTTCCGCACCACCCCCGGAGGCACCAGTGGTCCAGCCAGCCAAGAAGCCCCGTAAAAAGGCGGCAGCAAAGTAGTAAATTGATCGGCAGTCTTCGTTCGTTTCGCTCTTGACAAGCTCGTTGTCCCGTCTTACATTGATTGTGGGGCGGGATGCTTGCGTTTAGTGAGCTTGTTACGCCTCAAAAGTTTAGC
>JBEKIG010000082.1:0-1582 GCA_050011875.1 Nitrososphaeria archaeon
ACCTAGATGGCAAGCAGGATTATATAACGGCGTAGGGGGCAAAATAGAAGCCTCTGATAAGGATTATTACGAAGCAATGGTAAGAGAATTCAAAGAAGAAACAGGAAAGGAATGTACTCGTTGGGATTTGTTTGGGTATATAGAAACTACTATATGTAGAGTATATTGCTTTTGTAGCATAGCTGAAGATATCGATTCAGTCAGATCATTAACAGACGAGCAAGTTACTATTTGGAAAACATATCAAATAGATGGATGTAATTATATTATTCCTAATCTTCAATGGTTAATCCCTATGGCGATCTGGAGACTGAAAGGATACCAATCAGATAAAAATATAGAATCATTCAACTTACTACCGTATGGAGGACATGTTAGTGAAAACTAAAAATAAGGACGGAATTCTTGTAGAAGCAAAGCTGACTGCATTTTCTTTTTGGGAGTGTGAAAAGATATGTATAAATATTGATGATCTTACAACTTCAGGATTGATTGGTGGATTCGATCTAAGCTTGAAAGAAGCTAAACATTTATCTTGGGAATTGCTGAATGCTATCAATGCGTATGAAGGATTGGAATCCATAACAGAACAAAATGATGCAACAGTATACGTGAATCAAATTGACGAAACGTAATGGTATGACAAAAAAAGAACGAAAAGAACTTCATTTGATGTTTGGATTATGTACTTATCCTGGTACGATTTGTTGTAATTTGATAGATACTAGTAGAAGTAAACGTATCTGTACGTATCATTTAGATATAGATTGCTTAACTAAAAAAATAGGTACTATAAGAAAAAAAGAAAGACACGAATGCGAACGTTGTCCAGAACCAGTAAAACCTGGATATATATATTGCGAATTTCATGTAATATACAAAAACAAAAAAACTTTAGAGCAAAAACACAAAAGAATAGAACAAGGAAGATGTAGATCATGTGGTGGACCATTACATAAAATGGGAAAAGGTTCAAATGTAACATGTGTTAATTGTAACGATAAACGTATTGAACGTCAATCATTTTATTAAACTGAAAGAAGGAGTAAAGAATGGAAATTATCGGATGGAAAATGCCAAGAGATTACAAATTAGTAGTTAACGCAGACAACCACTTAGGTTCGCCTTATGTGAACCCATACAAAATTGAACAGATGGTAGATTATGTAGCATCAACCCCAAATTGTTGGTTTACCAACATAGGAGACAATTGCGAATGCATTGCTCCACATGACACAAAACGTTTTAAATTTAACAAATGTGAATATCAAACTCCCAAAGAACAAGCAGATGCTTTTGTTAAGCTTCTTATGCCTATCCAAAAGAAAATCATTGCAATTGGCGAAGGAAATCATGAAGACAAAATGTTTAATGCATTTCCTATGAACGAATACATATCCGAACAATTAGGAGCAAAGATTGGTGGATATGATTATATTCTAGTAATGTTTGATGCTAATGAAAAATTGATGCATAAGTTGTTGTTTCATCATGGTCGTTCTTGTGGAACTTCAAGATCAGTAGATGATATTAGACGTAAAGCTAATATCGAAGTTTCTGTAAAAATGTTTCTTAATGGATT
>JBEKIG010000083.1:0-1569 GCA_050011875.1 Nitrososphaeria archaeon
TACCGCACAATATTGTGTCTGATTCATAGTACTTTCACTCATAGTTTACCACCATTGAATCTTTTTAACCAATTACAGTAAGGACATAATAAATCATAATCTCTACTACCAGCTTTTATTTCTTTTAAAATAGAAGCATAGTAATGAACATTACAAACACCACCAAACTTTCTCCTATGTTCTCCACCATTATTAAGAACGTGGTCAATCTGTAAACAACGAACATCCATTTTCTCTACTGGAATAGGACAACTTGGATTATTACAATGATTACCTAATAACTCGAATATTTCTTTCTTAGTCTCATCATACCGGTTCTTATCCGATTTCCTTCCAGATATAAGAGCTTGCTCGTGGTTATCCTTTCTCCATTTATTAGAACCATACATACTAATAACCATCCTTTTGATATATATCTGGTGGATTAATTGCTCCCCGAGCCTGTATCTTAGCTTGAGTTTCCATTAGGCACTCATTGTATTTAGAGTAATCCAGACCTAATTGACCAGCTAACATCCTCTCGTAATTGTGACCAACTGCCTTGGTCCTCTCACCAGAGAATCCTTGCTGTAGTACTGAATACTCGTATTCTTTTCTACCGATTACCAAAGCATAGTACTTCTCTGAGAGTTCAGGGTCAATGTAGATAACTGTACCCTCTTTATTAAAAGCTGCTACATCTTTGGCTAATGGTGTAATTCTGATTACTGGCTTAATAGGAACAGTCGGAGATGTTTCACTCTCTGTAGCTTGCTGCGCTGCTGCTCTTGGTTCTTTAATCTCTTCTGACATCTCTTGAGATAAAGATGCTGGCTTAGTTGCAGTAGTAGCTAATCCACTACCACCTTTCCCTGATGGTCCAGCAGTAGCATTAGCTAACTGTATCTGTGCATTTGCCAACTCCTTAGCTTCTTTCTTAAGTTGTGCTTCTTCATCTGCTGGAATATCCCATTTACGGTATTTAGTCAATAGGTATCTTCCAGTCTTCAAAGAGATTATCTTTCTGTCAGTAGCACCGAATAGGTCTGCAATAACGTAATCGGCTGTCTCTTCTGGACCAAAGTTTAATTGAATATCTGCTTTAGCACCATCGTATCCGAGTTTGTCAAGAATCATTTCAAAGATGTCCTCAAAGACAATCTTTATGATTCTTCTCATGTTGCTAATCTTGTATTTGTAGAACTCGCTTGCTGTCTCTGCTGTTGATTTAGTGAAACCTTCTTCAATACCTAATTTGATTGAAGGGTCTGCTAATGACATGAAGAACTCATTACGCTGGTCTTTAATGAAAGACTCGTATGACTGAGTTCTCTCTGGAACTTCGAGTGCAACCTTAACGTCTGTGTTAGTTAAGATTCTGTTACCTGTAGGACTCATGTTAGCTGCTTTATCGGCTATCGTCTGTCCGTTCTGGTCCTGTGCTTGGAAGTCCTCATTACTCATGTTAGGGAATCCAATCCAGACGTTGCCAAAGCTAAAGTTCTTCATACCTTGGTCTAAGCTGCGTCTGTGATTCAATCTAACATCGTAGACACTTGGAGCAACATTACCAGCACTATCAACTGGCTT
>JBEKIG010000084.1:0-1568 GCA_050011875.1 Nitrososphaeria archaeon
GATGCGCCAATGCCCACATGAGGGACAGTCGAGAGGAACGTAGTTTTGCCCGTGCCATTTAAGCCGTATATTAAGATTTTGAGCTTGAAGTCTTCGGGCTTGACTAAATCCTTTGTATTTTTAACGACGAGGCCCAAGTTTTTCCCTCTCTCCAATAGCTACCCAATCAGGGTACATCTCTCTATACCTCTTTGCGTCCTCTTCACTGCAAGTGATTGATTCTAAGAACTTTAGCTGCCATTGCCTCAAAGCTTCAATATACGCAGGAGACATGGTTCCGGGGATATAAGATTTCATCTAACCCTTTTATTTTCAGGGAATTAGAGGCAGCCGTGATAGTGGCCCGACGGTGCGCCTAGGCGACTGCCCCATTATGAGGAGTCATTTGGCTCCTATCAAGTAGATTCCGTTTGAAATCTACAAGAAGTATCCAGAGAAAACAGGCAAAACCTTCCATTATTCGCCTGCTTTTCGCATCTTTTCTTTGACTCGGTTCCATCGGGACCAGACAGTGCCTACAGGAATCCCCAGTTCCAAAGCTATTTCCTCATCTTCCAGCCCCTCTAATTGGAGTTCCACCAATCGCCGTTCGTCCACCGAAAGGGTCTGCATAAGCTGTTTTAAAAGGATTTTCGCGTCGATTCCGTGAAATTTATTAGGAGCAGAATGGTAGTCATATACTCCTTGATACTCATTCAATTCTACTCGGGCTTTCCAAAGAGTCGCTAACGTGTCCTTTATTTTGAATCCCACCCAGGTACTAAATGTAGATTTCTGAGCATCATAAGCATCTATTTCTTTGAGAATCCGAGTAATACTATCCATGATGATTGCTTCGTGCATCACGTAGGGATATGCGGAACCATACCGCTTCCTTACGAATCCATATACATAACGCAGCAGGGCCTCGCCAAAAAGTTCATAGTTTTTCTCGTCAGGATTATTTTTCCACAAAGCATAGGCGTCGTTAATCTTCATCGGACACCTCAGTATCGTCGGTAGTTAATTCGATAGCGTCCTGTATGGATTCGACACCCACAAACTCTACTAAATCCAACAAACCATATTGTTTTAAATACGATAATTCTCGGACACTCAATGGGAGATTGACGTGTTCAAAGCCATCATCGTATCCCTCCAAAGTTGTAGGAAGTTCCGCTAGTTTAGATACAGAAATTCCCGTTGGTTTATCGGATTTAATTTCCTTTAAAATTCCTTTTTGTGCTTCTGGCCAGTAATCCTGCGTTTCATCTCTACACAACGAACACATATCTAAATTGGTCTTCCCACTGGGAATGAGACGACCATGCTTACACTTTTCCATTAGACTACTCCTTGACTTTCTGAAGATTTTACAACGTGGTGAAAACTCGGAGTGGAGGATAGGTATCCTCGGCTATCCCCCACTCTCCCCGCTTTCCTCTCTGCTAAGGAAAACTTTTTAAAAATCGCCAATATAAAGGATACAAAAATTTTTCAAAAATCCGCGTCCGATTTTTTATTCGCGCCAGCGGGCGCGTGGCTTTGGCCGTGAGCAATCCAGTTTATGGAAACAAATAGGACTGCCA
>JBEKIG010000085.1:0-1510 GCA_050011875.1 Nitrososphaeria archaeon
GTCTTGAATGTGGCTTTTTCTTCATCAGATTTTTCTGAGCCATCTACGTTGTGGGTTTCGGTTTCCTTACCAGCCTCCGGTGCCGCAGGTTCATCTACAACAGGTGCGTCAACGGGTGCATCTACAACTGGTTCAGTTACTGCTGAGTCTACTGCTGGTTCTGCTGTCGCAACCGCTGAGTCTAGCGATGCGAAGTCAATTAAAGCATCTGACATTTTGAGTCCTTATATTCTGAGTTGGTATTTCTGAGTCTAATTTCCGTCCCTAAAAAATGATGCGTCTTCCCACCACTTAGGGTACTTAGGATGCGTATTCTGCTTGCTTTTCAACTCCAAAGAGCACGTCTGTAGAGTACTTCCCTGAAGGGTCCACATAGACACCAATGATGCCTCCAGGTTCCACACTGGTCTCGCTGCTTTCTGGTCTTCCATCTTTATTCCCTCGTACTAAGTTCTCCAAAGTGACAAGATTGGAATTGTGACTTACATACACTGTGCCTTCTGTACGCAATTCTTTGTCGAAGAACTCTTGAATTCTTGTCTCTAGATCGTCCAGGGCTTCCCCATCTGGAATTGCCAACTTGGGGTTGTCTATGTACAGGTCAAGAATTGGCTGGTACTCATCCCGGTCCTTGCCTGCAAGGAAACCCAGTGCCCAAGATATTAAGCCACGATCTTGTGTGACTTCTACTTTGAGTTCTTCAGCCAAAATATCAGCAGTTTGTACCGATCTTAACATTGGTGAGGACACAATCTTCTTAACAAAATCTTTGTGTTCTCGTGCGATGTTCTTTGCTGCCTTTTCTGCTTGAGCAACGCCTTTCGCATTAAGACTTGGATCAAGTCTTCCACGGAATTGATTTGATTCATTTACCTCGGTATCACCATGACGTACGACGAGTCCAACCAACTTCTTTTCAGACATGTTCTCCTCGATCCCGTTTGAACTTTTCTATCTTTTTCTTCAATTGATGGTTGGCACACATAGTTTGAAGAGTCGGAGGAAAATTGTTTTTAATTGCCCAAAAGTACAGTTTATCTCCTCCCATACGATTCTTATTTCCCGGCAAACGGTGTTTGTATCCGTCATCATTTACGTGGTCTAGAGTTAACATGTCCACGTCTATAACCGTGCACCCCTCCCAACAACATTGCAAAATTCCATTAGGTCCATAATGAGTTAACGCCACCAACTTAAGATTAGCGTTGCGCCTTCTTGAACATACGCCATGTACTTTGTCCCTTCTTTCTGGATTGGGATACACGTAAGTCTTCATGTGGTTTCTAATGTAACACGTTCTACAAAGACCATTAGCACAGTGTTTTCTATCAGGATGACAAGTTGGTATTCTTGGCTTTGGCCCAGTCTTTTTTTGAGATACTCTGCATATTTTGCAGTACTTATTTCCAGCAGAATCTATTCCTGTGCTATCTGTTGTATATTCATGCCCTCTTTTACAATGCGTCTTTTCCATAGTTTCCTTCCTTGTAAAGGCGAGAAAGGAGCAGTA
>JBEKIG010000086.1:0-1483 GCA_050011875.1 Nitrososphaeria archaeon
CAATTCGTATTACAGTGATAAGATTAAGAACTTTAACAAAAGGATGAAAGAAATATCAGTAGGAAGACCAGCAGCTTCTTCAAAAAATAAAACTAAAGCCGAAAAACGAATGGAGAAAGATTTATAATGGAAAAATATTTATTTTGTAATGCCGAGAAAAGACCAGTATATTGCAGAATGAAGACTAACTTATGTTGCATGAATTGTAAATCTTATGCAGATTGTTTAAAATTTGCAAAAGAGAACAAGCTTGTTCGACCATGTGCTCCTGAAACAGATGAAGATGCAGAACAATGTGGGTTTTTAATTTAAAGATTGACTTTAGTAGAATAATATGGTATAGTATTAGCATGAAAAAGATAACAGGAAAAGACATATATGACAGAATCCGTAAACCTACTGCAAAACCTTCGATCATTATGAAGAGCCGAGCAGAAAAACGTATACAAAAGTTCTCTTATAAAGATGAACTTACTGAATACTAATAACAATCAAGGAGAAATATCATGGGCGAAAAACAAAAAGTACTTATAGTAGAGGACACAAACGAATGTTTGAAAGCAATTATGAGAAAGCTGTGCGAACATAAAGGGGATGAAGGTGAAGAAGAAGTCGATCCCGATCTGGAAATGCCAGAAGAAGAAATGCCGGTAGATGAAATTCCTGAAGACGAACCTGCGGAGATTAACATTGGCAGTCTAGTAAAGGTTATCGATGCTGATACGTTTACAGCTAAAGATTTGGATATGACTGACGATGAATTCGAAGAATTTCAGGCTAAAGTTGAAGCTGGTGCTCAAGCTGTTGTGTTCAATGAAGATGAAGACGATCCTACTCTTGTTGATATCGTATTCGAAGATGGTCTTGAAGCTTTCAAAGTTCCGAAGGTAAACCTAGAAGATTTGGATTTGGAAAAGGAAGTTGAAGAGGATGAAGAGAAAATCGAAGAGGAACCTGCTCCTGAAAAAGAAGAAGAACTCGAAGATATTGCAGCATGTAATATAAAATAAAGAAATTAATAGACACGACAAAATTTATCTGATACACTTAGGTATAGATCGAAAGATTTATACCTTTTTGTATTTTAAGAGGATGAATTATGTGGGTTACTAGAGATTTGTTATACGAAACATTGACTCTCTGGATAGAGAAACCAGAAAGAGCTTTGACATATTGGTATAGTTCAAGCAGATCATTTAGACTTGATAAAAAACTTTTTCCTGATATGACATGGGAAACTGAACCTAGAGAAGTAGATTTATATTAAGGAGATAATGAATGAGCGATAAAACTTTATATGTGGTAGGATTCTTATTCAATCGAGAATTGACTCAGGTGGTTCTGATCAAAAAGAATAGACCTGCATGGCAAGCAGGATTATATAACGGCGTAGGGGGCAAAATAGAAGCCTCTGATAAGGATTATTACGAAGCAATGGTAAGAGAATTCAAAGAAGAAACAGGAAAGGAATGTACTCATTGGG
>JBEKIG010000087.1:0-1460 GCA_050011875.1 Nitrososphaeria archaeon
CATACAGGAGAACCATTTTAACGTCAGTACAAAGGTGGGAGCAGGGGATGCCAAAGTGGATGTAAAAGAAGACCAAAAGATTTCTCTTGACAAATGATGGGTACTTTGGTAATCTAAAACTGTAGAGGGATACACGAAAGGACAAATGAGCGAAACGCAACTCGCAGTTGAACAACCCAAAATTCTCGTACTTGATATTGAAACTCTGCCGAACCAAGGGTATACTTGGGGTCGCTGGGATCAAAACGTCATCCGTTTCACACAAGAGTCATGCGTGGCAACTTGGGTCGCCAAATGGTTAGGTGACAATAAAATAATTTCAAAAGCCCTCCCCGATTATCCTGGCTACATGCCCGGTTCGTATGACGATAGAGCTTTGATACAAGACCTCTGGAATCTGTTTAATGAAGCCGATGTGATAATCGCTCATAATGGCGACCAGTTCGATATTAAAGTTGCCACAGGTCGATTCATCCTTCATGGTCTTAAACCACCAAGCCCGTTTAAAACGATTGACACGAAGAAAATGGTCAAGGAAGTTGCTCGTTACAATTCGAATTCCCTCGACGACCTTTGTGGCTTGCTTGATCTTGGGCACAAGATTCATACAGACTTCGACCTCTGGGAAGGTTGTATCAAAGGTGACATGAAGTGCTGGAATCAGATGGTGAAGTACAACAGGATGGATGTGCTCCTGCTCGAAAAACTTTACTATCGTCTCGCTCCGTACGCCAAAACGCACCCGAATCTAACCTTTTGGACCCGTGGTATGTGTCCGAAGTGCGGAAGCCATAATGTACAATATCGAGGAACTGTTCGATGTATTACTCGACAGTATCAACGGTTTGTTTGTAATGATTGTGGTAGTTGGGGAAGGTTAGTTTTGAGTGAGAAGGAAGGGAATGTAAAGACTACAAACGCAGCTTAATCACCTGCGACGGGCTACAGCATACCTAAGAAGTTGGCAAAGCACACGAAGACTGGAGGAGTCATGAGTGAAAACGAAGGTTGTAATTGTGGTAATCCAGATTGTCTGAATCGGGTGAAATTTGATGGAAGCGGCGGGATCGGTGATCACGCTCTGCTTACGATTTACACCAAAGATGACATCCAAGGTGAGAAAGAGGAGACGTTTGAATTCCCCTATTCTCTTATCAATCTGCCGGTTCTGAATGCGTATCAGCAATTACGCCAGATCATCGGGTATAAATTAATTCGTTTTCCTGCGCCACCGAAAGAAGGTGGACAATGAAAAAAGTCTATCTCGCAGCGGCTTTCTGGAGAAAAGAAGAGATGAAAGAACTTTCTCTTCGCATCAAGGAATTGGGCGTAAAGGTTACATCTCGATGGTTAGATGAAGAACCATTACCCGAGGGAAAGATCAAGCGTAAGCGATTCTTAGAGAATACGGCGGCAATGGATGCTAATGACGTATTCGCAGCGGATACGCTGATTCGTTT
>JBEKIG010000088.1:0-2510 GCA_050011875.1 Nitrososphaeria archaeon
AAAGTTCTTTCTGATAGAGAGTTTCCAAGAGACAAAGGCTTTTGGCACAACTTAGCTGTTAGATTAGGATTAGCTCACGACACTATGGTTGTTAACGGTTTTCAAGCAATCATAAACTTCTTAGAACTAAGCGGTCAGTCTTCTACTGCCTTTACTTACATTGGGATTGGTACAGGCACTACACCTTCTTCAACTACTGATAGTCAATTACAGACACCGTTGCAGCTTGCGATTGCTACTGGTATTAGCAAGGTTACGACCACTAACACTAACGACACAATGCAATTGACTCTTACCTTCTCACAGTCAGCCTTCGCTGGATTAACAGGTACAGCCGTTGCAGTAACCGAAGTAGGTGTCTTTAACGGAACTACTAACGGTACAAGCATAATGTTGCTTCACCAAGTTTATTCACCAGCAGACACAATGAACTTTAATCAGGGGGATCAACTACAAGTCACCGTAAAAGTAAACGCTAAGCAAGGATGATATATATGACAACTAAAATAAATGATGGTCTTACAAATCATCAGCGTTATGTTTTACGTCATCCAGATTATGTAAAAAGACAACAGATAGCGTCTGATGTTTCTCATGCAAAAGATAGTGGTTATAGAAAACGAATGATTCTGAAAGCTAAAGAGAGAAGACAAGAATTACGCAAAGTTGTTATCGGTTTACTTGGTGGTAAGTGTGCTAATCCAGAATGTCCTATTCCTCAAGAAAAGATGGATTTTAGGTGTTTGCAGATAGACCATATTAACGGTAATGGCAGAGCAGATGTTAGGCGATATAAAAAGAACATTGGTTCTATGCAACTTAAAATATACAAAGAAATCTTAGCTGGTAGTAAAGATTATCAATGTTTATGCGCTTACTGTAATTGGTTGAAAAGGTTCACTAATAATGAACTAATGGTTAAAGTTGAACAGGAGTAGTCTATATGAAAATAGACAAATAATCAAGAGTTTCTGTATTCCTTGTGATAATAGGGAATGTGGAGATTGTTTGATAGAAGAAATATTAATGGGTCGGGTTTAGTATGGTTCTTTATGACGCTAATGACATATTGACATTGGTTAAGAACCAATGGTCCTTATTCACATTCTCAGCTACCAGTACTAATCCAAGAGGAACATTCATCCAAGAGGAACATTCACTTTTAATGAGAACCTAAACATCTATACTGGTTTCCCTGCTGGTGAACAAGCAGTTAACGGTGGATTCGAGACAGGGGATACTACTGGATGGACAGGTACAGACCTTTCAGATGTAACCAGTATAACAGGTTACGTTCATTCAGGTACTTATGCCTGTAAGATTGGACAGCATGGTAATCCTTGTTCACCTACTTATGGACAGCTAATACAAACTTGGGTTACTCCTATTCCAGTATCAAGCATTCAGTCTATGAGTGTTTGGGTTAGAGCTATAGACGGTCTGCAAGGTAGTGCTGGATATATCATAATTACTTATTCGGACCTCACAACAGTAACAATCAATCCTACTACTCAATTTCAACAATGGCTACAGGTAAACATCTTACCTTCTTTGAATCAAGCAAAGAGTGTGAAGTCTATTACAATGGGTAAGACAGGACCTTACGGATTTGATTATGTAGATGATTTTGATTTGACTACTGCTTCTAATGGAATGCGTCTACAGTTAGATGAATATGACTCGATGCATCCAGAATATCAGATAGTCTTTCTAAACAGACCAGAACGAGTCACACCAGTTGCTCCAAACGTCATTAAGCACGAGCAAGTAGTTGGTGTAGAGTTCTTCATGAAACTGGTTAATTATCAACCAGACGACATTGAAGCTGTTTGGCGACCACTCATCTTAGCAGTTAAGAATGAGTTAACAAGAATCATGAATACATATAGGTTCAATGGTCTTGGTAATGGAACTACAATTAATCACAGCGATTGGAAAGATTCTAAGTTTCCACATGGATTCGGTCAAGATGCAGACCCTATTAATCTCTCTTCTACTATGACATTAGAAATAGTCTGGTATGAAGCTCTTAGCGCAGACGAGATAGGTATGAGAGTTACAGCATTGGACATCTTTAATGTTCCTCTATTGGGACTATTAGATTTGACCTTTGTTGATACAGACCCTTGGGTTAAACTTCAAGTACCTAAAGGACCTCTACTCGAACAGCACTTGTTAGGTCCACACATGGAAGGTAGATTCACCTGTCACGACTGGCACAGCTTATGGAGTCTCCTGTACAATACAGCGATACCAGAGAACTTAAGCTACAAGGCAATTAACACAGACAACAGTAAGACGGTCTTCGGGACTAATCCAGCTAATCCAGAGTTCGTTATCTACATACAGGACCAGAACGGTAACACTAACGGATTCCAATTTGTTAATGTGAGAATCCAGTCAGTAGAACTAAGTAGGGCAACTGTGTTAGGTACAGAACCTTTGAACTGGACAGTTAAATGGATGGCAGACTACATCTATCCGATACCACCGATACTTTAGGAGTGATA
>JBEKIG010000089.1:0-2999 GCA_050011875.1 Nitrososphaeria archaeon
TTGAATGGTTCAATCTTCTCTATCTCGTCATCAAGCTCATACATGAAGACTTGTTTAACTGCTTTCTTCTCTAAGTTGCTGGCATCGGACCGAACAGAAGAGATACCCTTGAACTCGTAATCGGTCTTCCATCCTTTCTTCTCATCCCATATCCACTTGCCACCATACATCTTAGGAGCAAGGAACTTAATCTTCTTGTAGATTGCTTTGAAGCCGATCGAAGCATGAGTAGTTACACCAAACTTCTCTTTGAAGAATTGTTCTAAGTGAGCATTGACCGCTTGTTGAAGTGCTACTCCTTCCTTGTACATCTCTTCTGGTTCTGTAGCATGAACCTTAATGAAGGTAGAATCGGTATCACCGTAGAGCATCTCATAGCCTATTGAACCGAGAAACTTTACTAATTCCTCAATGATTATCCTACCAATAATAGCTGTAGCCTGTGTACATTCCTTCTTATGAAGTCTGAACTTTGGATAATCCATCACACCGTAGATTGCGTTAGTTGTCTTCTTAACGTTGTACTGACGGCGTTCCCACTTCTTAAAATCAGAGCTTGACTTATCTTGTATCTTATCCATTTCTTTCTGATACTTTGTTCGTAGGTCATTGAAATACTGAATCAATCGAGACAGTAGACTCTTCTCTACTTTATCGAAATATGCTTCAAAGTGTTTCTTTTCTTTAGTTGTTTCATCTACCCAATCGTAGACTACTGCGTAACAATCCTTGGTTGGTTTAGCTCTGTAAGTTTCAGGACCAATATTGAATCCTTGAATGTGTGTTGGGTATCCTCTGCTAATGTCCAGTTGTATGACATTGTAATGGTCTCCTTTCTTTGGTTTAATGACTATAGCTCCGAGCAGCTTATCCTCATCGTTCTTCTCAAAACTGGCTGTGCTTAGAACTACCTTACCGTTAACCATCCTCATGAGTGCTGTATCAATTACTCGGTTACGAACGAAACCCTCATGAAAGAGTAGACCAAATTCCTTACGAAGCTCATCATAAGTCTCTATTACTCCGTACTTATCGTTGAGAGCTTTCATGATGAGAACATCGTTAGTATTGCGTCTAAGAACTACATCTGGTGCTCTATCCCAACACTTACCAGAGCTACCTTCAAAAGGAATCTTCTCTATACCTAACTCTTCTGACTCAGTGACGTAAGCTAATGAATAGCTATCCATCTCTGCGTCTGTAAACTGTTTGAATGCTACCATCAAGTCGAACATGACTCTACCCTTTACTCGGATAGGTTTGTTATGTGTCAGAACAGACTTGATAGGTGAGAGATCCGAGAACTTGAATAAACACTTCTTCTTGTTGAGAGTTACTCTCTGATACCACTTAGGTAAGTCATATCGGTTCAAGTTCCAAGCTGTAATCAAATCAGGGTCTAATCGGATGGCTAACTGCATGAGGTCATCCAACTTTAATATCGGCTATGTGAGCATCTACATCCTTGAGAAACTTAGAGTGTTGCTCAAGAGTCCACTTTGGATTAGGAACGTAGAGCTTGTAAATCTTGTTCTCATAAGAATCAATGACACCTACCATCATTAGTGGCTCGTCTTGATTCATTCCAGTACTGTACTCTCGATAAGTAATTGCTTCAAAGTCTAAGTACCAGATACGAAGAGGAACACTAAAATCAATAGGAGTGTACTTGCTACCTTCAATCTCTACACCACACTTCACTCCATTGTCTATCATCCATCTCAAAGGAAGAAGCTCTGCCTGACTCAAATCTGCTTCATAAGTAAAGACGGTATCATTAGCCATACCTTCTTCTGTAATCTGCTTATTCCAGTTGTTAACGGACCTAATAGAGTCTCCGATTCGACCAGCATCTTGAACGAATATCTTAGTGACTATTCGTTTAACGAGATTGCGTGCTGACGTAGCTTCTACTTTCTGAATGTGGAGACTGTTTAAAAGACCAGAATCTTTGAGAATATTGTAGTCTTTCTCAAGTAAATAGAAGTAAGGAAAAATATCAATTCTTCGTTTCAATCGTTCCCTGTTCTCTCCACGACCACAAAGAATGATACATGGATATAGCTTACCCTTAATCTCAATATGAGAAGGATCTGCGGTTACGATTGAAAACTTAGTCAATTTCTATAACTCCTATTTAATCCTAATCTATGTCTTCTTTCCTTTTGATAAATATTAATCTCTGCTCGTCTATTCTTAGCTGCTTGAATACTCTGTTCATTTTTTACAATATCCTTACAAGAAGCACAATACTTAAAATCTCTCTTCCTAAGAAATCTTCCACATCTCTCACAATTAGCTACTACCCAAGAAACAAGTTTATTATGAGAATAGATATATCTTTTATTATGCATAAAAATCACAAAAAAAATATTAGGAAAAATCTAAGAAAATTTTAGGGTTTCTGATGCTGATTTTATTATCAACTTATCCAGCCCTCAATTTCCTTAGTATCGCCTAATGCGTCTGCGCTGTAGACATCTTCTGGTGTGCGTTCTACGACATAGATACCTAATGCCTGTAGGTAAACGTCACCTTTGCCTTTCTCCCATGTGGTCTTCTTTGTCTCATCGTCTTACTTTGCTAAGTTCGCCAAAGTCTTTGCTAATGTATTCGGGTATGCTAACAACAATTTCGTTGCCATCGTCATCCATTAGACCCATACGGATTGCTCCCCAATTGTTAGGTCGGTCACGAGCTATCCAAGCTACAGTACCTTGAACAAAGAGAGTTCTATCGTATGCTTCTTTGATGAGTTCGTATGTGCGTTCAACCGCAGTAATAGCGGTTAACTGAGGATCAATGACTTGGTGGAATATTGCATTAACGTCAATGTCTTCTTTGACAGCTTTGAATATGGAAGTGGTTTCTTCTGCTTGACTTGAGTTGAGTTTGAAGAATCCTTCTTTCGGATTGTCTTTAACAATACCGAAGGTTTGACATGGAGTAAAGAACCGTACTTTGGACCATCCTCTTGCGAGTGGACCATCGTTCGTCTG
>JBEKIG010000090.1:0-1418 GCA_050011875.1 Nitrososphaeria archaeon
GAAATTGTCAAATTTTTAGTTGAAATTTTTGTAGCTCCCATTTTTTTACCAAGTTTCTAAGCTGCCTCCTGCATGGTCAACTTGTCCTGTAATTCGTTATCAATGTTTTCAATTACTGTGGTAATATCTTCATATCCCTTAACTCTCCGGAATCCCTTCTCGCAATGAAGCAGCACAGCAGCCAGCCAGCGCTGGGACATAGCGCTATTATGGATGCGTTTTAAATTTCCTTCGCAGTAACGGACAGTGGAAAACATGCTCTCAATAGGATTGGTTGAGTGAAGAGTCTTTCTCAACAACGGAGGCACTTTAATTCTGTGAAGTGTGAGTATTTCAGAAACAGCTTCCAAAAGAGATTCCGCAGCGGATATGTTGATCTTCCGCAACCATTTCTCGAATTCCAAAAGCATCTGCCTGGCATCCTCATATTTGGTTTGTTCCAAGGCAGTCCTGAATCTTCTGTGAGCTTCCTTCCGATATCTCTTGGCAAGATGCGTTTGAATATTTCTATCCTTGTGGATCGTGCATCTCTGGTGAACGAGTTTCTTACCAAAGCGATCTTTCAGCACCTTTATAACTCCTTTGCCGCCATCAGTAACCCAAATAATCTTTCTGCCAATGACAAGACCCCTTCTTTCCATGTCAGCGAAAAGTTCTTCACAAATAACATGATTTTCCGTTGCCCCTTGCCAAAAGCCCAGCACCCTTTTATATCCTTCTCTATCAATACCCAGGGCAACCATGAATGCTTCACCCGCACGATGGATGGTATCGATAAACACAGCAAATACATTAAAATCAGAAAGGTCTCTCTCATTGAATTCCCTAAGCTGTGCAGCAGTTGCCTTGATTATATGCCGCGAAAGCGAACTTGGTGAAACACCAAAAGCTTTGGCCGCTTCAGTAACTGTTTCTTCATACTTCCGCATTGATACACCCCGCAATGCCTTCCTTAAAAGCTCTTCCGAAAAAGCCCCCGGCTTTTTTAAAGTTTCATAAGTTTCCATCTTTATCTCCCCTTGTAAACCACGGAGTCGGGGATGTCTTACATGGATCTTCTGATCACCAAGATAAATGGACCCTTGTTGATATGCCCATTTGTATGTATCTGGATATAGGGGATGATAATCAGGCCCAGATGCTTCCTCACGCTCAATATCCATGATAGCTTCCGCCACCATTTTCCCCAACTCCAGAATCACCGCATCTATCCCCTGTTTGCCTGTCTGAATAACATGAAACATTTTGTCCGCCAGTTCATTTTCTCCGTAAATCTGCCTGAATCCTTTTCTTGCTTTTTTCCTTCTTTTTGTGTTTACTTTCATCGTGGCTCCTTTCTTATCTATTGCAAAGATTCTGTGGTTTATTCCACAGGGGGAGCCACTTTTCAAGTTTCAACTAAATTTAGTATAACGTCG
>JBEKIG010000091.1:0-1398 GCA_050011875.1 Nitrososphaeria archaeon
AAACTTAAAGTAAGCCCTATCATCTATTGAGAATTGTTCCTATGCTTTCAAGCATCGAACACTAAAATCGTTGATGACCAGAGGGAACCGTAGATTTGGGAAATATTAAAACTGAACAGGTTAAAAGAGTCGGCAAAACACTAATGGAACGTTTTCCAAATAAATTCGTCAACAACTTTGACGAGAACAAACGTTTAGTTAACTCTTTAACGCAAGGAACAACCACACGAGTAAGAAATCAGATTGCTGGATACATAACGCATAAGATATCGTTAGCTCAAGCCAACTCTTCAACTGAACCTGTCATTGACGAAGAAGAATCGGAATAAAGGGTCTGTTCGCAGAAATAATTTGTTATAAGGTTCTGTCACCTCACTATTGCCCTTCTTTCTTTTTCTTTATTGAATCTTCGATTTTCTGTATGGTTTCATTAAGGCATTTTTCACGATATTCTTTACAAGTCATTCATTTATTCGCCTCACTTTTTTGTCTTTTTACGGAATAATATCTCTGCTATGTTTAGGCTATTTCTACGCTATGCGGATTTAAGACTTATCATTGAAAACTTGGAGGAATAATAGAATGAATGATGTCCTCTTTGCTTAGCTTTGCGCTAAAAAATAAAAGTTATAACCACTTTACACAATTACGGGATAAGCCAGCGCGCTATTCGTAGAATATGAGGTTTTGCTCCTCCAATACTCCGTGAAGCTTATGCACTGCGTCATAAACGTCCTGTTCTTTCTTCGCCCCGGTGCAAACAAGGCTCCCGCTTGCGAATATCAGTATGACCACCTTAGGCTCGTCCATCCTGTAGATTAAGCCTGGAAACTGCTCCGGCTCATACATCGCTTTTCCAAGAGTGGTAACTGTCTTCTCCAAATCTACCTGTCCGCCTAGACTTGCAGAAGCAACGATGTTCACAACCTTCGAGTCTGGTTTGCTGATGATGATTATTCCATCCTTTTTCAGTTCTTTAGCAACTTTCATGATTGCTCTGCGGGATTCCTTTTCCGATTTTGCTCCTGTACAAATCATTTTACCCGCGCTAAAAATCAGGGTGGTTGTCTTCGGACTCTTCAGCCTGAATACTAATCCGGGAAACAGTTCCGGACGATATTCTACGCCTGGATAACTCCTCACAACCGCATTTAAGTCAACTTTCTGGTTGAGAGTGCCCGAAACAACAACGTTCTGAATGTTTATTATGGCTTTAGTCTTAGGCATTAAACATCACTTCTTATAGTGTTGCGGAAGCCTAAATACCCTTTACAAAAGCCATATGTTGCCAGTTTATCGAAGCTCCCCGCACGTTCCCTATTTGTCTCTAATACATAAAATTGGCTTCAAGGGGATTTCTTAGAGGGATAAGCAAGCTTTAACAGCGATTTACATTCC
>JBEKIG010000092.1:0-1394 GCA_050011875.1 Nitrososphaeria archaeon
ATCCAGCGACATACGTATTAGAGACCCAGACAGCGACATGTGAGATATGAGGAGGGTTGCGAGGAAAGGCAAATTCTCAGGTTTAATTCTTAATTTTGGTGGGAAAATATTTTATTTTTGCGGCTCGCTGGCATCTATATATCAGGTGTCTCCCCCTATAAGTCCTTCGATAAGGTTAAAATAGAAGGAATAGTATGAAAGGAATTAGAAGGATTAGTATGAAAGTGATAAGCGTCGAAATTTTCGATCTAAATCCACAGTTCAAACCTAATTGGCATCCTGTCGTTGTACGCGTCAATACAGATGAAGGCATAAGTGGTTTAGGTGAAGTAGGTCTAGCATACGGCACAGGTCATACGGCTGGTGCTTCCATGGTAAAAGAACTTTCAGAGCAATTTGTCATCGGGTCAGATCCCATGAAAACAGAAAAGTTATGGGAGAAAATGTTTAGATCAACCTTTTGGGCTCTAGGAGGTGGTCCCGTCGTCTTCGGAGGTATGAGTGGAATTGACACAGCCCTTTGGGATATAAAGGGTAAGTTTCTTGATGTACCACTCTACCAGCTACTGGGTGGTAAGACCAATGAGAGGTTAAGAACATACGCGAGCCAAATACAATTTGGCTGGGGTAAAGAAGCAAAAGCCTGCAAGGAACCGGAGGAGTACGCAAAGGAAGCCCGTAAGGCTGTAGCTGAAGGTTATGATTGCGTGAAGGTTGACCCTGTTATATTTGATGCGAAAGGTGAAAGAATCAACATGTTAAGAGGCGTTGTGAAAAAAGACCTGTTCAAACTATTCTACGGTAGAGTAAAGGCCGTCAGGGAAGCTGTCGGATCAGATGTTGATATCATCATCGAACTGCATTCCCTTCTAAGTGCTACCACCGCCATTCAATTAGGAAAAATTTGGGAAGAATTTGATTGTATGTTCTATGAAGAACCGGTAAACTATCTAAACGCTGACCTCCACTATAAAGTGTCAAAAAGTTTGAAGATTCCTTCAGCCGCTGGTGAGAGAATATATACACGTTGGGGTTATCGACAGTATTTTGAAAAGCAGGCTTTGAATATAATTCAACCAGACCTAGGATTAGTCGGCGGCATAACGGAGGGGAAGAAGATTTGTGATTACGCGGATATCTATGATATCGGAGTACAAGTTCACGTTTGTGGAAGCCCTGTAGCCACTGCAGCAGCATTGCAGCTAGAGGCGGCTATACCCAACTTCATTATCCACGAACACCATACCTACGCACTTAATAACGGTAATATCAGTCTCTGTAAACAGAACTATCAACCAAAGAATGGAAAATTTGAAATTCCTGATCTTCCCGGCCTAGGCATTGAACTAAACGACAATGTTGTCAACCAGTCTACAAAAATTCTAATCAAATAA
>JBEKIG010000093.1:0-1368 GCA_050011875.1 Nitrososphaeria archaeon
GAGTTGGGGCTGTAAGGTTGGTGGCTACGCTCCAAAGAATTGGTGTGAGGTCGCCAGAGAAGTAATTACATTAAAGTCAAGTAAGACGGTCGAAGTTGAATTAGAAGGAAAAGTTCTATCATTTTTTGTCGTGCCAATAGTAGAAGAAGGATACATCAACCTATATGGCAGGGATATAACAGACCGCAAGAAAATGGAGGAAGAATTACGCCAATCGGAGAACAGATATCGGATAGTATTTGAGAACACAGGCACAGGGATGGCGATCATCGAAGATGATATGATGATATCGCTGGTAAACAGGGAATTCGAAAATATAACGGGCTATGCTAGAGAAGAAGTGGAGGGAAAGAAGAAGTGGACTGATTTTATAATAAAAGAAGATTTAGATAAAATGATGGAACATCATTTCCAACGAAGGGTTGATCCCAACACATCCCCACGCAGTTATGAATTTCAAGGTGTTAGTAAACAGGGTGTCGTTAAAACAGTTCTATTGAATATAGATGTTATACCTGAAACAAAGAAAAGTGTTGCATCTTTCATAGATATAACTCAAAGGAAAAGAACAGAAGAGGATTTGAAAGCTAGTGAGGAACGTTTCCGTTCAGTTGTCAACGCGGCAGCTGATGCTATTATCTCCATAGATTCACAGGAAAAAATTGTCTTCTGGAATAAAGCCGCAGAAGACACTTTTGGATATTCAGCTGATGAAGCAATCGGTAAGCCAATTACCATGATGATTCCAGAACAAACTAGAGGACACCATGAAAACATGATGAGAAAGTTTATGTCATCTACACATTCGATTTCCAAAGTTGGTTCCATAGGGTCCGCAAGGAGAAAGGATGGAAGTTTATTCCCTATCGAAGCATCCTTTTCAAAATGGAAACAAAAGGAAGAGACATTCTTTATGGCGGTGATCCGGGATATTACGGAACGTTTGAAGATGGAGGATGAGCTTAGGAGATACGCTGAACACCTCAGCGAACTTGTTGAGGAAAAAACAAAAGAACTTGGAGAGGCTGAGTGGCTGATTACCATGGGACAAGTAGCCACGATGGTTGGGCATGATCTGCGTAACCCATTACAAGTTTTGCTCAATTTAGGGTATCTGGAAAAGAGGGAAGTTGGTAAGCTTCCTTCCCCTACTGGAATCGAACTGCAAGATCTGTTCGCAACCGCTGAAAAGCAGATAGAGTACATGAACAAGATCGTTTCTGATTTACAGGATTATGGGAGGACCTTAGAGCCACATTATACCAAAGTGAAACTGGATAAGTTAATAGCTGATTCGCTTGCCATAGTAAATGTCCCTGAAAGGGTGAAAGTCTTAGTGGATATTCAAGAGGGATTTCCGAGTTTGGT
>JBEKIG010000094.1:0-1363 GCA_050011875.1 Nitrososphaeria archaeon
TTTAAGTTGAACATCTATATTATCTATTGCTTCTGTCAAGTCTTTATATGCATCCCATTCAGACCTAGCAACTCTCACAACTATCTGAGAGAATCCTGAAACTTCAACTCTGGTAACAGCAGCTTCAGGAAGTATTTTTGATATATATTCTCTTAGTTCAGGGCCAGTGAATCCTTTTTGGTATGATCCTCTTATTCTATCAATGATCTCTCCGTTTTCTGCATCAATAACATATGCTGTTCTAGCACTAAGTACATCAGCTTTAGATCGAACACCAATGATTGCTTCTCCTCCTGGTTTCAAATGAGCAAAGATATCTTGTACAATGTAATCTCTTATGTCTTGCTCAACTACATTCAGAACAGCAGAACAAAAGATATAGTCATAGAGTTTATCAGGTAGAGAATTCAATCCAACATAAGTAATATCTTCTGAATCTTCGTGGGGGAATGGTTCATATGATTCTATGTTTGCATCAAACTCTTGACGGAGAAGAGCAGAACCTTTGCCGAGTCCTGCGGAGTAATCTAGTCCTTCACCTTTTTGTTCTTCTGGAGTAAGAAGTTTATAAAACTTTAGATAGGTAGCTGTTGTAGATGTTCTTTGAGTCGGATGCCCTTTAGATGTATTGAAAGCAATTCCTTCTTTCTTTCTTATAGCATCAACTTGTGATTGAGTTTGTGATTGAGTATATTCATTTAAAAGTCTTTCAAAATAGTTTTCCATATCTCTCTTTCTTATCTAAACGATTAGCTTCAGATAACATCATCTGTTGCATATTTTTTCTGGCAGTTCCCATCTTATGAATAGTCTTACACTTAGGACAGATAGGTTCTTCGAATGCTGACCAGAGATGTTTACATTTTTTGTTTTCGCATATGAATCTCATAAGCTTCCTCTCTTTATTTATACTTTAGTCTTCTTCAAAGAAACCATCAGCATCATTGTCTTTATAGAATTGCCATCTAAGAGAATCGAATATCTTTTTCAAAGGATTCACGAAAGCCTTTTCAAACTGTAAAGGATAATCGATCACAAATTTATCTATAAGTTCAGGAGGAAGTTTATCAACGACACCAACAATATTACTTCCTAACCAGTTTGGAACTTTCAGATAGCAGAACTTGATCTTACTTCCGTTAGTAATGGTTTGATATTTATCCTGGAGGTTATAAGCTTTCAATGCTTTGTTGAATACCATTGAAGCTCGAACCTGGATTGGAATAGACTTGGATTGAAAGTTATACTTGTCCATTTTGTTTACTCCTCTAGGAGAAGCAACCATTTCAAAAGGAAGCTTGTAGAATTCTCTTCTAAAGCTTTCAGCAAAAGCAATGAGGGTTTCGTTGCTGTCAGTCTCAAA
>JBEKIG010000095.1:0-1353 GCA_050011875.1 Nitrososphaeria archaeon
ACAAAGACCGAAGACGAAATCCGTGTACCTTTCTCCGATTTCGTGTTCAATAAGAAGCACATGAACCTTTCAATTCGAGTTTATGTTCCTGGAAAGGTTGCAATCAATCCGATGGACGCAAAAGAAGTAGGATTGCCAACTGAAATTGAAAGTGGTATCTTCCGAAACTATACCATTATCAAAGACGGCAACCTAAACATCAAGAAGATTGAAGTTCTTATTCCTACTGAAGGTGAAGTTGATGAAAAATATATGAAATGGATTGAAGGTACAGTAATAAACGAAAAAATGTATGCCAGAGTCGTTATTGATCTGTCTGTGTTCCCGATCATCAACAGAATGTACATCAACAAAGCAACTGATATAGCCAATATCTTTGAAGATGTTCGGCTTACTACTGAACTGGAAGCTCGTCAGAAGATAGTTGGGTACTTGATTGATGGTATTCTTACCGATACTCTCAAGAAAACTGGAGCATTGAAAGAATACACTGTTGCACAGATCAGAGTGCTTGAGAAACATGGTCTGGACAAGAATCTTAATTATGGTGGTGTAGAAATCACAAAGGCTAAAGCAGAAGATTCTGATAGTTATCAGAGCAGAACAATGGAATTCTACCTTGCTGGTTTTTCTTCATGGCCTAAGATCAGTGAGATGCTGGAACGTATCAATAATGGCAAGAAATTGACCGCCAGTATGCAAACTCTTCACAAGCAATACCTTATGGTTCAGAATGAAGCTGACGCTAAAGCAGTCGATCTGAACAAAGAATCTGTCAAAACCAGAAATTTCTTGTTTGCTGAGAGAGATGAAATCAAGAAAGAATTGATCTTAATCAGAAGCAACTTTGCTATCTTGAAACTTGCAAAGCTTCTTTCGGGTGATTGGTTCGATAAGTTAACCGTTGATGATAAGGGTGATTATTTTTACGAAAAAAATGGAATAAAAATGATAGCAAAAACATCTTATACAACAGAATATTTTTAAAAGATATAAATAAGAATAAACGCACCGGAGAAATACATGGAATACGAAGTAGTAGAAGCACCTAGTAATACAGTTTATTCTACATTACTCAACCAGTTGACTCTTGAACAAAACAACTCAAGAGTGTACCGAACTTTTGCGGGAATTGCTGATCTTCAATCGTTTACAGGAGCAGCAAAGTATTTCCATTCAGAAGCAGATGGCGAAACAGAGCACTTCAAGATGATTTTTGATTTCATGTGTGATAGAGATATGAATCCTGTAATGCAATCTCTTCCTGAAATAGAATTTAACAAAGAAATGTCCTTACTTGAAATGTTTTGTCAAGCAGTTCAAGCAGAACAAAATACGTTGCAAAGTCTGTAT
>JBEKIG010000096.1:0-1345 GCA_050011875.1 Nitrososphaeria archaeon
GAATTAAATGATCCCCGTCCTTTAATGATAAAACAATTCCTCTTTGGCTTTGATCCCGAAAAATTAAGCTTTGAATATTCAAAGTCCCTCTTGTATTCGGAGAAAGATACAAAATATTTTGAGAGCGAAAGAATATGGTTCGAAGGACAAAAACGCTTTCTTCTTATATGCAAGAAAGACCCTGACTTGGATGATTTCATAAATAAATATCTTTATGGAAAAACGGAAGAGTATAAGGAAGCTGTGGAAAATCTTGAGTCTTGGTTACAGTGGTGGAAGAAAATATAGCATTTCTAATACATTAATACACTACACAATCCAAAACAGTATTTCTCAACAAACCAGTTCAAAGTGTCGGCTTAATGACTTTAGTTTACATCTTCTGGAATAATACAAGAGGCATTGGTCAAACTGGAAGCGTTTGTTTGTTCGAACCTTGGAATAATGCTGCATCAGTTCTTCAGGTATTACAACTTGATTTATAAAGAAAGAAGAATCTTTATATTATTCAGTAACTAATTGATCTCATGCTTTACAGAGTGGATTCAGAAAAAGTTGTGTATGCATTTTCTCCTTCCTTACAGCCTGTTCTAGAGATTGAATCTGGCGACGAAATCATATTTGAAACAAGAGATGCTAGGGGTGGTAGAGCTATGCTCGACTCTGACCCTTATTTTATACCACAGTCCCCTCCTCCGGGAACGGGAAATCCTGTTACAGGCCCGATCGCTATCAAAAATGCTAATATGGGTGATTCGCTATCTGTCGAAATAGAAGATATAAAGCTCGGTAGCAGAGGATACGTTGCAACCAGACAAGACATCGGTGTTTTACGTGATATGGTTAAAATGCCTGGGCCACAAATAATTTACGTAAGTGATGGTGTCATCTTATTTAGCGGAGGTATAAAATTACCTTCTAGGCCTATGATTGGCACAATAGGAGTTGCCCCTTCATCAGGAAGTATTACGAGTATGTATTCTGGTTCCAATGGTGGTAACATGGACTGCAACGATATCGTTGTCGGCTCAAAGGTCTTTCTTCCTGTTTATGCAAAAGGGGCACTATTTGCACTTGGAGATGTTCATGCTAGCATGGGTGATGGAGAAGTGACAGGTGGAGGTCTGGATATAGGCTCTGATGTTAAAGTTAGAATTAGCCTTAAAAAGAACTTGAAATTGGAAGGCCCTTTGGTTGAGACAGAGTCAAAAATTGTAGTAATATATAATGATCAATCGCTTGAAAAGGCAGTGAGGGGTGTAGTGGAAAAGTCAGTTTCTCTGATAATGGAAAGGAAGGGGTTATCTTTTGATGATGCTTATATGTTCACAAGCGTTTTTGGGGA
>JBEKIG010000097.1:0-1275 GCA_050011875.1 Nitrososphaeria archaeon
TCTTGCGCCATCGAGAGACTTTGCACGATCGTCGTAGCGCAATTCTCTAATTTCTCGCAAAGTCTATTCGGGTTATTCTGCGCCCATTTTAGAAGATCGGAGGTATAAACATCCGATTCTATGTTGCATTCCTCATTGAGTAGCTCGTCGAACGTATCTGCGCTCGAATCTGCGATCATGCGTGCTGCCTCATCTATAAACTCGCACGTCGTATCGTGCGGCATGAACTCGAAGCCTTCTGCGGTGTGAACCGCGTATATGACTTCTGTGATCCATTCAGGCGCTATATCCTTCTTAAATACGATTTTTTCTTCTTTTTGATGTTCGATCGCATGAAGGTTTTGCGCGATCGCATGTGCCATCTGTTCTACTTCATGTGCAATTTCGCTCATGTTCTTATCATCCTGTCTTTTGGCTACACAGCGCATTGCTGTAGACGCGTACGTGGTTTCTCCCCATAGCCGCGACTTCAATGACACTTCTTTCACTGTCAATCACACCCATCTTGAAGGCGCACCCGTAGCGAGGACGACTGAGCTTCTTGATGCAGGCTTCTTCCCTGTTTTCTGCTCACTAGTATGGGCTTTTCTGCAGAGTTGTCGCGTGTATCGTGAAGACTTCTCCCCGTCCGAGTGCTTTAAGACTTAATTATTGTCAAAGTATTTAAGCATTGCTTAAACTTATCAATAGTTTTAATATATATAAAACTATAAGAAAATAGTTAAAAGTTAAGTCTGGTTCCAACTCGTGCTTTTAGCCAGAAATTTGTATTCTGCGAAGAAGAACGAAAATGCGACACTATACATAAAATAAAATAACAACGATTAAGTATAAATTGTAAACATATAACAAGATGCATTGGTTTTATACATATTACAAATTGTAAGTAGATGCACAGATTTTCGCACAGAGGAAATGAAACCAAAAGGAGCGGAACATGAACGAGACTGAATCCAAAATAGAGAACACAGAAGTTGAGCAGATCCTACGTCTCTTATCGTGTTCTGATTTGCGAAACAATCTCGCCCAAACACTCCGCAATGGCAAGAAGATGACGCTTTCTGAATTGAGCGAGCACGTTGGAGCTAGCTCGCCCGCCTGTGTTCACGCCTTGCGAGAGCTAACAAAGGAGCATGTTACACGTCAAGACGAGAAGCGCAACTACTTACTCACTAACATTGGCGAGATAGTCACGCGAAAGTTCAAAGAAATCAACGCAACCATCACTGCGTTATCACAACACAGGGAATTTTGGCTCGACCACGATTTGAGTGA
>JBEKIG010000098.1:0-1947 GCA_050011875.1 Nitrososphaeria archaeon
ACGAGGGCAGCAACGATGGTGGAAAGAACTTTTTTCATTTGAACATCCTCCTAATTGGTTTTTAAATTCTTTTTTAAATACAGCATATAGCATGCCGTATTTGGTAATGCTCTAATACCCTTAATTTACTGCATAATATTATTTGGTTGTTTCGTAATGACCCGTCATATATGGCATTTATGCTAGATGTGACAGATATCGAAGACGGTTTTTCCTTTTCCACGCACTTTCTCATCACATTTTTCACTGTACAATCAACCCGTTGCACTTTCGGCTTCCGTAGTTTTCATCTGGCTCGTTAGTTGCTTTTCTATTATCAATAAAATGCATACATCAGTTTAAGAGGAAGCGATGAAATTCATTCAAGATCAAGAACTAAGTGGCAATGGGAAACATGGTGGATTAGTAGATTTGGCCCGACAACTGTACGAGTTCGTGTATTGTATATTTTGTGGAAGTAATCTCGGTCATGATACTCAATCCGACATTATATTTGCTTGCCGATTTGGAAAAGGATTGGTGCTGTTGGCAGAAGAAAGAATCTATTCAGCATTTCATAAAATTTAAGGTATATAACATAATCTGTGTCAATAGTAATATTGTTATATGCTATTATTTTGCACACATTTCGGAAGCCAGAGTAAGTTACTGGAATGCTCCGCATTTTGGACCGCTCATTATGAGCTGTGTTCAAGTTGATAAACCATCTTTCCTGAGGATCGGTTGAGGTTTGAACCTCAAAGATATACTGACTATTAACAAACGTACTGGTCCTAATCCACCGAATGCCTGATAACTGCTTTATATCAGCACTTGTCATGTTGCCGGAGCCACTAAGCTTTAATAGTTATGACGAGGAGCCAGAAAAGATAATTTCAACGTAAAAGGAGAACAAACAAATGGACCACGAAAAAGATCAGCAAAATGTAAATGCCTCCTGCATCCTGCAAAGCGAACTCAACGTAAAAGACCCATGCAAGTGATATTACAAAGAGAAACTTCGTTGCACGCAGCAACAAAAAGTGCATTTCTCCCGCAGAGGCCACTACAAAACGTAAGCCGGAACTGTGCTGCCATAATCTTTGATTATATGGATTGTGCTGCTATGATTACCGAAGTTTGACACTTATGAAGTTACAACAGGCGCAATTTTAGTAAGTTAGCATTATCCCGTCTCCATTTTTTACACTACATCCTGCTCACCTAGAGCCGAGCCGGAATCGGTTTAAGAAACTCCTTTTGCTCAACAGTCGGCCTTGATGCGACTTTGACCTCTTTCCCTGCTATCACCAAGACCCCTGCCTTCAATCTCTGCAGCGATTGCAGCGCTTTTCTTACCGATACTGTTCTCAGCCGGTTACGCATCCACCGCTCGATCTGTAGCGCCAGAATGCAGATGAATATATGCGCTCGAATCCGCGGCTCGGTCCAGTGATACACCGGCCGAAGCAGGAGGCTGCTTTTCAGCGTTCGCCAGTCACGCTCTATTTCCGCCAACTCCTTGTATCGCTTTACTATCTCTTCTGCCGGCTGCTCCAAATCGGTAGTCTCCAGCATCAGAATCCCATCAATGGTCTCTTCCCACGAAAGTGCCTTCCTGTTCTTTTTGACCGAGAGCCTGCCACCAGCAACCTCTAGGTCGTATACCCCCAGAAGATTACGGTCACGCAAGTGATCCCGGATTCGGTCATAAGTCCCCTGTACGCTCGGCGCTCTACCTATTCCTGAAGGATTTCCCAGCTTCTGTTCCGCCTCCTTGATCCAGACATCGGCCTTTTTGAGACGTTCCTGACGGTTCTTTCTCGTTTCCGCCGCTATCTGTGGCGAATAGGCAACCACAAATCGGACCGCCTCACGGACATCTTCCTGAAACTGCTCCTCATCATCTTCGGCGTTGAAGGCATTTTTTACCTTGCCGATCACATCGGTTGCGTGAGAATTCTTTCT
>JBEKIG010000099.1:0-1216 GCA_050011875.1 Nitrososphaeria archaeon
AGAAGAAGCGCCTGATTTTTCTAAGTTTAGAACACAAACTATGGATAAGCCGGGTAAGAAGTCACCACTAAAGAAAATGTAAAGCATTCCCTTAGCGACGGCCAAGGGATAGCGTGGGGCGGTGCTCGTTACACCGCTCTGCGCGACCTTAACGAGAGGAATGACAATGACAATAAAAGGCAAAGAAAGTCCATTAAAAATAGATATAACTGGAAAATCATTTGGAAAATGGACTGTTCTAAAGTACGCAAGGTTTGAACAAGGCACGGCCAGATGGACGTGCAAATGTGAATGTGGAACCGTTAGAGAAGTGGATGGTAGAACTCTAAGACGAGGAGTAAGTACATCTTGTGGATGTACAAATAAACTGCACGTAGAAATAGGACAGAAGTTTAATCGTTGGACTGTAGTTTCTTATGTTGGTCTTAGGTCTTTCTCTGGGTCAGAATACAGCCAGCCATTTTATCTGTGCCGCTGTGCATGCGGAACAGAGCACGAAGTTGGTGCCTCTGCTCTTGTTTGTGGACACAGTAAATCTTGTGGGTGTTTTAGTGCAGACCTTACAACTGCTAGAAATAAATCACTTAGGCTTCCCCAAGGAGAGCCTGCCTTTAACGCACTTTTTGCAAGGTATAAAAAAGGTGCAGAAAATAGAGGCTTTGAATTTTCTATTAGTGAAGAAAGATTTCGTGAATTAGTTAAATGCAATTGTGCCTACTGTGGTACTGCTCCTTTTAACGTTATGAAAACTACCACTGGAAGCTACACATATTCTGGTCTTGATAGGAAGGATAACACTTTAGGGTACACTGAAATCAACACGGCACCTTGTTGTAAGACCTGCAATTTGGCAAAGAGAACTATGACTCTATCTCAATTCAATGAATGGCTAGATAGAATATTAAAATTTCGCACAAATCTGAAAGAGGCTGCTTTGCAGCCGGAGGAAATAAATGCAATACCAGACTACTCCATTTAAAGCCCCAGTTCAACTACTCATACAGGGCACGCCGTCTTACGTTTACGGCTCTTACAATGATAAGACAGCGCCAGCCTTTGGCTACATAATTTCTGACTCAGGTACTGGGTCGGTTTCTACCGTGGTATACCAGCAGACGCAAGGAAATTTGCCCATACCGGGTAGCTTGGTAACTATTTTAGGTTCGGCCAACGCAACAGGTCTGTACAACGTAACCAACGCGGTTTTGCTCACCGT
>JBEKIG010000100.1:0-1830 GCA_050011875.1 Nitrososphaeria archaeon
TGACCTGCCCCCGATAGTTGTACCACATGTTAAGTGGTAGCTCCGACCAATATAGCCTCGGGCGCGGGTGGACGGTAATTCTTGGCGCTGTGTGGTCGGATTTGATTATATTCTCTTCTCCATTGATTTATCAATACTTTCGCTTCTTCCAGAGTTGTAAAGATCTCTCGGTTAAGCAGTTCATCTCTCATCTTGCCGTTAAAGGATTCAATATAACCATTTTCCCAAGGGCTGCCGGGTTCGATAAATAGTGTCTTTACTTCCATTTGGTTAAGCCATTTTCTCACGGCTTTTGCTGTAAACTCAGGTCCATTATCCGAGCGGATGTGCTCCGGTATTCCCCGGAATACAAACAGGTTAAATAATTGATTCAAAACATCCTCTGCTTTAATGCTACGGGCAACGAATGTCGCCAGGCATTCCCTTGTGTATTCATCGATAATATTTAACACTCTGAATGCCTTGCCGTTCTCGGTGTGGTCCTTCACAAAATCATAACTCCAAACATGGTCTTTATGTTCCGGCCGGAGCCGAATACAGGAGCCGTCATTCAGCCATAAACGACCGCGCTTCGGCTGTTTTTGTGGTACTTTAAGCCCTTCCCGACGCCAGATCTTTTCCACTCTTTTATGATTAACCTTCCATCCCTGATTATTGTTTAACAAAGCGGTAATCCTCCGGTAGCCATACCGTCCATATTTAGTAGCCAGTGCCAAAATATCTGTGGTCAGTTGCTTTTCATCGGAGGGTGGTGCTGAAATAAGCCGCTGCGTCGCCCTGGCCTGTCCGAGGACCTGACATGCCCGTCTTTCCGAGACTGCCAATTGCTGGCAGACATGATTAACTATCTTACGTCTGCGGGACGGGCTTAGAAGTTTCCCCGTGCGGCTTCTTTGAGAATAGCATTATCCAGAGCGAAGTCCGCGACGACTTTTTTCAATCGCGTGTTTTCTTGCTCTAATTCTTTGAGCCGGCGAGCTTGATCTACCCGCATGCCGCCATATTCTTTTCGCCAGCGGTAGTAAGTCTGGTCGGTTACACCGATCTTCTTGCAAATTACAGCGATGGCATTCCCTTGGCTGAGCATAATCTCAGCCTCCCTAAGTTTGTTGATGATCTGTTCTGGCGTGTACCCTTTCTTTGGCATTTTGCCCCCCTAATTATTTTTTAGTCTAACATTTAATGTGGACTATTTTTTGGGGGGCAGGTCAGGGCAGGTCAGTTCAACAACAAGATAATACTGAAGTCTCACTGGACTCCCCTAACTCACAGGTGGCCTCAAAAAAGGGTGAGTTAGGCAAAACAAAAAAGGAACAAGAAGAATTGGAATTTTAGGGGTTATTTTCATGGATACAGAATTGCTAAATCGGGTGAAGTTGGGTAATGCCAAATTTAATGGTGCTTGGCTCCATGCACGAGAGGTTGTCGATAATCCAGAGGAGTGGTCAAGGCTTATGGGCATGATTGATCGAGCATGGCCGCGGCTTGAAATTCTGTGTATGGAACTAATTAGTGAAGGATATCGCGATTGTCTCTATGGTGATGGAGAACGCACCCAGTGTTTTGAGGATGATGGTCGTTTTTGTTGGGTATGCCCCAAAAAGCCATGTTATGCATGCGGAGGATCTTCTTGGTGGTGGCGTCAGAATAAGTGGGCTCCAAAAGGTGATTGGCTATGCTCCCGGTGCTATCCACCAGTGGTTAGAGAAAACGAAGATAAAGAAAACATAAAAGGAGGAGTAAGAGAATGTATCACGAAGATTTAAATCCGGAGACGTCGCCGGGACCAGTTAAATCAAGAAGAAAATGTGAAAGGAAAACAACCCACTG
>JBEKIG010000101.1:0-1847 GCA_050011875.1 Nitrososphaeria archaeon
TAAGTTTTGGTTTTATTTGATATACAAGCTTATATTTACTAGTGAAAGAAAATTTCTTATTTCTACTAACTCCTATGTTATTATATGAAGCTGAACAGGAACTAGAACAAAAGGATTTTTCAGGATTGTATATATCACTTAGAGTTCGTTTAAAAGATGTATTACATTGTAAACATATTAATTCGATAGTATGGGTGATAGATTTATATTTATTAGCACATCGAATAGAACAAAACTTATGGTGTCGTTGTTTAGATAATTTCTGTTGAATATCATTTTTAGTAGAAGAAAAAGCTTTTAAACAAGTAGGACATGTCAACAAAATTTGTGATTTACATCCTTTAATAGAGTTAACAAATGTTTTGAATTTGTCTGTTTGTGAAAAATACATTGGTTGTAAGTTCATATATTCTCCTTTTTAAAATGCCGGTATCGTATAATGGTTATTATTAGTGGTCTGTACCCACTAGATGACGGTTCGATTCCAGTCTACCGGCTCCAGTTTTATTTATATAATTGTATCAGAATAATGATAAAAAGTCTATTATTTACATTGACATTGTTTCTCAACTATGTTATTATATTTCTATGCGTGAAGAACATCAAAACCGAATAGAAACCCGTCTTGCTCTCTGGAAGAAACAGAAGGGCATTTGTGTTTACTGCCAAAAACCAATCCCATATCATAAAGCTTCTCTGGACCATATCATTCCGGTTGTACACCTGGAAGAGAATATCGGACCCGAAAATCTAATCATGTGTTGTAAGTTTTGCAACAAGAACAAACTAGATCATATTATATTTACCAATCTTTTTGATCGAGAGATATATTTTATAATTGACATTCCAGTTTTTTTCCGATATGATTACATTACTGGTACGAAAAAAATTAAAAGTAAATGAGGATAACCGAATGAATCTTTTTAGAACGAAACCAAAAATTGAAGTTAACATTGATGCTGAGTTTGATATTGAACATAAACGAGTATTCTGTATTGAACGATTGAAGAACGGACAAACTGTTATTTCATATACAATGTTCAACGAAATTCAAACATGGTATATCTATACTACAGACGAACAGCACCAAACATTTGTCAATAGATTTCGCCAAAAGCTTATAAAAGAAGCATGGGAAGATAAGCAAAAAGATGCGTGTAAAGGAACAGATCGAACAGCAGAATGTATAAAACAACATGTCTGATATAGCTATATGGTTCAAGAGTAAACCGAGAACACCTTTTATCTTAGGTGGATATGCTGGTGTTGGGAAATCAACTATAATTCCTTTGATAGTTGATTTCCTGCAACTTCAACATCATCAAGTACATTTCTGTGCTTATACTGGTAAAGCTTCTCTTGTTCTTCGTAAAAAGGAAATGCTAAACGCTACAACCATCCATCGTTTAGTTTATGTTCCGTATACTGATGCTGAAGGTAAACTAAAATTCAAAAGAAATCCTGCTTTACATACTGATTTAAAATTGATTGTTGTAGACGAAGCAAGTAATGTAGATACTAAATTGAAAACTGATTTAGAATCATACGGCATTCCTGTTCTTTATATTGGAGATTGTTTTCAGCTTCCTCCAGTATCTAAAGATCAAACTAATCTTATGTTGAAACCTAATTTCATTTTAACAGAAGTTCACCGACAAGCAGCAGATAATCCTATTATCCAGGTAGCACATATGATTAGGAACAATAAATATGTCAAATTTGGAAGACATGGAGATACGTTTTTAAGAACAAAGAAATTGCGTGATGAATGGTTGTTGAATGCATCTCAAATAATTTGTGGAAAGAATGATACTCGACATTACTGGAACAGACAGATCAGAAGAACA
>JBEKIG010000102.1:0-2118 GCA_050011875.1 Nitrososphaeria archaeon
CAGATTCCAGATCGTTCATCCGGAAGCATTTTTGACACGAGGCCAGACGCGGATTGGGCGGCGTTTCCAGCCCCAGTAAGTATGGCGTGATCTGGACCACGCCGGCAGTAGTAAAAAGCAACGTAGGATCATTCAGAGGCACCAGTGAAGAACTGGGAATGACCGTATGCCTTTTTTCTTCAAAGAATTTCAAAAAAGCACTGCGTATTTCATTACTACTTAACAAAACAAGCTCCTTACAAAATAGGATTGCCGTCGACGTGTTCATTCTCTCTTTTGTAAAGGGAGAAACAAAGGGATTTATCCTTTACCCTTTCTATGATCCTCTCCCTTTTGTAAAGGGAGATACAGAAGGATTTTTCCTTATAAACTCAAATCCATAATACGATTTTAGAGTAAGGTAAGGGGAGTGTCAACGGAAGGAAAAACCCTGACTCTTTTCTAATTGAATAATGAGCCTGTACGAAGCTAATCAGCCTCGGAATAAGTGAGTCTCTGAGTTTGTTTGAAGAGATTGGAACGTGCTTTAACCATCCTTTCTGCGAAATTATTGTCACTCATTTGATCGGCATAACTCTGCATCTTGTCTAAGGTTACATCCTGACGCAGGTAATTCTCAACTCCAGGGATTGATTTCAGCTTTTCAAATGGTGTGTTGATCTTGCTGTAAGGGTATTGCTTTTTCACTCTTCCTTTGCGATCAATCTCCTCCACCGGAAAGAAGCAAGGCCGGTGGAAATTGATATACGGATTCAGATAGTATTGATGATATTGATTGAGTAAACAGGCTCCAGACTGGGGAATATGGGCATATCCCAGGTTCTTGCGTATCACTGAGCCATTCTTGCTCTCCACCAGTCCATTGTCATCCGGATGCCGGGGACGGGATCTGGTGAACCGGATCAGTAACTTATTCAGTATCTCAGCTACTACTTTATTCACAAACTCACTTCCGTTGTCAGAATGAAAACCTTTGATGTGGAAAGGGAATTGCCTCAGAAGGCCTTCCAGATTGGCCTCCAAATGCTTCTCCGTAATCCTTTCTAAGGAGACTACCACTTCCCATTGGGTCACTTCATCTACGGCATTGATATGGTAAACCCCTTTATGACCGTTCTGATCCCCCTGGTGAACAGTATCAATGCGGATTTGGCCCGGCAACCCCTGGGACTCGGGTTTAACCCGCTCGCCAATTTTCATTCTCACGCTCCAGGATCTTCTTGGTAGCCGGACCGCTAAGCCAACCATGTAATTCATCGGTTTTGGCCAGCAATGCCACATCTTCCGCACTGTA
This sequence comes from Nitrososphaeria archaeon, assembly GCA_050011875.1. GTDB lineage: Archaea > Thermoproteota > Nitrososphaeria > JACIWG01 > JACIWG01 > JBEKIG01. Next base: position 1,295 of record JBEKIG010000102.1, read on the forward strand.
CTTCTGCGGGAAGCGATGTCGTTGGTATTTGGCCGGCTGTATCTTCCCCGACTCTTGGTATAGCCTGATTAATCTGGTTAATTGAGCGCGTGAATAGCCTGTCACCTTCAGGAGATAGCTTTTGATTAACCCTTTCCCTTCTTTGTGTAGTTTCGGGTAGCGAAACCGCTTCATAACCTCCTCAATCCAAGTGTATTTTTCATGGGCATTCAATCCCCTGAACTCAATCTTTTGACTACCTTCGATAAAGCTCTTAACTTGTTCAAGTGTCTGTAGTTGCTCGTCGTTCATATTCAGTCTCATGTCCCAATCATAAACGAGGCGTATCTACAGAGGCTCATCTTGTATTAGAAATCGATAACTCCTTCAGGCTCATCTTGTATTAGACAAGACCAACCTTTTTAGAGCATATTTGGTTATGCTATATTTAGATACTACATTTAACCGGGAGTAGCTTACCGGTGCTTTTAGGTTCTGATTGGAAATTCGAACGCGGTAGTTATCCAGTCTGACAAACACGTTTTGGGAAGGGCAGCGAGTTATTGACAAAAATGCTAGGATAAAATTAAGGTCCAGGTAGCCACCAAAACGGACGCGAGAGGTTAAAATATGCCAGGGTATAAACAACCTTGCAGATATTGCGATAAGCTCGTGCCACCCGATTCCACAAACTGCCCTTTCTGCGGTAAAGTTAATCCAATTGGCTCTCTGTGCTGCCCGAAATGCCTGGCGCCCATCGAGCAAGCATGGAAGACTTGCAGCCGCTGTGGTCTGTCGTTAGAGCTAACCTGCCCCAAGTGCGGCAAGATGACCTTCTTCGGCGA
>JBEKIG010000103.1:0-1184 GCA_050011875.1 Nitrososphaeria archaeon
AGCGTGTAGGTTGCCGGTAGTGCTGCGGTCTCTTCGACCGAGAGTAGCCGTCGTGCGTCGGCGTGTGGCGGACTGCGGTTACAACCGAGATAGTATCGTTTTCCCTTATAGTCGTGATATACGGTCATTTCTTCTTTGCCTCCCTTTTTAGTTGCTCTTTAAACGCTTCCTTGGTTGCTATGACTGCCAGAGTCCCGTTTAATACCCGTAGCTGGTCACTGATCTCAGTGAGGAGTAATAAATTAAGCCATGTCATCTTATTCGGATCGAACCTGTCTATTACTCCTATCATTTGCTTTCCTTCTGTAAACTCAGTCTCGTAGTGTATTCGAGACGACGATTCGCTTTCTTGAATTCTCATGTTTCTTTTTTCACCTTTTTAATCCATATCTAAATAGAAAATCTTGGTAAATCGTTTGCTGGCAGCGAGCACAGAAAGTGATTACCTCCCACTTACCAGGCCAGCGCCATAGAACCTCGGCTAATTCTTTCTTATGTAGTTCCTTACCGCATTTAGCGCATACTTTCATCGTTTTCTGTTGTTCCAAATGTTCCACCAGCAATTACTCGCATGCGATACGGGCTTATCTCTTGCGTGAATACCCCTATACCCCCTTCCCGCCCTATTCCCATCTCACCTAGTAACATAAGTTCTTGGGCGTCGGGATAATTGGATTCAACTTCTTTCATAAGTTCCTTCACTACTTCAATCGTGGCGTCGTGGAGACGCTGTAAGTCCGTAGACTCTCTCTCTATGTCAACGTCGAGAAACCTCTCATAATACCGCATGTTTGACACTTTTTTAGAGGTAACCGTTATCTTTTTATCCCCTACTAAATTCTGAGCCACCGCGAATGCAAAAACAGAGAGCACTGGATCATTACTCATTTTTCAACCTCCGCTTTATCGTATCACAATAAAGTACCAGAGCGTTGCGATGTAACAGACCACAAAGAGCGCGGCGATCATTACTAACGTACTATTTATTCTCATCGTCGGTTTCCTTGGCTTATCTATCTCAAAAACCCTTTTAAGCCTTTTCTCCATCGTTTCATCTTTCATTTTCTCTTGATGTACTCCTCTACCTCATTAGCCCATTTGTCGATCTCGGATAGTTTAGGGTACTCCTCTCTAGCTGCTCCGATCTTCGCTAACCGTCTCAATGCGGTTACTCGTTGTAATAT
>JBEKIG010000104.1:0-1173 GCA_050011875.1 Nitrososphaeria archaeon
CGAGGTTGAGGGCCTGTACCAGCGTCTTTTGTTCTATGATCGATTTTCGTCCTTCCGTTCTCTTAGAGTATATCGGAAACAAAGCCAAAGCTCATTCCCTCCTTTTATCCCTGTGTTAGGATGATGCAATCTCGTGGACAAGCCTGAAGGCAAACGCCACACGCTTCGCAGACATCCTCGTCTAGGGTTATCGATTTGCCGCCCTGCACTTTGTACGTCTTCTTCGCCGTCGCAGGATCATCAACGACGAGTTCAAGCGCGTTAACAGGACACGCCACGACGCAGTTGTTGCAGCCAGTGCAAGTTTTTTCTATATGTAACGCAAATGTCACTTATTTCACCAGCTTCATGTCTACTAAAAAATCAGCTATTCGCACGTAGGTTCGAGATATTTAATATAAAAGGCTTATTATTTAGTTCAAATATCGAAGCCATCTGGTTGTTCTTCAAACCTACCCATCACTTTGTTTGGCGCGCCGAAAACAGCGCCAGCCGTTCTTCGTGCACCAGCATTCATATATTATTTAGTATGATTATATATTATTTACTTTAATAAAACAAATCAAACTCATTTTTGGGCGAATGCCAAAACAAAAACGTTCACCGAATTCTCTGTGCATAATATCTTCAGAGTATTCTTTAAAATATATATAATTATATATATATCTCTCGTAGATGATAAAGCTGCTGCAAAGATCCGCCGCGTCAATAGACATTGCGCCAAGGGGCTTCTGAGCGGTCTAAGCCGGCACCGCGTGCGCACGGACGAAAACGAAGCGCAACGAATAGTCGGACTCGAGGAGTTGCTAGAGAAGATATCGCGTCGCGTCCCTCAAATCGGGCAAAACAAGTTTATATATTAGTAATTTCATATAAATTACTAGTTAAAAGTGACAGCGGTTTCTGCGCCTCTGCAAGGAATATTTTTGAATTGAACTTCATTAGTAAGTTCACTCAAAATATTTTATATAGATGGAGCCGAAATACAAATGGGTCAAGAGTGTGAGGCAATTTTGCATATCTCTGAGAGGTCATGGCGTATTTGATCTCATCGTTGACTCTCACTGCTTTTCCGGAATTCAGACACGAGGTGACTCATAAATGGGAGATAAGGTAAAGGTCCAAGAGGACTGGCTAGCCGTTTGTTCTGGTTGCGAGATAGCCGTTCTAGAT
>JBEKIG010000105.1:0-1121 GCA_050011875.1 Nitrososphaeria archaeon
ATATCAAAGTCTTTCTTTGTTACAGAAAACAAAAGCTCTTTCATTAACAATATCTCCGCCATTCTTTATATGCGGAATATACATCTTTAAGAAAGATAAGCAATGTTATATATCCTACCAACATTCCCATTATCAACAACCGAAAACCTCCAGCATCACACTCTGCATCATCGATAATTAACAATCCCATTGCTGAAAGTAACCCTACGATTAACCAGGAAGCAATAAAACATATCATGATATTCTCCATTGTTTGATTTGATCTTCTATCCTATTGAGTATCATTTCTTTTGTATATTCGATAGCTGCTTTCTCTGCATCACGAACAGCAATCTCAACGAGTTGTGCTTCTCTAAAGCTACATCCTTCTGTCTTATGAAATAGAATCTTATCTATATAAGCAGAATAGATTGTTACTTCTCCGGTATCTCCATTATGATGCATCAATATTTTTTCTGACATATCTGCTCCGAATTGTGATCGAGTATAGTTCATGTATCAACTTTCTAATTCACCAAAGAAACCATAAACTTCTTCGCCCTCATATGGTTCCCATCCATTTTTCATATGAGTTAATGTTTCGTCAGGAACATCATGGTCACTTCCAAAATCATCAAGACATCGAATAATTTTATAAGGAATTTTATGTTCATTACAGAAGTCAACATATTTCTGTACTGCTTTTTTCTGTGCCATGACACCAGCAATTACAACATTTACACCGAGATTAAGGTTCAGGCATACAGTATTAAAACACCAGATTTGAGAACGTTTATAATTTTGTGGAGTCCAGTTGTAATTTCCATCATGATCAGTCATATACATATCAGTTTCAATATGCAAAAGACCTAACCGTTTGGCTAAAGTGGATTTACCAGAACCAGGAAGTCCTCTTATGATAGTTAAGTGCGCCATTACTTTCCTTTCAAAGTATTGATATATTTTTCAGACTTTTCGATTGCTTTCTTTGTATTGAGTCCTTCTTCTTCGAATATTATTGATGCTTCGAATATTCTCCCTAGATTATCATTCACTTTAGTTATATCATGCAAAGAATATTCAGTAGGATAATATTTTGAATCTCCTATACCACACCATGCATTGTGTCCTGGTTTCTTTAA
>JBEKIG010000106.1:0-1110 GCA_050011875.1 Nitrososphaeria archaeon
TGTAATTTTGTAGTAACATTTCCTAACTTGCGTACGCAGAGTTCGAACGTTTCTTTCTTAGTGGGTGAGGAGGATAAGGATATTGGCGCCTCGCCTATTCCAAACACAGAGACTTCTACAAATTGGCCTGGTTTGTGTTTAAGTTCTGATCCGTCGTCTAGTTTGATTTCAAACAGTGTTTCCATCGAAGTCATCGGCACTTTCTTGATTATGGTTGCTATCCTTGGTACAAAGTCTATGTTTCCTTCGGTCTGAATGTTAACTTCTGGCTGAACAGCAGAGGTTGCCATTTGTACTCCCGTGTTTTGATTCTCTCGATACATGTCGTTGAAAAGGTTAACGGGGTTTGCTATATCAGGAAGACAATTCGAAGAACATCTTCCGCAGCCAACACAGGAAATAAAACCAAAACGATCAAACAAATATTTACCTTTTTTGAAGTATCGATGGCGATACCTTGTCGGTCTAGTAGCGCGGAAGTTTTCTCCTGAAGAAATCTTTGCAAAATCTTCCAATAGACATCCGTCCCATGTTCTAATTCTTTCGCCATGCTCTAGGGAAAGATCAGTGTTTTCTTTAACATCAAAGCAATAACATGTGGGACACACTAGAACGCATGAACCGCAGGCTAGACATTTTTCAGAATGCTTTTCCCAAAATCCACTTTTCCCATAACTGTCCTTTAGCAGTTCAGGAATGAGTTCAGGCGGAAAGTCAAACTTTTGCTGAGACATATTCATTACTTCTCTTTTTTTCTGCCCAGCAATTTGCATGTCACGTGCCAACGCGAGTGTTACGTTATTTGCGTATTTGGATAATAGGTCTTCTCCTTTTTGAGAGCCAATGTTTATTGCATATCTATTACCCAAGTCTGTAAGCATAAGGTCATAGCCATAATCTATAGCTGCACAGCCCATAAAGGAAGAAAAATTCCATTTTGACATCTTTTGAATATTGACGCCTATTATGATTGCTGCGTCTCGTTTCTTAAAATAATAAGGATCAGATTTTGTTTCCCTGAATATTTCATCCATGTGAAGTAGGGCTACAATGTCATAAGGGTGAACACCTACAATTACCATCGGCTTGATTTCCTCTGGATTTTTAGCG
>JBEKIG010000107.1:0-1105 GCA_050011875.1 Nitrososphaeria archaeon
AATCTGATTCAATACTTCCTCCAAGCTTAACTATAGCAGTTTTGATACTTGCTATGTTAAATTCGGCCTGTTGTAATTGTTGAAGATCAAACTTCATACGTTCCTGCCATTTTGCTATGTCTTGTTCTTTGATAGCAACAAATTGTTGTTCGGTTTTTAAAGCTTCGTTTAGTACTTCTACTGAATGCATCATAGATTTCCTCCGTTAAAATGTTTAGTTAAGCTCCAGGCAACAAATTTTTTGAAATGTTCTGTGGTTTTGCACTTCTCTTTGATAAAATGTGTATAGTGATTGAGAGAAGTAAATGTGTTTCGTTCATCGTCTGTAGAAGCATTCCACGATGCAGCACACCATTTTCTAATCAATTTTGATTGCTTTCCGTTCATCTGTTTCCTTTCGTTTTCTATTTCTATATGTATGGGGCCATATGAAAGTTTTATGTTCTTCTATTGAAAGAGATTCAGGTTTCATGCCAGCTTTCAATTCAAACACATGAGGAATGAAACTAAAAGTATCCCACTGTCCTTCAACAGAAGAAAGAAATTCTTGAATTTGTTCTATCGAATCAAAACATAAACAGGAACGAATATGAACCGATCCAAGATTTTCCATATCAGTCATGAGATACATGTACCTTCTCCCAATACTGTTTGAGTTTGTTTCCGTCTCTGGATACACAATGAGGTTCGGGAAACTTTACATTATACCCTAAAGCTTCTACGATTCTTAAAAGTTTAGTAGCAAGTCCTTGTCTACGAAATTGTTTGTCTATCCTGATAATCTCTACAACTGCATCTCCATTATCGAAGATGCAGTTGCAGGTTCCAATCTTAAGTTCGCCTAGAGCTAAATCAATCTCTATGCGTTTAGTGTCATTTGTTGTTATGATATGAATGTTCATTAAATCTTCACACTTTCAATATTTACAACTCTACCATTTTCTACTGTTTGAACCAGAAATCCGATTTCTGCTGGTGCATATCCTGCACGTTCTGCATATGAAGTCCGACCTTTAGAACCAGAAGGAGCATAGGTTTTCATCATACTTCCTGTACAGCAATACCATCTAGCGTCAGCATGTATACAATCAACATTCTGATCTTC
>JBEKIG010000108.1:0-1064 GCA_050011875.1 Nitrososphaeria archaeon
GGATAATCTTCGTCGTAATAAGCATAATATTTGGAGCCCTCTTCGGTATAGTAGTTCCAGGAACATTCTTCCCCCACATCTAAAACCACAGCAAACACTAAACAGACTTCACATAGATGTCATAAACGCCAAAACAAAAAACAAGAATCAGATAGCGGATGCTTAGTCAGAACCTGAATTTTCCAACCGCATCTTTGAGTGTAGCGACCGCTCTGTTACTGTGGGGCTACAGCCACACAAGTTTAATAGCCCTTTTATACTCCTATAGCTCGATTGAGGAGTTGCAGATTTTGGGCGCGATAGATCAAGTATTTCATTTTATTACTTCTGGAAGCATAGGTGGTTTGCCACCAATTGTCGTAATGGTAATAATATTCGTCATCGGATTGGTCGTGGGCTATCTAATCCATTTATTCCTAAAGATCGCCATTATAGCTGCGATTATACTCGTCGTGGTCAGCTACTTCGGCCTTTTCGGTTTGAGTCTTAGCGCGTTGAAAGATCTGGCAGACAAATACGGTTCCATTGTGTATCAATACGGAGTACTCCTCATAGGCATGCTACCGCTAGGCATAGGATTCATAATAGGTCTAATCATCGGCTTCATATTCGCGTAAACTGAACATCCCTCTGGGTCAAAGCGTAGAGAACAATCGATGCCTAATGGTGAAATTACTACTTTAACACACGCCTCAAAATTTTTCCAGCCGTATTTCAAATAAGCCCTGCGCACGCTGCTTCAGCAGCAATTTTTACCCTTTTAGCACAAGTGGAAACCTTCAAAATCAGAACAACACAACCATTCGAAAAGCGAAACTATTTGTATACTTTGCGAAAATGACCTAAAACTTAAATATAAATTGGTACAAGAAATACGGGAGTTGAAAATGTCCAACGACGAAGACACAGTCCTCCTGCTTGGTTTGGGTTTAAGTCTTAATCAGACAAGGGTTTACCTAGCAATACTTCAACTGCAAAAAACTACGGCGGGACAGATAGCGAAATTTTCAAAAGTGCGCAGGGAAGACGTCTATAGAACTCTGCCGACACTCGAAAAAATGGGC
>JBEKIG010000109.1:0-1052 GCA_050011875.1 Nitrososphaeria archaeon
GCAACTGCCTGATACTGACTCATCGTGAGACCAATGGCATCAGGAGACAGGCCTTCAGTCAACTGAGTCGGAGAAGTCGTGGTAGAAAGCTTTTCCAAGCGGTTGAACTGAATCGTTTTAGAACTATTGGACGGAATTGGGTCCTTATCTCCCCACTGGTCAAGAACAGTCATTAAGACTGCAACTTCCAGTAGTTTTGCGGAGAAATCTTTGTGTTAGCTGCATATCTCTATGCAGAACGGACTTTATCTTCTACTTTAATGTAGTTCGGCATAAAGTCTCTGAGGATTCCCGATTCATTTATTTTCACAATTTCTGCTTGTAACTTATAGCCTACTGTTTTATCAAAATGATGGAAGGGTTGTTGTAATTTCCATTTGAAGTAGTCTAAAAGCTTGTCAACAATAATTGCTTTTTTGCTGTGCATGTATTGCCGAATAAGAGAGAGAAACTTTTGCTGTCTCTTAATACCATTAACATGAACATACAAACCGTGGAACTTACCCTTTATCCTGTGAGATTGAAGATAGTATCCTATTTCGTATTTCTTTAAGATACCACAAATTGTATCAATGATTTCAGGGTCAGTATTATAAACATTGCAACGTGGGTAAATATCAGGACCACATTTGCTTTGTTCTCTACCAGAAAAGTATAGGGAACCTTCTCCTTCTACGATTCCAGTTAGCCACGCTAAATCAGGTCTTTCCTGCTGATTGACTTCTTGTTCCATTTGTTTTCACCTAAGTAGTAAAATGGATGTTTGGAGTGTTTCCAGCATATGGCCGAATTAAGACGCATTTAGTTTACGTCTGTTGGTCGCTTGCAAGCGAGCCAGCCGGACCGGGAACGCCAGTGCCGCCAGTAATGACAGTTACAACATCATCACCAAGGCCAAGCAGAATCCCGACGAGGGAGTTAATCAATTTCAAAAACATTTAGGTTCACCTTTGAACCCAACCCTTAAAAGTCTAACTTGACGCCTTTACCTTCCATCTCGGCAATCGTTGCTTTGATTCCTGCAATTGTGTTGAAGGAAGGTCTCGCAGCAA
>JBEKIG010000110.1:0-1652 GCA_050011875.1 Nitrososphaeria archaeon
CTACGAAGTAGCAGGCGAATATGACATCGTCACCTTAGTCGCCACTTCCACCCTCGAAGAATTTCGAGATATTTTACAGAAGAAAATCATGAAAATTAAAGGCGTAAAAAGCACCATAACGTCAGTCGTTCTCAAAGCTCACAAACGATCCAGTATGCCTTTGGCATGATACAGTTTCCGTTTGACTTGATTGTTTCTTGGTCGATGAATCCTTCTCCCTTAATCGGAGTCACGGTTACTTCGGAAGAAAGCGTTACTAAGGTGGCTACTCAACCAGGCCGTTCGCCTTTGCCCAAGCTTTAGCGATGTCTTTCAGTTCTTTCCTGCGGAACTCGGGCGGAGTTACCCAAGCCTCGGCCATCAGAACATAGGTTTTTCGCCAACCTTCATGCGTCTTGCTGACGTACACCTTCTCCTGTTCGGGAACATCATGTCCCATCCAGAAAGCCGTGTAGATCGGGTCTGCCTTGTGGTTCCGGAGGTGAGTGTTGCAGCCTGCCCGTAGCGTGTGGGGGGCGTAGGGATTCCTGAACTCGAAAGAAGCGATGTCAGCATAACTCAAAGCCCAATCCACCACCGACTGCAAGGTTAAAGATGAAAATGGCAAAGAAAGCACTAAGTAAATCGTTCGAGATGAGAATGGAATCCGTAGGTACTGGCTTTTGCAGAAACTCAAAGACCTTGAAGCGAAAAAAGAAGATTTTGATAGGAAGCTTCAGGGAAAGAATGGGGAGCTTGTGGGCAAGAGGAAGGATATTCAAAGATCAGAAGAAGAGAAGCAAAACTGGTTAGTGCCCAATGACAACTTCGGTTCTTAATACAGAAATCGCATCACCTTATTTACTCAGCGCAGGAATTCGCATTAAGAAAAAGCCATCAGGAAGATAACGCCTCTAAGTAATTCCTCTATTCTCTGTCAGACTCAAAAGTCTTTTATCTGCATATCACAGAGTGTGATTTGAGGTGAAAAAATGGTTGCAAAATTTAAAATTTATCAAGACACTGTGAATAAATGGCGATGGAGATTCGAATCTTCAGGGAACTACATCCTATTTTTCAAGACATCCCTGAATGCCTCGATATCTGAGGCCGATACAAGCGTAACGATGTCAAATTCGCCTGTTACCTCGTAGAGTTCCTCCACTGTGTCTATTTTGGAAAGAGCTTCAACCACCTCATCAATGAGGGACGCCTCCACGAAAATGTTTACAAAAGCATGTAATTCATGCACTTATTTCACCAGCAACCTGTCACAGTCTCTTCAATCTTCCAATGGTCAAGGAAAGTATTGTACTTTTCTATGTGCTCTCTTTGTCGTTTCCTGTAAGAGAAATCAGCTATAACATATTTGGATCCCGATTCAGAATTGTAACGTCACAAAACTTTTATACGATAGTTTATAGACCTTGTAAAATAATGCCAACTCTAAAAGATTTTATGACAACAAATGTCATCACAATCGATATTCATGAGACCGTGCTTTACGCTGCAAAACTAATGCACCAACAAGATGTAGGTGATCTTGTAGTAATGGAAGGCAATGTGCCAAAGGGCATAGTTACTGAAAGAGATTTAGTTAGAAGGGTAATGGCGCTGAAAAAACCGTTTGATACTAAAGTCTCTGAGATAATGTCAGATCCGCTCATAACAAT
>JBEKIG010000111.1:0-1044 GCA_050011875.1 Nitrososphaeria archaeon
CGGCGTTTGCTGCCTTTTCCCCTATTTGGGTTATCTTTATTTTCACGCGGTTTCCAGGCTTGGCATCGGGGACGTGTATTACATAGCCCTGAATCTTGGTCATTCCTTCCCCTTTTGGATTTAAGTCAGTGATATTTACTTCTAATTCTTCTCCCAACTCGACGGGGCAGCGCTTAAAGCCCTTGCCATGGCCGCGTCTCCCTGCATAACCACCAGCTTGTCTTCTTGAATAACTCATGCTCAAAACACCTTTCTTTGTTTTGTATGATAACAATGTGGACTTAAGGGGCTTAAGTCTTCCGCAGGTTCCTTCTTATTCTCTTATGGCGTGCACTAATTTCTACGCGTTTAATAGCATATGTTTATAAGCGCATAACCACATAATAACATAGCCACATAATACCTTATGTGGATAAGCGAGTTCGAAATAAATGAACAAGAACAAAATTTGGAGTTTGGCGGTTCGCTTATTGCAAAGATGATTGACACTTACGGATCGTGCATAAAACTCTAAAAAACTAAAGTTGGCGATTGAATATGGGTCGAATCAGCGTAGATCTCCCAGACGAGATAGAAAAGCAACTTAGATTGAAAACCGTCGAAAGATTTGGCGGGAAAAAAGGCGACCTATCCCGCGCAATTGAAGAAGCAATAAAAACATGGATTGCCAAAAAAGAATAAATCCGCCATCCTTTACTTCCTAATAACTCCATTTTGGTGTCCTTTCGTAGAAAGGCGTTAGGGGAAAGCCAGCTAGCCCTCGACACTCTGCAGGATGATGTCGCGTGAGGGGCTAATGTTGAGGTCCCCCCCGTCTCAGAATGTGGCGTTGAAAATGAGTTTCTGTATCCTGTCGTAATAAATGAAAACAGCATATTCACGAAAATCATAGTAAATAGTAGATTTATGATGGAGGTGAGACAGCGACTGACAGAAAGTTGGAGCTTGCATTCATCGATAAAGATGGCAAGTTTTACCCGTTAGACGAGGTTACCAGTGTAGAGCTGGCTTACGGTCTTGAAAAGATTTCCAAAGAAACTGCAA
>JBEKIG010000112.1:0-1402 GCA_050011875.1 Nitrososphaeria archaeon
TACCTACTACAACTTCATAATTAAAGTTATCCGCCCTGGGGGCCATATAGGACACCCAACGAGAGAGGGAGTAGGAGATGAAAAAGATGAAAAGCGGAATGTCACAAATGTCAAAGATAGGAGAATAAGATGGGGAAAAAGGCAAAACACAAACAAGTTAAAACCACGTTGCACAGAGTCGCTCCTCAATGGCCGCCACAGAATACTCAGCATGCACCAAGACATCAGCAACGAAATTGAAGATCTCCTCGTGTGCCCACACGTTTTCAGGAAGCAATTGAGTGAAATAGGAGCACATTAAGAAGACCGCCACAATTGTAAAAAACAATAGCATCGGCTCCCAAATTGCGGAGAGATTGGAGAATAACGATGGCTGCGAATTAGAAACTTAATTAACACAAGGCAAAACTAAGAAATCTAAACACAGGGGAGGGTTTGGTCAACGGACGACCAGGCGATTGAAAAAGGCAACCAGATACACTGACATTCCAAGCCCGGCTTATCCAGATATGCAGAGCCCAATCGTAGAAAAACACGAAGGATGCGGCGGAGGCCATTTGGTCCGTTCAGCTGCCATTAAGGTAGGGTCCCCCCACAGGTGAAGTTCCACAAATTATGTTATTGAATCTTACCTACAGCAACTCCACAATGAGAGTTGTCCGCCCTGGGGGCCATATAGGACACCCACGAGAGAGGGTGCAGGAGATTAAAAAGATAAAATATAGAGTCACCAGAGTTAAGAAGAAATAGATAAAAAAACAAAGGCAAGGAATCAAAAGATAAAATCCAAGATAACACAACCAGAGTCGTCATCATCGTTCACCACAGAGTTCTCGGCACGAAACCAAGGCATCGGCAACAAACTTAAAAAACTCCTCCATCAGCGTCGCCATTGTTCTTGATAAACCAGATAAAAACATCACGTTCACAATTCTCCAAAAGATATACTGGGGCATCATTCCCGGACACTTATGTTGTTGCTTGAAGATACCAAGCATTAAAGGCCATTGTAGAGACCCAGTGACGCCCAATAGCTATTGAACAGCGATTTTAGTTCAGCCGGATTTAGATAGCACTTAAAAAAATCAAGCCCGGGCACTCCTGTTGTTGCTCCTCGGAGGATGCATTAGAGGCCATCGTAGATATCTTTAAGTGCACGCAGGAGGTAATTGCTCATTAAGCTGCGCTTTTAGCTCAACGCAAAGTTTTAACGGCATAAACCGATCATTTAACCATTAAGGTAGGACCCCCCCCTCATAAGTGTCCAAGAATAATTTCATTAAAATCCTAGACCACACTGGGGCAAGCCCATAAACCACCCTATATGAGGGTATACCTACATATGAGAGTAGGGGAATAGGAAAACAAGGTAAAGGGAAAAAGACAAGTCAGGTTGTTCCAG
>JBEKIG010000113.1:0-1035 GCA_050011875.1 Nitrososphaeria archaeon
GATCATGTTAGCATAGGAGGACTGAATTTCAATTGTAACGTGAAGATGCGTAAGGTAATGGACAAAGTATCGACTCGTATAAAGAATGCCTCTCACAGGCAGGATATGTGGACTAAGTATGGGTTTGATACAAAGTTCATGATGCATTGTATGAGATTGATCGTTGAAGGTCAAGAACTTCTTGAAACTGGCAAGATCGAATTCCCTTTACAAGAAAAACAATTGCTCCTGGATATTAGAACAGGAAAATTTGCGTTTGATGAAATTCATGAAATGATTATAGCTCGAAAAGATAAATTAGAAAAAAGTGAAGGTAATCTTCGAACTGTACCAGACTTTGATAAAATAAACGAACTGTTGATCAAACTAATAGAAATATTTTGGGAGAACGAAAATAACTTTTAACGGAGAACAAAATGAAAGATTGCGAACATAATAACTTAGATATTTTCCAAAGCGATTCTGGTAAAGTAACTATGTGTTGTAGAGATTGTTTTGCTGATCTTTCTTTTGCGTCTTCTAGTGAATTTGCAAACATGCAATTTAACAATATCCGTGTAACCGAAACCTTTCATGTCAAAGAAGATGTTGTAGCAAATGCTTTTGTAGATACAATACTAAAGCATTTGATGAAAGAATTCAAAGAACAGGGTGGATTTGTACATCCACAATGGGAACCGTTAGATACTCTTGCTGGTAAGTTAAGTCAGATTTGTAATCTCATGACGGCATTCGATTATAGATTAGTAAGAACTCCAGAGGAGAAAGAATGAACGGAATCGGTATAGGATTACAAACCTTAGTTGGAAGCTATGGTAAGTATCCAAGAAAACATGGTAACTGTTTCTCTATGATAACTGATAATAATAGTGTTCGTATAGTCAATTTCCTGGTAGAGAATCTAGAATACCTTTTGAAAAAGAAAAGGATCACATATCCTATCAAATTAAAAGCTTTATCAGAGCATGTTGCTATCATTGATGATGATCGTATACCTGAAACGTTCTATCGAAAACTATATTGTACAGTGTGTTG
>JBEKIG010000114.1:0-1013 GCA_050011875.1 Nitrososphaeria archaeon
GGTTTAGTTACTAAGGGACCATATAAGTCCTTTGTTTACAGTAACTGTGCTTACTACCTATGTATAGTATATGGCCTGCCCATGGATTATGTTTCTAGAATAACATGGGGGGTCAAACGGAGTGCGCACTGTTACTTATGTACCCAAAGAAAACCCTTGATTTTTTCGGCACAAGGTCTTATACTAGGTAGTATGAATAAAACATTTGCAGAGAAATATGCACAGAGAAAGTTGCGTAAGTACAAGGAAATGCTAGGTTTGTTGTCCCATGAGCAAGTAGAGGATTGCACAAATAGAAGCATGTCACAGTCAACCAAAGGTGTAAAACAATACCTGTGGGAAGCCAATGAAGTAGTCAAAGCAACCATTAGAATGAAGGAGATAGACGCAAAAATCGATGCTTTGCCAATTGAAGAAAGCCTGAAGAGGGAAGCTCGATTGGAGAGTCAGAGGAGGTTCTTAGGTATCCGAGGTCTAGGACAAGAGTAGGGGTAGGTGCGCACTACGCTTGGACCCATGTGTATAATAGAAGTTGAAGAGTCAAAAAAGCCCAGCACTTAGCGGTCTGGGTTAGCGCGAGGGAGAAGCCCGAACTTCTCCCCGTGCGATCTTTCGGGAGAGCACATGAATACTTCACAAAAAATAGCACGATCAGCAGTCGTTAAAGCAGACCGAACAATAAATGCGTTGTGTTTTTCAAGGCCCTTTTCTTGTTATGTGTACCTAATGGGTAGTGGAAAATATTCTTGGTTCAAAATAGGAGTGTCAAATCACCCCGAGGTTAGGTTAAAGGAACTGTCTACTCCCTGCCTTCCTTTTGAACTATTTCTGCTTAGAGCGGTGCCTGTGCACAGCAAGAGTGATGCTTGCTTCGTAGAAAAACGGCTACATAAACTATACGAAGACAAGAGAACCAGCGGGGAATGGTTTACGGATATAGATTTACAAGACTTTGATGAAAAAGTAAAAGAAGTTTTACAAAGATAGTTCCTCAACAGCGGGGCAATCCCGCA
>JBEKIG010000115.1:0-1930 GCA_050011875.1 Nitrososphaeria archaeon
GATTTATTTCTTGAACCAATGAAGATGAACTTTTTCAATCTGGTGACAATAAGTCTAACCCATGACTCATGCTTGATCGTGACGAAACTCGTCACCGATAGCGGTGGCGACACTCTCACACTCTCCAAATTCCATAACTATGTCGAGCAAAATATATTACCTGAAATTAAATGTGCATTTAATGAATCTTGTGGGAAGGTGGATTTTAAGAAGACGATTCAAATAGTGCAAGACAAAATCGAACCTCTGCGAGATACTAATGGTCTCATAATAATATGGTCTCTTTAAATTGCAGCATAAACAGTTTCTGGTGTTCCAAAGAAAGAGCGTACAAGGCCGGGTAATTTCTGTAGTTTTCTGAGATGGGAAATAATCATACGTTTCAATTGGTCCGGGCCGGTTGCAGGCTGTTTCCCATTGGTCCGGGCCGGTTGCAGGCTGTTTCCCCACACCATGATTTTTCAGATGATTCCAGACCTGTTCGTCAGGATTGAGTTCAGGAGAATATGGTGGAAGATGAAAAAGTCTTAGTTTCCCTTCCGTAGAAGCCACAAACTTTGAAACTGCCGTTGATTTGTGAACCGGGTGGCCATCAACAATCAAAAATATATTACGGGTCCAGTTGTACATCAGCCTCTTCAAGAAATCAAGAAAGAAAGCAACGGTAACATTACCTTCGACAAGCATGAATCGCATGGCACCTCGGGGGGAAATTGCAGATATCATGTTGCATCCGAAACGGGCCCCAGTAGTAGAAATGATAGGTGTTTTACCACGAACTGCCCATGTCTTGCCTGAGTGAAAGTCGGAACGCATTCCTGCCTCATCACCAAAGAAAATGTCTGCCTTTTGCTTTCTGGCCAGAGCGAGAATTTGTGGGTATTCCTCTTTGACCCATTTCTCAACAAGTTTAGGGTCTTTCTGAAAAGCACGCCACAGCGGCTTTTGAGGACTGAGACCAAGTTGATTCAATAGCCGGCATACCGACGCTTTACTGAGACGAATGTGGAACTGACGCCATACTAATTCCGCTACCATGGAACTCGTCCACAGTGCGAAAGGAAATTTCATTTGACGAGGATCTTTTGTCGTCACCGTATCATAAATCCATGCCAGCATCTTGGCTGTCAACTTGGGCGGGCGTCCGCCTCGCTTTCGAGCGTCCAAGGCATCCCATCCTCCACGTCTATAGCGGGCAAGCCAGCCAAACAGAGTCGATCTTTGTATTCCAAGCACTTTTGCCACCAAGGTCACCCGTTGTCCATCCTGAACAGCAGATACTTTCTGTAAGTTCTGTGTGTTTCAGCCGTCGTGCGTCAGTTTCTCTCATACCTATATTATAAGGTTATTGAGGTTATAATGTCTAGACTATTATGAGACCATTAGTAACTGCGTATTTTACGTTATTTTAAAATATCGGTGCAATGTTTTCCCTATATTTTCGTATAATTAGTTAAAGGGTCTTTTCAAAATTAGTGAAGAAAACGAAACGGAATGAGTTATGAAGACAGCCCTTAATATAATCAATGTAAAAAGTGAATTTTGTTAACAATGCTCCGTCTCAAAGGTTATTTTTCATCAGCGAGATTTAATTATGTTGTTTAAGAAATTGGGAGTGATATGCGTTAGCGTGTCATGTTTGATTATTTCAATAGGATTATCTGGATGTATTGGCAGCAGTGATATTACCACATCGTCAACTACGTCACAAACAACAGCATCTGCACCCACATTGGGCTCACCCCAAGGTGTATACCTATTTGCCATTACAACTGGTTCTGATGGTAATCTGTGGTTCACAGATACCCTTAAAAGTAAAATCGGTAAAATTTCTCCAAAGACAGGTGTCATTACTGAATATAATCTTCCTACAATTAATGCTTACCCAAACGGTATTACTGCGGGTCCCGACGGCAACCTGTGGTTCACT
>JBEKIG010000116.1:0-1294 GCA_050011875.1 Nitrososphaeria archaeon
GCAACCCAAATGACCAGAGGTACTATCTAAAAAGCGGTGCTCGAATACCAACGAGCTAGTCGGGACGACACCCGATAAAGCCAAGGGATTGTGGTGATCCTAAAAAACAGGTGTAGCGACAAAGCTCCTGATGGTGGTAGGGTTAGAGAGTAACGGAGGAGGGAATAAACGCCCATTGATAACTGTCCTCTCCCACTAAAAATTAAACACGGAGGTTACATTGTTTACCAAAAATCCAGATAACAAATGTGAATTTATAATCCTTCAAGGAATAGAAGCAGGAAATTCATTTTTCACAATGAACACTCCTACAGAAACTGAACTTGAAAAATGTACTGTTCATGATGGAACTATTGCTTATCGAGTATTAGGATATGCTGATACGATATATGATGCTCAAATGTTCCTGTATGGCAATTCTGAATATACTAAGGACAACGAAAAGAAATGTCACTTTCCAAAACTCGGAGACGAACTATATAGTGAGGAAACTGGAGAAGTTCAGATAGCAACTGAATGTACATTAGGAGTTGTTATTGAAGGAATGAACAGAGGAGTAGAATTTGTATATAGAAAGAAAGGAATGAACAACGTAGTAAAATATGTATATAGAAAGAGGACTGAATGAAAAGAATAGCTTTGTTGATTTCTATGTTATTGTTAGCAGCATCGTCAGCATTAGCCATAGACGGTTCTGTTTCGATTGAAGGTGATGTTAGTCGTACTCATGTTGCACCTGACATTAATATCGATGTAGGTCAGGTGTTCCTCAAGGATTTCAGAGTACATAGTACTTCTGAATTCGGCAAGCAGTATGATGAATTTACTGGAAGTCCGAACAATTACAGGGTAGGACTCCAATACAACGGAGTTTCATTGAAGTCATACAAACAAAAACTGATTGCTTTACTGGAAGGATTAGAAGTCAGAGGAGTAGATTATTTTCTGTCTCAATCTCCTGAAGTATTAAAAGAATTAGGAAGTTGTATTGCTGATAAAGCTAAAGGATTCGATGTAGATGCTGTCGAAAGATTAAAAGCAGCAGGAATAACCAATCCAGAAAAACTATAAGGAAACCAAAATGAATTCATACGAACTATATGATGCAGCAGAAGACCTTATGAAGAAGTGGCATAAGCGATGGAACTTCTGTCTTAAGATAGGCTTAGTGTTATTTCTATCAGGGATTGTACTAGGTTTATTTTTGAACAGACCTAGCGGAATTTTGGTGTTCTTTGCGTTTCTGTGGTGTGGAATTTCAGCATGTTTCTTTGTAAGTCCGAAGAACAAAGAA
>JBEKIG010000117.1:0-1024 GCA_050011875.1 Nitrososphaeria archaeon
AAGGACAAGGACTCGAAGGAATTGCTGGCATAGGTACTGGTGTCGGTATGATTGCTAAAGGCATGGAAGAGTTCATGGGTGGGAATGTCTCAGCAGCAGTAGCAGACGTTGAAGCTGGTCTTTCAGAAGTTAAAGCATCTGAACCAGCAGCCAAGGCAGACGTAGCAGCAGTTGAAGCTAATCCAGTTCCAGTAACCGAAGCAGCAGCAGTAACAGTAGCAGCAGTAATTGACGAACAAAAAGTAAAGTAAGATAGACCAAAACGCTTATATGCGTTTCTTTGGTTTAAGATTAATTACAAACCAAGTCAGCTAAGATGCTATGCAAAGCTCGGGAACTCTATTGCACACCGAACCACCGCTTATCTCATGTTAGCTGGAAGGGTAGCAGAAGAAACTTGGACTGTGACAATCCCTTCCAAAATAGTCAGTCTATATGTGGAGTAACAATCGCCTTGATTTAGTCCTCATCCACAGGGAAGCATACACACTACCTTCGGGTTATCCCTTACAACAATCACAAACATAACAAATATCACAGTAACATCCGAAGCGTTGGCTTCGATATGGCTTTGCCTGTGTTACGCCCTTTCGGTGGTGGTAAACCGTTCATGGTGACTGTTGTAGGCATCCAGCGAAAATAAACCTTCCGAGAATTACCTGAGTACGAGAAACTCGTTAAAACTCTGCTCCGAGAGTAACAGCCTCTCGTTAATAACCTGTCATCACAGTCATTTGGATGTTCTGAGGTTAAACCAAACATCCCACGTAAGAAATATGAGCATAAGATAATACGTGTAATAAGTTTTAATCTTGCTCCGTCTGAATGAGGACTGACGTTAAATGTCTTCGCTTCTTATTATTGAAATGTTTATAATTTAGTGAGTGTATAGTTATAGTATGCAATTAAAGAAGGTACTCATAAATGGGAAAAGCGAGAGCACAACGTCTACTTGAAAAATATGGTCCTAATGAGAAGAACCTCAATAACACCTGTAATGAGGTTAGAGAACACCAGAAGCTAA
>JBEKIG010000118.1:0-1060 GCA_050011875.1 Nitrososphaeria archaeon
TAGAAGATTTCAGAGCAGCACATAATATACAATCACCAATACATACTGTAGATTGGACCGGAGTATACTGGAGAAAGGAAATCAAATGACCACAACTAAAACACAAAAAGCAACAGCATCAATCGGTATAGTTCTTATATTGTCGCTAGGTATTTTCTTTACAGCACAATACGAGAAACCTAATACGCCTGTAGTACCTGTAACTGTACCTGTGCAACAACCATGTACTTCATCTTCATGTATCTTACCTTCTCGCATTGTTGTACTAGAGAAGAAACATGTATACAATCCTTCTCCTAGTGTTCCTTGTAAGATAGGAAAAGACAAACGGTGTAGTGCAGTATTCACAGTAAATGGAAAACGAACTGACTATTCTGAATAGTCTAAACTAACGAAAGGAAAATAACATGACTACAGGAAAAGGAAGTTACACAGCAAGAGATTGGACAACATATGCTAGTACTCACGTAACAGGCAAAAGTGGTGCAGAACTTTTTACAAATACGGATATCGATCCTCTTCTCAATCCCAAAGATGTAAAGATCAGGGAATCGAGAGACAGTGATGCGTATCCTGAATCGACTGCTTTGATCGTAGGCATTGATCAGACAGGTTCGATGGGCATGATTTCTAAGCAGATGATTCGTGAAGGATTGAATGTGCTGGCAACAGAAATCTATGATCGTAAGCCTATCACCGATCCGCAGATTATGTTCATGGCAATTGGTGAGATTCGTGAAGGATTGAACGTACTGGCAACAGAAATCTATGATCGTAAGCCTATCACCGATCCGCAGATTATGTTCATGGCAATTGGTGATGCTGCCATGCATGAACGTGCTCCGTTGCAGGTAACACAATTCGAAGTTGATATCAAGATTGCAGAGCAGCTTCAGAAGTTTTATCTGGAAGGTAGGGGTGGTGGAAATGATAACGAGAGCTATACTTTCCCTTGGTACTTTGCTGCCATGCATACCAGCATCGACTGCTTCGAGAAGCGTGGCAAGAAAGGATATCTGTTCACTGTAGGAGACGAGTGTGTTCCTCCTGTTCTTCATGC
>JBEKIG010000119.1:0-1124 GCA_050011875.1 Nitrososphaeria archaeon
GCGTCCCGGTCTTCTTCACAACGCTTCCGAGCGAAATGAACATGCCCACCTAAACCATCTTGTTGGTCGTAAGGGACTGAAATCCAATCCAAAGCTGCTAAACCATTTGTCAATCGAGCAGCCCATTGCAACTCTGCAAGAAGTGAAGCCACCACATCCAATGCAAACTTACTTGGCATCGGCCTTAATTCCACAAGTCGTCCATTATTGTCTGCCCCAAATGCCCGACCCGCTGACAAACCGAAGTCAGTCGCTTTGTAATAAGTCCCCTTTGAAATCAAACTAAATTCTGGGTCCGCGCCAAGCGCATAGTGATTCATCAAACGCGGGTTTGCGGGAATACAAGTCAATGGAATTGGATTCATCCACAAATCTTCCCACCGCTTCACCAGTCTCTCGGGAACCATGCTATAATCCCCTGGATGGTTGAAAAGCTTATCTCGGAAGAAATCTCTTTTAATGTCGCGGTATTCCATTAGAATTCGCCTCTTGCCGCTAAGCCTCTCAGTGCCATTTGTCCAGCCTGTTGCCTTCTAATACGAAAGTCTTCATCGCCTCTCTTCTGCACACTCAATACAGGCGAAAACCGATATTTATCTTCAAAACGCTTCCATTTGTATTGAGCGAGGTCGCCCCATACTAGTGGAAAGTTTAAATTCCCCTTATATTGCGGGATTCCCCTTATATTGCGGGTGATAAAATCCAAAGAGAATTGGGTGTATAAAAGTTGGCCCGTCCCTTCCAACTATATAATTTCTGGAAAGGAGCATTACATAATCCTCTTTGTCCCATTCGGCCAATAGAATGTTAGTTAGACGATGCCTATCATCGTCAATTCGACAGAGAGTTTCTTTCATCCAGTTCGCGGGTTGGCCCCAATAAATAAACTTCCGTTTATAAAACGGGCTTGCGTAATAAATATAAATTCGCGTCGGAGACTTGGAAGAAAAAGGATGTGGGTCATTTTTCACTTTCCAATGGTCTGGGCTTGCCAATAGCCACATTGACTTCTGATGAATCCACTCTGGAGTTATGCGTCTCATTAGTGGCCGAGCCTCTGTACAATCACCTTTCTTTCGACCCATTTAAGGTGGGCGTTAGTTTTGCCTAAGTAAAATAGTGCC